>CANLOE010000085.1 GCA_947492745.1 uncultured Cyclobacteriaceae bacterium | reverse complement strand
CTCCAGAAGAGTTTAGTAAAATCAATTATTCAAAATGTGCTTAACTTATTGTCCAGTTTTTTATTGCAATTCCAGTGCAAGCCATTGATGACCTGTGTCTTGATAGGAGGGGGCGCTGCTCTTTGTTTTTTTCAGGGAGAAATATCCATCAAAGGGAATGCCGCTTGAAATTTCATTATTTTTGAAACACGGATATAAGAGACGGTTTCAAACGGTGTATCTTTTATCTTTACGGTTAGTTTATCGATTTTTCGAAGGTTATATGGGATTTGCCGGTACAATTTATCTCAGATAGAACGCTTTTTTCACGATGCTCATTGCTGTAGGTAATCTTTTGGCACATAATTTCGTTGAAATGTTCGTAGATAGTGCTGCTATCATTGTTGATGATGCTCAAGCGGCCGATAGGCTACTTTAGGGGAAAGTCCTCGGGACATTTTCTTAACGCTCGGTCCTACTTAAAATGAACAATAACAAATTCTAAAATGATAGCTGTGGAAACAGTCTCTAGGAAGTACTCGGATTTTCACCAAATGATATATGACCATGCATTATCCTAAAACTATACTTGTGCTGCTTTCCTGTACCATTTTGGTCCTGATCATGGGGGCAGGTTCCAGTCACTTTGGACAGCGGAAAAATTACCTGCTGAGGGACACTCTTTTTGCCATAGGTGATAATAGAGGGGTGGTCAAAAACAAAAACCTTAAAGAGGCTTCGGGGCTAGTGGCCAGCAGGACCAATCCCGGGCTGCTATGGTCGCATAACGATAGTGGTAGCAAAGCCAGGGTTTTTCTTTTGGATGGAAAGGGGAGGGGACGCTTCACCTATTACCTGAAAGGCTTACAGAGCCGCGACTGGGAGGATATTACTGCTGGACCGGGACCGATAGAGGAGGCCAGCTATCTCTATATAGCTGATATCGGAGATAATATGGCCCAGCATAAAACGGTCTTTGTCTATCGCGTCAAAGAACCCTTGTTTGATAGCCTTAACCTAATGCAGGACCGGTTTTTAACGGATTTCGATACCTTGCGCTTCCGCTATCCCGATGGCCCCCGAGATGCAGAAACCCTGATGCTGGACCCGGATACGAAAGACCTGTACATCATTTCCAAAAGAGAGGCCAAGGTACAGGTATACTTGGCCAAGTACCCGCAATCGACCAAAGAAGTCAATGTCCTGGAAAAAATAGGGACGCTGTCCTACACGTTTGTAGTGGCGGGTGACATATCTCCCGAAGGAAAGGAGATACTTATCAAGACCTATGACAAAGTATACTACTGGAAAAGAAGCCCCGGGGAAAGTATCCATGAGGCCCTGAAGAGACCGGGGCTGGCACTGCCCTACATGATGGAGCCGCAGGGAGAGGCCATCGCATGGGAACTTGATGGGGGAGGTTATTATACCCTGAGTGAACAGTTCGGGCCTTTTGTCCCTTCTCTATTCTATTATCGGCGTTTGCCGCGTGCTAAGTAAACCTTAGCTCAGCCTGTTTCTGATTGAACAGGTTGCAGCGGGTACAAATCAATGTGCTGTATTTGACCTATGGAGTGCGGCAGTGATGGAGGCTGGGGCAGAACACTCTCCTTTACCTCAAAAAAAACAGTGAAAAGATAAAGCTCGTCTATCTTTCCACTGTTTTTTTATTCTTAGTGTAATTCTCAAAAGCTCCTACGAATAGGAAACACTATGGCTTTACAGTAAACGGGTGGCTACTATTGTTTCAATAGTTTTTTTCTGATGACCTGTCCCGACGAGGTCTTGGCCTGGAGGAAGTAGATGCCACTGGGTACTGTGGCTTCCAGCTGAAAGTCCTTGGCCGCTGATGGCGATTCGATATCTTTCACCTCTTTGATCATAGTACCGAAGACATCATATAGCTGAACCTTTTGGAGGCTGTTAACGCCTGTCCATCGTATCTGAAAAGAGTGCTGAAACGGATTGGGACCCACCTGAAGGAGGTCACTCTCAGTGATGGCCTCACTGCTATTCCTCAGAGAGGTACTGCCACCCAAGAGCACGGGCTTCCACCGATAGTTGTCAGCCGGGGCTAGCGTTCCCTGAAGGATATTGACACCGTTTTTCCTCTCCAGTGACCTAACTTTTAAGTACAGCCCACTGTTGATGTTCTTGATGTAGAAAAAACCATTACCGGCCTCTTCGAAGGCCCATTTCTGAGCAGCCTGACTGGCAAAATCTTGAAGGATGGCATTACTATTTTCTATTGAGGAGGCATTTTTTATGGATACGGCTTTGTCGTTATGCTTGGCCATGATGCTGTACTCTTGATTGCCCAAGTGTTTTACCTGCCACTGCTGATGGGACATTCTTCGATAGGCCCACTGGTGTAGATTAGCGCTTTCCTGTGTTGAAGCACCCGCAACGGTCAGTGATTTGCCACTGTTCTTTGCCCTGATATTATAAAGACCGTCTTCCAATAGCGGTTGTTGCGAACTGCTCCCGCCGTTGTATACGGGGAACTGTTGCGGTACATTGACGGTTTGTTCTACCTTTAGAGGGATGTTCGTAGCGATGATTTCCTGCCCGAATACATCCGTAATCTTGATGTCATAGGGACCGGGGCCCATGCCACTGCTTTCCAGAAAGAAATTATAAGGTTGTCGTTGTATGGTCTTGAAGCTTCCCCTGCCGGCTGCGCGGTAGGCCACACTGGTGATAGGATTGCGGTGCTGACGAATCTGTAGCGCAGTCCAGTAAGGGCTGGAACCCTCTTTGAAAAATATCTGCATCCTGTTCCGCACTCGGCAGGGGACATAGTTCCAGGTAATAGCGATTCTTCCCTCTGTTTTGTTGGCAATCTGCTCAAAGGCCGCTTCTTCCAGGTCGACATCCCCGGGCTTACATTCAGGGCATTGGTCATCAATCCTGACAAGTACACTTTTTCCATTATTCGGGTTGGTCACCTCTAGACAGGCACCACAGGCACCGGAGGCATCGTACTGTGATTTGTTCAATGCTGCGGTGAGAAAACCGGGTTTGGGAAAGCTGCAATTCCCGCCACCGCCATAGCCATAGAAAGTGCCTTCGCCACGATAAGTGTCCGAAGGTGAAAACTGAGCTTTTGCAGGCTGTAAGGCCAGTATAAATAGTGTACAGAGAAGGAGTAGAAAATTATTTTTCATACTTGAAAAGGATTTGGTTATGGTGTTTTGTTAATTATAGAAAAATAAAAAAATAAGCTAATGAGCTAAAATGATGCAGTCTTCTTTTGGTTTGAAGAAAGTGCTTTTTGATATTGCGAGTATAAATCTAAGGGAAATCCAGATGGTATTTTTTAAGGGTTCTATCAACTGCGGTAATCGCCGATAAACTGACAATTGCTATTTTAAGTGGATTTTTGAGGGTGAAAAGGGCGATGAACGATGAAAATTAGTGTTGAGCGGACTATTTTCATCGGCTCAGGTTCAAAATCCCTCTGTTCGATGGGATGTTTGAATCTTGAGGTCAACAAAACAGGATGAGATACATCCGAAAGAAAATACCTTTGTCCATTGATACTCATGCGGCAGATGGGACCCTTTGCCGGCTAAACCCTCAAGGCATTTTCTTAACACTCGACCCTATTCAAAATAAACAATAACAAATTTCGAAAATAATTCCAAAACAGTCTCTAAGCCCTAAATTTGTATCGTAAACTCAAACATAAGATGAAAACTACTTCTGATAAAATTGTAAGCCCTGAAGCATTACAGGAACAGGTCCTCGAATGGCAAGAAAATAGCGAACAAGTGGTTTTTTCCAATGGATGTTTCGATATTCTCCACCTCGGACACATCGATTACCTGGAAAAAGCCCGATTACTGGGCGATAGACTTATCATAGGAGTGAACACCGATAGTTCTGTGAAAAAGCTCAAGGGCCCCAAAAGACCTATCAATTCTGAATATGCAAGGGCCAGAATGCTGGCAGCCATGGGTTTTGTGGATGCCGTAGTGCTCTTCGGTGAAGAAACACCTTATGAGCTGATAAAATGCTTAAAGCCTGACATTCTGGTCAAAGGCAATGACTATTTGACAGAAAACATCGTTGGTGCGGATATTGTTATCAACAATGGAGGTAAAGTAAAGACCGTTGCACTGGTCGAGGGTTTTTCCACCACCTATATTATAGACAAAATCAAGAACAACTAAAATTTTATAGCTTATGATAGGAGCATATCTGATAGGCGCAGTGGTGATGGTCGTTAGTATGATTGTCAGCGGTCGTTTAAAAAGCAAATTCAAGAAATATTCTCAAATGCGGTTACAGTCCAATTTGAGTGGGAAGGAAGTGGCAGAGCTGATGTTGGCCGATCATGGTATCCATGATGTACAGGTCATCTCGGTACAGGGACAGCTGACAGATCATTATAATCCGGCGAACAAGACTGTCAACCTTAGTGAAGTTGTGTACCATGAGCGGAATGCGGCAGCAGCGGCGGTCTCCGCCCATGAAGTAGGACATGCCGTACAACATGCGACCGCTTACAGTTGGTTGACCATGAGGTCCAAGTTGGTCCCTATTGTCAACGTCAGTTCACAGTTCATGACATGGATCATTCTTGGGGGTATTCTTTTGATCAACTCTTTTCCCCAACTATTGTTATTGGGTATTCTGATGTTTGCCATGACGACGCTTTTCAGCTTTATCACCTTGCCCGTAGAATACGATGCCAGTAATCGTGCACTGGCCTGGATAGAACAGAGAAACATAGTAACCCCACAGGAACATCGTGCGGCCAAAGATGCGCTGAAATGGGCCGCAAGGACCTATGTGGTAGCGGCCATCGGCTCCTTGGCCACATTGCTGTATTATGTGTCCATTTATATGGGACGTAGGGATTGATCATTGGCGTGAACAACTCTCGGTATAAGCGGCCATCGTTCAGAAGCGATGGCCGCTTTGTTTTTCCGCTGTATAATACAAATTTGGGTTTTAAATGTCGTATAAGATTCCGCTGGTCATTTTGTTTCAATCAAGGCGAGAACCGCAGGGATAGCAGCGCTATCCCGAGGATCGTCAACGCAGAGTGAAGCAAAATGAACAGGAAGATAGGCGACATTTGAAATGTAAGTTTGTATTAAACATGCTCTCAGGGCAGCTTATACATTTATAGACTGTTTTGAAATTCTTTTGAAGATTTGTTATCACTTATGCTGAGTGTAGAATGAGGTGAGACCGAGCTTTAGGCAAGTGTCCTTAGGGCTTTCTCATGAAGTGGTCAACCGTCGCACAGCAAAGGATAGCAGCGCTATTTGCGAAACTGTCAACAATCGATGCCGATTGAAAGCGTTACGAGCCTTTTGATGTCAAAAAGTATACATTTCTGATCGTTGCCAATGCTAAATCAGCTTTTTGAGAGGTGATTAATTGAAATAAAAAACTAACTTCACTTTTCATTTTTTGTTACTAATCAAAGAGACAACATAACCTGTGATTTTCGACGATATTCAGATAATGATTTCCATGATAATCATCCACTTGGAAGGATAACCCATAACTCTAGGGTTGTCATTGGGATTTTGTCATGAAGATTTGATGTATGCTAAGATCAATGCATAGGAGAGGAGGGCCGACATCAACTATGATGATAGCTAAAGGATATTAGGTGATTGATTTTGGGATGATTTTATCCTACAGTAGAAAGTCTAATCATAATTCTGGATGAAAAACCAGAGTTTCCGTTCGTCTATTTTATGTAACCTATTTTGAAAAAGTAGGTTTGACGACGAATGATTCGGACAGGACTTACTTTCGGAAAGTGACCTAAATATGAAAAGAGAGATAGAGAAGCCATCGGCATGGAAAAGAGTTTGAAAGCACAGGTAAGCGGATACTTCTCAGAATAGTATTCTATTAATCGTTAAAACATACCCATTATGAATTTTCAATTGACCGAAGAGCATTTAGCCGTACAATCGGCAGCAAGAGATTTTGCCCAGACCGAGCTGCTGCCCGGTGTTATCGAGCGGGACGAGAAACAGCAGTTCCCATCAGAACAGATAAAAAAGATGGGCGAACTGGGGTTTATGGGTATGATGGTCGACCCTAAATACAATGGAGGAGGTATGGATACCATCTCTTATGTACTGGCTATGGAAGAAATCTCAAAAATAGATGCTTCTGCTTCTGTTTGTATGTCCGTGAACAACTCGCTGGTCTGTTGGGGACTGGAAAAATACGGCTCTGAGGCCCAAAAAGAGAAATACCTAACCCAATTGGCTACTGGCGAGAAAATAGGCGCTTTCTGTCTTTCCGAGCCTGAGGCAGGCTCGGATGCCACCTCTCAGCGTACAACCGCAGAAGATAAGGGAGACTATTACCTACTGAACGGTACCAAGAACTGGATTACCAATGGTAACAGTGCGGGATACTATATCGTCATCGCCCAGACCAACCCTGAACTGGGACATAAAGGTATCAATGCTCTGATTGTAGAAAAAGGAATGGATGGCTTTGTCGTCGGTAAGAAGGAAGACAAGCTGGGCATAAGAGGTTCGGATACGCACTCGCTGATGTTCTCCGACGTCAAGGTCCCCAAAGAGAACAGGATAGGAGAAGATGGCTTCGGGTTCAAATTCGCGATGAGCACACTGAACGGTGGGCGTATCGGTATTGCGGCACAGGCCTTGGGCATCGCCTCTGGTGCTTACGAGCTTGCAGTGAACTATTCCAAGGAAAGAAAGGCCTTTGGCAAAGAAATTTCTCAGCACCAAGCCATTGCCTTCAAATTAGCCGATATGGCCACCCAGATCGAAGCCGCTAGAATGCTTTGCCTGAAATCGGCCTTCCTGAAAGATCAGAAGAAAGACTTTGCCACTTCCAGTGCTATGGCAAAGCTATATGCCTCGCAAGTGGCTATGGATGTGACAGTTGAGGCAGTGCAGGTGCATGGCGGTTACGGCTACGTAAAAGAGTATCATGTAGAGCGTTTAATGAGGGATGCTAAAATAACACAAATCTATGAAGGGACATCCGAAATACAAAAAATTGTAATTTCCCGTGATGTTTTGAGGTAGTTTTAGGGTTTTTAAAAGCTATTTTATCAAAATAATTTTGTCTAAATGTAAATCTTGATTAGATTTGTCCAAATGAATGTGGACACTTTTATATCTCCTTTTTAGGTTGTTGAATTGTTATGGAAGACTATAATAAGATTATAGAGTCATTAGGTGTTAGATACATAAAAGCCAGTAATATCAAAATATTGCAACCGGTCAGTATCAGCAACTATTATGACGTAGAGAATTGTATTCTTGTATTAAAAAAGGGTCGAATCAAGTTCGGTGAAGAAGAGACGGTCGTAAACGAAGGCGAAGCCTTGTTTATTCCGGGAGGAAGGAATACGAACATTACCTATGGTTCAGGAAATGCCCTTAGTTTGACCAATGACGAGTTTGTGAGTCGTCAAGGTGAGTTTTTCAAGTCAGAGAGTAAAGCAGGGCTCAGCGATGTTGTTCTCGATAACTTGGATTACGCCGCTTTCGAGGCCAAAGTTTTTGATTCGGTCAATTTCTTTGCCTCACTCGATATCCCTCCTTTTGTTATCAAAAATGATAAACTGACCAATATCGTTTCTGAAATTATCGTAGAAAGCGAATCGACATTGGAAGGCAACTCGCGAGTAGTCAAACTGAAAACCGAGCATCTTGTTATCGAGATTATCCGGTATATCATCACCCAGCGTCTCTTTGTGGAACAGATGGCGACGAACAGTACCTACTTTAAAGATCCTCGACTTATAAAGATCTTTGCCTATGTCAAAGATAATCTGGGAGGAGATCTTTCTAACCGTATACTGGCCAATGTGGCCAATGTATCCGAAGACTATGTAGGTCAATACTTCAAAATGCTGACAGGTATCAATCCGCAGGATTATATCGAGTATCAGCGAATGGAAGAGGCTGTCAATCTGTTGAGAACTACAAAGAAAAGTATCCGTGACATCGGTAAGGAGGTCGGCTACAAAGATACCGCTTATTTCTGTAGACGGTTCAAGATGATGTTCGGTATACCCGCCGGTAAAATGAGAAGAAGGGAATCCCTAATGAACGTTTAAGGATTTATTGAAATCATAAAGTTTTTCGGAAACCTCAATCAATAGATTGGGGTTTTTTTCTATGGCATTACCGATAACGATGATGTCCGCACCTGCGGCCAGCGCTTCCTGTACTTTATGACCGGAGTTAATCCCCCCGCCGACAATCAAAGGTACGTCCACTGCTTTGCGGACTGCGCTGATCATCTTATTATCAATGGCCTTCTTGGCACCACTGCCGGCATCCAGATAGATGAGTCCCAGGCCCAGCATCTCCCCCGCCATAGCAGTACAGGCAGCGATAGCCCGCTTATCCATAGGAATAGGGGTAGTATTACTCATATAGGATACCGCAGAGTCAGTAGTATCGCTGATCAGCATATATCCCGTAGATAATATTTCGAGGTTACTGTTTTTGAGAATGGGAGCGGCCACAACATGTTGCCCGATCAGCATTTCGGGATTGCGACCTGATATGAGTGATAACAATAGGATAGCATCGGCCTGTAGGTCTATCTGCATATTGCTTCCGGGAAACAGCACCACTGGGATGCTACTGTGCTCCTTCAAAGTCCTGACCACTGTAGAGAGTTTATTGTTGGTGATCAAGCTCCCACCTATGAAGAAGTAGTCTACGCAGTTTTCCTGGCAGCTATTGATCAGGGGCATCAAAGAGCGAGAACTGGCCACCTTATCGGGGTCAATCAGCACTGCTAGTGATTTCTGACCGATTTTCTTTCTATCTCGGAGGCTTGCGTATACCATTTTATTGCTTGCCATTTTTTGTGTCTTCTAAGTAGGCTTCCAAGTATTTTCTTATTTCTCTCAGCAACAGCATTTTTGCTTCCTCTATCAATTGGATTTTGAGATGCCCCAGTCGTGTGGTCGGTTTCGATTTCACTAGTGTAGTGAGCCCCGTCGCAGGAAGTGCCGAAGGCACTTCATTAGTGGGACTGCCTTTGGAAACGTTACCCTCTCGGGGCAGTAGGAGTTTGAATACTTGGTACCCTAGGATAATCCCTCCTCCAATCAACAGTGTGTTTTTCCCCAGACTCCCGACATTATCTACCCACTCGTCCAGTCCTTCTTCAAAAGCGGCCCTGTGCCTGTCGGAAGACTCCCGTAGAGTTTGTTTCAAAGGTTTGTTCTTTTCAGTATCGTGACTCATAAGTCCGTATCTTTTTGTTCCTTCTCTTTCATCTTCTCCAAAATACGCTGCTCAAGAATCTCGTTCAGCGAAGTATTCTTTCTTATAAAGTACAAGATAATAAATAACAATAGATAAAATAGGGTGACAGCACCATAACCTAGATAATCACTTTTCCACAACTGGTTCAAAGCGCTTCCTACAGTGATGCTCAGAAACAGAACAAAATGGAGGAATACCAGTAGCAGCACCAGCACCAGCGATAATTTAGCGATTGCTTTTGCAAACTCTTCTTTGAGCTCTAGCTTTAACAGTGCTAACCGGTCTTCCATGTACTGGCCGAAACTATCAAATAGCTTATCGAATTTAAAGATTTTCAAGATGTCTTTTTTTACAATAATTAAGAGATAAAGCTAGCTATTCCCATTGGTTTTATCAATCGCGGAAAGAAAGCCATGAGGGCAGCTTGGTGAAAAACAACAGGACGAACCCCTTTTTATCAAAAAGAAACATTTTTGTGAAACAACAGCGCATAGGCTTAAGGGGAGGTGAGACGCACTTTTGTAGGACGCTCTCCAACAGTTTCAAAACTGTTTTTGCCCTCCATCAAAGGAAGCGCTCTTTCTCTTGCCACTTTGTCCATGGAATCTCCATACTCCCGTCGCTGGTCTTGGATATAGCTACTTTTGTTGCTCAGTTCATCGATGTCTTCCTTTTTTTCCTTGCTAAAGTAGATCAAGGTGAAGGGGATGATAAAGAACATAAAAATAATATAGATAAAACCCGTGATTCTGGATTTTGTGGTCAGTATTCCGAACCAAAAAGCTAAGTTGACGGGCAGGCTTCTCAGAAAGGCAAAGGGCATAAAAATGAGTACGCCTATCAGATTGATGAGCAGATGGGCCAAGGCAATAGTGACTACGGCATTGCTGTTGACCAGTACGGCTACAAATGCAGTAATCGTGGTCCCTATGTTTGCTCCCATGATAAAAGGGAAGGCCTTTTTTAAGGACACCTGCCCTGTAGCCACCAGAGGTACCGCCAAACACGTGGTCACAGAACTGGACTGAACCGCGGCCGTTAGGCCCGTACCCCATAGAAAGGACTTTACAGGAGTATTGAAGACATAGTTATTGATCAATGATCGGGAATCACCGATAAGGAATTTTGAAATCAGGGATGACAATAGTTTTATGGCACCGATAAGCATGACAAAAGAAATCACCATTAGAATGAACCCATTGTCGATAACACTGGAAACCAGGTGGGTCAGCTGTTCAAAACTCAATAAGCGCGTGGGCAAATTGATGGCAGAGGACGCATTGATGCCCTTGGCGATACTGACCACGGTAGAAGAAATCAATCTATAGTAGTATTCTAGAGGAAAAAGGATAATAACCGTGAGTATATTGAAAACATCGTGTACGGAACCTGCTGCTATCGCTTTACGAAAAGCGCGTTTATCGGTGATGTACCCCATGGAAACAATGGTACTCGTCAGCGTGGTGCCGATATTGGCGCCCATGATGATAGGGATAGCGTCGGGCAAATTGATAGAGCCGGAGGCCATAGCGGTAACGACCATTGAAGTACTGGTGGAACTGCTCTGTATCAAAGCGGTCACCAAGAGGCCGATAAACAAGCCGATGAACGGATTGGACGTCGCCGTGATGATGGACTGCGCGGCATCGCTACCAAGAGCCTTGAAAGCAGCGCCCATAAGTTCAATGGCCCAGAGAAAAAGAAATAGAGCAAGCAAAGTATAGATGATACGCACAGCCGTTTGCTGCATCATGGATTTCACACTCAAAGTATCTTCTTCTCTTGATTTATTCACATTTTGTCGATTATTGAAAAAAATCGAATGGCAAAGATACTGTATTCCGGCATCATATTTTTGAAGATAAGTGAAACTATTGTTACCAATTAGACCACTACATCCCTGCTTTTATAAAGTAAATGATGCTTTCTGTATTAGTTTTTGTAGGTAAAAACGCTTCTTTTGCCTAAATTTTCAAGGTTTTTAACCGTAACGGAATTAACACAATGATAATGTGCAAAATAGTTCGTTGGTTTCGTAGGAACGTAATTTTGCCCGCGCTATGCTACTAATCTCAATATCAGCCTAATGGACTTTAGTTATTTTGATGCACTCAAGCTTGTCGGAGCTTTGGGTTTTTTCATCTACGGGATGAAAGTAATGAGTGAGGGTATCCAAAAAGTCGCCGGAGGCAACTTGAGGAATATCCTAAGTGCAATGACCTCCAACCGGGGCAAAGGTATATTTACCGGTTTTTTGATTACCGGCATGGTACAATCTTCTTCAGCGACGACGGTAATGGTCGTCAGTTTTGTCAATGCGGGCCTACTTTCCCTGACAGAATCGATTTCGGTCATTATGGGAGCCAATATAGGGACAACAGTGACCGCTTGGCTCATTTCTGTGCTGGGCTTCAGTAAGTTCTCCATAGCTTCCCTGTCCTTGCCCATCATCGCTGTTGGTTTTCCTCTGCTATTTTTCAAGAAAGCAAAGATAAAGTTCCTTGGAGAAGTGTTGATTGGGTTTGCGCTGCTCTTTCTGGGACTCACGGCATTAAAAGATGCCGTGCCCGATCTAAAGAACAACCCCGAAGCACTGGAGTTTTTGGCCAGCTTTACCGACCACGGAGTCTTTTCCACCATTTTCTTCGTAATTGTAGGTACTGTCATGACTGTGGTCGTGCAGTCTTCCAGTGCGGCCATGGCACTGACCTTGACCCTGCTGAGCAAAGAACTCATCACCTTCGACATCGCTGCGGCCATGGTACTGGGCGAAAACATCGGCACCACCATTACTGCTAATATCGCCGCGTCCATAGCCAACGTCCATGCCAAGCGAGCTGCTAGGGCTCACTTTATATTCAACATTTTCGGCGTCATTTGGATGGTCACCTTATTCCCCATCTTTATCCGCTTCGTCCGATGGATATGGGTTCCCTTCGAAGGATTTGTCCAGTCCATAAACCCCGGGGCACTGGAAAATGTCACCGAGCTACAACTCTCCCTGTTCCATACTGCCTTTAATATCATCAACGTACTCCTGCTCATCTGGTTCGTATCTTTTATTGCCAAAACGGTCATCCGCTTGGTCCCTTCGAAAGACGAGGAGGAAGACAGCCAGTTCAGTTTGGAATACATTGGCGGGAACATCGCCAATACCGCAGAAGTGGCCATTGTAGAAGCTAAAAAGGAACTCTCCAGAACAGGGGAGATCATCGCTCGGATTCCCGGCTTCATCGTCCCTTTGGTAGAAGAGAAGAAGTCCAAATCACGGGGCAGGTTGCTGGATCAAGTGAAAAAGTATGAAGATATCACCGATCAGGTCGAATCCGAAATGGGAAAATTCCTCTCTAAAATATCCGAGGGCAGCTTGAGCGAAGATAGCGCCGATGATGTAGCCAAACTTCTTTCCATCACCAACGATATCGAACGTATCGGAGACCTTTTCTATCAGATCTCTTTGAATATCCAAAAGAAAGCGGAAGATTCCGACTGGTTCTCCACAGACCAGATTGCAGGTCTCAAGAAAATGATAGATTTGCTGGAAGCCGCTTTCTCACTTATGAACGAGAATCTGAGCCAAGAGAATTATAGTGATGTCACACTGGCCTCGGCACTCCGTATAGAACAAAAAATCAACCTCAAAAAGAGCGAACTCAATACACTCCATTTCCAGAAGGTAAAAAGCCATGGTGTCATTATCAATGGGTCCATCTATACAGAACTCCTTTCACTATGTGAGAAAGTCGGAGACCATATCATCAGTATTACCGAAAATATCACGGGAGAAATGGCAGAAACCTGAAGGCCCCATTCAGCGACAACGTCCATATAAGTAATCCTTACTAGTTTTTATTTCTATAGTTTCTGTACCTGATCAGTGGTTCAGTTCATTCAAATCCCGTTGCATATGTCCTCTACCGATAATCCAGTGATGGTCGAGGCCATTGTTGAGTACTGTCCCCAGAATATCCCTAGCGGTATGCCCTATCGGTTCCACTTCGGCATAACTGTCTCTAAAGGCTATTTTGGAGGGTCTGATTCCCTTTTTATTTTTTCTTGATCATAAAATGACAGTCTTCCGCACGGTCTTAACCCGTCAGCTCACACGGGCTGCACTCAAGGGCAGGACCGCGTCAGTGGCCAAGAAAATTATTTTCCACATCATGGCTTTACCCCAAAATAATCAATAGTCTTCCTATTACGAGCATAAATTACTTCAAAATCAGCGGTTTTACGCTGCGCAGGTTTTACACCTTAACAATCGATCAAGCCTCCTCACCTAAACCGTTGATTTTATGGTACTTTATGCCCTCATCACGAAATCCTATCGATCAATTTGGGTTTACCGCTATGTTCCAGGTCGAGGACGCTTTTCAAATTGTATTTCCGAGTTGGACGGAGCAGGTGCAGATTGGTGTCCACGTCATGGCCATCGACCAGTAGGAGTTGTGTATGGGCTATAACCTGTTCTGTTCGTCCACGCCCTCAGGGGCGTAAGGCAGGTATCCGTTCGTCGAATACAGTACGGTGCGCTCACCTTCTGCATCTATACTGTACAATGGCAATGGCCGGTGTGGCCTCATTTTTTTAGACAAAGAGCCAATCACTGACACCACAGCGCAAGAGTTCCGACCGGGCCACATCGCTCAGCGGGTTGTTGCCGAAGTATCCCGGAAAACCCGTGTCATGTCCCAAAACAGCCTGCCCATAGGCGGCATTGCCGGCCGGTACACCACCTTGTAGTGCAATCGTGTCGCATGCTGTCTTTTGTCCTTTTGGGACAAGGTCGGGCACGGTGACCAAAAGGTCCCACATTCAATCCGTTACAAACTATGTCCATCATTATTGCATTTGTTTACCTTAAAATTATCCTCTCAGTTCGATAGTGACTAAATACAACCTTGTTCATAGTGTATGCTATTTTTCCTTATTTTTGTTTAAGATGGAGTAATGCAGGATATAAAGCAACAGAATGAAGCCTCAACTGGAATTTGTCCCCCATGAACTGAATAGCTCGCTACACGCTTTTCGGTATGAGAACGGTTATTTTGATGCTCCATGGCATTATCATAAGGAGTATGAGCTTACTATGATCCTAAAGGGCAGTGGTATGCGGTACATGGGGAACAGTCTCGATGATTTTTATGAAGGCGACCTGGTCTTAGTAGGGTCCATGTTGCCACATTGCTGGAAGAACGATATCCACTATGCACAAGGTGTCAGCTCCATCTGCATACAATGGGAGCATCCTGTACTGCACTGGTTTATAGAAGGGAGCATAGAGCTACAGGAAATCATGACATTGTTGAACAATGCACAGTGTGGGGTAAGGCTATTTCATGAACCCAAAGATGGGATAAAAGAAAAGCTGGAGGAAATACTACAATTATCCGAAGGCAAAAAGATGATTGCTTTTCTGAGTCTTTTAGTGGACCTGACCGAAATCGCTAAGATGACCTTACTCTCGGGAGTGGGCAAAGGACTGGATATCAATCAGCAGAGCGACCGCAGAATACAGGGTATTTTGGAATACATCTCCAAGAATTTTCATCGGAAAGTAAGTATCAGGGAGATGGCCGACCTGTCCTGTCTTACCGAAGTCTCCTTTTGTAAATTTTTCAAACGCAAATTCCATAAATCCTTCACAGCTTACGTGAACGAGTTCCGTGTCCGAAAATCCTGCCAACTTCTACGCCAAACGGATAAAAAACTGATGGATATCGCGCTAAGCTGTGGCTATGGAAATATGTCCTTCTATCACAAACAGTTCCGAAAATACTTGGGCATGACCCCTTCGGCCTATAGGAGTATGCATAAGTAGGGCCAATCCGGATTTTGAAGGTAAATTATTTTTGCCGATACTTTATTTATACTCAAGCGCAATCGGTTTGGTACAAAGTGCTTTTTTAGAGAGCGAGGTCCTTATGAAGCACCCCAATGACCCATGGACGATATACGTCATTGTATCTAGATTATAGATTATTGTTCTGAACTATTTCTCTATTCACCTTTGAGACTGTTTCGAAAGAATTACCCCAGTATTTTATATCACTTATTCTGAGTAGGACCGAGCGTTAAGAAAATGTCCCTGAAGATTTGACCAGCGAAGGTGCTGGCCAGCCGCTTGAGTATTATGAGTAAAGATAGCAGCGCTATCTGCGGAAGTTTTCAACCCGAATTATGTCGTCGGAACTCCATCATGAAGGTTTATACTCAAGAAAAAATGAAATGGGAAGCCTTACCGGCAATGGCCAAGGAGCAAGATCCGTATAGTGTTGAACCGTTACCGGTAGACTTGTCATTAGGGTATTTAGGAAATAGTGGCACTTGAGTCAACGAATCATCTTGTCCTAAATCAATTGTGTTTAGGCTTTTATTGAGTTCAGAGTGCTGCTGTTACGGAGAACTCAATAAAATATCTGCATTTTACTGATTTGAAGCCCCAATGCACGAGGGGGTCAAGGGAATCAGAGGTACTTTTCTCAAAAATCCCTCAATTGTTCCGCACTCAGGGAGCAATTGATCCATTCTTCATCAAAGTCCGCTTGGTACTTCTTGTAAAAACCGATAGCGGGTTCGTTCCAGTCCAGTACTTGCCAGTTCATTCCCTTGCAGTTTTCTTGCTTGGCTTTTAGTATAGTGGCATCGAATAACAACTTACCGATACCCTTGCCCCTTTGTTCTTCGGTCACGACGATGTCTTCGAGGTATAGGCGTTTACCTTTCCAGGTAGAGTAACGATAATAGTAGATGGCAGTACCTTGAATCTTACCGCTAGTATCCTCTGCTACGAAAAAGCCAAAAACAGGGCTCTCTCCAAAGCAGTCCTTCTCCATTTGCTCGGTATCGGTTTCTACCTCATGCCCCGCATTTTCATAGATTGCAAGTTCTCTTATAAGCTCCAGTACTGCGGGTAGATCTTTCCTTTCACCTGTTCTGACGTTCATATTTTTATTTCTATTAATTTGTGTACTATTACTATGCTGCTTTTACTGTTCTCTATATTGACCTTGTTACTGTGCTATCTCAGGGGTGACTCCCATAGCGTACCAAATAAAGGAGTACATATCCGCAGAGGCCTCCAACTGCTTGGCAAGGGACACTCCTGCACCATGACCCGCATCGGTCTCTATCCTGATGAGTACGGGATTCTCTCCTTGATGATAGGCCTGTAATTGTGCTGCGAACTTAAAGGAATGTGCGGGTACCACGCGGTCATCATGATCTCCCGTGGTAATCAATGTTGCGGGATAGGCGGTATTGGGCTTCAGGTTATGCAGAGGAGAGTATCCCAGCAAATAATCGAACATCTCCTTGGAGTCTTCTGCTGTACCGTAGTCATGGGCCCAGCCCGCACCTGAGGTAAATTTGTGGTAACGTAACATGTCCAGTACACCGACGGCCGGTAGAGCGACTTTCATTAGGTCAGGTCGCTGTGTCATCGTGGCGCCGACGAGCAGGCCACCATTGGATCCGCCTCTAATGGCCAAGTACTCGGAGGAAGTGTAGTTATGATCAATGAGGTACTCTGCGGCGGCAATAAAATCATCGAACACGTTCTGTTTTTTTAGTTGTGTCCCTGCTTCATGCCATTTACTGCCATACTCTCCGCCTCCACGGAGGTTGGGTTGTGCGTAGATACCGCCATTTTCCAGCCATAGAATCCTTTCGGTACTGAAAGAAGGTTGTAAGCTGACGTTGAACCCTCCATAGGCATAGAGATAGGTCGGATTTTTCCCAGTGATTTCCAGACCTTTTTTGTACACAATAAACATCGGCACTCGGGTACCGTCCTTGCTCTTGTAAAATACCTGCTCGGTAGTATACTTTTCCGGATCGAAATCTACCTCGGGGCGGGCATAGCGCGTCGACTGGCCATCGTTTAGGGTATACTTGAAAATAGTGGGTGGATAAGTAAAGGAAGTGAAGGTATAAAAGACCTCTCTTGCCTCGCGCTTTCCCCGGAAACCATATATGGTCCCGATACCGGGCAGTTCGATGTTTTTTTCGAACCTGCCCCTATAGTCGAACTGCTTGATTTTGCTATGGGCATCGACCATATACTCCGCAAAAAGCTTTCCGCCCGCAGTACTGACGCTGAGCACATTTTCAGCTTCGGGGATGATATCTTTCCAGTTTTCAACGGAAGGCGTTTCTGTAGCTATCGCTATGAGTTTGTAGCGGGGTGCATTATAATTGGTATACACTAACAGCTGATCGCCGTCATTGTCCACAAAGCTAAAGTCATGCTCGGTATTGTCGACAAGGGCCTGTATACTGCTCTCAGGTCGGGTGAGGTCTCGGTAGAACAGCTGGTCACCGGAAGTATTATGGGAGGCCGTGATGACAAGATAGCGATTATCTTCCGATACGCGTCCCCCAATATAACGAAAAGGCTGTTCGGGACCACCGAATACCAGTCGGTCTTCACTTTGGGGAGTGCCCAAGCGATGATACATCAAGCGGTGATGTTGTGTCTTGCCCGAAAGCACACTGCCCTCTTTGGGGACTTCATAACTACTATAGTAAAACCCTTCGTTTTTGTACCAGGAAAGACCACTGAACTTGATGTTTTTCAGGCTGTCTTCTACAATGGCCTTATTCTCGGTATCGATAACGATGACCTTTCGCCAGTCCGAACCTCCCTCGGATATCATATAGGCCAGCAGTGCTCCGTCACGGGTGAAAAAAGTCCCCGATAAGGCTATCGTCCCATTCTTCGAAAAGGTATTGGGGTCGAGAAAGACTTCAGCAGAATCACTTTCCTCTTTTTTTCTGTACAATACACTGTGATTCTCTAGTCCATTGTTTTGATAATGATAAGTGTAGGCCCCATTTTTGATGGGAGCACTTATTTTAGTGTAATCCATCAACTCTTCCAGTCGTTTTTTTATACGGTCCCTATAGGGTATTTTGTCAAGAAAACCATGAGTAATTTTGTTTTGGGCTTTTACCCAGTCTCCCGTTTTCGGAGAGAGGTCATCTTCCAACCACCGATAAGGGTCAGCGACTTCCTGCCCATGGTAGACATCCACCACTTCAGTGGTGTCACTGATAGGGTAGTGGATAGAAGAAGTGTTTGTATTGGGTTTTTCCTGACAGGACATTGTAAGAAGTAGTAAACTGGATAATAGTAAAAACGAGGTCTTTGACATTATAGTAAGTTTGAAACGCAACGAAGGATTAAAACAAGGATACTTATCCATCCAACAATTAGGTGTATAAGGGGCCAGAACAAAAATCCATAAAGAAGAATGCACTGGGCTTCGGTTATATTCGATTGCCGATAGTGTACTTCCAAAAATGAAAATAGATTGTGGAAAGATACACTTTTCCTTTGGAGAATGTAGCGTCTTTTACATGGTCGGAAGGAGTCCTTGGTGCTTTTCGTGTTCGGTGATGGGTTCCGGTCCCAAAAAATGAGCCATGTCATCGTTTTCAGCGACGATATTAGCCGATGAAAAATAAAAAGAGTTCAGGTAGATGCATAGCTTTTTGTCAACTGACAGTATTTTCTGTCCATCAGTATCGACCTCTCCTCTGCCAAGGTAAAAGCTGATGCGGTTAACAATAGCCTTAAACCTGGATCATGCGTTGGTACTTCGTGGCGAGTATTTATACTCAAGAGAAAGTATTTTGGGAAAATATTGTCTATAGATAAAAGGATGACCATTACCCAGTTTGATGAATAAGTCATTAGTAGAATGGTCATTAGGGTTCATGCCTCGATAATTCTTGGAATTTTCATGTATCCAATCGGTCCCAAATCAATTACGTTTGGGTATAAATATCAATAAATCATTGGGTTATATTGGGTTGGGCATAGCACTGCTATGGTAAGTTCAAAGAACTCAGTGCAACGACCGATTTGCAGCTATTTAGATCAGCAGTAGATTTTCCAATGCATGACCCGGGTTCAACCCGAAATGATCAATAGAGAACTTATTCCGCGCATAAATAGCTTCCTACCGGAAGCTTTGCCCACCTGTCTTCGTTCACCATAGCGATGCTATGCCGAACGAATCCAAATGGCCGGTATTTTACTATTTATACGCTCATCACGATTTCTATCGATCAATTTGGGTTAAAAGCATATCCCAACTCTTTTTCATACTATAGGGTGAGATGGTCCATACGAGTTTCGCTCGAATGGGCTTCTTTTCACGCTAGGCAGATGGATTACTTTATCCACTCAAAGCCGGTATAGGGCACCAGTATTTCGGGTATTTTGATGCCTTCCTCGCTCTGATTGTTTTCCAATAGCGCGGCTATAATCCGCGGAAGAGCCAGTGCACTACCATTGAGGGTATGCAACAGCCTTGTTTTTTTATCCTCGCCTTTCCAGCGCAGTTTCAGGCGGTTGGCCTGATAGGTTTCAAAATTACTGACCGAACTGACTTCCAGCCATTTTTTCTGGGCCGTAGAGTACACTTCGAAGTCATAGGTGATGGCCGAGGTAAAACCAAGGTCCCCACTGCACAGGTTAAGTAGACGATAGGGGAGTTCCAGTTTTTCGAGCAGTCCCTGTATGTGTCCTCGCATTTCCATCAGCGTGTCATAAGACCTGTCGGGATGTTGCACTTGGACGATTTCTACTTTGTCGAACTGGTGCAATCGGTTCAGGCCTCGGACATTGGCCCCCCAGGCACCGGCCTCCCTGCGAAAACAAGGGGTAAAGGCCACGTTCTTGATGGGCAGTTCGGCTTCTTTCCGGATGGTATCCCGATAGAGATTGGTGATGGGCACCTCTGCGGTCGGAATAAGATAAAGGTTCTCCTCTCCGATATGGTACATTTGCCCTTCTTTATCGGGCAGTTGTCCCGTGCCATAACCAGAGGCCTCATTGATGACGACAGGCGGTTGTACTTCTGTATACCCCGCTTTTACCGCTTCGTCCAAGAATAAGTTGACAAGGGCCCTTTGTAAACGGGCACCTTTACCTTTATATATAGGAAAGCCCGAGCCTGTTATCTTCACTCCTAGCTCAAAATCGATGATGTCGTACTTCTTGATGAGTTCCCAGTGAGGCACGGCACCTTCTCCAAGCTCGGGTACTTTGCCATGGACAGATATGATTTCATTGTCCTCCTCATTAGTACCTGTAGGTACAGTGCTATTGGGTATGTTAGGGATGGTATACAGTAGGGCTTGTAGGTCCTGTTCCGTCTGTTGCTGTAGGTCTCCCATTTCCTTGCTTTTGTTCCTGAGTGCCGTAGCTTGGCTTTTGATGTCCTCTGCGGCAGCTTTATCGCCGGCTTTCATCAATGCACCGATTTGCTTGGCGAGACCATTGGCCTCTGATAAGGTACTGTCCAGGGAGGCCTGGCGCTCACGTCGGCTCTTGTCAAGAGCGAGAACACGGTCTATGACGGTCTCGGCATCGGCAAAGCCTCTTTTTTTGAGCCCTGCGATGGCCTTATCTTTTTGTTCTCTGATAAATACTATCTGTAACATATATGTAATGGGATAAGCAAATGTGCGGTCAAGAGATGGTTTTAATATGTGTCTTACTTTTCTGATGTATCCTTGTGGCTCATGATTTTGATGCCATTTTTAAAAAAGTATGAGCAAAATAAATTAAATTTATGCTAAATCTGAACTTTTTAAGGGCAAGAATAATTATTTGTTCGCAAATTGTTGACTATTTTTGTCCATTAGCATATTATTGCAGTATCATTTAAGAAAAAGGCCATTCCTTAGCCTATTCTGAAAATATTCTTGCTTTTAGAAGAAATCCAGCGAGTAGCTTACTGAGAACATTTTCTTACTAGTTTACTTTTTACATCTCTACCTGATAAATAGCATAGATATTTAACATCTAAAAAACCTACAAATACAAGGTATTCACAATTAATCATTTATGTACAACATTGAAGAATTGAATGTCAGGCTTCTATCCGAGCTAAAGGAGATAGCCGAAGAAATGGGGGTGAAGAATTATAAAAAGCTGCCCAAGCAAGAGTTGATTTATAAAATACTTGACCAACAAGCCATTACCCCAGAAACGGAACTTCCTCAAAAAAAAGTAGCGGAGAAGAAAGCGACCAAGCCTACATCGAAGACGTCAAGCACGGCAAAGACTGAAAAAGTAGAGAAAGCGGAGAAGGTGGAGAAGGTGGAAAAGCCAGTGAAGAGCGAAAAAGTGGAGAAAGTAGAAAAGGCCGAGAAAGTAGAACAGGCGGAGGAAATAGAAAAAACAGAGAAGGCAGAGAAAGCGGAGAAAGTAGAAAAAACAGAAAAAGTAGAGAAGAAAAGAAGGCCTAGAAAGCGAGAGAACGTCACTGAGAAGAAAGAGACGCCCATCATCGAGGCCATGGTCAACGATGAGAACAAGACGGCCAGCGAATTACTGGATTCTTTTAATATCGAACTGGAAGGTGCCGCTGATACGACAAAGAGCGCATCGCCCCCCGCTAGTGCGGATGAAGAGAGCAAGCCCGAGCTTGCCAAAGCAGTAAGGGAAGAAAAAGCTGCTCCTGTAAAAAGGGAACGTAAAGAAGATGGTAGGAGCAGAAGAAAAGAAAGTAGCAATATCAAAGAGTTCGACGGGGCCATCGAAAATGAAGGTGTACTCGAAATCATGCAGGACGGCTACGGCTTTTTGCGCTCCTCTGACTATAACTATCTGGCCAGTCCCGATGATATCTATGTATCGCCCTCTCAAATCAAGCTTTTTGGTCTAAAGACAGGAGACTCGATCAAAGGACAGATCAGGCCTCCGAAAGAAGGGGAGAAATACTTTGCCCTACTGCGCGTAGAAAGTGTCAATGGAAAAACAACCGAAGAAATAAGGGATCGTGTACCTTTCGAATACCTCACTCCTTTGTTTCCCGAAGAAAAATTGAACCTCAGCGCCAAGCCGGACAATTATTCTACGAGGATTCTCGATCTCTTTTCCCCTATAGGTAAAGGACAGCGGGGGATGATCGTAGCGCAGCCCAAAACGGGTAAGACCGTATTATTGAAAAACGTGGCCAATGCCATCGCTCAGAATCACCCCGAATGTTATCTTATCATCCTGCTTATCGATGAAAGACCGGAAGAAGTAACGGATATGGCCAGAAGCGTAAAAGCAGAAGTCATCGCTTCCACTTTCGATGAACAGGCCGAAAGACATGTGAAAGTAGCCAGTATCGTTCTTGAAAAAGCAAAAAGAATGGTAGAGTGCGGTCATGATGTGGTTATCCTATTGGACTCCATCACACGACTGGCCCGAGCCTACAACACAGTGGTACCCTCCTCTGGAAAAATACTATCGGGTGGTGTCGATGCCAATGCACTGCATAAGCCCAAAAGATTTTTCGGTGCGGCAAGAAATGTGGAAAACGGTGGCTCATTGACCATCTTGGCCACGGCCCTTATCGAAACAGGTTCCAAAATGGACGAGGTTATCTTCGAAGAATTCAAAGGTACAGGCAACATGGAACTACAATTGGACCGCAAGCTCTCCAACAAGCGTGTTTATCCCGCCATCGATGTTCCAGCTTCCGGTACACGACGGGAAGACCTGCTCATGTCAGAGGACGAACTACAACGTGTCTGGATATTGCGCAAGTTCATGTCCGATATGAACTCCAACGAAGCCATGGAATTCCTGCTTTCAAAAATGAAAGGAACACGCAACAACGAAGAATTCCTCATCTCCATGAATGGTTGAGAAGCGCTAAAAAAAATATAAATTAATGAAAAGAGGCTGTATCCATTCGATACAGCCTCTTTTTTTACTGCATTACCTATTGTTGTCAGTCCACATTTGTTGGGAATATCTGTAGTTTTCAAATAATGTACATTCCCCAAGACCCACGTCTTCGACACTCCATCATCGGCCAAGGGGAAGAAAAAAATGCACTCCTGAAAATGATTGATATTGCCATCTCCAAAAAGCGTATGAAAGACAACCTTTCTAATATGCTCGATGATTAAACCCAAAATGTCCATTAGAAAATCTATTCCGGACTTAACTGGCTTCAAATCAGTAAATGAATGCGTTTTTTGAATTCACTGTAGCGGTGCTACGCTGAACCCAAGAAAACGCCCTGATTTATTGCCATTTAAGTCCTCATGACGAAGTTCCAACGAACATTCTGGGTTAAAGCAAAAAGCCACCCCGAAGGATGGCTTTCAATATTTTACGACAGTTGTGGTAATGTATTCGGCTTTAACCACAGCGAAACAAATTCTTGGTCATCATTAATTACAACCACACAATCATTTACAAACTCAACTGCTTTACCTGATTTTCTAGGGTCTCCAATACAGACCCAACCAGTTTGTTTATTTACAAAGGTTTCATAATCATCTTTGCCCACTCGATACGATAAACCGCTCTCTAAATCACCAATTACTTTTAATGTTCCCTTGCTGCTGGTTGGTACTACATCATTCGACTGAACCCATTCATTGTAGCCACAAAAACCCCAAACCTGAACAACTCTATTATCATCAACAACAGTCAGGTTAAGCTTATTAACAACAATATCAAAGTTGATTTCTCGAACACTTGGTTCTGTATCAAATGAGCATTCCTCAATATCATATATTAGCCTCCTTTGCTCGGCAGATTCTGTAAACTCTATATCAAATTTAATAGCCATCAATGAACAAAGTTGAAATGATAAATAACATTAGCCTTAGGATTAATGCTTAGTTCCCAGATACGAAAAAGCTTTTACTCCCCCTAGCGGCATTACTCGTTTCCTTTCAGCACCCACTTATCTAAAGGAACTCCAAAATCTTCAAAAGCAATTTGCTTACATTTCTCTATATCATTTTGCAAATAATCTTTCACACATTTTTCGCCATCATAAACATACAAGTATAATCCTACCTCTGGATAATCTTCTTCTATCCTAAACTTCTTTCCATCGTAGTTCGTTTCTAAAACTTTAAATTCCATTGCTTTTATTGTTTGGGATAAATTCTATGAGTGCCAAGAATAGCATCTCTCCATTTACCGTTTTTGAAAATTTCTAAATGGAGATGAGGAGCATCTCCATGAAGGTTTTTAATATCAAACCTTATTTTTCTTAACCCATCATTAGACATAAAGATGTTATCTCCTGCTTTATTGGTTATGGTTCTGTAATCCTTACCTAACCATTGTTTTGCTTGTTTTGTTGCATTCAATAGATTACCACCCCCACTAGCAACTTCCCTCTCAATACATGGCAAACCTTCACAGTCTAACCCTATCTCATTTTTCGAAAATACTCGGCTTATCCCAAATTCTACCCCAACCGAACCTTCAATTTGACCATGTACATGGTTTTTAGAGATAGAATTATTGAAGGCAAACCCTGAATTCACCGTACTTATTGATGCGGTTATGACGCTACTTTGAAACAAAAAGAAGCTGACAAGAATGAACAATATTCTCAAAAAATGGTAATATGGTTTCGTCAACGACCTCAAACCTCGTATTCTTCAAGCTTTTGTAATGCAGAGTGTATTTCTTGCCTTAACCTTTCTTCTCCATAATAGCTTGAATCTTCTTTTCTCCATTCTTCTTTAGGCTCATAAAAATCAAGGTCATAAGCTAACTCGCTAAGTATTTCATTTACTCTTTCATCAGTGCTGTATCCTGCGCCATTCCATACTTTCTCCTGAAACTCCTCAATAAGAGTTCCCCTTTTATCTTTATCTGATAAGATGTTTCTTAATATTTCCATCTGTCAATGAATTGAAATCATGCGATTCTTTATTAGGTTAGAACCTCTTATTACTGTCTTTATATTACCATTTAAAGGGTTCGTACCAATCAATAAATCTTTACCAGAACCAAAACCATTTTTGAGTATGTAATTGATACTTCCATTTTTAGGGTCATAGAATTTTAGCCCTTTACTAATTGCAGTTTGAGCCATCTTAGGAGTTACCCCTCTCTGAGCCATACGCTCTATGGAGTGCTTGCTAAACTGCGCTCCTGTCTTAACCAAAGAGGTACTCCCTCTAGCAACACTCACCCCATCGTTGCGGAGGTTGATGTTCCTCGACCCCGGCTGGGTCGCAAAGCCATGTCCGCCCATGGGGTGCTGCTGTGGGACCGGAAAGCCCCTATCCGCCAAGGGGATGAAATCATCCACCGCTCCCAGACCGCCATGGCCCACCGTTGCAGACCGCGAATGTAGCGTGGGCAGCCGATGGGCCTCCAGCCAGGCACTCGTCCGTCGTCCGGTGAAGGGGTTGAAGCCCGACCGGCCCGCAGTAATGGACGAGGCCGCGGCCCCTATCAGCCCGCCGGTGAACGCCCCGTTCCTCGCTCCCGCAAGGGCTCCGTCCATAAAACTGCCCCCCGCCAGCGTAGGCACAAGCAGACGCTTGCGGCAGAGGGGGAGCAGCCCAATACTGGACAGACCTACGTTTAAACCATAGGCAGGGCCTGTTCCACTGGATTTATCAATACGATCGGCAGGATTCCAGCCTCGTTAGAAAAACGGGATACATGCTGTTCGATATTGGTTCAATATACTTCTCTATCAGTGCATCTTTACACCTTGATTTCACTTTTTTCAATAATAGCCCATCCGCATCCAGAATCGATTTTTTATTGATCTTCAGTATATCCACTTGCCCGTGCAAAGAAAATCTGGAATCAAAATCCCTGATAATGGCATTCCCTTCAACCTCATAGGTAAATAGTTCTTCGGTCAAAAGGTGAGGACCTTTATAGGAATAACCTTCATGACACCCCATAAATATCAAATAATCAAAACCCTTACCCTTATGCTGGTACACATCTATAAGTTCACCTTGGGAATAGCCGTAATTTATCAGGAAAGAAAAGGTTAAAATCAATAAATACTTCATGTTTTCTCTTATCTAAATTGTTTCCAATACCTAATTCTTGATTTGTTGTAAGGTCTCTGAAACCCTAAACCAAAAGCTGCCCTGTGAGCGCTTATTTCAAACTTCCCCCTGAAACCGTTATTAGTAGAGGAAGAGTTAAGAAATAAGGTCGCTCTACCAGCTCTAATATCTATCACATGTTGGCGTTCGTGAATTACGTTGGCTTCAATTTTTTTCAACGACAACGGCCTGTTTAGACCGAATGTCACTTCTGAATCAACTCCATCACGATACAATCTGGCCACTCTTGTCAAATCTATTGGCCTCCCTATAGCGGGGTCGTACTGTCGGGCATGGAAGTCGTACCGGTTCAGGCCCTTCTCCCGCTGTAGTTCCTTGCCCTGATAGAGATGGTCCGTGGGCGGCCCTTCCGTTTACTAACATGGCGACTAAACCGCTGATTTTATTGCACTTTATACTCTCATCACGAAACCCTATTGATCAATCTGGGTTAAATTACAGGTACTACAGCGGTAGACCTTAATTTTCCTCACTGGTCAACCTTCCCTGATTGTATGGTAGCTCCAACAGGAAACGCATGGAAGATATTGCCAAGCTCACCGGGGTTAAAAGAATGGAATTCCTCAACGTGCCGGATGCTTATCTGAGAGACTTCAAAACAAGTAGGGCGTATTCAAAATAAAAAGCCCCGCTATTGCGAGGCCTTTATTCCTAGTGCCTTTTGGAGGTATTTGTGTTTATCCCATTTGCCAGATCGATCCAGAACAACCAGGTTCCAATCATTGATAAGTATATGGTAATATTCTGGTGCATTACTAAATCCTTGTGATTCAAACCTCCCAGCTTCCTCCAGAAATTTATTCAAGCAACTTATCTGGGCATCGTTTAAAGTCCATTCTTCTTTCAAAACGGTAAAATCGTTTTTGAACTTCATGTAGAATGCCTTCACACTGTCCTCATTCATTGGAATATATGAGTCGAGGGCTACATCGATGACTCCATTTGGCAATAATGATACTCCGTAGTTATACAATACGTGGCTCGCCCGTATCCGGTCACTCTCTTTTCTTAATAGTATCCCCTTATGAATACTACCGAACTCTCCAGTAGCAATGCTATAGTTTATTATGACCGAATCACCGCTGTACATTTCTTTGATCGAAAGTTTTTGGCAGTGACCGGTCAAAGAAAAAATTGAAAGTGTAAAGAACAAAATAGTCTGTTTCATTTCTAAATTTAGTTAACGATTATACCACCAAGGAAAAAGAGAAAGCCGAATGAATGGATCAGGAGAAAATTGGCCAATATATGAGTTCCCTGAAAGCATATAGTAAGACCCAGTTCTACCTACTACATAAGACATTCCTCGTAGTCCACTAATATCTCCAGGTGAAAACGAATTGCTTACCGCAGTAACATTATAAGAACCAGCAGGGTAATTGTACGAGGGATTATACCTCTTTGGTTCTCCTGTCCCACCGATATAAGTCCATTCAGAACCAGGCTTTGCCCAATGTGAATGAAAAGTACCAAAATCACCCTTTTGCCAATCGTCAAATGTTACGTGAAGTCTGTGTCTATCGTTTCGGGGAACGAAGCGCGCAGATCCATCGTTATTCAAGTAAACACCATATTCTTTCCTCCAAAATCGTGATCGTTGATATGCAGTATTGATTTTATTGAACTGTCTATAAGTAAGCTTTCTCCCAGCAATCTCAGTATTTCCACCTCCGAACTCATAACTTAGAAAAGACATTGTATGGTACATCCCAAATGACATTCCGCCTACCAGTAAGGATTGTCCTAGATTCACATCACCGGTTGACAATAGTTGTCCTGTAATATCCGCAGTAGCACCACCTACAAACGCACCGCCACCACCAATGGCAGAAGCAAAACCACCACCTACCAAACCACTGGCAGCTCCGATAGCAGCTCCCTTCAACATAGCCTGTCCATCCCAATCTGTAGCCATTCCAGAAAATCCGGCCCCATTAATAGCTCCACCGACTGCACCCGCGAGCATTGCACCACCACCTATCGCACTTATACCTATAGCTGCACCACTGGATAATCCACCAATAGTTGCTCCTAGTAAAATGCCTTTTCCAATACTCATGTTAGGATTATTAGAAGCATGAATACCGCCCGCAGTTCCCCCAATCACCGCCCCAATAATGAGCGGTACGAACCACGCCAGTTCCCCATCGGGGTCCACCATCATCACGGGACTTTTTCCCATACCAATATAGGGAGAATAGAATTGATGTTGGGGGTCGGCCGATAGAAATCTTCCTATAGCGGGGTCGTACTGTCGGGCATGGAAGTCGTACCGGTCCAGGCCCTTCTCCCGCTGTAGTTCCTTGCCCTGATAGAGATGGTCCGTGGGCGGCCCGTCCAGACCCGCCGAACGGTGATAGGCCGTACCTTCCATGGGCAGGCCAAAGGGGTAGTAGGCCTGTGACTGTACCAGTAGGCCCTGGGTCATGGTCAGGCTGTAATCGTCGAAATAGACCTCATTGCCCCGGCGGCTCTCATTGGAAAGATAGGTATAGAGGTAGACGCTCTCGGGAATGTCGATCTCCAGTGCCAGATGCTCGTGCGTCCCACCATAGGGTAATGTGTTCCCGTTACCGGCCGTATGCATACGAAATAGGCACAAGCGGACGCTTGCGCCAGATGGGGGTAGGCCTGTGACTGTACCGGTACGGCCTGGGTCATGGTCAGGCTGTAATCGTCGAAATAGACCTCATTGCCCCGGCGGCTCTCATTGGAAAGATAGGTATAGAGGTAGCCGCTCTCGGGAATGTCGATCTCCAGTGCCAGATGCTCATGCGCCCCACCATGAGGGTTAATGTGTTCCCGTTACCGGCCGTATGCATACGAAATAGGCACAAGCGGACGCTTGCGCCAGATGGGGATTCTAAGGCAAGGGCTGCCTATGGCTCATAAAAAAAGCCAAGCTGTTAAGCCTGGCTTTCATTCTATTTCAAAAATTCCTTTTATACTGCCCGATTAATTCAA
The DNA here is from genome assembly GCA_947492745.1 of uncultured Cyclobacteriaceae bacterium. Classification (GTDB taxonomy): domain Bacteria; phylum Bacteroidota; class Bacteroidia; order Cytophagales; family Cyclobacteriaceae; genus Aurantiphycus; species Aurantiphycus algarum. The sequence goes on along the minus strand of CANLOE010000085.1, from coordinate 1,118 downwards.
GGCTTCTTTTCCTAAATATTCTTCGTGGCTCATTTTTAGATGTTCCAAAATATACTCTCCTGGAAAGCCCTTTGTTCCAAGCCAGCTAATTTTCGATTTTTCATTTTCAATTAACTGATGAGCCAAATTCCCCTCCGAAGCATCTCCACAGGATAATCGATAAGCCCATTCATACAATTGATTTTCTGGCTCTTTTTCCATTGCCTTTTTCTGAAACTCCAAAGCCAAATAGTTGTCTTCCAAACCAAAAAACCATTCTGCAACGTGAAGTATCTTCCCAATAAAAAACAAGTACTCTGCATTGTCTGAAAATTTCTCTTTTGATTGAGTAAACCATTTTTGAAGCAATTCAACCATTCCACTTTCTTCTTCATCTGAATATTCTTCTTCCACTAAAATGTTATGTAAAAGATATACTGCTCTTACATTTAATTCAACATCATTGGGGTATTCAGCTAACAGTCCAGTAACAAAATCAATTGATGGTTGCCAATCTATTTCTTTATGAAAACCAAATTCTTTCTCTATTTCGGATAGTTGTTCTTTCCAGTTCATTTCACACTTCCTTATTTGATAAACATTGTACCAAGTCGAGGAACACCATTGATAACATTACCTCTAATGAAAACAGTCTGCCCGCCAACGCTAACTGGAATATCTTTGAATACACCACTTGCAGGAAGTTTCCCATTAGCTGCATTTAACACAGACCTAACTGTGTTTTGTTGCCCACCAAGTTTATTAACCAATCGGCCAAGATTATGCTTTGCAGGGAATAAATGCCTAACCTTATTTGGGTCTTTCATAACAAGGTTTACCGCATCATCAATAGTAGACTTAGAAAACTGCGACAATAGTTTTGTACTCACCCCATCGTTGCGGAGGCTGATGTTCCTCGACCCTGGCTGGGTCGCAAAGCCATGTCCGCCCATAGGGTGCTGCTGTGGGACCGGAAAGCCCCTATCCGCCAAGGGGATGAAATCATCCACCGCTCCCAGACCGCCATGGCCCACCGTTGCAGACCGCGAATGTAGCGTGGGTAGCCGATGGGCCTCCAGCCAGGCACTCGTCCGTCGTCCGGTGAAGGGGTTGAAGCCCGACCGGCCCGCAGTAATGGA
>CANLOE010000084.1 GCA_947492745.1 uncultured Cyclobacteriaceae bacterium | reverse complement strand
ACCTCGGAGGGCAGGGTCGTCAATACCTTCCACAGAACGGTGGGCCGGCTCATCACCGTCAGGGCCGGGGGCGACCTGATACGCGCCACCCCCGAGCACCCCTTCCATGTGGACGGGTACTGGGTGACGGCACAGCACCTGAAGAAGGGCGACCGGTTCACGGGAAACAATGGGACAGCCCCGACCGTTACAGAGGTCGGGGCCGTGGATACCCTTTCAGTGGTCCACAACATCGAGGTCGCCGCTCACCACAACTACTTTGTGGGCGAAAGGGGCATTCTGGTCCATAACAGGTGTTTCCCGATGCCAAGGGACCTGTTGGAGGTATACGAAAGGCTTGGCTCGGAGGTGCGGGAAATACTGGGGGGCTGGGGCAGTGATAGGGTCGAGGCCTTACTGAGGGACCTGAAAGAGGCTCCCGATCTTTTGGAGGCACTAGGGGAAAGGCCTTTTTTGGTGGGGGCGTGGGAAACGCTCCATAAATCCGGGGTAGATGACCTCGCAAATAAAATCGAAGATATCAAATTTGTTGATGACTATCTAAAAACCAACGTAGGAAAAGGTTTGGATGAGGTTTCTGACATCATGAAGCGGAAGGGTTATGGTAAATGGAAAACTGATGCAATAGAAGTAAACCGAATCAAAAGACTAAGAGAAACAAACAAAAACCAAAGGCTTAAGGAATTAGGCACCGACCCTGACGTGGATAAATTTAGGCCGAGAGAAGCAGAAGTAGCTTTTGAACTCGAAGAAAAATACGGGTACTTTGCTAGATATCAAAGACAGAGGCCATCAGACCCTAAGGGTGATTGGATTTCTCTAGAATCCGGAAAAACTTACGACCACTTCGGGATTCCCAATGACCCCAAGATAATTGATGTCAACGCCAACCTTCCAAAGCAAAGAGAGAAGTTTTTCACAAATCTAGACAAGCACTTTGAAGAATCAGATTTCGTCATACTGGATATTGAACCCGTAAAAGCTCACAATCTGCAATTCTACAATGAAATTATGAATCATATTAATACAACGTTAGACACCAGAAAACTCGTGCAGTTTAAATAGTTATGGCCGAAGTAGATATCGAATATAAAGAAAATTCATTTGAGGAAAACCCTCAAATAATCACTTGGATTCAACTATTCTTAGTTAGATTGTTAAAATCTTATGAGCCTAGAACTGAGTGGATTGCAAACCTAATAAAGGAATGGGAATACAATTCAAAAATAGATATCTATAAATACTTTTTTGATGACAAAATTCTTTTCTCAAAGGAAAAAGAAGAGTGGGCGATAAAGTTCCTTAAATTGGCTCTGTTGAAAATGAAAGAAATGAACCTAGATGAGTTTTCTGAGTATATTGATGATGAGATAAGCGAAAAAGTCAGTTATAAAAGGTTGATGAATGTAATTGAAAATCTAATAAATATGATAGAATCTTAAAGGGCTGTAAACCTAGAAATATAATTTGATGACAATCCCTCTTTAGTAGACTCATGGCGATTGCTAGATGATGCGGAGGTAGATGATGCCATTAGAAAGAATGTTGATGCACTTGCTGATTCAGATGCTGCATTAGATGCAATTCAAGCAACAGGAAAAACCAAGCCTACTTGGCCAGAAATACAAGCTCTATTTAAACGAGGAAACGACTTTAATAAAAAGGGAAGGTTTAAATATGGTAACAATTTTGTCGAAGTAGTGCTAAAAGGAATCGATGGAAAAGCAGGAAAACAATTAGATACATATATACCTCCTTCAAATGGAAAGTCAGGAGAGATAATATCGAGAAAGGCTACAACTCTGAGTGAGATACAACCTAATACTTTTAAGAATTATCTGAATGAATTAATCACAAAATACCCAAAAGGGGCTGAATTGAACTCAAGTAAGTTCCCTTCAGGCACTACACTAGATGGAGATTATTTCTTAGAGATACCAACTTCAAATAGATCATTCTTTGAATCAAGTGCCGAATTTCAGCAAGTGTTGAGCGACTTCAATACAAGCAAGGGTGTGGACATAAAAATTAAATATTTAGACGAGTAGTTTTATGCAAGAGCTTATTTTAGGAATACTTAAGGAAATAGAACTAGATAAGGAGTACGCAAAGCTATGTGAACATTACTGTGACTTTGATAATAGTGCCAATCTCAACAAAAAAGAAGTAGACCCTATTATTAAATCCTTTGATTCTGACTTTAAATACATCACAAGAGATAGAACATTTTTGAAAGAAACCGCTTTTGAGGAATATACCGTTCGTTTTTTTATAGGCTTTAAAAGTGGAATTGTTGATTTTGGCTATTTAGTTTGGAAAGAAGGAGACAATAATAACTTTTACAAAGGTGATTTACAGACTTTATCAAAAGAGGTTGATGCAAAGTTTGAAGAGAAAGTAAAGTATAACCGTCCATTAGCCACATCTTTAGAAGACTTCAAAGAGATATTATCGAAGTATTTTGAGCTGTTTGAATCTTTTAAGCGGCGTTTTCGGGAAGAAGTAAAAAGTTGATTTAGAAAACCTCACAGAAGTGGGGCTTTTTACTTTGAATAAGCCCTACTGGTTTTAAAATCTCTTAGGTAGACATCCATCACGTTAAAGAATCATCAGAATCTGGATAAAGTTCATCGTACTGGAAGCACATGGGTGTGCAAAGGGTTATAGTGTATTAGTTAAAACTTAATCTGACAATTCTTGAAAATGAGTTATAAAAATTTTAAGATTGCAGATTATGAGCAAAGAAGAAAAGATCATCAAAACGAAGCTGGGCCTGTTGGAGCTGGCCAGGCAATTGGGCAACGTATCGGAGGCCTGCAAGGTACTGGGCTATAGCCGTGACTCGTTCTACAGGTTCAAGCAGCTCTATGAGTCGGGCGGAGAGATGGCCCTGCGCGAGATAAGCCGTAGCAAGCCCCTGAAGGCGAACCGCGTTGCCCCTGAGGTAGAGGAAGCGGTAGTTGGCTTTGCGATGGAACAGCCCGCCTATGGCCAACAACGGGTAAGCAACGAACTCAAAAAGCGCGGGCTTTTCGTGTCCCCCGGCGGGGTGCGTTCAATCTGGTTGCGCCATGACCTGGAGAGCTTCAGGAAAAGGCTCAGGGCACTGGAGGCCAGGTCGGCCCAAGAAGGCCTTGTGCTCACCGAAGAACAGTTGAAGGCCCTTGAACGGGCCAGGGAGGAGAAGGTGGCCCATGGCGAGATAGAGACCCACCACCCCGGTTATCTTGGCAGTCAGGACACCTATTATGTGGGCCACATCAAGGGAGTTGGCAAGATCTATCAGCAGACTTTTGTGGACACCTACAGCAAAGTGGCCTTTGCACAGCTCTCCGACCACAAGAACGCCCCGGTGGCCACCCATCTGCTCAACAGCAGGGTCATCCCTTTCTTTGACGAACAGGAGATAAAGCTCATGGGCATCCTTACCGATCGTGGTACCGAATACTGTGGGAAGCGCGAGCACCACGAGTACCAGCTTTACCTTGCCCTAGAGGATATCGGTCACAACAGGACCAGGGCCAGGAGCCCCCAGACCAACGGAATCTGTGAGCGCTTCCACAGGACCATACAGGAAGAGTTCTACAGTGTGGCCTTCAGGAAAACGGTCTACCGCAGTGTGGAACATCTACAGGCCGACCTGGACCTTTGGCTGGACAGCTACAACCTGAACAGGACCCACCAGGGAAAGTACTGTTTCGGGAAAACGCCCATGCGCACCTTTCTGGACAGCAAACACCTGGCAAAGGTCAAGATGTTGCCGCAAAGAACGGAATGACACTTTTTTTTGGACCAATGGCAAATGCACTACAAGTTGTACGGACGAACCGAAAAGACAGGAACCTGAAAAATACTACCCGACAGGGAGGGGATTTTTTAGGATGTCTTTGAAGGTGAAGGTCGGACAGCTTATCTTTGTGTTTGAGATTGGGACGTCAAAAAACACCTGACATATAATTTGTACTATTCATAGTGTCAGAAAAACCAACTGTCAGATTAAGTAGTGGCTATTGCAGTTATAGGATGCTGTTTATCGTAACAAAGGTAGCTGCTATCTTTTTATGAACTTGATTCAAACACACTAATAATTCTGCTCTATTTGCCGCAAGTTGTATTATGTTATCACTAATGTCTAATCGGTTCAAAGTTAAATACTTAATCCTAATTAGACAGAGTTGAGTTTACACTCTCTTTTAGAACGTCAAGGGAATGAGTCTTATTAAATATATACTACCATTTCTTCTTACTCTTCTCTCAGATTTACAGAAATCGAGCATCTTGGGAAAGATACCTAATGGTGTAACCATTGTTAATGTTATTTAGGATTTGTTTGCACCTTCCGTTGCTAAAAAAATAAATTTTTCATTTTCCTTAATCTTAAGTTTTATCCTCTTGGCAGTTTTTCCAGACGCAGTGCCAAGCATACCATGATATAGCCAATCCACATAAACATTCACATCAAATTGTTTAAAAAAGATATAGCACTATCCAGCTCTTTTCTTTCACCGTGTTTGTGAGAAAAAAATATAGTTTTCCTAGCAATTTTACTTTCTGATGAAAATTCGCCAAAACTTTCGTCTATCGACTTTGAAAAGTACCTCAAAGAATTTCTAAATTCATAAAGCTAAGATTTGCTTAATACACTCATCAATTATTACCTCTAATTTTGATAGCTTCTTCTATCCAGTCTTCAATATTTTCTTTTATGTGGTTATAAACACTAGTACTTGCAGTATAAGGTGGATTATAGCATTTAACTATAGAAGACAGTTTTTTTGAACCAAGAGTGAAATTAGAAAAAGGGTTGTTGCCTTTCATCGCTTTTTCTCCCTTACTATTTTTCAGATTATGGATGTAGATTCCAAAAATCCCTTTTTTCTCACTCCAAGCTCTTTCTATTTCGTACTTTATCCATTTTCTTCCTGCTGTATTTTCTCCAACAAAAACGATTACACAGGATTTTCCGTACATATTATCATTGATCCACTTTTTAATTGCTGTTGCCCCACCTTCGGTTACCTCTTCCCATTTATTTGCTGAAACAACTGAATTCCCTTCAATTTTGCCAATGTTCCTTATTTGAGTTGCCCTCCAATTATCAGATTTGTAATGAAAGCTTGTAAATACTTTTCTTGCCATATTTTATTTGCTTATTAATTCGAGTAGAGTAATGATACGATTGATTTTATCAGAATCAGAAATACTATTATCGGCTAACTCTTTTAAAATGGGGACTGCCTTTTCTGTGTTCTTATAATATTCTTCAGGTTTGCTGAGAATTTCATCATAAATAGTTCTTGATGCATACCCAGTAAAGGCTATGGGAACACAAATATTCCCTCTTCTATGCGAGATTTCAAATTCCTTTATCACGCCATCGGCAGTAATGATTTCTTCATTCTTCATTTTATTACCAAATATAAAAATCGAAATACCAGCTAGAGAAATCATTTTTTGACGGTATTCTTCCCATAATTCCGGGAGTTTCCTCTTTCCTGATTCAAACTGTGGAAACGGTTTTAAGATAAGTTGACTTTCCGAGAATTTTGTAGGTTTTGAATATATAGCTTCCAGAGCTCCATTAATGACTGAACTTCCAATTCCCCATCCAAATCCATTTACTATTCTAAAATCTTTTTCAATAATTTTCTTTGACAATTTGTGAATAAACCCAAGTGCTTTTTCCTTGTCAATTGGAGAGTATTTTTCTGCACTTCCAGAGATGAAAATAGTTTTCTTCTTGAACCTGCTTTCTATTTCTTTTAAAACGTCAGTGATGGTACTGTATTCGTTAATAATTAATGATTTAATACCATATCGTTTTAAATCATTAATTATTAATGCTTGTTTTCTTTTATTGTAATCCAAAGTTGCTTGATCAGGATTATTGCTATCATTCAATTTAGGTTCTTTAACGAAACAATAATGTTGTCTTTTTTCTTTACGGTACCTAAAGTTCAGTCTACTTAGTACATAATCTAAATTTGGGTCAGTAAAACTGAAACCTATAAAAAGGAAGGTTTTGGTTGTTAATTCACCTGTTAAAGCATTGATGAACGGTTCATGGGATCGATGATAGCCTTCATATTGTTCCTTAGTAAGGATAGCCTCAGATGGATGATTGACATCACCATGCATTTTAAATACTACAATGTCCCTTTTGGGCTTTGTTGTTAAGAGCTGATCGTTAGTATATTTCACATCGACTACCTTATTTTCCTTTTGTAATGTTTTTTCAATTAAGGTATCATAGTTTGTGGTCCATATTGAGGAAAATGGTAATCTCGAAATTATTCTATGATTTTCTGTCTCTTCGAAACCTTCAGTGAACTCCTCTAAAATTTTTCGATTTATCTTCGATTTATTTCCATGTTCATTAACGTGATACTGTGCCAACGATATAAGGTCATGTTCCTTAAGAATATTTAATCCTAGATCTTGTGCAATTTCATCCATCAAATTAGGCCAACTGACACAACCTGCAGGTAATGATAACCCTGCGCCTGCAAAAATTGAAGCCGTTCCTTCATTCAAATCCTTTGTAAAATCCCTGATAAAACTTTCTATTTCATGGCTGAACATCATTCTATACCCCCTCCCGCGGGCCATTAATTCATATTCTATTGTTTACAGCATTACTTCACAATCACCATCTATCTAGTTCTTGCGTTAAAAAAGCAGTGGACATAATTTTATCTAAGTTCAGTAAACTTTCTCCTACCTCCATTTGATTCTTCATACTGCGATAATACCAAGTTCTAATTTGTCACGCCAAACACGTAGCAAAAATTCGGAAAGCAGAAAAAAATCAACTCTGTTTCCAACATCTTTTCCTTGATAGCCTTACTCGTCTGGTCATTGTAAATTTAAATTAAAAAAAACATTTGAACAATAAATGGCCTGAAAGTACTATCTCTGATTCTGAATAAACAATTTTTTACTGTGTGCCTACTGACGGCTTATCAAACGCAGATAAGCCCATGGATCAACTGCCCTATTCCTCAATTTCAAGCTCAAGTGCAGGTGTTCGCCTGTACTTCTTCCTGTGCTTCCCGTTATGCCGATAATGTCTCCTGCCCTGATCTTTTGACCCTTCCTTACCATGATTTTGGAAAGGTGGCCATAGGTACTTTTGAAATGCCCATGAGTGATGGATATGTACTGGCCCAACTTCCTGTCATAACCAGTCCTTTTCACGATTCCGGACATCAAGCTTCGAACGTTATCCTGCTCTGCTCTCAGGTCAATGCCCCAGTGCATCTTTATTTTTCCAGTAAAAGGGTCAATCCTGGGACCATAGTTACCGGTCACTTCAATCGTATCCAAAGGGAGGGCCATCAATTGACGCATACGCTTAGAACCTTCCATTGCATTCAGAGTATCGGTGTTATTCGATTGATTTGATGCAGTATGATCATTCACAACGTCCGAGACACGCACTACCGAGAGGTCGACCTTTTTCCTTATGGTATTGAAACTTGACTGAGCCAGTCCAGTGGAAGTGATAAAATAGAGTATGAGAGATGAAATTATTCTTATAATATGTGTATTTTCCATTTTATTTGTTATTTTTATCAAACATACGTGAAATATACAGATTATGAATTTTGATATCAAAAATGTTCCCTATGAAAACCTTGAGAAAATCGGGGTGAGCAGGAAACAGATTCTCTCACTTCCATTGGAGGAACAGAAAGCAATGTTGAAGGGAAGGACCACCGGGGTCATGGAAATCGAAGATGGCACCGGAAGAAAGACCAAGGCCAAGCTTTCACTGTACCCCGAAACTGACGGTTCTTTGGGCATCAAGGTCCATGAAGTCCAAAAGAAGGTCGAGATACCTTCCGAGCTGACCAAAAAACAGGGCGAAGCACTGACCCAAGGAGAAAACGTTGTAGTCCAGGCTACTTCAAAAAATGGCATCAAAGAGGACTATATGTACAAGGTAGACATTGAGACCAACCAGGTCATGCGCACCAGGGCCGCCAACATCAAAATCCCCGAAAAGCTGGAAGATGTGAAGTTGGATGCCGCACAGATTAATGACCTTTACAAGGGAAAATCGGTGGACCTGGTGAAACCGGATGGACAAGTAGTGGAGGTGACCATCGATATCACCGACCTCAAGGGCTATAGGGCCAAACCCTATGAACAGGAGAAAAGTGTCAGGAAGGGCAATGAAAAAGTTGAGGAAAAACAGTCCGTTTCCGATGACCTGTTAAAAAATAACGAACCCGAAAACAAGCAAGGAAGGACCGTGAAGCAGGAAATAAAAGCTAAAATAAAAGCCGGTCTGATACTGGGGCCGGTGGGTATGCTTGCGGATGAAGTCCTGATAAAACCACTGGAAAATAAACTCAAAAGATAATGGGATACGATTCTCTTAGCAGAATATCCACTCAAGTCATGTGCTATCCGATACCTCCACTCCAAATTCCATAGCAAGCACTTGGGTCAACAACTTCACTGAATCCGTCTGAATTCAAAAGGTCAGACCATACTTCGGTATCAAGCCAAACCACTCCATTCCCCTCTTTCACCAAAGGGCTGCACTGGTCATAGATGACCTTGATTGTGGCCTAAATGGCCCTGTGCCTTGAATAACACTGCACTGCCATTGAACCGGGCATACTACCTGCCAATTCTTTTGGAGCAGGCAGCATGCCCGACTGTCAATCGTCCAAAACATGAAAGAATGGAAAACCAAGAAATCGGTATTAACAAATACAATGCGGTAAGAATCGGTATTGAGGACTTAAGGGAAAAGATCAATAGACTCAGTTACGATAGGGACTCCGTTACCAAGCTTATTGCCAGGCTCCCTTTGACCCTTGAGATGAAAAGCCAACAGTTGAACATCAATACTTCATTACAATCACGCGAAAAGACACTTCTGGAAGAAAGGGCGTATTCGAAAAGGCCCACTTCCAATGCCGAAAGGGATAAAAATCTGGACAGGTTTCTGGAAAAACACAACTCGGGGCAGCGCAATCCTATATTGAGGTTACTTGGAATCCCCAAGGACAGTACAAAAGTGAATAAAAGGGATTACCCAAGGCTGGTGTCCCTGCTGGACAAAGAGTGGGGAAAAGAAAATGATGTGTTAAAAAAGGAAATCTCATCGGACATAAGCCTGCTCAAAAATCTCTGGAAGGAACAACCGGAAATCGACAGGGAAATGGCCAAATTGAAGAAGCAGGTTTCCCTGCTATCGGAAGCGAGAAACCGGATTGTGGATAAACTGGAAACGATAACCAAAATCGACTATAATTTAAGCTCTGGGGAAAACCAAAACAGGATAATAGAAGGTATCAAATCCAATGCCGTGAACTATTCCACTATTCGGGACTATCTGGGCAGTAAAATAGATGATCTGGACCATAGGAGGGCCTTTGAGCTGAGGGCCGATAACTACAGTACTGCCAGAGGTTTAGGCGAGAAAAGCAATTTGTACAGTGCAGTTTTGGAAAAAATTGATTCTCAACAGGTCGCTATTAAAGTTGGTGTCAGCAGGTAAAACTTGGATGACGGATTACAGAAACAGTCCCCAACCCAATAGTAGGCTCAGGACACTTACTGATTCCGGTAAGAATAAATACAGTGGTATTTTGAATAGTACGCAATACTTCGCAATTCAAGTTACAATATAAACATAATGATACACGAAATAGATTCAAATAATTATACTTATGTGCAAAATAAATTGAACATATTGATTAATAATTTAAATAATATGGACAATGAAAAATTGAGAAAGGAAATCATGATGGACAAAGCCCGGATAAGGTTCGCCGATGAAAGTACCTCCGGGTTCTCTATTACCATTTCATCCCTGAAAGCGGAGTTGTCCACCCTTGTAAGTTGGAGAAATGAAATTAACCTACAACTAGATTCAATTTTCAAAGTTGACACCAGCAAAAGTTTTGAATACAACAGAAAAAAAATCATGAATAGTGCAAAGTCCAACTATTTAACGGACCATACAATCAAAGCTTATCTGAAAAATAGAATTTCTTCTATTGACTTCAAACGTCCATTGAATGAAGGTACAAAAGAGAGCATTTTAAATCGCCGGGAATGGACAGAAGAACGTATTTATGGTTCGACACCGAAGAAATTCGAATCTCAAGTAACGGAACGTCAGTCGGGGTTGAAGAGATAAGTCAAAATTGGATTTTTTTTTGCGAAACAAAAAAAATGAACTACGGAAACAGCTATCAATATTATAAAGAACATGTGACCATTATCGAGGTGGCCGAATCTCTCGGTTATGAACACAACCGTGCCAAGGGAAGCGGAAGGAGGGTGGAGTATCGTCACCCTACCGAAGAGAACGTCATCATTACCAAAGCCAACGCCAACTTCACCGAGCTATACTTCACTCGCTTCAATGACTTGGACAAAGGGAGTGTGATAGATTTTGTGAAAAATAGACTTCACCTGTTCAACCTTGGACATTGTAGCGTGGCCGAGGGTATCAATTCTGTGCTGTCCGGATTTGTAGGGTCCTGCGCTCAGCCAGTGAGGTCAACAAGCTTTTCACCTTTCGCATCCAAAAAGTATAAGTTCGATCTTAATGATTATGAATTGCAGAGACCCTCTATTAAGGACCTTGCTTATTTAAAATATGGAAGGAAATTGGACAACACCACATTGAGCAGGTTCATGCCTTTCCTGTATATGGGGAGAAGGCTGCGTCCCACGGAAAGCCCCTATAGGAATGTTGGTTTTCCCTATTCCAATCCCACTGATCCCAAGGGAAAGATCCTGGGTATGGAATTTATCAATTACAACTGGCGGCTTCAGGCCAAGGGCAGTGATAAATCCAATACATTATGGCTGGCCGACCTGTCGAGGGGCGGTGTTGTTGACAAGGTGGTGCTGGGCGAATCGGGCATCAACCTGATGAGTTTCTACGAGCTGTATGGGCACCGGACCAACCTGGACAATGCGGTATTGGCCGCGACCGGAGGGGCATTCGCGAACAATCAAATCATGAACCTCTTCAGGGCCTACCCCTATAGTAAGATAGTGACCGCATTTGACAATGACTTGGCAGGCTATCTTTATGACATCAAACTGGCCTCGTTACAGCTGAACAAAAAGCTCCAGGTCTTGAAAAATGGTGATACCGTAACGTTTAGGACAAGCACTGAAAAGTTTTCACTCCCACTAGGAAGAGTGAATCTGACAAATTTCAGAAAAATGAGTAAGTGGAGACCCTCCATACAAGTCTTTAAATCTACTATCGGTACAGATTTTAATGATATGCTCAAATACCACAAAGAGAAAGGAGATTACGAAGCATGGAAGACAAACTGTCGCACATAGTAGCTCACAAGAACAAAGTGATAGCCACTCTCATAATAAGGCCAACCCTTGTTTATGCTGTTTTACTTTGTGTAAGATACATAATGACCGCTGTGGTCCTATGGCTCGGCCTTTCGGTTTTGCAATGGCATTTCCCATCCTACGGCTTACTGTTAGGATACATGAAAGCGGTCGTGGTCTTGCCATTAACGGTAATGTTGTACCGGTTTGCCTATTGGCGTTTGGTAAGATATGAAATTAGCGCCGATCAGATCAAGTACAAAAGGGGAGTTTTTAATCTTCGGGAGGATTACTTGGAATTATACAGGGTCAAGGACTTCGAAAAACATCAACCTATCGTTCTCAGATTGTTCGGTATGATGAATTTCACGGTTCTGACAAGTGATAAATCACATCCGGTATTGGTACTTCGAGGAATACCGGATAGCAATCTTCCAGATATTATTAGGGATTTGGTGCAACTATCGAGGGTAAAGAACAGGGTACTTGAGGTGGATTAGGTAACTGGGTTAGCAGCAAAATATGGGCTTTATAAAATGAAATAGATAATATAATTTTTAATTTAAAATAGTGTCAATTAATAAATTCGTTGCTTAAATTGCCATATTAAATAATGAAATAAATCAGTGTTTTGTGAATTACAATGATTGATGCCAACCATGAAAAACCAAAAATGATGAAAAGTCAAACGCTTAAACATTTCATATTACCTATAACACTCTTGTTGTTCTGCGCCTGTGAGGAAGATAAAAATCCAATCGTCACCTTAGAGGAAGATAAAAAGTCTAATTTCAGGATTGAGTACCAACATTCTGGTGATACCGGTGACTTTACCAAATCTCTGGAGGTAGGGGATAACTTTGTCTTTGAGGACAGCCAGTTAGAAGCACCGACCACATTGCTCGATAAAGATCTTGTGAAGAACGATTATGGTTTTACGAGCACTGAGCCTATGTCCTCTATTGAAGTGGCAGTGACTTCCGTGATCATCCCTTTCCGGGGTGATGATATCGAAATGAAGGTAAGATTGGTGATTTTTAGGGATGACCAAAAGATTGACGAGCAGGAATTCACTACAACTGCGGCGGATGTCAGTAGTGTCCATCGGTTAAAATATGAGGCAGAATGAATTACTTAGGAATCATATTTGTATGTTTGGGCGGGATAGGCTATTTGTTACTACAGATGAACTCTGAGCGAAAATTTTTGAGCTATTCCAGATTCAAGTCCATAAGGTTTCTTTCCATCCTTTCATTTTTGGCGGGAAGCTATTTTTGCTTGGTTCAGTTGTTTGACCATCCATAGCCATCCTGGTCGTTTTGAAAATCGCCAGTTGGCCACGGAACCTTCCAAAGGATCCTCAACAATCATGAAAAACCTGAACCAGATATTTTTCATTTTCGGATTTCGCTGTTTCATTTTCTTTGTCCCAAGTGGGGAAGCAATAAAAACAATCTTATTATTAAGTTCTGCACTTTAATTATTACCTGAATATCACTGGTGTTAAAAGTAAATACTTGATAGTCAGTTTGTTGATTTGTGTTGATTTCCCATATCTTTTTCTCAGGCGAAAATAGCTCCCCCGCTAGGTAAAGTCGGACTCGAAAATCTTCCGCTGTCACCGCACCAACCCCACGCGGTATTTTCGAGCATGCCGACTTGACCATGTGGTCCAGCACTCCCGCTGAAGGGCCTGAAAAAAAGATATGGGAAAACAAGACAAAAGAAAAAGCAACAAACCCTAACGCAAAAAGCGTATTGTCACCCAAAATCCTTGTTTGGAAGGGACAAGACGGCTGGAAGGCCAGTACAATGGTTTATGATGTCAATGGCTATGATTGGCAGATTACCACTGTCAAATTCGACAAAGGAATGATAAGGTGTTACGCACAAGGAGGTAAATCCACAAGTGCCACAAGTTTTTCCTGTGTATTAATGGTCGACCCGAATATAGACCTGCATGCCATTAAGAAAAGAGCAACCGAAAAGAGTATTAGAGAGGCACACCGATATGGACTCGAACGGTTCAATATCATGTTGGAAAATGGAGAATTGCCCGAGAACAAGTCCAAGGAAGAGGACATTAATGTAGGTCAGGTCATTTTCATGGTGGATGACGTACAGGATGAACATCATCATGATAGATTGGTAATCTATAATACTTTTGACGGTCCTGATGGTACTCACTACGAATATGTCAACCTTGAAACCTTTAAGTTGGGTAGGACTTCGGATCTGATGAGTATTGAAGCTAAGCTTGGTAGGGGTTTCTATTTCAAAAAAGGTGATACTGTCGAAAAAGAGGTCTGGACAAAAGCACTGACCAAAGCCAAGGAGCTAGAAGAGGAAGCCTATCAAAAAAAGCATGCCCAGGACCTGCAGGAAGCAGCGGAGCGCAAAAAGAAAATAGAAGCCGGAATGAAGCTCATTAATGTTCCTGAAAATGCAAAAGCAATGATTATAGGTAGGCTAAATGAAAATACCTCAAAACCTTATGATGATTTCAGCAGCCGCAGTGTCAGTAAAATGATATACTTGGGATATTCCAATCACACAAAAAATCTGTTTCCTGAATTGCGGAAGGCAGCGCTCAACGCTGATGAGGTAAAACACTTGTCCGATGCCCCAGCTGGCTGGGAACACCGCGAAAATTATTCATTGGGCAAAGGGTACTTCATTGCCAAGGATCCATATTCAGGTTGGGAGGTCAAAAAAACCAACTTTGACCCTGAAAATAAGGAAGCGATTGAAAACTGGCCATAGCCGCCTATGAGGGCAGGTACTTCTGCGAAGTTTCAATAGAGGTAGAGAATCCGGTTGTAGGCACTGAACGATTCCTATCTATCCAAGAGACCGTACACTCTAAGAAAGGGCATCAACTTTTCGTAGCCGTACCCAAAGAGAGGGTTGACCGGGTTACCTATGAAGCTTATTTGCAAAAAGCAAGGGCAAACAATGGTTACTACAGCAGCTATAGTCGTGATGGTGCCATACCTGGCTTCCAGTTCCACACCCTGCAAGAAGCTGAAGGGTTTATCCGGGCCGTCAGCGAAGATTCATATTCAGGGTAAAAGAAAATTCCAAATGGAAGGCAACTTAAGGGCAAACTCGTAGCACAGGTTTTCCTCAGGTCTTTTTTTCGGCCAAGTTAGCTCCTCTATTTGGGCAAATCGGACTCAGAAATCTTCCGCAAACCTCCCAGATACCGTTCGCGGTATTTCTGAGCATGCCGATTTGCCCTTTTACCCATCCCGCCCGCAGTAAGCCTTCAAAAAAAGACATGGAAAACCTCATGAAAATCAGATTTCTAAAAAAGTGTGCTGGAGCACTACTTATGTTCCGTACACTTATCGATCAACTTACCGTCATCCAAAGAGGATCAAGGCAGGAGAATACATCGGGTATACCAAATGCACATGAATCGGAAACCAAGAGCGCTTCACTCATTGATAACTCCCATTTGACAGGGAAGAGCGCAAACAGCTTATTTCCTAGTGATTATACACTTAACCCTAGCTACAGATACCGTCCATTTAAGTTCTTTTTGGACCATTTCAAACCCTTGTATCAAAATGGTAATGAAGTTTTGATGGAAGAGGGCTCGCTGCCACACCTAGATACCTTGAAAGTCGAGTATAAATTTTCCGTTGTAGATATCAAATCTGGCAAGCTTAAAAAAGGTAAGGTGAATTTACCATCAGAATGCTCATTTGAGTCTTGGATGGTGGAAAATGGCTATACCCAGGTCAGGCTGAACGATGTTTCTTCTTGGCAAAAATGGCTTGCCATATCCGGCTTCAAACCTTGGTTCTTGAATATGCCAGCTTATCGGTCGTTCATAGAAAACGCGGTCATCAACGGTGCTAAGATAGAAATCCCTGAAAACGTTTATTTTGACTATCTGGCCAACCGTCCATCGCTATCCTATGAGCATTTTTCGGAATATGAGTTTTGGACCCTTTGCAGTGAGCCTATAAACAAGCAAGGTACTGCAACAACCTATCGTGCCTTTGCCGAAGTCGAAGGGGTATATTTCTGCAAACCTTTTACCCTACAAGATAACTAATTAGGATGCTAGCGAGAGAACGGCTGCTAAAGTACAGCTCCAGTAAGTTGAAAGTACTGTATGTCTGCAATCATTCCGGTGGTAAGGACAGTCAGGCCATGTTCAAGTGGCTCTATGAGCATGTACCTAAAGAAGATATTGTTGTGGTACATGCTCACTTGCCCGGAGCCGACTGGGAAGGCACCATAGAACATATAAGAACTACCATTAAGGAAATCCCACTTTATGTCGTTCAAGCGAATAAGACTTTCTTTGAAATGGTGGATGAACGAGGGATGTGGCCTTCCCCTAAATACAGGACATGTACTTCCGACCTGAAAAGGGCTCCCATTCAAAAGTTTATCAGGCGTTATGCCAAAGAAAACGGCTACACCACAGTATTGAACTGTCCTGGGTTCAGGGCCCAAGAGTCTACTCCCAGGAAGGAAAGGGAAGTTTTTAAGCTCAATAAAAAGCTTACCACATTGACTAGGACGGTCTATGATGTGCTGCCCATTCATGACCATAGCCTCACTGATGTGCTGGCAACTTATGGGACCTCCATCAAAGAGCTGAACAAAAGACGGCTCATGTATGCGCAAGGTAACAAGGTAAGGGCCTTGGCTGGTTGGAAGTTTATCTGGACCTACGTTGCGGGCATGTCCCGCCATAGCTGCAAGATATGCATCATGTCCAAAAAGAATGACCTCAAATGCAGTGGAAGGATAGACCCTGACAACCTAGCTCTATACCGGGCCAAAGAAGATGATATCGACCACCAGTTCATCATGCCCAACAAAAAAGGCCTTTCCCTGAAATCTATCCAAGATGAGCTGGGACTACAGCTGGAAATCTTCTGATGTTCAACAAACTTATCAACTAAGAACAAACTACAATGAAAGAAAATCAAGCGTATGACCTTGCCATTTTTTCCATGGGGAGTGGCTTCACCCTATACAACCGCAACAAAACTAGAAATGGAGAATATCAGCAAATAGCCAACATATCACCATTGGGGAAAATACAATACTACGAGAAGAACCTGCCTGACATGATAAAAAGAAAAGTAGAGGATATCTCTGCAGGATACGAATTTGAATACCGTGAGTTCATCGTAAGAAAATATGCTTATAGCGCTACACAAGGTGTGTATTACATATTGGCAAATGAGACCCGAGAGCTATTGTTGACCTGTGATTTGATGAAGGGAAAAGATGGCTTCCCGCAACGTATGACCGATGCTGAGATCAAATACCACATTGATTATTTGCTGAAAAACAATCACCTCTAAAAAACATCCTATGGGAACATATCTAACACTCAGACTGATTGATAAATCGGAAATGAACATTAAAAAAGTCAACCAAAGCCTGACTGAGCTTGGTTATCCCTCTGAGGTTTTCAATGATGTGCTGTATAGTGCATTTACCTCCAGAGAGCAGTTAAAAGAAGATGCGAGATTTATGAATGAGGACCCCAAAGGTCTTTTGCAATGCCCACATTTCAAGCGACCTATCACACTAGAGTTCCTTGCGCACTTCTTTTGGAATGAGATAGGGGCCTATGTGGTGAAGATATCTTCACTTAACAGAAATGAAAGGGCCATTACTTCGATAGTTTTCAAGTATGCTTATGAAAATCAAGAAATCATTGCCTGGTCCAGGTCAGAGAATTGTGATTGTAAAACTCTTAGGGATTATGGGATATGATATCTCTAAACTCATACAAGAAAAAGGCACGATTCTTTCCTCAGAAGAGCTTCAAAAGCAACCTCATATTCAATAATAATTATCTCACAAATTTAGAGCTCGTTGGCCGCAAAACCGCAAATTAACCCACCGTAAATTTAGCCAGCCCTTAGCCTGAATTTGCAGTTATCCATCCAAAGCCCTCTGCAGGTTTTATAATTCATTATTTCATCTTAAAGCATCTTGATTATGAGAAATCACAAAAAAACCACAGACATCATCAAAGTTAAAAAGGGAAGCCAAGTGTTGGCCACATTTGAGATTGTTGACTACAGTGAAAAAGCAATCGCAGTGTTTGGCGAAGAACACTGCTTTGAAGGACCTTTAGAAGGGTGGTCCCCAGATTTTTCAGAAAAATTTGGAGTAAACCAGAAGAAGTATCCCAAGAGCACTCCTACAGCAAAGCAAAAGAAGAGTGAAAAAGTAAACAGAATTGTGAGCAGCCTCGGCGGCAGGTTTAACTCAAAGCTAAATCAAAACGGCAACACCAAAAAAGGGTGGGTCTTTCCAATGTGGAAAAAGCAGAGGGTCATTAAAGGCCTCTCAGGAAGAGAGACCGCAATAGCCTTTTTAAAACCATAAAGTGTAAAGGGGGAAACCCCTTTATTCTCTTTCACATCAGTCAATCATAAAACATCCTCAAGTTGCAATTACAAATTGTTCAAAACATCACAGGTTGTTACAAAAATCTTAGCAACTGTAGCCAAAACTATTTTAATATCATGCAAGAAACAAACGCAGTTATTTCTAAAGAAGAACTACACAAGAATTTTCTGATAATTCAAAAATTCTTGTACCCTGACGAACGGATCAAAGTCTGGGTAGCGGAGGATATTGATTATCATGGTGGATACCATGAATATTGGGAGCAATTGATGGAAATTATCGAGCGTATCTCTATAATCAAATGTATGAGCATTTGGGAGACATTGCAGTACCTTGTAAAACCCCACACTGGTTATAATGGGTCCGATTCCGACCTTACTAATGGTTTCGATTCCTCTATAGACCTTTACAGAATTTGTGTCCAAGAAATCAAGGTTATTGTTTCTACTTCTGAATAAATGAGAAACTTTTACATTCGGTATTCATATGTCATCACCTTTGATACTTACGGGGATGAAAGCCCAGTTTCACTCCCACAATCGGATACTTAGTAATAAAATCTAAATATCGTCAAACAATGTAATGGCTTTCATTGCCCGAACTGCTAGAATTTCTTCGATTCTCTCGAAGCCATCAACCACAACCGCTTTTCTTTTTTCAGTTTCGTCACTGGAGTATACGTCTTCATTAACATTGCCATGGCTGTGTCCCAGCTCACTGTTTCGAATGTAAATGTCCATTCCCATCGATCTTAGCAGGTTGTTGTATGTATGTCGCCCAGTGTGGTTCTTGATTTTATGCGGATTTTCTATACCTGCTCTTTCGGCCAGAATTTTGACTTTTTCATTGAGGTAAGACTGTAAGATATTTGGAAATAACTTCCCTTCTGCTCGGTATTTTTTAATGATTGTAGCACTGTACCTGTTAATGGTAGTATAAACTGTTGGGCGTTTTCGTGATTTTGTATTTACCCATTCAATGAACCCTCTTGAAATATCTTTATTATTCAGATTTTGAACTGCAGTTACCCTTAATCCGGAAAAGCACATAAAAGTGAATATATCCTTGGTCAGTATTTCCTGCCTATTGCTTGCATCAACTGCCATGAACAATTTTAATTCTTCCCAATCCAAGTGACGACTGTCCTCATTTACCTCAGTTACACCGAATTCAAAAACTGCAGGGTTGATTTCTATAGAACTTCCTCTAAGACTTTTTGCAATCTTACCAAGGAATTGAAAGTGCTTTGAACGAGTTCCACTCTTGAGACACTGCTTCCTGAATTCCTTGCCTTTATGAAGGTATTTGTCTGTCTTGTTTTTCTCTAGGTAGTGGTTGTACTCTTGAAGAAAAAAGTGTGAAAGGTCTACAAAACTCAATGCATCAATTTCTCTAATTTCCAAGAATCGTCCAAGGTGCTGCTTGAGCTGGTGAGCTCCGCGCATATAGGATTCAGAGTGGTTATTGGGCGTTACTATGAAACGTTGAATTTGTTCCATCACGTTATTACCTGGGTTCTGCTGAACCTTAAAATGGTCGGATGGGGCATTGATCTGTTTCTGGCCTGCCCTTTTTCTTGGTTTTACCTTTTCTTTGATATAGGCTTCGTCTGCTAAAACGCCTTGATTTTTGGCTTTTAGATATACATCAAGAATGTTCTTCTTCATGTCATCCAAAAAGGTATTTTTCTCTACAGATTCATTGTCTGCAGACATGACCTTACCTTTTTTAGTAAAGTGGTTTGAGTAAATCGATATTCCAGTAGGTATCCGCAATGTTACACCTCGTCCATCGGTTAGTTTAACAAACAATGATGTTCTCTTATTTTTAGGATTCTTCCTTTGGATGTTTACGCTGGCCATATATATTGCACTTAAAAACAGTTGATGATTACTAAAGTTACTTGATAAATTGGTGCCTACAATGGTGTCTACAAAATTTAATTTCTACTGACTACCTCCTCCTTGCACTAATCATGAAATGTTTAAAATGAGTTTATTAAAGGGTTTAGAGTTAATCTTAGTCAAGGGGAATGAATAGTTCCATTCTAAAAAGAGCTGATATGTCCAAGCCTCTTGACCCAATGGATTTAAAACAAATATTGACCCTTCACCTAGATGGCCTGAGCAATCGCAAGATTGGTGGGACACTTGGTATCAGTCGCAATACAGTCAATGGCTACATGAAGCTGTTCAAAGGCTGTGACCTTCCTTTTTCAGCACTTTTGGAGTTGGATGAAGCTTCTTTGCGTGAGCAATTTTCTATAAAGACCACTATCGATAACGATCGCTACAACGAGCTGATGCTATACCTTGAGCAGGTCGATCGGCAACGAGTTCACCCGGGATTTACTTTTCAATACCATTACCAGGAGTATAGGGTCAATTGTACCGATCCTTATAGCTACACACAATTCATGACCCATTACCATGCGAAATACGCACGGGAAAAGGGTTCCATGAAGCTTGATTACAAAGCAGGGCATAGAGTGCTGTTCCACTGTGCTTTAGCTTGTAGATGTCATCCATCTGGCGCACATAGCTATTGTAATCCCTCGCATCAGTATCTCCCATGGTAAAGGACAATGGTAAGTCCACGAATTTTTGTCCGAAAGTTCTGCGGGTAATGTCCGGAAACCCTTGCCCTCATACATGTCCATAGCGGGAATGGAACAGATCAGTACCGTGTTCTGTGCAGTCAAGTTCAGTGAACCCTCACTCTGATGTTTGATATGCTTTACCGTATATGCGGCAAAATCGCCTACAACATCGATATCATCAATACCATAGACATAACAAGGTACCCTTGAAGTCCTGACAGAAGGCCTGTATCGTCATATCCCTTAAGTAAAAAGGAATAGGATTTCTCTTGGTCCCCGAGTGATTGGGAGGTCACCACAAAAAATAAGTGAGCTCACTTCGAGGCCCTTGTCCAGTGGTTTCCCCCCCCCACATCCGGATAGGCTGCAAGGCCACCGTTCAATATTCCACTGATATAATCATGTTGGAATGCTGTCACTAAATGATGCCGACCGGGTAGAAGCAAATGCATGATATACTGTATGAGTTTGATTGAGACGTGGGGAAGGTAAGCCCCAAAAGCATTAAACCTAAATATCGAAAAAAAATTTCAGGTAACTGTACTATAGGAATGTCCATGGTCAATATACAGTAGCCGACGGACCCACACGGAAAAGGATGGCAGTACTCTCCATGGAGATTCCAACGATTTGTGTATGCATCAATAGAAGTAACTAAGAAAAGATACATTTTGGGGTTAAAACAGTCCCCTAATATATTACGGTATCAATTGTCGTCGATAGCCCTATGTTAGGACATTTATTCAGGAGGTAACTTGCGAATCAATTTTAATACCTACATTTGTCGTTGGATTAGTATTAATAAGAGAACGATTTTGGAGTATTATATTGTTAAGTTAGGCCAGACTATCGTACAATTTTCAAACTGGATATGGGGAATACCACTGTTGATTCTATTATTGGGAGGAGGTATTTTTTTTGTTTTTTATTCTAGATTTCTTCCCTTTCAGTATTTTGGTCATGCTATTGCCGTACTGAGAGGTAAGTACGATGACCCCGATGACCCAGGACAGATCAATCATTTTCAAGCCTTATCCACCGCTTTGGCCGCTACTGTAGGGATGGGCAATATCAGTGGTGTGGCCATCGCGATTGCTACTGGAGGTCCCGGTGCTATTTTCTGGATGTGGGTCAGCGCGTTTTTCGGTATTGCCACCAAGTTTTTCACCTGCACATTAGCCGTGATGTACCGTGGCAAGGATACGGAAGGGCATCTACAGGGAGGGCCTATGTACGTGATCATGGAAGGTCTGGGACGGTCATGGAAACCAATGGCTGTTTTCTTCTCACTATTTGGACTTATCGGTGTATTGCCTATTTTTCAGGCCAATCAGCTCACCCAAGTCATCCGGGATGTTACCTTGAAGCCCAATGAAGAAAGTATAGCCGAGTTTCTTCCACATATAGAAGGCATGACTTTGTGGACACAGACGAATATCGTCACAGGTCTATTGATCACGGTTTTGGTCGGAGTAGTGATTTTCGGAGGCCTGAAAAGAATTGCCAGTGTCGCTGCCAAAATGGTACCGGCCATGGTTATACTCTATTTTGTGGCCGTACTGTACATTATCTTGGCCAATAGCCACCAGCTGGCCGATGCCCTGAGTCTTATCGTGACTGATGCTTTTACAGGTGATGCTGTTCTTGGAGGAGCCCTAGGAGCGGTAATTATCGCAGGAGCCAGAAGGGCAGCATTCTCCAATGAAGCAGGTATAGGTACTGCCCCTATGGCCCACGGAGATGCAAAAACCGATGAGCCGATAAGAGAAGGCTTGGTAGGTATGATGGGACCCGTTATCGATACTCTCATCGTATGTACGTTGACAGCATTGGCCATTTTGGTCACAGGAGTCTGGCAGAATACCTCCGCTACGGGAGTTACCATGACCGTAAAGGCCTTTGAGACCGGTATGCCTGGTTTTGGAGCTTATGTACTGGCTTTTTGTATTGCTATATTTGCCATTACCTCACTTTTTTCCTATTCCCACTATGGAACCAAGTGTACTTCTTTTCTACTGGGAGCCAAATATAAGAACAGCTACAATTACCTCTACGTATCCACCATTATTATCGGAGCGGTGGCATCGCTCTCGACCATTATCAGCGTTATCGATTCAGCTTTTGCTTTGATGAGCATCCCTACGATGATTTCCACATTACTACTGGCTCCCAAAGTGATGAGTGCCGCCAAAAGCTATTTTTCAGATTTGAAAAACCATTGAAAACAGAAGTAATAAACGAAGGATATTGAATATCCCTTATATAAAGGCACTATTCCCTGCACGGAAATCCATATGTAAAGAGAAGCATCTAAGTACTGTGCACCTGTCCCATAAAGCAAAGGCTTGAACTGAATATCATCTAAATGAAAATTCCATGATCCTTTGAAAATCAATACCATACTACAGATAAAAATAGAAAAGATATATTTTAACCCGGATCATGCACTGGAACTTCGTAACGAGGGTTTAAACCCAAAATGATCAATAGAGAACCTATTCCGCGCATAAACAGCTTCATATCATAAGCTTTGCCCACCTGTCCTCATTCACCATAGCGGTGCTATGCCGAACGAATCCAAATGGCCGGTATTTTGCTATTTATACAAATTTAGCTTTTAAAATCGCCTATCTTCCTGTTCATTATGCCTCACTCTGCGTGGACAATCCTCGGGATAGCGCTGCTATCCCTGCGGTTCTCAGCTTAATTGAAAAAAAATGACCCGAGGAATCTTATACGACACTTGAAACCCAAATTTGTATAAAACAGCCTCTAAAAGCACTATAGAATCGATGAATACCTATTAAATCAATCGATATAGTGAATCAAAATGAACAGAAAGTATTAGCTCAATTCCCGAAGGTCTACAGGGACAACCCTAGAGACACCCTGTTCTATCATAGTAATGCCATATACGATGTCAGTACTGGCCATCGTACGTTTATTATGGGTAACAATGATGAACTGCGACTCCTTGGAGAAGTCTTTTATGATATTATTGAATTTATCTATATTGGCATCGTCCAGAGGAGCATCCACTTCATCGAAAATACAGAAAGGTGCGGGTTTGAGAAGGTAGATGGCAAAGAGCAAAGAAGTGGCCGTTAGCGTTTTCTCACCACCCGAAAGCTGGTTGATGGTCAGCGGGCGTTTGCCTTTGGGTTTAGCGATAATATCTATACTGGACTCCAGCGGATTTTCAGGATCGGAAAGCCTAAGATCACAATCATCCTCCGCCGTAAAGAGCGAACGGAAAACCTTAATGAAATTTTCCTTGATCTTATGATAAGCCTCTAAAAAGGTCTCTTTCGCCACACTATCAATCTCCTCAATGGTCGTGATCAGGGAATCCTTGGCCTTTATCAGATCCTCTTTCTGTCCGGAAATGAAATCATTCCTTTCCTTGATCTCCTCATACGCCTCCATGGCCATAGGATTGATAGGCCCCATATTGTCCAGACGTTGTTTTGTTTTGGTGACCTTCTCTTTCAGTTGTGTCTCATCATAGTCCAGCTCCTCGGCCTCCTCTTCCTGCCGGTCTTTTTTCAGCACCTCTTCCAGATCGATACTGAACTCTACGGACAGCCGCTCCTTGACCGAGTTGAGCTCCAGTTTGGTCTCTCCCAATTTCTGTTGTAGCTCCATGAGAAGCGTATCTACACTTTCACGCTGCCTTTGAACCTCTCTTTGCGCTTTCTCGAACTGGTCGATAGTGCCTCGGGTATCATAGTACTCTTTCTCCGATTCATTTACCCCCTGTTCGATACTTTCTTTCTCCTCGTACATGGCGATGAGCTCATCATCATTGATTTCGGCAGTATCCAAGAGCTGCTTAATCTCGGCATCATTAGCGGCCAATTGCTCACTGTTTTTCTCTATCCTTATTTTACTACTGTTGAAAGCCTCTTCCTTATAACCTATTTCTTGGCTGATACTGGCTATCCTGTTTTCCTGTTGATGAAAAAAGATGTTCTGTTCATTGAAAGCAGCAGATTTGGAGGCCAGCATTTCATTCTGAGATGAAAGTTCCACGGAAATGCTCTCTAGACGATATTCTTTATCCTGTAGCACCTGTAACTCTTGCTCCGCACGGGGCCTGTACTCCTCTATCTCTTCACTGAGCAGCTCTATTTTTTCTAGGATATCCTCCTTTTTCATGTCCGCACTGTTCAGCATCTTTAGAAACTGCTCCTGTTTGGTCTTGATAGAGATGTAATCCTCATTGATCAGGTTGATTTCTGATTGCAGTTCCTCGATTTCGCTTTTGTGCGTGCTGCTTTTCAGTTTTTCCAGCTCACTTTGCTTCTCGCCCAGACTTTGTTGTACTACGTCCAGCTTTTGACTTAGGCTCTTTATCTCCTTTTCCAGTTTCTCCAAGTTCTTGGCCCTTCCTATTTTCTTACCCTCGAAAAGCCCCACGGAGCCTCCCGATACACTAAAGGCCCGCTCTGTCAACTTACCGTTTTTACTGATAAAGGTATCACCGTCGCTTTCCTTAGGGATATCCCGCTGATCACCTTCTATGATATAGACCCTATCCAGAATAAAACCCATCAGTTTTTTGTACTTGCTATCATACTCCATGATTTCGGTAGCAGGGAAAGCATTGCCATACATCTTGTTCGGTGTGGTCTTAAAGGGGCCGAATCGATCGAGTATGAAAAAATTGGCCTTGCCTCTTGCCGCCTCGCTCAGTATATTGATAGCTTCGTAGGCATCCGATTCCGTATCTACGATATAATAGTTCAGAAAAGGTTCCAGATAATTCTCCACACTAACCCGAAACTCTTCGGGACAGGTCAGGATATCGGACAGAAGGGGAGCTTCCTTTTTCCAACCTGTTTTTTTGAGGAATTTAATGGCTTCCGGAAAACCCTCCAGACTTTCGACTAGAGATTTGGTCAGGTTGTATTCGTTCTGTTTTGCGTCCAGCTTTCGGTTGGTCTGCGTGAGTTCCTCGCGGATGACCTCTATGGTTTTCTCCGTAGAAGTAATTCTGTTCTGAACATTTTCCTCGTTGGTCTTTAGCTTTTTCAGCGTATCGTCTTTCTCATCCAGTTCTTCTCGGAGCGCCACGACCCTTTTTTCGAACTCCACAAGACTGGCACTCTGCTCAGAAGTATCCGAGGCCGTTTTTTCCAGCTCCTGTTTCAGTGTGGAAAGTTGTATTTCCTTTATCTCTAAAGACTTGTTTATCTGGTAGACCTCATCCTGCTTAGCTTTGTGCAACCTGCGCAGCGTTTCGGTTTCCTCCTTGAGCTGAGCGGTCTTTTGTTTTTGTTCATCATATTCGCCCTGAAGTAAACTGAGCTTACTCTCCAGCTCCAAAAAAAGCTTTTCCGCAGCACTTCTTTCCTGCTCTAGGCTTTGTAGACTGAACTCGGCCCTCTCATTACTCTTTTTGTCCTGTGCGATTTGATCTTTGAGGCTTTCCGACTTGTCATTGAGGAACCGTAGCCTTTCGTTCTTTATCTTTTTATCACTTTCGTACTGACGAATCTTATTGACATGATTATTCAGTGTTTTTTGGCGCGAAGCCAGCAGCTTTTCCTTACTGATCAGCTCCGCCTTGTTCTTCTCGATAGCAGCCTCCTTCTCACTGACCTGCTTGTTCAGACTTATCTTACGGTCATTTTCGGACTCTATCTGTTGCGTCAGTGATAGAAAAGTATCGGTATGTTTTTTTACAGTCAGTTTGGCAAGAGAAATACTGAGTACCTTATACTCCTCTTTTATCTTGTAATAGCGCTCCGTTTGCTTGGCCTGGCGTTCCAGAGACTTGAGGTTCTTCTCGATTTCATACAGAAGGTCCTCGACCCGCTCTAGATCGGCATCGGTATCCTGAAGTTTTTTTAAGGTCTCCTTTTTCCTCTTCTTGAATTTGGATATGCCCGCAGCTTCTTCGAAAAGACCTCTTCTCGAATGATCCTTATCATTGAGCAGGTCATCGACCATTTTCAACTCTATGATAGCATAACTATTGGAAGCGATGCCCGTATCCAAAAACAGGTTGGTAATATCCTTGAGCCTACAGGTCACACCGTTCAGTTGGTATTCACTATCACCGGAGCGGTAATAGCGTCGTGTAATCGTTACCTGAGAATACTCGGTAGGCAATAGGTTCTTGGTATTGCTGAAAGTAAGGGATACCTCTGCCAACTGCGTCGGTTTCCTTTTTTTGGTGCCATTGAAAATGATATTTTCCATCTTCTCTGACCTTAAGGCTTTGGTTTTTTGCTCCCCCAGTACCCAGCGGATCGAGTCTACTACATTGGATTTTCCACAACCGTTCGGCCCCACGATACCGGTGATGCCCTCATCGAAATTAATCGTTACCTTATCACCGAAACTCTTAAAGCCTTTAATCTCTAATTTGGAAAGCTGCATTTATAAAGAACATATAATAATTCAAAAAGGGTACTTCTTCCGTACACGTATAATGTACATCCATTCAGTACTATGCCGTAGGATAGACAGAGTCCCCGACAAAAACCAATGTGCAAAACCAATACTGTTTTTTAACTTGTCATCTCATAAAAAGTAGAGCAAATCAAAGCTTTTATCTGTAATTCAGATTCAAAAGGAAGCAAATTTAAAATTAAAATCGTAAATTTATGCAATTATGGAAGATTTTAGGTTTCTCTTTTGGATAGTTATAGCCATCATCTACGTTGTTAGATTTGTGATAAAGCAGGGAAAAGGCAAAAAGCCCGTAGGGCAGGGGCAAGTACCGGATCGGCAGGGAAGGCCCAAAAGACAACCTACCTTTGAAGAACTGCTTCAGGAATTTACAGAGAAGAAAACGGCAAAGCCTACTGCACTTGAAATAGAGGAAGACCGGAAACAAACCGAACCATCATTTTCAACAGCTTACGATGATTCGAAATCAAAACTTACTTATGAAGAATCTATCGTAGCAGCCCGAAAAAAGAATGCTTTAAAAGAGAACAATTACAAAACTCCTTCGACCCATTTTGCGAAATACAAAATCGAAGAAGAAACTGCCGAAAGTAAAATCGCCGAACTATTATCCTCTCCCGAAAATGTGAAAAATGCCGTGATTTTAAGTGAAATAATCAATCGAAGGTATTAAATCAATTTTTTATATTGAAATAATCTATTTTTAATTTTTAATAATTATATTCAAGATAATTTAATCTACAGGTATACCCCAAAAGGTTTGATAATTAAAAATTTATAGCTTTAATTACATTGATTTTTTAATAATAATAGGTTTCAAATATTGATTCTACCTTCATTTACTACTTAAAGGTTACAATTTTTTTATATTTTGGTATCTATAACTGTACAGTTAGTTTTTATCCTTTTTGAATTATGGTAAGGCACCTTTCAATATTTCTCATTCTTGTTTTTATAATAGAAATCTCATCGGCACAGATTCATACCAAGGAGGATTGTGGTTTTGACATCGAGGTAGAAGTGAATAATACATCCCAAGGCAAGGCCAATGGTAGGGCGAAAATAAAGGTTCGCAATGGAGGGAAGTATTTTTATGTGTTCTTCCGAAAAAATGGATTGAAAGAGAAGGTCTTAACAAAAGATATGAGAGTCGATTATTTGCAAGGATTAAAACCTGGCAAATACTATTGTTATGTAATGAAGGAACCAACCTGTCGACAAGAGGTAGGATTTATCATTAGATAACTGACGAAAAGAATTTTTACATGGATTCACGAACGAATATGCGCTATATTTTTTTATTGCTCATCGCATTTTTTTCTTTTTATAATGCATTTGGACAATTGGTGGACCCTACTCCAGAGGTAAATAGTTTGAAAGTGGAGGTTTTTAAATCCAACCCTTGTGGAGGTGATGATAACGGTAGTATTACATTTAATGTCATTTCTGCATCGGGGAGTGCCGCCAGTATACAAATTATCGGTGTTGGTGGTAATCCCAATTTCTCCTTACTTAGTCCTAGGGATGTTCCTGTGGGTGATTCTTTCGTCTTCTCAGGCACGGCAGGTTTGATTGAGGGCCAATACTCTATTCTTTTGAACGATGATGACGGGAGTTTATTTGTACCCAATGAGGAACTGACCAATATTTCGGACATCAATATTGTCAGCAATACTTCTTCCAATAACACTTCTTGTGCTGTTCTCAATGGCGAAATAAACATTACAGTTGACCAAGGTTCGGCAGACTTGACAGATGGAGGTATTTATGTTTTCGAAGTAACGGCGACCAATGGCTTTACCGATAATGGGTCCGCAGCTGTTACCAATGGAGGTAGTGCCAATATTGATTTTACGGGGCTTGCCGGTGGTACCTATACTGTGGATATACAGGATAGCTTATCTTCCTGTGGTTTGATTGCCCCTCTTAGCTTTACGATAAGCGACCCTTCTCCATCCTTACAAACGATTACTACAGCTTCTCCATTGAACATCTGTAATGGGGGCGATGCCATACTTACACTGGCCAATTCAGAAAGTGGAATAGACTATACTATATATATAGATGGTACACCACAGGTGCCTATAGCTGCTTCCACACGAATAGGGGACGGTACGTCTGATTTTCAGCTTACAGCCCCCTCAGGTAGTTTTGCGGATGGAGATAATTTAGTGGTTATCGCAGTAAATGGCTTTTGTACACCTGTACAGATGACAGGGACAGTAGAGGCAGATATCAATTTTCCCACAGACGCAGTACTCTCAGGTACTGCTGCTATCTGTGAGGGAGAGACCGCTAACCTGACCGTTACCATTACAGGTGGCACAGGCCCCTATGATATTGTTTTGGACAATGGTTCGGTTTTCAATGACTATGTCAACGGTACGGCGACACTCGCGGTAGCGCCTACCACGAACACTACTTTCAATTTGTCATCCGTTACGGATAACAACGGTTGTGTCGCGACCAATCTTAGCGGTTCGGTTACGGTTACCGTTAACGAAGCCCCAACATCAGCGACGCTTTCCGGTGCCGCGACCATTTGTACAGGTGAAATTGCCAATTTTTCTGTAGAAATCATCGGAGGATTATCTCCATATACTGTAATTCTCGATAATGGCGCTGGAACCTTTACTAATTACACTAGCGGAGACCCCATTCCGGTAACGGCTACGGGAAACCTGACCTATAATATTACTTCCGTTATCGATGATAATGGCTGTAGGGCAAAAAGTGAAAGTGGAACGGCCAGCATTGGTTTGGCTAACCCTACGACAGCGGTTTTAGGTTCGAACAGTGCTATTTGCGAAGGCGATGCCACAGACTTATCGGTAGTGGTTACGGGGGGGGTAGCTCCTTATGATATTGTTTTGAATGATGGGACTAGTGATATTCTCATTGATACATACAACAGTGGAGACCCTATTAGTGTCAATCCGACAACGACCACCACCTATACGCTGGTCAGTGCTACGGATGGTGATGGGTGTAGAGCCTTGTCCGAGAGCGGTACAGCTACCATTACAGTAACCGCACTACCTACAGTGACAGCGGCTTCCGGGTCAGTAGATGTATGTGACAATGACGGTAGTCAAGATTTGGTAACGCAGGTCAGTGTCACCCCAGCGGGAGGCACGCTGACATTCGCCGGTACTGGAGTGGCAGGGAACACTTTTTCCCCAATAGGTCAAGGAGGTAATACCATAACAATAACGGCTACTTATGTATTGGGTTCCTGTACGGTGATGACTACCTTCGATTATGCTGTACTAGAAGAGCCGACCATAACGCTACCTACGACAGCTATACCTATTTGTGAGAACGCTTCCCCTGTTATACTGAACTCATTGATAGGTACTCAAATTACGGCCAATCCCACAGGTGGCACTTTTGAGTTTCCAAGTAATCCTAGTGGAGAGTTTGATCCTAGCGGATTATCCGGTACTGTCAATGTTCCCGTAACCTATTTCTTTCCTGATAGGGTAGGGGCCATATGTGAGGTGACGGAACAACTTCAGTTTTCTATCTCTCCAATCCCATCGCCCACTATATCCGGTGAGTTTGACGTTTGTTTTGAAGATGTAGAGGAATATGTTACCCAACCCGGTCAAAGTGATTATATCTGGGTAGTAGAAGGTGGAACAATCGATGATGGGGGAGAACTGACGGACAATACCATTACCATCGCTTGGGATGATACAGATCCGCACAGCATTAGCGTCAGCTATACCGATACAAACTCCTGTAGTCCATCTGCCCCCACTCAACAGATCGTAACCGTCAGTCCATTGCCGACACCGACTATAAGTGGGAATATGACAGCCTCCTGTTCGGGTTTTGATGAAGTCTATACTACGGAGCCTGGACAGAATAATTATGTCTGGGGGGTACTTGGTGGTACAGTTGTGAATGGAGGTACGGCTACAGACAATACTGTGACGGTGAACTGGGGTACGATTCCTCCGTTTAGCATCAGAGTAAATTATCAGAATGCAGGTAATTGTGAAGCAATATCACCAACACTAAGGACCGTGATTGTCAATACGGCCCCGACCCCCACCATAACGGGTGAGCTGGCGGTATGTGCTGGCGATTCGGAGAGTTACGGTACAGAGCCGGGCCAGTCCGATTATGTCTGGACGGTCACGG
>CANLOE010000083.1 GCA_947492745.1 uncultured Cyclobacteriaceae bacterium | reverse complement strand
ACTTAAATGGCAATACATCAGTGCGTTTTCTTGGATTCAGCGTAGCACCGCTACGGTTAATTCAAAAAACGCATTCAATTACTGATTTGAAGCCGGTTAAGTCCGGAATAGATTTTCTAATGGACATTCTGGGCTTAGTTATATTGACTTTATTTCAGTCATTTCATTGAATCCGGTATACCGTTGAGCGCAATCCGAATTCCGGTAGTTCATTTGAAAATTTTTCTGTCCGTGCGCAGCGTTTTCAAAATTTTCCGTATCCCACAGGCTGGCCCGAAATCCCTATGGGTTTTGTCCCTGCTTAATTTTTGTCGATAGGACCGAGCGTAAGGAAAGGGTTCGGGGAACCCTTTCAGCGAAGGGGCCGGTCTGCTGCGCAGGAGTAAGGGCCCGGCCGGCTAGAGGCGAAACGGACCAAAGGGTAGATACAAAGATGTCCTCTACCATTTTGGTAATGAAAAGATGTTTTTCGGCAGGAATGTATATGGATAGGGTCAAAATGAAGCAACATGGATAATCCTATAGCTAAGCATATAAGTCTGAAAGATAAAATCAGGGTGCTGAATGTGAAATTCGCAGGTAAAAAAAAGTCTAAATCACTTCAAAGTCAATGAATTGTGACTGTTTTTTGATTATTGATCAACCGTAGCATGGCCCTTCTATCTCTGTAAACCTCTCATGCGGCAGACTGGCCACTTCGCTAGCCGAATCCTCAGGGCATTATTTGACGCTCATTCCGGTTCAAAATAAGCGATAACAAATTCTCGGATAATTTCTGTCAATACAGTCTCTAAGTCCTCATTACAAAGCCCCAGCACATAACTTTGGTTCAATCAAAATAGGGCCAAGGTTCAAAATGTTCAAAGAATGGTTTTGACAAAGGCTTCGGTCTTTCGCATGGGGCTGGGAATAGTGCTGTTATGTGATTTTTTTTACTTTGTGATTGTAATATTCAAGATGTGGTTCGCGGCAAAGTACTATATGGCTATAGGATGAGAAGGTTGGGAAGACTATGGTCCAAAGTCGCATTGGGTCTGATATCACACACACAGTAATATACGATTCTGATGAAGTGATTTTTTTTTGTTTTTCGCTGCTTTTTAGCTTTGAATTGCGCTCGAAAGAATTCTCTCAAAAGATTGATTTCTTGTGGTTTATATTTTTTTATGCTTATAGACCGTTTTGAAGCTTATTTGTTCTTCGATGATTGTTTTTCACCATTTCTTGAAAAAGAATATCATTTCAGTATTGCTGAATTTGTAACGTAATATTTGATTAATCTTTATATAGGTTGCTTAATCTGTTTAAGGTTCATTCCACAGTATCTGCTTTTACTCTTTATCATTAAACAAGTAATTTTAGTGGATTATAAATATTCCTTAAACAAAATAACCAACCTTAAAACTATGACAGTAAAACAGAAAAATAATATTTTGGGGCTACTGCTGTTATCATTGATGACCATTAGCGGATTGTCTCCTTCCTTTGCTCAGAGAGTAGGGGACGCTGGGGTCAAATTTGATATGTCGAAGCTGGATAACCGATATCCTCAAATGAAGGAATGGATGAAGGCTGGTGTGGAAGGTGGAATACCACTTCTTTCCAATAGTAAAATCAAAAAAACGATAGGACCAACAAATAGCGAAGGCATCAACAAAGCCATCAACGAAGTCTCTAGATCGGGAGGAGGGCAACT
This sequence comes from uncultured Cyclobacteriaceae bacterium, assembly GCA_947492745.1. GTDB lineage: Bacteria > Bacteroidota > Bacteroidia > Cytophagales > Cyclobacteriaceae > Aurantiphycus > Aurantiphycus algarum. The sequence continues at coordinate 29,709 of CANLOE010000083.1, read as the reverse complement.
GCGCCTTCGAAACGGAGACTATAATATCAATAAAACGGTCTTCCTTAAGAACAATGTACGTGTTGTTGGAGAGAGCAGGAAGGGTGTGGTGCTGACCATAAACATGACGGGTAAGAAGGATGACGACAGGCATGCTATATACTTCAAAGGCGTAAAGTATGCCGGTCTGGAGCGGTTGACACTCACGGGAAACCAAACGGGAAAACCCGATCCCTTCAAAATGGCAAATGTTAAACCCAATTATTTCATAAGGGGTGTAGTTTTTGGTAGTCGCTCGAAAAACTGCTGGGTAGATGCGGTGACTATTCTGAATACGGGAGGTTCACCTATAAACACTTGGAAGGCAGATCACCTCACCTTTAGAGACCTTTATGTAGATGGCGTCTGGAACAAAGGTGGGGGAGGTAGTGGCTATTTCGCTATTCAAAGTGGACATGCGCTTGTGTACAATTGTACGGTTAAGAACTTAAGACACTTCGCTATTCAAAGAGAAGGGGCTTATTATAATGTAATCTACAAAAACGATTTACAACAGGATGTGAACTTTCACCATGCTGATGCCGGGAATAATCTGGTAGAACAAAACAAAATCACTATCGCTTCAGGTCACGATTACCAGTACCATGCACTCATGGGGCCTTGGGCAAGTTTTCATAGGGTATCCGATACGGACAATTATATCTATAAGAACACTTGTTTGGAAAAAAACAACAGGAACAGAAGAAGCTTTTCGGATAACTCAAAGGTCTACTTAGGGCCCAGAAGAAAAGAGGAGCGAAGCAGAATACCCGAATACCCATTCGAGAATACAAATAAGACTCCTAAGTACGGAACCTTTTACCCCGTGAAGGCCAATGGCAATGCGGGACCTAGTACAGGTGGCGATTCCGGAGTGAGAGGCGACATCAATGGTATTTTTACTATCCGCAGTAAAGCTAGTTCTGAAAATATAATCTCTTCAGAGCGGGAGGGCTATGGAGTGAGAATGTATTCTTCAAAAACTATTTATAAAGATCATAAATGGGAAATCAAGTCTGTCGGTGATGGAAAACATACCATCAAGAATATAAGCTCGGGCCGTTACCTGGAAGTACCCTATGGGAAATGTGCTAAACAATCTAAAATAGGCACTTGGACGGGAGCAGGGGCAGATCATCAAAAGTGGTACATTGAACTTGTCGGTAGTGATTACTTCCTTGTACCCACGCACTGTACTACCATGGCTTTGGATAGGAACAATGCGAAAGGCCTCGAAGCATTATTATGGAACTATAGAAAAAGTGATAATCAAAAGTTCGAATTGTTGCCGGCCAATAACCAGAAAGTATCATCATTGGACATTTCGGCAAGCTCCAAACCCATCGACATATCGGTTTTCCCGAACCCAACTCACGATGAACTGCAATTGGACCTGACAGGTCATGAGGATGAATCTATAGTGTACACTATTATGACAACTGCCGGTAATATCATAAGTAATGGCGCCTTCGGCCCGGAACATGCGGCTGCGGAGTCTATCGATGTGCAAAACCTAGAACTGGGCATGTATATCATCTACATTACACCCGAAAATCATGGAGATACCGTACTCAAGTTTTTCATCGACAAATAAGGAAAAATCCATAGTATTAAAACAATACAAGCGGCCTATACTCATGGGCCGCTTGTATTATCTCAGAATCCGAAGAGAGGACTCCCCGCTTCATTTTTTTCAGAGTGTAATGCAAACTTACCATTTCATATGGTACATATCTTCCTATATACTTAGCTATATTGACTTTATTTCAGTCATTTCATTGAATCCTGTATACCGTTGAGCGCAATCCGAATTCCGGTAGTTCATTTGAGAATTTTTCTGTAAGAGAGGTGGCATTTTCAAAATTTTCAGCGCCCCACAGGCCTGCTCCTTCACTAATAATGCCCTCGGGGCATTATTTTAACCCGGGTCATTCATTGGAAGATCTACTGCGGATCTAAATAGCTGCAAACCGGTCGTTGCACTACGTTTTTTGAATTCACCATAGCGGTGCTATGCCGAACGAATACAAATGGCTGATATTTTGATATTTATACGCTCATCACGATTTCTATCGATCAATGTGGGTTTAACCCAAAATGTCCATTAGAAAATCTATTCCGGACTCAACTGGCTTCAAATCAGTAAATAAATACGTTTTTTGAATTCACCGTAGCGGTGCTACGCAGAACCCAAGAAAAAGCACTGATGTATTGCCATTTAAGTCCTCATGACGAAGTTCCAATGAACATTCTGGGTTTAACGCTCGGTCCTATCCAAAATAAGTGATACTAAATTCTGTAACAATTTCAAAACAGTCTCTAAAAGATAAATCTGTGTAAATACATATGCCCTTCACCCATAGCTGGTAGAAGATACATCACTCTTTATCCACAAACCGATTGATGAATTCGTTAAGGTTGTCCTCCTTACTCAGTCCCATCTTTTTTCTGAGGCGGTATCGGGCAGTATTGGCACTTTCGGCAGAAATCCCTAGTACTTGAGCCATCTCTTTTCCTGAAAAACCCAGTTTTACCAATATGCATATTTTGAGGTCATAGGGTTTGAGTTGAGGGTATTGTCGTTTGATATTATCATTAAACCCTTTGTTCACTAGGTTGAACCGTGTCTCAAAATTGCTCCAACTTTGGTCTTTGTTGAAATCGATGTCCTTCATTAATTGAATGATTTCAGTAGAGTGGTTTTCCTGTCCTACTTTCTTCAGTTTTTCTTTTAGCTTCAAAAGCAGTTTATCCTTAGCGATAATCTCCAGTGCCGAACTGGCCAGCTCACTCTTCTTGAGGTTCAGGATTTCTTCCGATTGCCGACGTTCCCGTAACCTATCTTGTTTCAATATGATTTTTTCTGTTTTGTGCTGGTTCTTCCAATAATAGAACAGAAAAATAGCTGAGAAAACAAAAAATACAAGAGAAACGATAAGAACGGCAATCCTTAGCTGTGAGATTTGTTTTTCTTGGCGAAGGTTGACCAGTTCCTGTTCTTGGGCCAATTGTCTATTTCGTTCATTGGCTACTCGATGTTTATCCTTGATTTCCATTAAAAATCTATTGTACGGACTTCTGCTGCTGTACAATTGTCGATTGATTTCATGGGCTAATTTCAAATAATCGGTTTCCTTTTTGTACTGCTGGGTCGCATTCATAATACGAGCTATTTTCAAATAGATATCGGGAACAAAGTTCAAGTGGCTCCGGTAGCGATGGGCGGACCGTAGTGCGATGGCGTACTCATGAAGGCTTTCATTAGTTTGGTTTTTGTAAAATAAAAAATCTCCTCTGTAAGAGTATAGTATGGTCAGAAAGATAGGGTCCGTTCTATCGATATATTTAGCGATTTTCGAGAAGACCTGACCGGCCTCCTCTAACTTACCTTCTAAGGTATAGACATGGGCCCTTTCTGACATGATCAATAGGTCATTAGTGATGTTGCCCTGCGTGCAGCTGTCCAAGTAGGTATGGGCTAGAGCATAGGTGCTGTCATACTTGTGGTGAACGGCTATGGAGAAATAACTCTCTTTAACCAAAGTACTGTCGTATTCATTTGTTTGCACCAGTTTTTTACTGATATCCAACGCTTTTTGATAGTAGGATAGTGCTTTTTCCCGCCTTTCGTAGAGACTGTACAGGATGCCCAGACCAGTGTAACTATCTACTTTCGAGGCGCTATCGTTGACTTTTTCTGCCAGTAACAATGCCTTCCAATAACCATCATAGGATTTGGCAAAATCCACACGGTTACAATAAAGTAGTGATTGTCTATTCAAGAGCTCGATTAGCTTTAGGGTGTCCTTTTGCCGTTCAGTTTCCCGTAGTTTGTACGAGAGTGCTGAGATAAGCGTATCTCCTTCTGAGGCAAAAAAATGGTCTATAGTATAGATAGGAATATCCACTGACTTTTGCATAGGCTCCTGAGGAACCTGTCCCACCAATTTACCCGAAAGTACCATTGCCCATAGCAGTAAGAAGAAGCTATAGGAGATCTTGGAGAAGGGTTTTAGACCAATGCTCAGCACCCGCTGCAAAAATAAACAATAAAAAAATGATAGATACATTTGTGATTGATAATATATTAATAAGTAATCCTGTCTATAAGAAGTCTATGGGTTATTTTCGCTTTTTTGAGCAATAATTGGCAAATTTGATAATATTACTTCATTTGTGACATAATTAATGTGATGCCGACGAAATATCAATTCATTTTAAGTTTATTCGTTTTTTTTTCTTTGCAACTATCTTCCTGTAAGAGTGATATACCGGAAAGTATATCGGAAGAATACGAAAAACTTCCTGCGGAGCTGGATTTCAATATCCATGTGAAGCCCATTCTTTCTGACAAATGTTTTGCTTGTCATGGCCCCGATAAGGGTAAGATAGAGGCAGGCCTTCAACTGCACAGTAGTGCGACGGCCTATGGCGAACTTCCGGAATCTCCGGGCAAGTTCGCTATAGTACCGGGCAAACTGGCGGAAAGCGAAATGTTTCGTCGGTTCATGAGCAAGAGTAGTGCCGAGGTGATGCCACCTCCGGAATTTAAGATAACACTGACCGATCATGAAAAAGCCGTACTGACCCGTTGGATAAAAGAAGGAGCAGAATATGAACCGCACTGGGCTTTTGTCAAGCCCAAAGAACATAGTGTGCCTCGAATAAAAAATGGAGAATGGGCCAGAAATGCTATCGACAACTTTATTGCTCATAAGTTAGACGAAAAAAAACTTGTACCAAGTAAAGAAGCGGATAAATCTTTGCTACTTCGCCGATTGTCGTTGGATTTGACGGGACTGCCCCCTACAGTCGATGAACTAGAGGCATTTTTAAAAGACGATAGAGGAGATGCTTATGAGCGTCAGGTCGATCGTCTGCTGGCTTCTCCCAATTATGGCGAGAAAATGGGGACAGACTGGCTGGACCTAGCTAGGTATGCTGACACTTATGGCTATCAAGTAGATTTTTATAGGGATATGAGTCCATGGAGGGACTGGGTCATCCAATCTTTCAATGAGAACATGCCCTATGACCAGTTCATTACTTGGCAGCTCGCGGGAGACCTCTTGCCCAATCCGACGAAAGAGCAACATTTGGCTACAGGTTTTAACCGTCTGCATCCTCAAAATTCCGAGGACGGCATCGTAGAGGAAGAGTATAGAGTAGAACATGTGGTAGACCGAACTTCTGTCATGGGACAGGGCATTATGGGACTGACGGTAGGATGCGCTCGCTGTCATGACCATAAGTATGACCCCATCTCCCAAAAAGAATTCTACGAGCTATACAGTTTTTTCAACAATGTGAACGAATCAGGGCAGATTTCCAGAGACCCTATGGACATGCCTGTGCCCACCTTATTGATTCCCGATAAGAAAAAGGAAGAACTACTTGCTTATTTGGCTTCTGAGATAGAAAATAAGGAAACCGAAAAAGATACTTTCCTGAAAAATAACAGTGATAAGGCAGAAGACTGGTTGGCATCTGGAGCTTACAAATCGCTTCAGCTAGAACCGATGAACGAAGGTAAAGAGGCTCACTTTTCACTCGATGGCACACTTAAAGATAAAATTTCAGGGAAATCAGGTAAAATGGCCCGAATGTACATCGATGCTGATGCTCCCACCTTTGCCAAAGGTAATCGACAACGCGGGATACTGATGAACGGTGACTCTTGGCTCGACCTATCGCCCGTAGGTATTTACAAGAGAAACGACCCCTTTAGTATAAGCCTTGGTATCATTATTCCCGATTCTTTGAACGAAGGCGTTATATTTCAAAAGAACATGGGTGTCAGGTTACATGGATTCAAAGGGTATCACCTTTACTACAGGGACAATCAGCTGGAAATGATGCTGGCTCATACTTGGCCTGACAATGCTATTGAAAAGCGTACTGTCCTCAACGATATACCCAAGGGAAAATGGATACAACTGACCATGACCTACGATGGCTCTAGTAGGGCAGAAGGCCTCCATTTGTTTCTAAATGGCAGAGCTGTGAGGGCGAAAACCGTCAATGATAACCTCTACAAAGATATCGTATTCAACGATTATAAAGATGTCATTTATCCGGAACCCATCGAACCCGGTCTGAAGATAGGGGGCAGATGGCGTGGACTGGGCATGAAGGGAGCTATAGTAAAGGATGTCATGGTATACAGTCGTCAGTTGTCCGCTCTGGAGGCACTTCATCTCTTTGAAAAAGGGGCAAGCACAGCATTACTCCAAAAGAACCCGGAACAACTGGTAGAAGAGGAAAAGACATTGTTAAAAACTCACTACCTGACACGTGTCGTACCCGAATACGGGAAATTGTACCAAGAACTTACCCGAGTGCGACAGGCACTTGTGGATAGCGTAGAGGATGTACAGGAGGTGATGGTCATGAAAGAAATGGAAGAACCCAGACAGGCCTATATCCTAGAAAGAGGGCAGTACGATAATCATGGAAAAAAAGTATATCCGAACACACCCAGCACTATTTTGGTCATGCCGGAGGACCTACCAAGGAATCGTCTGGGACTGGCCCAGTGGCTGACCCACCCAGACCACCCGCTGACCGCAAGGGTAGCTGTCAATCGGTATTGGCAGCATCTCTTTGGGAGAGGGCTTGTCAAGACCAGTGAAGATTTTGGAAATCAAGGAGAGCTGCCCAGTCACCCCCGGTTGCTTGATCATCTAGCGATTGACTTTATGAAAAGCGGCTGGGATGTAAAGGCGCTACATAAAAAAATAGTCATGTCGGCCACCTACCGACAGAGTTCCCTGACCACTAAAGAGCTTAGAGAAATGGACCCGGAAAATGTACTACTGGCACGCGGTCCCAGCATGAGGCTGAGCAGTGAGATGATACGGGACAATGCACTGGCTGCCAGTGGTCTTTTGATCAAAAAAATCGGAGGACAGAGTGTCAGGCCCTATCAGCCGCCCGGTTTGTGGAAAATGAACTCCAATACCTACGTTCAGGATACGGGAGAAAACCTGTACCGCAGAAGCCTGTATACTATCTGGAAACGCTCGGTACCCTTTCCCACTCAAGCTACTTTCGATCAGCCGGACCGCAATGAGTGTACCGTCAAAAGGCAAAAGACCAATACACCGCTACAGGCGCTAGTATTACTCAATGACCCCACTTTTATAGAGGTTTCCAGAAAGATAGGGGAGCAGCTCACCCTATCGGGAAATTCGGACGGGGCATTGGCGCAAGCCTTCGTCCGATTGACAGGCCGTTTTCCCATGGAAGACGAGTTAAAGGTTTTGAAAGACCTGCGCTTACAGGAGTTTGAAAATTTCAATACGCACCCCGTCAAGATGAAAGGCTGGTTGGAATCGGGACAATACCGCATAGACACTACGTTGAACATACCTATGGTGGCTGCCAATGCGGTGGTGGCCAGTGTAATCATCAATACGGACGCTTTTATTACCAAAAGATAAATCATATATGGCACATCATCACGATCATGATATCCTGAGGTCGGGACATCGAGAGTTACAGAAGGAAGAACATAAAATAGATCGTCGGCAGTTTTTGACCAAGACCAGTTTGGGGTTGGGAGCCATGGCCTTGGGTTCACTGTTCGGTATGGAAAAAGCGCTGAGTAGTGCGGTTACTCCTAGGACAAGCCTCGGCAGTCCTGGATTGCCCCATTTTATGCCGAAGGCAAAACGTATCGTTTATCTTTTTCAGAGTGGAGGGCCTTCCCAGTTCGAGACTTTCGATTACAAGCCCAAACTTGCCGAAATGTTCGGCAAAGACCTGCCTCCATCGATTCGAGGAAAGCAGCGACTGACGGGTATGAGTGCCAACCAATCGTCATTGCCCATAGCTCCTTCGATGTACAAATTTGACCAACATGGAGCATCACGTGCTTGGGTCAGTGAGCTGATGCCCCATACAGCAGAGGTAGTCGATGAACTCTGCTTCATAAAATCCATGCATACGGAACAAATCAACCATGACCCGGCGATTACGTTTTTCCAAACGGGGCATCAGTTGCCAGGGCGGCCTTCTATGGGCTCTTGGATGAGCTATGGACTAGGATCGGACAACAAAGATCTGCCTTCATTTATAGTGTTGAACTCCAAAGGTAAAAGTGGGCAGCCACTCTATGCCAGATTATGGGGTAATGGTTTCTTACCTACAGAGCACCAAGGAGTTCAGTTCAGGTCCGGAAAAGATCCTGTACTGTTTCTGAACAATCCCGAGAACTATGAGGGAAAGGACCGAGCGGGCATGCTGAAATACCTCAAGCAGATGAACGAGATTCAGCATAGTACCTATGGTGATCCTGAAATCAATGCGCGGATAGCACAATATGAGATGGCCTACCGCATGCAGACCTCTGTGCCGGAGATGACCGATATGTCCGACGAGCCGGATCATGTTTTCGATATGTACGGGAAGGACAGCCGCGACCCAGGTACCTATGCCGCAAATTGCCTCATGGCCCGAAGGCTTTTGGAAAAAGATGTAAAGTTCGTACAATTGTACCATAGAGGATGGGACCAACACTTGTATTTGCCCTCTGGTATCCGAAACCAGTGCAGGGAAACAGATCAAGCCACCGCTGCCCTTATCAAGGACCTGAAACAGCGAGGTCTTTTGGAGGATACATTGGTCATCTGGGGTGGAGAGTTCGGTAGGACCGTATATTCTCAGGGCCGATTGGACGTGGACAATTACGGAAGGGACCACCATCCGAGGTGTTTCACCATGTGGATGGCGGGTGCAGGGGTCAAGGCCGGGTTCACCTACGGACAAACGGATGATTTTAGTTATAATATAACAGAGAATCCTGTACATGTTCACGATTTTCATGCTACGGTCATGCACCTCATGGGCATCGATCATGAAAAACTGACCTTCAAGCATCAGGGAAGGAGATTTCGCCTGACCGATGTTCATGGACATGTAGTCAAAGACATCCTAAGCTGATCATTAAAAATACAAAAATGACTTCAAGAAGAAAATTCATAAAAAAAAGTAGTTTCGCAGCAAGTGCATTGGCGGTGGCTCCAAGCTTTGGTTTTAACATATTGACGAACAAGCACCCGCAGGAACAGGTATTGGGACATGGCGATTACCGATACCGACTGCACAGGAACTGGGCAAAGATCAGTAATGTACGTAACCCGATACTTAACTGTCATGAAATGGTCATGGACAGGAAAGGTCGGTTGATCATGATGGGTGACCATACCGATAATAATGTCCTGATTTTTGATAAATCCGGAAAACTGCTGGATTACTGGGGTACCGCCTATCCTGGAGGCCATGGGATGACCCTGTCACAGGAAGGTGGTGAAGATTTTCTGTTTTTGACCGATTCCGGGTGGTTTCTGGATAAAAAAGGAGAGTGGGTCCGTCATAACGGAAGAGTCACCAAGACGACCACGGACGGCAGGGTCCTATTCGATATAGGACATCCTCAGACCGTGGGTATTTATAAGGAGGGGGAGCATTTTTGTCCGACCGAGGTCACTACCGGACCCAATGGAGATATCTATGTGGCCGATGGATATGGTCAGGATTATATCATTCAATACGATTCCAAAGGGCAATATATCCGGCACTGGGGAGGGCATGATAATGAAGATAAAAATTACAACCTCTCAAATGCACATGGTGTAGCTATGGACTATCGGGATAAGGACAATCCTTATGTAGTCTGTACCTCCCGCAATGAGAATACCTTCAAGTTTTTCACTCTTGACGGTAAGTATGTGAAGTCACTGCACTTGCCGAACATGTACGTTTGCCGACCTGTGTTCAGTAAGAATAATCTATATGCGGGTGTCTGTTGGTCGGCTCCCAAAGGAGGTGTTTTCAACTGGAAGGAGCATACGGGTTTCGTAACGGTGATCGAAGGAGATACTGTCGTATCCAACCCTGGAGGAACCGCACCCGTATATAGCAAAGGACAGTTACAACCTTCCTATCAACTGGCCGACAAACCCATACTACATGGGCATGATGTCTGTGTTGATGAGGATGAGAATTTGTACATTTGTCAATGGAATGCTAATAAGACGGCTCCTTTGAAACTGGAAAGAATTTGAGATGATATTAACCGATATAGCTATTTTTTTAGGGAGATTTCATCCCTTGATGGTACACTTACCCATAGGATTTTTGATACTGGCTTTTTTGATGTGGGCCTATGGTCAATGGAAAGGCGGAACGGAATTGACCCCTGCTATTTCTTTTGCACTTTTATTGGGAACATTCAGTGCGCTACTATCCTGTATATTGGGTTATTTATTGTCATTGGGAGGTGGATATGATGAAGGGCTAATCGACAATCACATGTGGGCGGGTATTGCCACTACGCTCTTCAGTGGCCTCTTATACTTTTTTCATACGAAAGACCTTGACCGACCCAGTAGAAAAAATGTAGTGCTTGTTCTATTTCTTTGTATGATGGTGGGACTGGGCTTTACAGGACATATGGGAGGTAGTCTTACTCATGGAGAAGATTACTTAATGGCCCATGCACCTTTCGGGAATAGTCCGCAAGAGACCAAATCGCCGACTTCCATGCAGGAAGTAGTGCTGTTCGATCATGTGATAATGCCCATTTTGGAGGAAAAATGTAGCTCTTGTCATCGCGAAGGAAAGTTGAAGGGAGGGCTTTCCTTTGCTTCTAGTGAAACACTGATGAAAGGAGGGGCGAACGGACGTGTACTGAAACCCGGAAATGCGGCCAAAAGTGAAATGGTAAAAAGGGTAAACCTCTCTAGAGAAGATAAGTATGCTATGCCTCCGAAAGGTAAGGAACCATTAACTGAGGATGAGAAATTCTTGATTGCGGCATGGATAGATAAAGGAGCCTCCACGGATATCAAATTGCTTCAGATGGAGGACGCACAAAAACTGATCGAAAAAGCCGCAACATATCTATCTTTGGATCCCACAGGGAACGATGCAGTACAGGGTGAACCTAAAGGTACAGTGCCCCCTGAGGTATTGGAGCAGCTAGAGCGGTATGGCTTTACCGTAAGGGAGCTTGTGGCCGGTACCAATAGCTATGATGTGATTTTTCCTGCGTCAAAATTGAAAGAGGGAGCAATGCTTATGGATGTCGTCAAGGCATTGGGTATGATCAGTGAAAATATAGTCTGGCTAAATCTTTCGGGTATCGGGCTGGAAGATTCCCATATGAAAGAACTTCCTCCAATGCCGCATCTGGAAAAACTAAGATTGGAAAAGAATCAAATCACCAATGAAGGAATAGCGCACTTGCTTGACTTTAAGAGTTTGAAAGTTATTAATTTGTACGAAAATCCTATATCGGAAGAAGCTAAGGTCTATTTTGCTCAGCTGCCCAAACTCGAAAAAGTCTATGGTTGGAAGACCGGTCTCAAAACAATGGACAGTCTTTCCTATCAAGTAATTTTATAGGTGATGGGCGTAATCATAGACTGGATTGAAAATGATTCTTTCAATCCAAATTGTTTATTGGAACTTCTCTCTGAAGATCAGCGTCCTAATCGCCCAATGAACAAAAAAACCTGTTACATGAAGTAACAGGTGACTTTAGTATCAATAGTACACTACTGAGATCAGGGCTAATCCACGGTATGTATTTCTCTCATCCCGACAATACTCGGTATCTGAACTTTCTCCAAAAGCTCTTTTTCCAACATTTCGGCCCATACAGTGATATATTTAATGACGTCATTTTTGATGTTGTGTTTTAGCCAACGCTCTTCAATAGGCATTTGTAATAATACCTTTTTATCAGAAAGACTCTCTAGATGACGGAGATCATCGGCATCAAAACCGAAATCCAGCATTTCCGATATAATATCATCTAAAGGTAAGCCGCTTGTAGGGCAGTAATCGTTCAATTGCTCACTCCAGTCTCCGTAACGTTCCATAGCCCTTCTATGTATTTCGTCTTTTTTTAGCTTTGTTACTTCCTGAGCTAGATGGCCACAGTTGCAGCTGCCCATATGGCCCCATTGGTACTGTTTGCTATTTTCTAATTTTTTTACCGTTGCTTTTAATGCTTGAATAATTTCTATACTTGCTTTTGCCATGAGTATTGTTTTGAATTAGAATACTTCTTTAACCCAAAATGATCAATAGAGAACCTATTCCGCGCATAAATAGCTTCATATCAGAAGCTTTGCCCACCGGTCTTCATTCACCATAGCGGTGCTATGCCGAACGAATCCAAATGGCCGGTATTTTGCTATTGATACGCTCATCACGATTTCTATCGATCAATCTGGGTTGAAGTGATTTCATCTGTTTTTCTGCGATTGCAAATTCAGCTTATTTCGCCCTGATTTTGATTATTTATCGCAGCATAACCTTGGGCACGCTGCTAAAAAGGCCTTAATACAAACTTAGCTTCTAAAGTCGCCTATCTTCCTGTTCATTTAGCTTCACTCTGCGTTGACAATCCTCGGGATAGCGCTGCTGTCCCTGCCGTTCTCGCCTTGATTGATACTAAAATGACCCGTGGAATCTTATACGACAGTTGAAACCCAAATTTGTATAATACCAAAAATCTTTAATTTTCGCTATGAAATAAAAATCCTAAATCACTTCCTTGTCAAGAAAACACATAAACATGGTTTTTGGTTTTGATTAGTTATTAATTGTACAGACTTATATACTTAGCTATACTACTGATTTTAACTTGGATCATGCGTTGGCACTTCGTAACGAGGGTTTACATGTCCATAAATCAGGGAGTTTTATTGGATTTGGCATAGCACCGCTATGGTGAATAAAAAAAACGTAGTGCAACGACCGGTTTGCAGCTATTTATATCCACAGTAGATTTTTCAATGCATGATCCTGGTTTAACAGCCGGCCAAGCTATACCCCGTTTTTGAGGAAAGTATTTTGGACGTGTTGCGTTTTCATCGTTCAAATCGTGGTCAACATGTTCTCTACCCGCCCTGAATTCCGTTTTCGCCTAAAGCCGGCCGGGCGCTTACTCCTGCGCGGCAGACCGGCCCCTTCGCTGAAAGGGTTCCCCGAGCCCTTTTTTTACGCTCGGTTCTATTGATAAAAAACAAGCAGGACGAAGTCAGGGAAGACTTTGGGCTAGTCTATGGGATGCGGGAAATTTTGAAAACGCTGCGCCCGGACAGGAAGATTTTCAAATGAACTACCGGAATTCGGATTGCGCTCAACGGTATACCGGATTCAATGAGGTGAATGAAACACAGTCAACATAACTAAGTATATACGTCTATAATTGGATCCATTCATTGTACTGGAATCAAACCGGGGATTGCATTTTGTGTTTTTCTAGTCCGTCGACATTTTCTTTTCCGATAGTATTTTATTGAGCGCTGTCTTTATATCCTGAATGGAAGTGTACAACTGTTCATAGGAGTCGATCACGAAATAGCGGTCCTGAAACACATCTTTGCGGTATGGGGTATTTAAAATTTGGCTGACATTATAATCATAACGTGGGGGGGTATCTCCTAGACAAAAGACAGTCTCTCCTGCCGAAGACAATATACCCGCGCCATAGATGCGTAGTCCTTCTTCTTCATGTATCAACCCAAATTCGACTGTAAACCAATAGATTCTGGATAATAAATCTATAGCTAGAGGATTATCTATGTGTTCTAATGCTATCTGGCTCAGTTCCTGTAAAAAATTGACAAAAGCCTGATTGGTCAATAAAGGGACATGGGCAAATACATCATGAAACATGTCAGGTTCTTCTAGGTAATCCAATTCTTCCATCTTCCTCAACCAAGTTGAAGCGGGGAACTTCTTGTTGGAAAGTAGTTCAAAGAATTCTTTATCGGGAATCAGACCGGGCACAACAGCTATTTCCCATCCCGTCGCATCTCTTAGTAACGCGTTGGTCTGCTCAAAGTTGGGGATATGGTCTTGGGTGAATTTGATGATTTCAATCCCTTTGAGGTATTCTTTGGTAGCTGCTTTTGGCAGGAGTACGATCTGTCGTTCAAATAGGGTTTTCCATACCAGATGATTTTCTTTGGTGTACTCTTCATAGGCTTGTTTCATTGCTCTTTACGTTTGATTTATTGGGGGTTCTTCTTCTTTCTTTGTCATTAAGCTAATCCCATCCAAAACCCTTCGGATTTCATTAGCATAGTTCATCAAATGGTAAATCCTATCAAAATTCTTTTCATCGATCAGTTTTTTGAATAACTGAAGATTATCAATGTAAGCACCAACAGCCTCAGAAAGACGCTCTGAGTTCTGGTCAAAGATAGGCCGCCACATATCCGGTGAACTTTTGGCCAGTCGGACAGTAGATTCAAAGCCACTTCCTGCCATATTAAAGATGTTTTCCTCATCTCTTTCCTTTTCCAGCACTGTCACCCCTAGCATAAAAGAACTAACGTGGGATAAATGTGATACATAAGCAATATGGAGGTCATGTTCCTCTGCCCCCATTTTAGTGAGCTTCATGGCCAATATGGCATACAACCGTTCTGCAATATCGATAGCTCGCTTACTACTCTTTTCTGCATCACAGATGATTCCTATCTTACCATCGAACAGGTTGTCCAGTGCAGCTTGAGGGCCACTGTTCTCCGTACCGGCAATAGGATGCGATGCCACGAAGCAATGCCGTTTGCGATGCTGGTCAGCAATCTGGCAGATACCTGCTTTAGTGGAGCCCATATCAATGACCACGGTATTTTCATTTATCAAATCAAGTATTCGAGAAAGTACTTCTCTTGCTGCGTTCACGGGAATGGCCAGAACAATGAGTTCCGAATTCGATATGGCCTCGTCCATAGAAGACACCTTATCGACCAAACCAAGGGATAGCGCCTCTCTTCTATGGGATTCGTTATTGTCCACACCGATTATTCTTTTCGAAAATCCCGAAACTTGCATTCTTTTGGCAATGGAACCACCAATCAATCCCAAGCCTATTATGGTAACCGTCATATCAAATTTAATAAATATTGTCTTATTCTCTCAGTTGCTTCCAATATCAATTTCTCATTGGAACACAGTGATATACGGATATACTTTGCTCCATTGGTGCCGAAGATAAATCCTGGGGTAAGAAAAACCTTTGCACCATACAAGATATCATTGACATAGACTTCTACTTCTGATACAGTATCGGGTACCTTTGCCCATACGAACATTCCCGTTTGTGTAGTAGTGTAGTCAGTACCCAAAAGGTCTAATAATTGCCATACAAGTTCTCTTCTCTTTAAATAGACTTTGTTTTGTTCTTGATGCCATTCCCAATCGTTCTGAAGAGCTTTTGTAGCAGCATGTTGTATAGGTAGAAATACCCCTGAATCGATGTTGCTCTTTACCTTTAGGATAGCGTTGATATAACTTTCGGCACCACTGACCCAGCCCATGCGCCAGCCGGCCATGTTATGGGACTTGCTGAGTGAGTTCAGCTCCAAAAGTACTTCCTGAGCTCCCTCGTATGACAGCAGGCTTTGCGGCGAGTCGTTCAATATCAGGCTATATGGATTATCATTGCAGATCAAAAAACGATGTTTTCTGGCCAATGCAATCAATCTACGGAACATCTCTGGAGTTCCTTTTGTACCAGTGGGCATGTGTGGGTAATTGACCCATAAGAGCTTTACCTTGTTCAGATCTTTCTTTTCCAGTTCTTCGATATCGATTTGCCAATCGTTGTCTTCGTCCAAATCGTAGTAGTCAACTTCGGCCTGTAAAAGACGGCTTACAGAAGTGTAGGTAGGATAACCCGGGTTGGGGACCAGTACAACATCGCCGGGGTTCAGAAATGCTGAAGAAATATGCATTATACCTTCTTTGGAGCCAATCAGTGGCAATATCTCTTTTTCAGGGTCTAATGTAACGGTGTATGTTTTTTTGTACCAATCGGCCATAGCCTGCCTCAGGGTGGAGATGCATTTATAACTTTGATATCCATGGTTACCTGACTGATGGGCTGAATCGCATAAAGCCTTAATAGAAGCTTCTGAGGGGGGGAGGTCAGGACTCCCGATACCAAGATTGATGATATTTTCACCCTCAAGATTCAATTTTCTGATTTCTTGTAGCTTTTTGGAAAAATAGTATTCTTTTACACTGGACAATCGGTCCGCTTCTGGTATTATCATTTCTAATGTTATTTACATAAAAAAAGCCCGATTCCTTATCGGAATCGGGCTTTTTTGTTTATTCTATATTTTCTATAAACATATTTTTCCTATTCCGAGCAAAGGATTTCGATAATAGTAATAATAGTTTATTTGCCTATGATTCATTAGATAAAGATAAGTAGATTGTTCGGTATCTCAAACAGTCCACCTATGTTTTGTTCTATTTTTATTACCTTACATAAGTAGGGATAGGCATTTGAAAATTGCTTGTTCGGTTGTGAAAGAGCGTTTTGTCAGTCTGTCTTGTCCGTAGGGGACAAGACAATACTAAGTAGGGGGCTTATTGTAGGGGCGATATGGGCATGTATGTTACCAATGAAAATTCCAAGGCCCGCAATGTGGATGCAATCCAATTTTTCTTTAAGAGCTAATATCCATACTGATGTTCCTATTGTTTCAGGTTAAACCCAAAATGATCAATAGCATTCCTATTCCAAACACAAATTGCTTCAAAATCAGCAGTTTTACGCTGCGCAGGTTCGTTACCTTTAATGATTCACTAAGCCTCCTCATCTAAACCGCTGATTTTATTGAAATTATGCCCTCATCACGAAATCCTATTGATCAATTTGGGTTAAAGTCGATGTCTAGCCTAATTATACATTAACCCTTCCAATACAGCTCCCAAAGCTTCCGGTCAGTGAAATGAGCGTTTTTTTTTGAATTAACCCAAAATGTCCATTAGAAAATCTATTCCGGACTTAACTGACTTCAAATCAGTAAATGAATACGTTTTTTGAATTCACCGTAGCGGTGCTACGCTGAACCCAAGAAAACGCACTGACTTATTGCCATTTAAGTCCTCATGACGAAGTTCCAACGAACATTTTGGGATTAACCGTAGCAGCCACTACGCTGAACTCAAGAAAATTCAATATTGAAGACATTTTAAACCTTAATGACAAAGTCCCAATGCTTGTTTTGGGTATAATGATAGGTTATTGTATGTTGTGAAAATGAGGGAAATGTTGAAAATTCCGACAATTTTGTAGTACATTTGTAATGTGTTTACATATTTTAAATGAAATCAGCGTGATAGTAAACTTTTCAGTTGAAAATTACCGCTCTATTAAAAATAGAGTCACTTTATCTTTTGAAGCATCGAATTTCAAAGATTTGGAAGATTATTTTGTTATACATGCCGGTAAAGATTTGAGACTTTTAAAGTTAGGGTTGATTTATGGGGCCAATGCCTCAGGAAAAACAACCCTCCTAAAAAGTATCACCTTTTTAAGGGAATTAATTCTAAAACCCTTAGAGAAAAAAAACGAAACCATTGGTTTCAGTCCCTTTTTGTTTGATGAGGGCTCTAAAAATAAAAACACCTTTTTTTCCATTGAGTTTATTCAAGGTGAAGTCAAGTACCTCTATCATTTAGAGTTGAACACTACCTCGATAGTTTTCGAGGAGCTTTACTATTACCACCCTAACAAAGCGTTGGTCTTTAGAAGGACCACAGATGAATCCAAACAGCTGTCCCACATTGAATTTGGGAGAAAGATGAAAGTGGACAAGTATCACAAAGCTACTTTGGAGGCAAATACTCTGTGGAACAATACCGTTTTGGGTGGTTATATCAAAACCAATTTCGAATCCACGGAATTACAAGCTACGATAGACTGGTTCGATAATAAGCTAAAGCCGATAATATCTTCAAGATCAAGTTTATTGGAATTTATATCCAACAAGGTAGAAAGTGATGAAATCAGTAAGAATGATATTGTCGAATTTCTTAAGAGTGCCGATTTCAATATATCCGATATACTCGTAAAAAATGCGGAAACGAAGGTCAATGCGAGTGTGCTGGATTTCATCAGTAAAAGTACACTTTTGCCCGATAATGAAATAGATAAGATCAGAAAAACAGGTATGATAGAGAAAAAGGAGACCTTTTTTCAACACTCCTTAGGTGAAGGGGATTTTCTGTTGCCTTATAATGATGAGTCCCAAGGTACCCAGCGCTATTATCAGTTCAGTGGTCTTCTGAGCCTTATGATCAATAATACTTTGATATTTTCTATCGATGAAATCGAAGCTTCTTTGCATTCTGATTTGTTGAAGCACTTCATATTAAGTTTTCTCACAAACTCGAAATCTTCTCAGCTGATTGCGACTACTCATCATAGGGAATTACTCATAGAGAGGGATATTCTAAGGAATGATGCGATATGGTTTACCGAGAAGGATGAGGAAGGTTGTACGGAACTCTATTCATTGGACGATTTTGGTTCTTCTGTGGTCCGTAATACCAGCTCGGTGTTCAATGCTTATAAGACGGGCAAGTTAGGTGCTGTGCCCAATCTGAAAGATCACTATATGGGTATGGAAGATGGCGCGTAGAACTGATCATGGTAGGGGATATCTCAGAAAAGGTAAAAAGACCTACTCTATCATCGTCGACGGTCAGACCGAGGTCTGGTACTTGCAAATGCTCAAGAAACATGAGAACCTGCCAAGGATAGATATCAAACCTGAGTTGCCAAAGAAGAAAAAACTTTCCGATCAGTTTCATAGCGTTATCGAAAATTCAGGTATTTACGATGAAGTATTCTGGTTAATTGACTTTGATACTGTTCTAAAAGAAAACAAGGAAAACAGAAAGGGAAGCGAAAGTACTTTGGAGGAGTTCAAAAGGTATACGGGTATCATCAAAAGAGGCTATCCTAATGTATCACTTTTTGTTAACAACCCCTGTTTTGAATTATGGATACTCCTCCATTTTGAGGCTAGGGGCAGGTTTTTCCCCTATTGTGGAGATGTGGAGGATAGGATAAAACGTCTTTACTTAAGGGATTACGAAAAAAGCCAGCGGTTCTATAAGAAGAGGGACAACAATATATATCTGTTGCTTGCCGAAGGCAAAGAACTGGCCGCAAAAAATGCGAAGAAATTAGGAGACTTCGATGTAGACAATGTTCATAGCAGTGTGGCTGAAATCTACAAAATCCTGGAAAGATTCAAGTCGGGATAAACCCGGACCATGCATTGGAAAATCTACTGTGGATCTAAATAGCTGCAAACCGGTCGTTGCACTACGTTTTTTGAATTCACCATAGCGGTGCTATGCCAAATCCAATAAAACTCTCTGATTTATTGACATTTTTTAGATAAAAGGACTGCTTCTTCAGTTTAGAAAATAAGGGCTATATGTTTTGTCATTTGTGCTGACCCGATATTAACCCTTATCTCTTTATTTGGATAAGCTATTTTACAAGTAGTTCAATAATAAACGGAATAAACATCTTCAAATCAGCGGAAACGGGCGTGTTTTTCGAATTCACCGTAGCACTGCCACGGTGAATCCAATAAAACTCAAGATTTGTTGTGTTTGAAGTCCTCGCGAAGAAGCACCAGATATGGCGTATTTAAGAAACTTTTAAAAACAGACACAATAGTGAGCTGATGCATATTTTGGATTAAAGAACAAGCCCATAAGGGCTTTCAAATCTTTTTCAACTCTGTTTTCGTGCAACGGCCTTCAGGGCAGCTTCGACAATATTTTCTTTGCTAAGGCCATATTTAATCAGTAGCTCTTCGGGTTTTCCACTTTCCCCGAAAGAATCGTTGACCGCTACCATTTCTAATGGACAGGGTTTGTTCCTACCAAGGCACTGTGCAATGCTCTCTCCTAAGCCACCGTTCATTTGATGTTCTTCCGCTGAGACGGCACACCCTGTCCTCTGCACAGATTCCAAGATTGCTGCTTCGTCCAGAGGTTTGATGGTATGAATATTGATGACTTCGGCCTTTATACCTTTGGCTGCAAGGATTTCTTCTGCTTCTATGGCCAACCATACCATATGCCCTGTTGCAAACAGTGTTACATCGCTTCCTTCCACCAAAGTCAAGGCCTTACCGATTTCAAATTTTTGGTTTTCCGGTATGAAGACGGGCCACTTCGGTCTCCCAAACCGGAGGTATACGGGGCCTTCATGTTCTGCGATTGCTAGGGTCGCTGCTCTGGTCTGATTGTAATCACAAGGGTTGATGACTGTCATGTGGGGAAGCATTTTCATCATACCGATGTCTTCCAGTATCTGGTGTGTGGCTCCATCTTCTCCCAAGGTAAGTCCGGCATGCGATGCACATATCTTCACGTTCTTACCGGAATAAGCTATCGATTGGCGTATTTGGTCGTAGACTCTTCCTGTGGAGAAGTTGGCAAAAGTCCCTGTAAAGGGGATTTTCCCTCCGATGGTCATACCGGCAGCCAAACCTATCATATTGGCTTCGGCGATACCTATCTGAAAGAAGCGCTCGGGGAAGGCTTTCTTGAAGTCGCCCATTTTCAGAGAACCTGTCAAATCTGCGCAAAGGCCTACGACATTGTCATTTTTTTCTCCTGCTTCCATAAGCCCGGCTCCAAAGCCCGAACGAGTATCTTTTTTTTCTGTATAGGTGAATTTTGCCATTGATCAGTGAGTTTTATAGGGATAATGTTCCCGAATGTTTTTGTTGAAACCTGTATTATAGGTTGGGTTTTGTTTAATAGTCTCCTAGTGTTTCTTCTAATTGAGCTAATGCTTTGCTCAAGTCCTCATCACTGGGAGCAATACCGTGCCACTTGTGCGTGCCAACCATAAAATCCACACCTTGTCCCATTTCGGTACGCATCATATTGAGGATTGGCTTCCCTTGACCGCAGAGGGACTTTGCTTTTTCAAAAGTAGTAACAAGTGATGCCATATCATTCCCCTCACTTTCTACTACGGTCCATCCGAAGGCTTCCCATTTTTTCTTTAGGTTAAGCAGTGACATGACCTCTTCTACCGGGCCATCGATTTGCTGACCATTATAGTCGATGGTAGCTATGATGTTGTCCACTTTGTGATGTGCTGCGTACATAGCTGCTTCCCAGACTTGTCCTTCTTGTTGTTCTCCATCTCCCATAAGTACGTATACCGTATTATCGTCATCGTTGAGTTTTTTTGTCTGAGCAGCACCTAGGGCAACAGATAGTCCCTGTCCCAAGGATCCTGAAGCGATACGTATGCCCGGGAGGTTTTCTTCCGTAGCAGGGTGACCTTGTAGTCTTGAGTTCAACTTTCGGAAATCGGCCAACTCACTCACTTCAAAGTAACCTGCTCTGGCCAATGTACTATACCACACGGGTGAGATGTGGCCATTGGACAGAAAGAACAAATCCTCTCCCTCAGCATGGGGATTGAAGGAGGTGTCATGTTTCATGATATGGAAATACAAGGATACGAAGTATTCGGTGCAGCCTAAGGAGCCTCCAGGGTGTCCCGATTGTACGCCGTGGACCATACGGACGATATCCCTCCTGATCTGAGAAGCGATTTTTTCCAGTTTTTCTATATCAGCTTGATTTTTCATTGTTCAAAAATAAAATTAACGGGCTTACTTTTAATGATTTTGAAATCGAACTACGAATTTAGCGAAAAGAACTCAAACAAACGAAACTTTCCTTTACGACCAAGGATGGCAAACCTATCCTTGATATATTGATGTACTTTGAGATCTGTATTGTACGATAGTCATTGATGGATTGGCCGTTGGGACGTATATGCCAAATAGTGTTTTCCTAAAAAGCTTCCTTTCATTGAAATCAATTGGGTTTGTACAGGGATGTTATGCAGAGTGCGCATGGGTATGGCCGGTTAAGATGTCGTAGAACCCCTAAACAATGATGGGTCCGTAGTTATTTTATACCCAAATGAAATTGTTCCGGGACAGACTGAAAACGATTGCGAAAGCACTTTACCAATCAGAACGATCCCAAAGACCAATCAACCAATGAAATTGTACCAATGCATGATTTTTCCATTTTCGTTGAAACACGAATTTCCCATTTCACTTTTTCTTGAGTATTAAAACTAAAATTCGGAGTGCCTATATTTACGAATGGAATAGAATTGTGATTCGATCCAGAGAAAAACAGGGATTTTTCCAAAAAATGTAGTCCCGAAAATGAACAGCGCTAGCCATCGACATTAGGGTTTTTCAATAAAGATAGGGGCCGGTTAAGGTGAGACCCACTTGTTTTTATAACAACTGTTTCTGGCTATTATTGATAGCCTTTAATCTTTTTTGTTTTTTGCTTGTGCTTAATTGAAATTTTCATACTTTTACCTTTAAAATTACAGGCTTTTTCAATTGGGCAGGATTTTTGTATAAGAATTTACGCTATAACGTATTTTTTAATAACTTGTAGTAATACAAGGAGTATTGGCATCAACCGAGATATTGGTTGTTTACTCATTTTTAAGGTAGAATGTTCGATTAGAGATAATTTTTTAGCATATGAATACGATGAAAAAATCATTACCATTTTTTATATTTTGTTTTTCGTTTATCCACGCGGGACTATTTGCTCAAGGTAATGAAGCACTGAACAAAAAGATTTATAAAGCGGATAAGTATTACAAGATCAAAAATTATAGTGAAGCCCTTCCTTTGTACGAAGAGGTACTGGAATCCGGTGTAAAACACCCTACTGTTTATTATAAGGCGGGGATGTGCTATAAGCAGTCCAGGGATATCAATGAGCGGATCAAATCCATTCCCTATTTTGAAAAAGCGCTGGCTTCGAACGATAAAAACCTCCCTCCTGTACTGGAAGGCTATCTGGGAGACGAGTACTTGGAGAACGGCCAGATCAAGAAAGCCATAGATACCTATACTTCTCTGAAAGGTAAGATTGAAAAAGGGGCACGGGGAGATAAGGAGGAAGTCGAACGTAACATCGAAGTAGGACTCAATGCTCTTGCCATGATGAGTAGTGCCAGAGACATTGAAGTCAATCGTCTAGGGGCAAATGTTAACACCAAGTCGACAGAATACAACCCAGTGATATCTGCTGACGAAACAGTGATTGCTTTTACGGCATTGCGGCCCAATAGGGGAAAGACAAGGCCAGGGGATAAGTTCATCGAAGAAATATATTTTGCCTATAATGAATCGGGTGCATGGTCCGTTCCCGAAAAGATAGAGATTCGTTCCAATTTTAATGTAGGTACGGCCGGTCTATCTGCTGATGGTCAGGAGATGCTTATCTTTATAGGCGGGGAAAATCACACGGGAAATCTACATTCCATTAAGAAAAATGGACTGAAATGGTCCGAAACTACCATTTTGGGAGAACATGTCAACTCTAGATATCTAGAAACTACGGCCAGTTTGTCACCTGATGGTAAGGTCATTTACTTTGCCAGTAATCGACCGGGAGGGTATGGAGGTATGGATATCTATCGTGTGGAGCGCAGCGGTGATACTTGGGGGAAGCCAAAGAATCTAGGCCCACTAATCAACACGAAGTACGATGAGGATGCCCCCTTTATCCATCCTGATAGAAGAACTTTGTTCTTTACCTCTAATGGACACAATACTATGGGAGGAAGGGATATATTCAAATCGGTCAATTCCGGAGGGAAATGGCAACAACCCTTGAACATGGGATACCCTATCAATACTACAGCCGACGATGACTACTTTACACTGACAGCTGATGGTACCAAAGGATACTTCTCCTCTGATAGGAAAGGAGGCAGTGGAGGGCAGGATATCTACAGCGTGGAAATGCCCAAGGATGGACTGAATGTAGCTCTGACCATGATCAAAGGCAGGATTCTAGACGGAGAGACCTTGAAGCCTATCAAAACCAAGATCTACGTTATCGACAATGAAACTAAGAAAAAACTTGACTTTGTCTATCATCCAAATTCTGAAACTGGTGATTACCTGATCATATTGCCTCCAAATAAGAACTATGACATGATTATCGAATCGGATGACTTCCTTCCTTATACGCTCAATATCAATGTTCCGAATCAGAATTACTTCTATGAGCTTTACCAACAGATACGATTGAAGACCATCAAGCATTTTGATGTAAAGGTGGGGCAGGAGGTAGAAGTGAAGAATGCTTTTTTCGATACTCATGCTGATGCTAAGTCTTCGTTAAAGAAATCGCATGAGTCACAGTTGATTCGCAGCGATAGTATCGATGTCTATGATCTGATGAACGATCTTATAGCTGCGGGTGATCAAGAAGGTATCGATTATATCCTTGATTTATTATACACCAGTAATCCTATCGATGACATCAATTTCGATAATACTGAAGATGTCGAAATCGCCAACCGTATCTACTATTATGATGAGAGCGATGAAAGTAAGTTCGAGAAAAAGAAAATAGACGGTAAGGTCATCTTTTCCCTGCCGACCATGTTTGTCGCTGAAGAGGCGAAGCGACTGAAAAACAAAGTAGTATCTAAAAAGGGGTATGACCACGGTCTTTTGAAACCTGTTGTAAAGGTATATTTCGATGTGGGCAAGAGCGATTTGAAAAAACAATATGTACCTGATTTAGATAAAATACTGACTTCGCTGAAAAAGCATGATAATCTGGGAGTGGAGATTTCAGGCTATGCTTCTTCCGATGGAAATGCCGAAGATAACAGGGAACTTTCCAATAAGAGAGCTATATCCGTACTTGATTATATCAATCGAAAAGGGATTGTGAGAAGAAGGATTGTTGCCAAGGGCTTCGGAGCAGCGCAAGGTCAGAATGTCTCCAAGGAGGAAGCGCGAAGGGTAGAAATAAGGATAGTTGACCTAGAGGCCCCGTTGGTCAAGTAACCTATATATACGACGATTATAGTTATTTACAGGCTTCCAAAAGTCCTTTCATGCAGACCATAGCTCTGTATGAAAGGACTTTGCTATTATTGGCATTCTAGTTCTGTTATAGCTCCACTAGTAGTTGTACATTATCAGAATATGGATACGCTCTTATATTTATGATAAGCTACTTTTTTCCATACCATTTTTTGATAACCTCAGCAGCGGGTTTGTTCTGAGGCGTATACCGTTTTCCTTTTATTCCCCCGACCTGGTTGTGTTTTGCATGCCATTTCCATAAGAAACCACCGAGAAACCAGTGCTCTTCCCAAAATACCTGATAAAGTGCTTCGTAGGCATTGTGCTGACCTTGCGGGTTAGCGGACAATTCTTGGACGTTATACATCCAATGACCGTCAGCAGTATGGTCCATGCTACGGTAACCGTACTCTGTGAATAATACAGGTTTACCCCTTTGTTCACTGAATTCTTTCAATACTTGTTTTACGCTATCCCACTGGTGAACAAGGGTCTCTGTTTTTGGTGTTGCGCTGGAGGATAAAGGAAAATAGGCGTCTATGCCGATATAGTCCAGTTTCTCCCAAAAATCTACACGGTGAAAGTTATCCCAATTGGCCGCATAGGTCAGTTTTCCATGATAGCGCTGGCGTATCTTGCCGATCAGGGCAGTCCAGAAAGCAGGCCGTTGTACTACGGCTTTTCGGTATTCGGTGCCCATACAGAAAAGTTCTACTTTCATGGAATCTGCTACTTTGGCATAGTCAAGAATATATGTTTCGAAAGAATGCTCCCAGCGCTGCCAGTCTTGGTCAGAGGATAACTCATAATCTCCGGCCCACCCTTGGCCCAGTACCCATATATGGGGCTTTACCATTACTTTCAATCCAAGCGTCTTGGCATATTTTATGGTCTCAATGGTTCCTTCACGGCGCTCTCCCCACCACTGCCGGGGATAGTCGTAGTTGACTTCGGGTTCGCCGGCCTTGGAAAAAGCATAGGGGATAACGGCCACCCAGCCGGCATTGATATCCAGTATGGGTTCCATCTCTTTTTGTAGAATACGCTGCGGAGGTGCCACAAAGCTGACTCCTGTTATTTTGGACTTAGGGGTGTCGGTAATAGTAGACAATACAAGATTATCTTGATGGGTTCCATCCTGAAGCTTGCCACTTAGAAGAAGCACGCCTAAAACAACACCGCCGAAGACAGCTAAAATGCGGATTGATTTTGTTATGGCCATTTTAACTAAACGTATTTCAGGTATTTATGTTCTCGGTTTCAATGCATAATGGTCCATAACACCCCGCTGGTTTATTTATAACGATAAAGGTGAGATACTATATTGATGAAAACGCCATTTTTTAGGCGTTGTTGGGTCATGGTCTCTACACGTCCATCATCATCGAAAGTATATAGGTATCGATACCTTATGCTATCATCATCGATGGAAGTTTCCTCTCTCTTTAGACTACGGTCTTGGTGGATAGGGAAGTGGCGGTCCCAGAAAATCGCATAAAAATGACGAAAACCTGTGGGTATGCGTACTTCGTTGTGTACAATGTCAAAAATACTGTCTTGGACGATATTGCCATTATTGATCAGGGCAGCGAATTTACCATCGTCAAAAATACTGTCTCCATCATAGGTCACGGTACGGTCATCGATTTTTATGACTAGGTCGTCACCATAACTATAGCTACCGGTATTGCAAGAGTCGGAACAGGCCCTTTTAAGAAGTCTTTTTTCATTATCGTAGCTATACGCTCTATAGGTACTATCCGTACCCTCAAATTTTATCGCTGAAATGATATCGTCTTCAAAGACCAATACTGCTCTGAAATTATTCGATTCATCCAAATGGTCAATAAGATCGAAACCTATCAGGTCTTTTTGGGGTACGGGTTTTCCATCATCTGAGCAACTCATCTGTAGCACGGCAAAACCGATGATAAGCAGTGTGACAGTGATTTTTGTTAGACCTAGGTTGTATTCTGAAAGATTCATTGTATTGCGGGTGTGATTTGCCTGTTCCTTACCAATATAAAAATAGCAAATAATCGGCCATTGTCCTTTTTTATGATAGATCAAATCGTTTGAATACCTTATTTTATGGACAGGCGCACTCTTATTGGGTTGAACAACAGTATCTCCTGTGCCATTTTTGGCTTTAAATTTCGAATGGATTCACCGCTACTTTCAATTTTGGAACGATTTTCCTGCGAATAGAAATGAACAATGCCTTTTTTCGGAAGTACTACAAGGACCTAACGCTTTCTGTTGTGAAAGAGAAATACCAATGCAGGTAATAAGGTCAAGTCGATGACCATAGCCAGGAAAAGCGTAAGACTTACTAAAAGACCCGTGTAAAAAGTCCCTCCAAAGTCAGATAGTACCAATGTTAAAAAGCCACCTGACAATATTATCGTCGTAATAATGATAGCTTTTCCAGTAGACAGATAGGCTCTTTTGAGTGCATACAAAAGGCTTCTCCCTTTTTGTAACTCCAGTTTCAGTTTACTGATAAAATGTATCGTGTCGTCCACCGCTATTCCAAAAGCTATGGTGAATATGATGGAAGTAGAAAGCTTAAGGGTAATGCCAAAATAGCCCATGACACCGCCAACGATCAATAAGGGGATGATGTTCGGAACCAGTGTGACCAGGATCATACGTAACGACCGGAACAGTAGGCCGGCAATGATGGCAATCACGATAAAAGCTATGGCCAGACCCTGAAGCATATTTTGGCTTAGGTATTCGTTGTTCTTGTCGATAAGGTTAGAGGTACCGGTCACTTTGAATTCTACCAGTGTACTGTCGATGTTTTTATCGATATAGCGGTAGAGGTCTTTGGTATTTGCTAAAGTAATGGCACTGCCCATATCGGGAACACGACCGCTAATACGTCCGAGCTTGCCTTCTTTGGCACTGAGTTCCGCAAATCTGGGATTTTTGCGGAGACGTTTCAGGTGGCGGTTGACTTTTTTGTAGTCTTTGCTATCTGCCGGTAAGCGGTAAGCTTCCACTGACCCACCTTTCAGGGCCTGATGTAGCTCCTTGACGACCATAACAGGAGACAGTAAGCTGCCTGTGCCGTAATTGGCCGTGGTATACTCCAGTACCTTTTCGGTTTCGGCGAGAACAGGAGGGCTGAAAATATCCATATTCTCTGGCACTGCCCTAACTGTCATCTCAAAAGGCCTTGATCCCCCAAAGTGACGATCGAAAAAAAGAAAGTCCTGCTTCAAAGGGTCATTGTCCGGTATATCCTCTATCAAATAGGTATTGACCTGAAGTAGGTTGATGCCGTATAGCGATACGGCAATCAAGATAGTACTGAAAGCAACTAGATACCATCTCCATCGAAGTACTTTTGTAAATGCCAGACCCAAAACGGCAAACCAGCGGTTTCTGTTCTGTCCGACTGCGGCAATCTTAGGACGTTTCATGAGAAAGAGGATAGCCGGTAACAAGGAAAAAGCGACCGCATAAGCAATAAAAACACCGATACCTGTATATAGCCCAAATTCGCGAATAGGTCGGATACTGGCGGTCAGTAATGTGAAAAAACCTACCGCAGTGGTCAGTGAAGTGAGAAATGTGGCCAAGCCTACCTCTTTCAAAGTACTATTCAGTGCGGATACTTTGTCTTCTCCCATGCGCAGTTCTTCTATATATTTGGTCATGATATGAACAACATCGGACATGCCTACGACGAACATAATGGTCGGTAGCAATACCATGAGAATATCGAGGGGTTTGTTCATGGCCCCCATTAGGCCTAGTATCCAGATAACGGATAGCAGGACGACACACAGAGGGAGTATCACCCCCCATAGCGATCTATAGGCGAAGGTCAGGAACAGAATCACGAGTATGATAGAAGCCGATAGGAAAATCAGGAGTTCATTTTTCATCTTGTCGATGTATACTCCCTGAGCCTTGGCCTTTCCGGCTACATGTGATTCCTGGAAACCAAAATTGTCGCATAATCTTTGTACCTCCGCAGCCAAACTGTCGGCATCGGGTTTGGTAATCTGCGGGGCATGTTTCAAAACTAAGGTCAGGGCTGTGGCATCCTTGGAAACTAGGTTGCCCGGCAGACTGACGTTAGTATAGATCAGTGTACTGTCAGTAGCATATTTCTCCGGCAGATCTGGGTGGAACAAAGGTACTTCGAAGTAAGATATCGGGCCGATAACGGGCTTTTTGATATCCAAGGGGCTGATGACCTCTACGACATGGTCGAGTAAGCGCAAGCTATCTTTCAGTTGCTTTACTTTAGTGAGAAATGAGCGGTCAAAGAGGCTTGGTCGCTTTGTGAGGCCGATAAGCAGGTAATCGTTGTCATTTTCGAATACTTCTCGAAATTCCATATAATAGTCCAGGTCGGGGTCACCCGTAGGGAAGAAGCTCTCAAAATTATAGTTGAAAGAAAGGTTCTTGATAAAAAAAATGAAGATTAAAGTCAAAAGCCCTACCGCCCAAAGAGCGGCTTTAGCATATTTTCTGTACATGTGCTGAAACTATAATGGGTACGAGATAGAATATCAAAGAGTAAGAACTGTTATGACTATATAGACAATCGCCGAATCCGATGATTTGAAAAAGATGGCATTATATCCATTATGATTCTATGAGAAGGCTATTCTAACTTTTGAACAGCCATTGTTTCTTTTTCTTCGGACCACTACTTATCCTCTGTAATATAATAGATGAAAATAGAAAAACCCTTTTTTAAGGAGTCATGTCTATTTAACAAATCACTTTTTTGTATGGAACAAAACTACGGTACAAGAGTTATTCGCCAAAGATGATAGCTAATATGTTAACTATTTAATTACCGAGTATCCAATCTTAGCTTTTATATAAAATTGAACGGATGGAGTGTATACATTTGACTGGACAGTAAGAAAAGCTCAATAGGGTTAACTTATAGAAAGAATGAAGAAAACAAGAA
>CANLOE010000082.1 GCA_947492745.1 uncultured Cyclobacteriaceae bacterium | reverse complement strand
GACTCCAGAAGAGTTTAGTAAAATCAATTATTCAAAATGTGCTTAACTTATTGTCCAGTTTTTTATTGCAATTCCAGTGTAATGAATGAGCTACTCTTGTGTGGGGTGCTGAAAGTGGCTGAGTTGAAGTATGAAACGAAGCGACTGTAGGCACTGGATTATTTGCAAAAAGCATGACAGCCCGAATAGCCCGCAGCGACCCGCAGGCGAGCCCAAACACATGCAGCGACAGACCCCCAATTTACTTTTCAGTGAGTATAGCGAACACTTTATTGGGGTTTGGGGGGATGAAATAGCTGCTAGTGAGGATTGAGGGAAATGTGTGAAGCAAAACAAGTGAACGGCAGGTGGTGAGCACCTACTGGAGCACAAACCAACTGGTAAGTGAACGCTATATGCAAGGGTGACCGAAGGGAGTGTATTTTACCCTTGCAGATATGTTTTTGCGAAACAAAATGGAACGATTGACGAACACCGCTTTACCTGCGTTGGGGATGTGCGTTGGAAAAAGGAAGTGTAGGACAATATGGAATGTAGCTTGCGGAATAGAATAATGGCCTGCTCTTACTGTGCGGTGCTGAAAGCTTGTGATTGCAGTGAGGCACGAACGTAAAAGAACAGGCTGTAGGCACATTGGGTGCGGTTGCCTATTACCCTAATTGTTCTTCAAACGATTGCTTTACTAAATCAATAACGTAATCCAATTCAGACGGATTTTGCAGACCTACTTCAACATCTCCATTGCCCCATCTACCTAAATCACTAACATCCTTACAAAGTCCATTTGGGTCTTTTATTTGGTCAAAATCAATATTGAGAGATAGTCTTAATTTCTTCTTTTGTGGCACTACATCAACAAAATTAGTTTGAGCTTTAAATGCTATGTAAAGCTTCTTAAACTCTACTCTGACAGATGAATCTATATTACACACTCTTTTTTCAAAAGATTGGTATAGGTCTAACATATCGTCTTGTAAATACTCATATTGGTCAATTGTATATTGAACCTCATCTTTCGATTTTTCTGGTTCTCGATATACATTCAAAGACTCTTCACTTAAGGTGGGACGAGTCCAGACGATTAAGGCTCTACCTGCTAAATCATTTGCTCTTTTATTAATGGCTTCTTCATTCCAAGTTTCAACATTTCTTACTGACTGATTAAGAAACAAAGGACTCTCATTGAAACCACCTGTGATGGTTTTCTTATGCGAAAAAGGTTTGTCTGATAGTTCAGAATTGTAGGCTGTTAATGATAGGTTACCAAGAGTATGTAAGTACTTTTCTTTTATGCCTTTCCAATTATCTCCGAGTTCTTTTTGCCATTCCTCAGACACCTTCGGGTTTTGAGGTAGGATATGTTCAATTGTGTAGTTTTCAGCATTTACCAATTCTTTCCTACTGTGATTTTCAAGACTTTCTAGTAGATAATTTCTCGACCTAAAATTGTATACATCTTTGATTTGTATTTCTCTTTCAAACTCCGCATCATCAGGAAACCTTCTATATCCGTCCATGAGTAGGAATGCAGCTTTAACCGATTCCAAATAAGTTTCTCTTTTCACCTGCTTGTATAAATTAGCAAATGTCTTGTTTAGGCTATTTGTAGGAATACCACAGATTGCTCTTCTGAACACATAGTTCTTTGTGATATTTAACAGTTCTTTGAACTCGTCAATAGAAATTACATCTTCTTCAAAATCACCATATGCAGCAAGAAGAAATGGATATGAAGTATCCATTCGTAGTTTAGCAATTGCCTTGAAAATGTTCAATAGAGACGTGTCGGGTTCTTTGTGTAGAGCCAATCGAACATAAAATTGAGAATACCTATATAGCTCTTTTACAATACTCTCTGTTTCAGTGTTATCTTGATTGTTGAAGAACTTTTTAAATGTAGTGTAAACATCTCCAATCTTAGGAATAGCCCCTTGTTTCATGGTCAAGTAGTCTCTCATAAACCAAGGTAGTGAACCGATATGGTCCCCAAAGCTTTGTTCCATTGGATACCAATATTGCTCGTATAAGTGTTTTTGAAATGCAGGCTCCTGTTCCATCAAGATATAATTTCTTATAAGGTCTGCTTGAGATAAATTAAGACCAGTGGAATTAAGACTTTCAAAAATGAGTTGAGGATTGTCTTTTTCTCTTTCCAATGCCACATCAACGATTATAAGCTTTTGTAGTCCTTTATAAATGTTGTTGGCATTTTCCTTTGTTATTTGTTCAAAGAAGTACTGGAAATTCTCAAGAATCCTTGTTGAGCTTTTCTCTGGTAATGGCTTTCCAGTGAGTACACATTTCAATGTTTCTTTGTCTCTTCTGGTAAGAAGCAGTTTGTAATAGAGTTCTGTTTCCTCTTCTGCATTGAATAGGTAATAATTCTTGAGTTTTTTACTTGTAGTTTCTATTTCAGCATTAGGATTCTTATCAAGAAATTTTACAAGAGCAGCAATTATCAATGTTATAGTTGTCAAGCGTTGCTGTCCGTCAATCACCAAATATTTGTGTATCTCAGCAATGGTGTGAATATCTGGTTGAAAGTAAACCACAGAACCTACGAAATGACCTTTATCCGAATCAGCTGTGTTTTGAATATCCTTTAATAGTTGTACACATTGCTTGTACTGCCAGCTATAGGTTCTTTGGTAGATTGGTATTACGAACTGCTTTGGTTCTTTTATTATCGCTAGTAGATTTTTTGCTGATGCTTTCATTTCTTAATAAGGTTTACAAAAACCACAAATTACTTTTTCCAAATTCTGGTATTTCTTCCCCTTCAAAATGAGGGAATATTTCCGCAACCATTTCGGGGTATTTTATTGTTACAGGTAAGTTTTGTTGGCTTACTGATTTCCAGTACATTCTGCTGAATTGATATACCTGGTCAATCAATTCTTTTACTACTTTAGGGTCTTTTGTTCTTTCACGGTCAGTACAGTAGATACCCAGTTTTATAGGGAATGGATACCCCTCATGTGATTTATGTATTTCACCATGATAGCGAGTGTTATTGAACAATAGAAACTTGCCTCTGCCAAGGTTGATGAATGTACCACTCAAAGGCATGAGTTCTTGCCAATCATCATCAAAAGCAACAATATCCTGAGATTCTGTTTTGTTGATTGAGAGAATGAAAACAGGTATATCAAGTTCCAGCTCTCTTAATCCATCTTCAATGGGTTTGAGTTCTTTTTGACTCATGTTTTTGTAGAAGTGAATCACAAGCCTTTCTACAGCATTGTTGAGTGCAGCATATTCTTTAATCGCTCTGAGTATTGAACCTGCTAACTCCTCCGTTTGGTTCTTTTGAAAACATTCAAAACGGTTGAAGTTTCCATTGTTAGTGAAACTGAACGCACTGCCTATGTATTGAATATCCGTATCTACATTTTTAAATGCACCAACACCTACCACCAATTCATTTCTCATGGCGGTATCAAGCCTCCAAGGTTTGCCATCCAATTTGGCTAAAATCGCTATGGCTATATTTGGCAGACTATAATGGTAACTGCTACTATCTACTTTATTAGCATCAATTACCTGTGATGTGATTTTTCGTTTGAGGAGTGTTTCTTTTACCCTATAGTAGATTTCTCTTTGTTCCTTGTCAATAGTATTTTTGGCGTGAGGACTTATGTAAATCGCTATGTATTGGATACTCTCATCAAAAGGGTTTTGATTTAGAGCCTCTTCAATTTCTGGTAACGGATTATTCTTGGATTTGAATTTAATAGCCAATTCCTTCTGAGGATAGTAACTGGTTTTTGAGAAATTGTATAGACCTCCAAAACCTCTTGCTGTACCCCGAAAGTAATCGTGTAGCTTGATGCCAATTTCTTCGTCCTCCTCATGTAAAATGAAGAAAAAATGAATGCTATTATATGGGCTTATTTCTAAAGGGCCATGTGTTTTCATTCCTTGCATTGGCACTTTATGGAGTTTCTTGTTACCAAAGGCTAGTAAATTACTTTTATTACTTACTGAGCCAATCATCATGCCCTTAACAGGCAGAAACCCTCTTTTATCTAACGGAATAATGGATTTGAACTCCTTTGTATTCAAGTACTTTTTATAAAACCCTTCTATCCGTTGGTTGAATTTTTTGTATTTGTTTGTTCTATCTGGTGCAGGAGTAGGTAATTGCAGTGCTGTTCTTAGGTCAAAATTCCATAAAGGATATACTTGCTCTAAATTTCTCTTTCCCTCATCTGGCAGTTCATCATATTTGTACAAACTATTATCATAAATCACCCAACTAAAGCTTTCAGGTGAAACATCAGCCATTAGTACAGCAATGCTTTTTTTGAATACCTTGGATTTGCCCTCATAAGATAGAAGTAACTCTGGATTGCTCGTTAGTGTACCTATTTGAACCTTTAAAGAGAACTTTTCATAGAAGTTGTATTCTTGCGTAGACTCTTTTGTGTTTGGCAACCATATCTCTGTATCCTGTATAAAGTTTGGTTTCACTAAAGCTCCTTTGTTAGTGAAATGGTCATGAATTAGGTAATTGTAATACCTCTTCAAAATTGATGTGGAAAATGCAGTGTTTTCAGATTTTACTGATTTTTCATTTCCTTCATCATCTGTAGTAATGGTATAAGTGGGTTTGCTGTCTTTGGTTATAGATAGGCTTCCCTCAAATTTAGATTTAAACGATAAATAGAAATGTTCTTGTTCTCCGAAATGAGCAACAACCTCTTTTGGCACAAGTGTATGATAAATTCTTATAAGACCTTCTTGCTCTATATCAGAAAAGTAGAAAGTAAGTGATTTATCTGGGTGTTTAAATGTTAATATATTGAAGGTAAGGTTGCTCATTTACAGTCATTCTATTTTCTATGCATCAAAATCATTTTTGTAGTTCGTTCTTTCGTTTTCATTGGCAGTATAAACTATACTAATATTGTTTCTCTTACAGGTCTCGTACAATTCTGGATATAATACCCGTGTCTTGAATAGATTCTTTTCCGTAACATTCCCTTTAGAATTTGGTAGTTTATTCCATTCTATTTTAGTCTTATAAAATATCCTGTCAGCTTCTTCTATGTCTGATTCATAGAATCTATAGACCTGTTCTTTGGGTACTTTGTAAGGAGCGTATTCTGGGATGTGTTTATTGAAGTCAATAAAAAACTTGGGTGGAGAAAAAGGATTTTTCGGGTCATAGGTTAGCCCTAATACTTGAGCTAAAGCCCTGTACTCATCTCTATTCAAAATGGGGTCTATAACAAACCCTTTCTGAACGTTAATACTTAATCTGTAATTCTGCTCCCTAACGACAAAAATGAGCTTGAAAGGTGTCTCATAAATATCAAAAAATACTTCAAACCGAACACCTGAGGTTCGATAATCAAAGCTAGAATAGGTCTCACCTTTGTTCTTTAAATCTCTATATAATGGCACTAATCCTTCCAGCTTCATTCTGATAAACGTTTACTCTACCAATTCTCCCAATTTGGTCACATGCTTATATTCTACCTCATCAATTACGGCAAAATGCTTTTCACCACATTTGATTTTGAGCCTTTCATCATTTCGTAATTTGGAAAGGTCTTTGGTGGATTTTGTTTCTGCTACGAAGTAGATTTTCTTTTCATCTTTAAATATTAAAGCCCAATCTGGATTGTAGTTACCTATAGGGGTAGGAATCTTAAACCATGCTGGCAATTTGAAATAAAACTCTACCTGCTCACTACTTTCACAGTCTTTGGCAAACTGACTTTCAACTTCTGAATCTAAAGGAATGTAGTTGTCATAAATGGTCTTATCCGAGTTTGCTACTTCATGAAATACACTGTCCAGATAAATTTCCAACTCACTTTCTTCAAAAAGCCTCATCTCGTATTCTGTCTCTCCCAATTTATCGTATCGTATGCCATTAATCATGAGTTCATATAGCTCTGTTTTAATGGCTTTTATACTTAAATCAAGGAATAATTGGGGGTTGACAAGTATGTCATTTAGTCTTTCGGATTTCTCAATTATTTCATAAATAGTTGAGCGTGTGAGTTCAGTTCTATTTTGAATATATCCCAATACATCTGGTATATTGAACCGTGCAGCATCTACCGTGATAGCTTTTTCGGTGAGTACATCACCACTCACACCTTTGTCATCCATAGTCACTCTTTTTTTGGTTGACCTGATAACAGGTGTTTTAATAGGGGGGAGTGCCTTTACTGCCTTAGTAGCTTTTTCTACTAATTCTTTAGTGTCATAAGCTACTCGATAGGTCGTTTGATGTTTTATTCTGTCCCAAATCTCTTTGAAATTCTCATCCAGTTCAAACCCTTTCCTGTAGTTGATTGCAGCTCTGTCTCGCTTGTTTTTTATCCTGCCCTTAAATGAAACTCCACAATCGTCTTCAATTTCCTTTTGAAGAGATTTAGCAAAATCATCATAAGCTTCATTGGCTATGACCGTTAACCTATTGATATTTTTGTCATAGGTTCTTTCTCCATCTTTGTTGACTGCTAAACGCAATCCTCTTCCGATTTCCTGCCTTTTCTTTATTTCCGATTTTGATTCGTTTAACGTACAAATCTGAAATACATTGGGATTGTCCCAACCTTCTCTTAACGCTGAATGAGAGAAAATAAAGCGAAGTGGATTGTCGAGGCTAAGCAATCTTTCTTTGTCACGCATGATGAGTTTGTAGGTATCGTCATCTGCCTGAGTCACTCCATTTGTATCTTTTACCTTGCCCTTTTTGTCCTGTGAGAAATAACCATTATGTGAACTTTCCATATTCACGGCTAATTCTTTGAAAGCTGGTTGTTCTGCTAATTCAGTATATATTTCTTCAAACCATGTGGCAAACTTCCCCTTTGTGGGATTACCTGTTTCATCATACTGGCGATAGTTGGCTACTTTGTCGATAAAGAATAGTGACAGTACTTTGATTCCTTTAGACCTAAATTTTCGTTCTTTTTTGAAATGCTCTTCTATGGTTTTTCTGATTTGGTACTTCATTACCTCATCTGTCAAACCTCCCTGGCTTTCTCCTACATAGAGCATGGCTCCATTTGAGAATGTCAGACTTTCTTCTCCTACATCAATTTCTTCAACTATATATCCGTTGTTGTAAATCTCTCTTTCATTAGAAAGGGTGTATAAGTCGTCTCCAACTTTTACGGTAATCTTCTTTTGTTTTACTCCGTCTCCATTGTTGTAATCAATGGTCATTTTTGCAGTTACTTTTGTCTTGGTTGCTTTCACTGCATCCAACACTACAAAAGCCTCATTGTTACTGTCTTCTGTTACAATAGAGTCAACCTCTATTTGTTTGACTAACCCCAAATCATACGCCTTCACTGGGTTAAGGCTATATACCAGATTGTAGATGTTTTTGTGCGTAGCAGAATATCGTAATGTACAGAGTGGATTCAGTTTTTGTAGAGCCTCTTTTCTTTTCTCTGTCTCCATGTTTTGTGGTTCATCCACAATTACAATGGGGTTAACTGCCTGAATAAACTCTATTGGTTTCTGTCCTGTGAGTTTGTCGTTGGGCTTGTTAATAATGTTTTCATCCTTGGCAAAGGAATCTATATTGATGACCAGTATTTCAATATTATTGCCTGTTGCAAAACCTCTTAATTGTGATACCCTACCTGAGTCATATACATTGAAATTGACAGGTGTTTTCTCGTATAGTGTCTGAAAATGGTCATTGGTAATCTGCAAATTTTTCAAAACACCTTCTCGAATGGCAACACTTGGTACAACAATTACAAATTTTTTAAACCCATAGGTCTTATGGAGTTCGTGAATGGTACGTAGATACACATAGGTTTTACCTGTACCTGTTTCCATTTCTACTGAGAAATTATGACCGTCTAGCTCGGTAGATTTTGTGATTTCATTTTGCTCTTGGATGGATTGTATGTTTTCTAAAAGCTGCTCATCTGACAGGGCAGATTTATTGGCTACACCTGCAATTAAATTGAGGTTTCCTTCTTCCTGTAGGCTAAATTCAAATGCACTATCATCTCGGGGTTGCCCTTCAAAAATGGAAACTACTGCATTAACGGCATCTATTTGATATTGCTGATTTGGGTCAAATTTTAACTTCATACTATCCTTTTTAAAATCAAACCTTATTCAGGTAGTTCGCCTTTTTGATTGTTATCTAAATACACATCATCAGACATTTTTTTGATGGATTTTAGAAAATCCTGCTTATCTAATATTTCTTTCTGGTATTGAGCCATTTGGTAAAGCTTTTTGAACCGTTCTTCTTTTGAAATAGCATCTCTAATCATATCTGCATTGGCAGATTCAAGGTTGGATAAGACGGCTAACTCGTTGATACTGGCAATGTCTCTTAGGTTTTTACCCTCCAATACCAATTTAGGGTTTACATCACGCCATTGCTTGGCAGTACATCCAAATAAGGCAACATTCAAAATATCGGCTTCTTCTGCATAGGCAAGCCATTCGGTTTCTTTGGTATAGTTGGATTTAGGCAGTATAAAGTCCTTTACTGCATCTGTCTGAATGGTATAGTTCACTTTGCTCAACACCCTTTTTACATTCCATTCCAGATTGTAGGTATTGCTTTCTATTTCTTTTAACCGTTGGTATTCCTTTACGATATAAAGTTGGAATACAGGGCTTATCCACATACCGAAATTAAAGGCAATATCTTTATGGGCATACGTACCTCCGTACCTTCCTGCCTTGGCAATGATGCAAGTAGCATTGGTTTTCTCAATGAGGTCTTTAACACTGATTTTAAAAGCATTTGAACCAGCCGACTGTCTAATTGTGGCGAATTCGCCATAATTAAAATTGGGGTTGTGCATAGACTCCCAAGCAGAGATGTAGTCGAGTGTATTAGCGTTTCGCAACCAGTCACTTATGAAAAATGAACCGTCTTTTGCTTTCATCATATCTGTCAAGCTTATGAAATCTTCAGATTGATGGTCAACTATGGTAATGATGTTCCCCTCAACTTCTATTTTTTTAGTTTTTGACTTCATTCTATTTTTTATCTTCATTAAGTGGTCGAATTCGACCACTTAAAACCTATATCGTTTTAAAATCTATACCCGCATCTTTTAATTGTAAAGCTGCATTTGTTTTGAGCTGGTCATTGTCCTTGAAAGCCGTATCTAATGCAATTACTCGTTTTGGACTATGCGTTGCAATGGCTGAAAATACAGACTCATTGGTTTCTTCCAGTACAAGAGCTAGCTCATTTTCATTTATCAAATAGAACCCTTCTTTTTCGGCTATGGAGCTATTCAGGTTAAGCCCTGATTTGAGTAATAATTCAAAAGCCATTGATTCATTGGTAGGTTCTCCATTGATAGGATTTACAAACAGCTTCATTTGTTCTGCCAATTCTTCTGCACTTTTTGGTTTGGGTTGCCACTGTTTAAAATTGGATTCTGAGAGCTTAAATACTTTGAAGCCTAAATCAATATTGTCATCACTAAAATCTAATTCTCCCTCTCGTTCGTTTTTGATTGTGTCAATAACCCTGCGTATACGTTCCTTAGATACATCAGCTATATT
The DNA here is from genome assembly GCA_947492745.1 of uncultured Cyclobacteriaceae bacterium. Classification (GTDB taxonomy): domain Bacteria; phylum Bacteroidota; class Bacteroidia; order Cytophagales; family Cyclobacteriaceae; genus Aurantiphycus; species Aurantiphycus algarum. The sequence goes on along the minus strand of CANLOE010000082.1, from coordinate 22,250 downwards.
TTGATATCCAGCTTTATAGGCTTCACTTTTTACTTCACATTCTTCAGGAAGCTGCACACAAATGAACTTACGCTTTCCATTATCCTTTGAGTTAAGATTGAGAACAGTGTGAGCTGTAGAGGAAGAACCAGAAAAGAAGTCAAGCATTATATCTTCTTCTTTCAAAACAAATGGGAAAAAGCTCTCTAAGAAACGAAGAGGCTTTGGGTTATTAAATATTCTTTTTGAATTTTCAAATAGACCTTTCAAATCGTATGAACCTAACCTTCCATCAAGCTCAAGAACACTTGAGAACTTTTCTAAAAAGTCTTTCGCATATACTTTTAACTCAATTATTTTTTCCTCGTCTTCACCGAAAATGATTTTGTCATTTTCGATTAACTCATTCATAGTGGTTTCTGGAAACCGATACCCCATTAGAGGCTGCTTGCAAGGTTTTTTAGTCTTAGGATGGATAATATCATAACGATAACCTTCTTTACCTGGATTATGTACGCTTTGACTTCCAGTATACACTCCTCCAAAGTCAATATACTTATATCTATCAAGTGGCCACAGGTATGATTTATTCTCTTTATACCAAATTGAGTAATTTGCTTGAAGATGAGATAAGTCTTTATTTTCAGAAATAAGCTTTTCTCCAATTTCTATTAATTTGTCCTTAACGTCCGAAAGACTACTTTTCCATTCACTTTCTAGGGAATTTTTGTTTTTGCTATAAACATGCATGTATTCATGCTCTATAGCCACTTGTGTTGGGTTGTTATCAGTAGCATTCTTCCAAACCACAGTGCCAATCCAATTTTCTTCTCCAAAAATCTCATTCATTAAAAGTTTCAGATTCTGAACCTCATTATCATCAATAGAAACAAATATTACTCCATCATCTTTCATAAGGTTTTTCGCCATAAAAAGACGTGGGTACATCATGTTTAGCCAGTTGGAATGGTATTGCCCGTTCTCTTTACTGTTTTTGTGAAACATGCCATCTTTGGTCATGTAGCCTTCTTCGTCTTTGTCTCCTACACGTTTAAGGTATTCTTCTTTTGTTTCTGAGAACTTATCAGGGTAGATGAAAGAATCTTTCCCTGTATTATAAGGAGGGTCGATGTATATCATTTTAATCTTGCCGAAGTAGCTTTTTTGGAGTGTTTTCAATACTTCCAAATTTTCTCCTTCTATGAAGATATTCTCTGTCTCATCAAAGTTGACCGACTCATCTTTTGCAGGTACAAGTGTTTTTGTGGTAGGAGTCTGCATTACTTTGAATGCATCTGACTTACCTGCCCAATTCAGTACATATCGTTCATTACTGAAATTGATGTCTTCACCCAATACCGCCTTTAGTTTCTCCCAATCAATTTTACCCTCTGCAAACGCTTCAGGTATTAGAGCTGAAAGCTTCTCTTTCAATGTTGCTACAGTATCCAGTGATTTACCGTCCATGCTTCTTTATTTTAAATTCTTTTCTATCAATTTAACCGCCTTATTTGCCATAGGCTCATCTTGTATCACATCATTTATCTTATCTGCCAACCAAAGGACTGTAAGGTCATCTTCATTGGCATTTAGAACAGTGGCAATCTTTATAATGTGTTCTCGTTGTGCCCTTCTTTCCCCACGTTCTAACTTGCTCATAAGAGCAGTGTCTACATCAATTTGAGCCGCTACTTGACGAAGTAATAAACCTTGTGATTCACGTAGCTCTCTGAGTCTTGTACCGAGATAGTTCATTGTCTTTTTATTGACTTGTCACTTTTTGTCAAATATAAGCATAGTAAAAGAAAATACAAGGAAAATAACGTATACCTTTTTTGGAGATTAAGGAGTCAAGGAAATAAAGGATACACAGGAAATTAATCCTCTGTATCCTTAGTATCCTGAATTTCCTTATTAGGCTTGGTATAGGAGTCTTTTTCGTCTCGGTGAAGCAAGCCACCTTTTACAAAATTGGTGATATAGCCCTGTGCAGTTTTATCTTTAATACCTAATTCAATAGCTACATCCAGATAGCATTGCCTATTGAATTGTTGGGGAAGCATTTCATAAAAGCGTTCACGCTTGTTGAGCTTCTTTTTGATTTGCTCCGTATCTGGTAGCTGATTGAAAATGAAACTGGCATGTATGATGAGTGTTTCTGCAATACTCAGTGCTGTCTTAAAATCTTGCTCTTCACATATCAATTTGCTTGGTACTTCTCCCGAATCCATCAATCGCAAAGCAGATAGAATCATAGCCATTCGAAAAGTGATTAAACCTAACCGCCTAATCGTGCCAATGTATTCTTCACCTTTCAAGTTGAAATAATGCTGAAAGCAAGTAGTAAAGAATTGATTGAATGCATCTTGTTGGTCTTTCGTCAATAGAAACTGAATATCTGATGAGGCTTTTAAGGCTTCATAGAAGCTGAAAAACTCTTTACCTAATTCATAGAAATAGTCATCTAATCCTGTGGGTGTATTGGATGCAAATACGTTTGACCAAACAGGCTGCATATTCATGTAGTAAAACATGAAGCGACTAAATAAACCATCTTCCGCACTTGGTATCAGATTCAATACCTGCTTGGGTGTACCAGACAAAACAGTAGAAAGGCAAGGGCTTTCCAAGTCCACATACTCACGGTCTGTTTTACGGTAGTAGTTTATGGTTTCATGATGAAAGGATTTACGAAATCCATCTGAGTAATTGCCAAAATCACTCTTAAATGTATTTGCCAGTGTATCTCCTTCCGTTTCAAATATTAATCCTTTGCCTTGGTTGTCATTCAATAATTGAAATGCTCCCGAAGCACTGCTATTGGCAGGGATGAACAACAATTGAATGGGTGGTTCAATGGGCTTTTCTAAATCGGGTTGCTTCTTTTTATTGGCATGATATTCTGCTAAGTCCACCTCATATTGTTGTCTTGCTGATTTGCTCAACTCCTTTAAACTGTCATGAATAGGTTTTACTAATTTCCTACAATGGTTGAGCCTGCCTTTTCCTGCGGAGGCTGCTGCCGACACAAAAAGGAAAAGATTAGCAAACACCTTCTTGTTATGGTATATGCCATACATTTTAGGAAAAGCACAACTCATAGTCGCTAATGAACCCAATAGTAATAAATCCCTTTCCTCATTGGTTTCTGCAACCTCCACAATCTTTTTCAAGAAGTCAGGCAGTTGAGAAAATACAGATTCTGGTAGTGTGGGCAGCTTCTTGGTTTCAGTTTGTTGAGGCACTTTCTCTGTGGTTTTCTTTGTGCTTGCTGATATAGGAGTAGCTTCAGTAGGTTTGCCTCTGGATAGTGCTATTCCTGCATTTTTAGCCAAATAGAAAAGTGTACTAATGTTTACGCCTGAACCATTAGCTTTCATGCAATTATCAAATTGCTTGTCGCATTCAGGCTGTGAATAATCGGGGTGGAACTGACTTACCCTATGGTATAATTCCTTGCCATTTTCTCCAAACTCATCTGCCAGAGCAAAACCAATGTTTCGCCATTCTTCATACGAAGTGGTAAGGTCAGCACGGTTCAATTCTATTTGCTCAATGAGTTGAAGAACCTCACTGTATTTGTCATTGCTGAAAGTCGTTTTTGTTGCTCTTATTATCGGTTCTTTCTTGTTGCTTGTTTCAGGAGATGAAAGCCATTCCTGAACGTTGAATTTTTTCTTCTCCATTAGTGATGGTATTTAGGGTGTAAGTAAATATTGAGGTCGTACGGTAAAAAGCAGGCACGAGAAACGTCTTTGCCTGCATTATCTACTTCCAGTTTGTAAGTTTCCTCTATGTAATGTTTGATTGAGGTAAACCAATCTCTATGTGAATGCTCGGTAATATCAATACTGATAATCCATTTCAAACCATCACCAGAAGGGGAGGTAAACAGAATTTCAGTATCGAAATATTCATCTGTTAAGAGCTTTCCTGTGAGTGCTGAAATATCAGCCACATGGTCGAAATCAATAGCCAAGAACCCCGAATGCTTTACCAGTGCTTTATCACTACGCCTGGTAAATACTCCTGAAAAGGTCACATAATCAAAGTTTGCTGCCTTGTATGCTCTGGCTTCTTTCTTATCGCTCATTGTTCTCAATCTCTCAGTTTGCTCCTGAAACTCATATTTGATGAGGTGGTACACATCCAGAATCGTCACCTCTTTGGCTGGTACAGTGTTTTTCACGGGAGCTTTGAAATAGCTGAATTTGGGAAGAATGCGTTTTGGCTTTGGTTCTTCTTGAATCACTTCAACCTTAAAATCACTCTCCTTATGCCAAGGGTTTACGCCAATATTGAGGTGCATTTTATCATTCAAGAGCTGTAGCAACTCTTGACCGCTGACATTGAAATGCAATGCAGCAAAATCAAAGGGGTTGCCTTTAAATGCTTCATCTGTAGTGTCTCTAAAAAGAAACTGCTGGTCAATTTCTTCTAAGATGAGCGTAAGCGAATCGCTCTTAAATGGATTTTTTGTTGGTTTGCACAGCCTACCCGATAAGGAAATTACATTATCACCCTTGTAATAACTGCGAAGAATGAATGCATAGATTTTGAGACCGTAATGCGTTTTACCTAAAAGGTCTTTCTCAGTCAGTTCCATGATTCCTCCTTTCTCCTGTATTGGGTGAGTAGTTGTTTTCCAGAAGCGTTTCAATGTCTTCTACTTTGTAGTAGAATTTCCCATTGATGCGTGAGTAGGGAAGAACCCCGCTATCTCGAAGAGATTGCAAGGTTCTTTTGCTTATATGCAGTGATTGCATGACATCTTGCCCGTCAATCCAAGTTTCCTGAAACAATTCTGCTTTGGATTTTCTGAGTGTATGCACATAGGCTTTCAGGTGCTTTACATCATCCGAAAGTCGAAGGATTAAATCTATTATCTCACTCATAGCTTAACCCTCCCTTTTTTGATGAGATAATCTGCTGCCTGTTGTTCTATTTCATCTTGGGTGCTATTGCGGTTTCTCAATAACCACTCGTCCAATTCTGGGCGATTGAAATAGAGCTTCTTTCCATTCGGTTTGTAGAATGGGATATTCCCTGCACTCGTGAGCTTGTACAAATGAGAATGTGAAAGCTCCAGGTACTTTGCTGCCTCAGCAAAATTGAGGACTTCTTTACCTATTAAGTTTTGCTCTTCAATGAGCGTTTCTAACCTTTTTAGACGTTCTAATATTTCGTCCATGACTATTCGTATTATGAATTAAGAAATGGACATCTGGCCAAATGTCATATCCGCTACTTGCGAATACGATTGCAAGGTAGGAGGCTAAAAAGGCTGTTTTGAGACTCTAAAGGCAGGTGTAGTGTAGAGTGCAGAGTGTAGAGTGGTCACATAAAATAGACAGCCGCCTTTTCACTGAAAAGAGGGCTAAACAAAAACCTAATAAAAGTAAATGGGGTATAGTGTAGAGTGAGCTATTTGAGTAGCTCAACAATGTTATCGAGTTTGTCTCCTGTGGTGTTAGGTCTTTTTTGACCTCTGAATTTATTACGGTCAAATGGTTTTCCTCCTTCTTGAACAAAGCAAAGACAAGTCACTTCCCATTGTTTCTGTTTTAGGTCATCAACATACTTATGTTCTTTATGAATCAATTTGATGAAATAATACAGCTCACTAATGTTACCAGTCCATTCAATGGGGTTAGTAATTTCTTTTCCTGAGAATGCTTTTTTGAAATTTGTTAGTGAGGTATCCTGAGCAATAAAATGATTGAGTTTTAAGCTATCATGTAAGTTGGTCAGGTTGTCGGGATTAGTAGCAAGTTGTTTGTAAGTGAATGAAGTAAGTGCCACTTCCTGCGGTTTTGGTTGCTTCTTTGTGGGCTTAATTGGATTTGCTTCTATCTCAATTACGGTTATTTCTTTTAAGTAATGAATGTCTGGTACTGGCTCAAATAATAATTGAGTATAGAAATCATCTACTATCAATATATCATCAATCCTGTCCTCATATACTCCTTGAATTTCCATATAAATCCGCATGTAGGCAAGTTTCAATAACTGCACTATATAAGTGTTCGATTTGTGGTCTTGGTCAATTTCAAATGATGTCTTTTTAGGATTGATGTAGTCAAGTGAATAATCCTTTTCTTTAACAAGCTTACCTATGTCTTTTAGTCTGGTTTTAAGCTTCTTATTGAGTGTGTCGTTCAGCCAATATTTGACCAATTTGGAGTTATCATCCTCAGAAATTAGTCGGGTTATTTGATTAATTGTTTTGACTGTCTCACTTAGAATTAGCTTTTGATAGTATTTTGTTTTGTGGTTTACAGGACGTAAAAAGCCTAATTCATATCGAAAATTAAAAGCGGGTAATTCTTCCTTAACTTCATTGACTTTCAAAGCAAATTTTTCATCTAACCTATTTTGTTCCAGCCAAGGACGAAGGTTATGGTAAAGTATGTCATCTAGTATTTTGATTTCGTTGCTCATAGGTCTAATTGGATTCGGTTGGCAGCATCTTTCTTTTTGTCGTCTATGATTTTCGCATAAATCTGAGTGGTCTTTAGTTCCTTATGACCTAAGAGCTTTGACACAGTGTAAATATCTGTACCCATTGTGAGTTGTAGGGTAGCATAAGTATGTCTGGCACAATGGAAGGTGATTGTTTTGGTAATTCCTGCTTTCATTACCCATTGCTGTAATTTCAGGTTGTGCCAAGCGGAATACTTCAATCCTATAAATACTCTGTCTTCTGGCTCACCTCTTTCACCAAGTAATCCAAAGGCTTGCTCTGAAATGGGTTGTGTTTCTGCTCCTTTGGTTTTCTTTTGTCTGAATCGGATGTAATAACCCATCTCATTGGAGTGCTGCACTTCTGACCAAACCAACTTCTGAATATCTGACCATCTCAATCCAGAGAGGCAGGAAAATAGAAATGCAGTTTTAAGCTGTGGGATTTCACAATCTTCTTTTGTGATGGCTTGTAGTTCTTCTAATGTCAAAAACTCTCTTTCTGGTTCGCCTTGCTTGAATGCTTCTACTCCTTCACTTGGGTTGGTGGGCAGAATGCCGTCTTTGACTACTTGCTTTAAAGCAGCCCTCAACTTATTGAAGTAGGAGTATTTAGAGTTCTGTGATAGACCTTTGTTGCTTTTAGATTTTGCTTCTTTGTCCAGGTACTCTTTAAAGTCTAGTACAAACTGACGGTTGACCTCTCCAAATGAAATATCATGCGGAAGGAATTTCTCCAAGTGCTTTACTACACTATCCCAATTGCCGTAATTCCCCGAACTGCTTTTTCTCTTTTCAGCAAGCATACGCATGTATGCAATAAAGCTGCCTTTTAGCTTTTCATTGTCACGGAATCCGAATGTACCATTCTGGATTTCTATTTGTCGTTGTGCTCTGATGGTTTCTGCTAATTGCTTAGTCTTCTTGTTAAGCTCCTTTTGTTGCTTGGTTTTAGGATTAGGGTCTAAATACAATTTGAGGTATTCTGTCTTTCTTTTACCCTTATGGTAATAGTCCAGATACAAACTCGTTTTCCCTCCCTGATTTCTTTGTCTAAGTGTTACATTCATGCTGTGAACAATTTCTCAATATCGGTTCTCTTTATAATGGTGCGTCTGCCAAGTTTGGCAGCATTCAACTGCTTTCGCTCTATCATGAGATAGATTGTCCAACGGCTTGTGCCTAGCAATTTGCAAGCATCCTGAATACTCAGGAAGTCTTTGGATTGAACACCATTTTCTGAAACTAAAGCAGGAGAGGGAGTATCAACAGCCTGTAGCTTTTCTTGTCGTTTACGTTTTTTGTATGCTCTTTTAGCACAGGTATCCGAACAGTACTTTGTTACAGTGGTCTTTGCAATGAAGATTTCACCGCAATACATGCATGTTTTCTCTATTCGGATGTTACTACTCATTTGTTGCTTTAAGTAGCTACATGTTGCTGGTTGTAGCTCTATGTAGCATAATCTTTCCCTTACTCTAATTTCTTGTTGCTAACAACAAAATATGTTTCTATAGCAACAAATTAGAAACGAAAGGTACGAAAATAACAGTAAATTAGCAACAAATAAAGGAAGTTAAAAGTGGTTAAATGGCTCAAAAAGAAAGATTTAACTAATAAAAAGAAAGGTTATTACTTCCCAATACAGAACTTGGAAAAAATATTGGTCAGTAGATCATCTGTTGTTATTTCCCCTGTTATTTCACCCAAGTGGTGGAGGGCCTGACGGATGTCCATCGCTAGGAAATCACCCGTGATGTTATTGCCAAGACCGGCCAATACATCGTTCAAAGCATTGCGGCTACGGAGCAGACTGTCATAATGCCGTAGGTTCGTCACTACCGTATCACCTGTCTTGAAATTGCCCAAGTTCACTGCCTCCAGGATTTTTTCCTTGAGTCCTTCGATATTCTCTTTATTGCCTGCGGAGATATAGGTGATGCCTTCCATCTTTTCTAGGGCTGCCTTTAATTCAGGTTGTGCCACGTCCATCTTATTGGCCACTTTGAGGAAAGGGATACCGAGGTTCTCTAATTGATTGATTTCCCGGTTGACCTCTACGATAGTATCTTCTGCCAGATCAAACATATAGATAATCAAACTGGCCTTTTGCATCTGTTCCTGCGTGCGCTTTACCCCGATGGCCTCAATGGTATCCGTCGTTTCGCGCAGACCCGCCGTATCGATAAAACGGAAGTTGATGCCACCGATGGTGACCTCATCTTCGATAAAATCCCGCGTGGTACCGGGAATATTGGAGACGATGGCCTTCTCTTCATTGAGCAGGGCATTCAGCAAGGTAGACTTGCCCGCATTCGGTTTGCCCGCAATGACCGTGGGCACTCCGTTTTTGATGACATTGCCCAGGTCGAAGCTGTTGACCAGACCATTAATAGCTTCCAGCAACTGTTCTATGAGTGCTTTGAGATCACCCCTATCGGCAAACTCAACATCTTCTTCGCCGAAGTCCAGTTCCAGTTCTATCATGGAGGCAAAATGTATCAGCTCTTGCCGTAGGGCCTGAATACGCTCGGAGAAACCACCCCGCATCTGGTTCAGTGCTGCTTGATGGGCCGCCTCGGTATCGGCATTGATCAGGTCGGCCACGGCTTCGGCCTGTGCCAGATCGAAAGCTCCGTGGAGAAAGGCCCTTTGGGTAAATTCGCCGGGCTTGGCCAGTCGTGCCCCATGTTTCAAAAAAACCTGGATCAACCGCTGTACGATATAAGGAGAGCCATGGCAGGATATTTCAGTGACATCTTCTTTGGTAAAGGAATGGGGAGCAACAAACAGGGAGACGACCACTTCATCGATGACCTTGCCCTCATCACGGATAGTACCAAAATGAAGGGTGTGTGAACCCTCTTTTTCCAGGTCTTTTCCTTTGAAGACTTTATTGGTGATGGAGATGGCACTAGGTCCTGAAAGCCGGATAACGGCAATAGCACCCACTCCCTGGGCAGTGGAAAGGGCTACAATGGTGTCTTCTTTAGCGTTTGTCGGGTTCACGTTCATCCTGATGGTATCCTTCAAAGGTAGCGTCTGTAGCCTAAAATAAAAAACGCTTTGGAAAGGCAGTGATAAAAAGCCCTACCAGAAATTATCGGAGAAATGAACCCCACTGACCCGAGTCATGCATTGGCCCTTCTATTGCAGCTTCAAAAACCTCTGGTCAGTAAAAAGTACGTGTTTTTTGAACTGACCGTAGCGGTGCTAAGCTGAACTGGACTCATGTGAAAACTGCTAGTGCATTGTTTTCCAAGTCTTCATAACAAGGATTAAACCCAAAATGTCCATTAGAAAATCTATTCCGGACTTAACTGGCTTCAAATCAGTAAATAAATACGTTTTTTGAATTGACCGTAGCGGTGCTACGCTGAACCCAAGAAAACGCACTGATTTATTGCTATTTAAGTCCTCATGACGAAGTTCCAACGAACATTCTGGGTTAAACCCAAACTGATCGATAGAAATCGTGATGAGCGTATCAATAGCAAAATACCGGCCATTTGGATTCGTTCGGCATAGCACCGCTATGGTGAATGAAGACCGGTGGGCAAAGCTTCCGGTAGGAAGCTATTTATGCGCGGAATAGGTTCTCTATTGATCATGTTGTGTTAAATACACCGTATCCACGAAACCTCTTAGAGCTTGTTCAAAAACAAATTTTCAATAATTATCATTTAAATAAATATATAATATATACATTGATAATCTAGATACAAATTACTTTAATACAATAATGAATTTAAATAATAATTGATATGTTTGGCCTTGAACAAATTGCGTTAAAAAAATCAAGAAATGTAGCGTAAAGAAATCCACCCTGTTTGACCGTAGGGAGTTTGGTGGATTCTAGCGGAATGAATTGGTTTTTAGCCTATTTGTTCACAGTCTTGACTTTTTTGCTTCGTTTTTGGGTCAGGCCAAAAATGAAGAAGCTGACCTATCTTGATAGGCTTGGCCTGACCACCAGACCAATCTAAAGTAGATAATATCCGGTTTTTAAGAGTAAAGCAAAATTATAATATGGAGAAATGAATTAAATATATGCCCATCATTTTTAAACATGCTCTTATACAAATTTGGGTTTCCAATGTCGTATAAGATTCCGCGGGTCATTTTTTTTCAATCAAGGCGAGAACCGCAGGGATAGCAGCGCTGTCCCGATGATTGTCCACGCAGAGTGAAGCAAAATGAACAGGAAGATAGGCGATTTTAAAAGCTAAGTTTGTATTGGACAGACACCATGGTAAGTCAAATGTAGAATCCAGGGTAAACCTATTGTAGTGTGCGATAGCCAATAGCGCATGGGGTATTGATTTTGGAAATCACCGTTCATTTGATGATTTCCAAAAATGGATTCTCTTATTGCCCTGTACGCTTTGCGATTTAGGCACATAGCAAAGTACCTTTCGATCGCCACAGGACCATCTGCCCATGACCTGTAGGCAAATCGGCCATAGGGGAGTGTTCACCTATTTTTACCTAACGAAAAAACAGTACGATGCCCGCTTGGATAACTGCATTTTGATTTGCTTCCGAAGCATCTTCTATATCAAAGATATCGACAACTCCCAGATTGTAGCGGCCAAAGACCCCAAAACCTGACTCCGTCTTGAATCCGAGATTCAAAGCTAGGGCGATATCCACATCGTTCATCAACTCATCGAGATCCTCTTCGCCCTGACCATCGATTTTTGATTTGGCGGATAGCAGAAAGCCAAATTGAGGACCAAGCCCCACATGGAAGCCTTTGACAGGATAGAACTTAAAGAGAATAGGTACATTGATATAATCTAAATTGGTCCTCGATTCAAACGTTTGGCCCAGTATCGTAGCTTCCTCCTTAGCACCCTGCATAGAAAACAATACTTCGGGTTGTAGGGCCAGTTTTTCTCCGAAGCCTATTTCGAAGACTATCCCCGCATGTCCTGCGGCTCTGAAGTCGAGGTTATCCGTACCATCGCCAGTGATAGTGGCCAAATTGACCCCACCTTTGACACCGAAGTCCACTTGTTGCGCAGACAAAGACGAACATAGGAATACCATACAGAAAATCGTTGAAATTCTTTTCATGTCTAAAAAATTATGTATTTGAGTATTAAAAGTTTTTGCTGTATTTCTAATAGTAAAAATAGTGACTTTATCGTTAATTATATAATTGGATTGTTTTAAATTTGATTTATATCATCAGTACTTTGTTTTTAATTAACTGAAAGTCAATTGTTTGTGTCTGATTATGTTATTTTTGGATGAATTTTCCGATAAAAAATTTATACATTTATCAAGGTTACAAATCAATAAGCCCTAATTATATGAGATTGAAAGGCTATTTTTTTATGATATTGGCCACCTTCCTATTATTGTCCAACGCGAAAGCTCAGGATGCTGAACAACTGGCACTGGACTATCTGAAACAAGCGGATATCATTTATAAAAGACAGAAAGAGGCCATAGAGGTGGCCAAAGAGCTATATATCAAGGCCGCAGAGACAGACCCCTCCAACGTATATGCCAACTGGATGGCCGGAAAACTCTATACCGAAACCATTGACAAAGACCGGTCCACGGACTACTTTATACAGGTCAAGGCACTCAACCCCAAGTATCGCTTTGATATTGATTATCATATCGGTCGTGGGTATCACTATGGGCTTGACTTTGAAAAAGCACTGGAGTACTACACATCCTACAAGAAGAAATACTTGGCCCAGAGCAATTATCGCGGTAAGGACAAGACTATCCTGAAAAGGGTAGAACGACGCATGCTGGAGTGTAGAAACGGACAGAAAATCATCCAACAACCGACGCAGTATTCCATAGAAATCGTCAAGGGCGATATCAACTCCCCATGGCCCGACTATGCGCCCGTATTGAACGAGTCTCAGGACGTAATGCTCTTTACCTCCAGGAGGTTGGAAGGAAACACCTCCGAAGATGTCGATGAGGATAACTTTTATTTTGAGGATATTTTCATCTCCCGTAAACAGGGAGATACCTGGTCCAAGGCCGAGAACATCGGGCCACCCATCAATACGGTCTATCATGAGGCCAGTATCTCTTTGTCTTCCGACGGTAACCGACTGTATATCTATAAAGACTCCGGGGGAGGAGATATCTACTACTCGGACTATGATGGAGCGGCTTGGTCCAAGCCGAAATTCCTTACCGATAAAATCAATTCTTCTTCCTATTCGGAAGGTTCCGTGTCGGAAACATCGAGTCCCGACGTTATCTTTTATACCAGTAACCGGCCAGGTGGTACGGGAGGCTATGATATTTATATGTGTATCAAAGACAAAAGAGGAAAGTGGTACAAGTCCAAAAGTATCGGAGATGCCATCAATACCAAGTTCAATGAGGACAGTCCTTTTCTGGCACATGATGGCAAGACACTATATTTCAGTAGTGAAGGGCATCTGGGCTATGGGGGCTTCGATATTTTCAAATCCGTCTATGATAGCCTGACCGAAACGTGGTCCAAGCCCGAAAATCTGGGCTATCCTGTCAACACACCTGACGATGAGATTTACTTCAATGCCAGTAAAGATGGCCGAAGTGGTTACTTCGCCTCTGTGAGAGAGGGCGGTGTGGGTTTTACGGATATTTTCAAGATCAAGTATCATGGTGCCGGTGGACCCTTAGGGAAAGATATCATCATGGCGCAGATACAGGCCAGAAATGCTACGGCGACAACAAATGGCGCTGAAACAGCAAGTCCCGCAGCAGCCGAGATCGTGGATGCCGGCAGCACCAAGTTTGAGGCCCATGAGACCCAGTTGATGGCGATGGCCCATCGTATATTCTTCAATAATGCTCAAAGTGCCATACAGGGAAAACATCAAGCAGAACTGGACAGTATCATCACGATGCTCAATAAGTATGAGGTACTGAACATCGATATTGCTGGTTTTGCCTCTTCGGATGGTAATCCTCGCTACAATCTAGAGCTCTCACAGAAGAGGGCCATCATCGTCCTGAACTATTTTGTGGAAAAGGGCATCGACGAATCCCGTATTGTCGCCCGTGGATTTGGGTCCATCAAAGGCCCTGAAGGGCTGACCGAAGAGAGCAGAAGGGCAGAAGTAAGGATTATCAGCGAAAGTAGGGAGTGACCCTCTTTCACTGAGAGCCCCAAATGCTATTGTTCTAATGCAAGGTATTTTTATGGAATTCTGTATTCGATCTAAGTGTAATAATACAAACTTAGCTTTCAAATATCGCCTATCTTCCTGTTCATTTTGCTTCACTCTGCGTTGACAATCCTCGCGATAGCGCTGCTATTCCTGCGGTTCTCGCCTTGATTGAAACAAAATGACCCGCGGAATCTTATACGACATTTAAAACCTAAATTTGTATAAAACCCCTGAAGACCAATATGGTACCTGTTCCTTTTTTCTAAGACCTTACCCTTCGATTCCATCACGGACCGCGCTTGTAGCCTAGGATAAACCACGTTCAACTAGGTTTTCGTCGTTTGGCACCGCGTATCGCTTGGGCGGTATTGGGATCATCCGGCCATGCATGCTTTGGGTAGCGTCCCTTCAAATCCTTTCGCACCTCATAATAAGTGTTTTTCCAGAAATTTTCGAGATCATCAGTAATCTGTACGGGTTTGTAGCCCGGAGAGAGCAGGTGCATCAGTAGCTTGGTATGTCCTTCATTGACCGTAGGCGTTGTCTCTAGACCGAAAACTTCCTGAAGCCTTACGGCCAATATCGGCACTGCTCCCTGATCGCGGTACTCGATTTTTATCTGTGAGCCACTGGGGACTTCCATACGGGCAGGTGCCAGCCGGTCCAGTTCCTTTTGCTTTTCCCAGGGCAGGTGATGATGGAGTACTTCTATAAGATCGATTTTTTTCAGGTCTTCATTTTTTTTGATGTCGTTGAGGTAAGGAGAGAGCCACTGATCTGCTTTTCGGAGCAGTGCATCGGTACTGACATCGGGCCAGTCCTCTTCTGGCTGCCACTGCCGCAGGGAAAGTACGCGGTACTGCCACTGGAGTACAGCGTCATTGAAGTTAAGGAGATGCGCGCCATCTTTTACCAATGCTTTGCAGATGGCCTCTGTTTTCTGTTCTTCGTCAATATCCCTTATGGGAGCGGACTGCAACACAATACTCCCTATCCTCAGTTCTTTGTTGGCAATGAGACCTCCTTTTTTGACATCCCAGGTAATGATCTCCAGGGTCTTTACGATAGGGGCTAGGTCTTGGGGATTCAACGGTGATGCCATGAATATCTTGCCCGTACCTTCTCTTGCGTCTACATGGGCTACGGCCAAGAATGGTTCATGTGCTAGGTCGTCTCGATGTGAGGCCGCTGCATATTTGCCATTGGCCAGTTGGTACTGAGCATTGTTCCCCGGTCGGGCGATGCCTATACGTTCCGGGTAGGCCCGTGCTAGAATGAACCCTGTAGCGTAGGGGTCCACTGTACCGTTTTCGGCAGGTATAGAAAACAATTTCCGGTAAGAGCTGGCTATTTTTTCGATATGCTTCATCCCTTTTCCCAAACCATGGCCTTTGCGAAAGCGCCGCAGCGCCTCTATCCTAAGATTGATATCGATGCCACTGTCCTTGGGCAATGGATCACGTTCTTCTAAGATGGCGGCCAGGTCGGTAGCCACTCCCAATTGTTGTTCTTCTTCGGCACTTAGCAGGAGATGGGCGATACGGGGATGACAGGGCAGGGACTGCATCTTTCTACCATGTGCTGTGATCTGTTCTTCTCTCAGGGCTTCCAGCTGATGTAGGGTGTTTCTGGCTTGCGCGTAAGTACCACCGGGAGGAGGCGTGAGCCAATGAAGCTTCATCGCATCCTGGATGCCCCATTGTGCGAGGTCCAGGGCCAATGAGGTCAGGTCTGCCTCACGGATTTCGGGATTTCGATGGGCCTCAAGCCGCTCTTGATCCGCTCTATGCCACATGCGATAGCAGGTACCGGCACTGAGACGTCCGGCGCGGCCTGTCCTCTGGTCGGCCACATCTTTACTGATAGGCACCGTGACCAGCCGTGAGAGGCCCGAGCGCGGGTCGAACCGAGAACTTCGACCAAAACCACTGTCCACTACAACGGTAACGCCCTCTATGGTAAGACTTGTTTCAGCAATGGAAGTAGCTAAAACGATTTTTCGTTTTCCCTCGGGGTGAGGTCGTAGGGCTTGCCGTTGCTGACGATAGGGCAATTGACCAAAGAGCGGATGTATGGAAAAATTGCTCTCACTAAGTTGCTGACGTAGTAGTGCTTCACATTTTTTGATTTCCCCTTGGCCCGGTAAGAAAACGAGTACATCGCCACCATGCTTTTTGATTACTTTACCGACTGTGCCCGCGGTCATCTCGGGCAGTAGCATCAGGTCCTGCGTACCTTCATAATGAACCTCTACGGGGTATTGCCTACCTTTGCTCTCTACTACAGGGGCCTCTAATAGGGCGGCCAACTGAGGCATGTCCAAGGTCGCGGACATAATGAGCAGTTTCAGGTCCGGACGGAGCAACTGTTGTGATTCGCGGCAAAGAGCCAGGGCCAGATCGGCATGGATGCTGCGCTCGTGAAACTCATCGAACACCACGATACCTACTTCTTCCAGCGCATTATCGGATTGTAACATCCGGGTAAGAATGCCTTCTGTCACTACTTCGATGACCGTTTTATCGCTGATGCGCTGTTCAAACCGAATGCGGTAGCCTACTGTTTCGCCGACATTCTCTCCCATGAGTTCCGCCATCCGCGAGGCGATGGACTTGGCGGCAAGCCTTCGGGGTTCCAGCATGAGAATCTTTTTGCCCTGTAGCCAAGGACTACCTAGAAATGCCAATGGGAGCAATGTACTTTTCCCCGCGCCTGGAGGAGCGGAGAGAATCAAAGTATTGCCCTTTTCAAGGTTATGAAGTACTTCGGGAAGACTGGCTTTTACGGGTAGGTCTATGTGTGAATAATCGAAAGTCAATAGCGTAGAGATTGATAGATGAACATGATGGGCAAAGTTATGGAAAAAAAAATCATTTGGTCCTGCCTTCCGCCTTCCGGATTGACCCGAGTTCAATGCCATGTGACCAAGATTCGATTTATATTAAGTGTCAGTGTCTTGAAAAAAAACTTCGTCACTGCCGAGAAGAACTGTTGTTCTTTTGAGAGATATATCCGTTCTTTTTTGTTTGCCGTCTTTGTCCGTTTTCAATGGTGATCAAAGACAGGCTGCGCCCGTTTCTTGATGAAAAAGAATAAGGACAATGTCGGAAGAGGGGCGGGCAGGCCTGTAGGTCCATATTGCTTTCATAACGAAACTTTAAGGTCATTTTCAGTTTTTGTTTCTTGATGGTATTCTCCGCTACACTGAGTGGAAGTCCACCCGTATAAATGCTTAGCCAAATATCTTCATGGCTATAATGTTACACTTCCTCGGTAGTAGCTACCATATAGCGACATTGATAAGTTTTATTGCATGACCTGATTTAATTTTACAGTAATACAAATTTAGGTTTCAAATGTCGTATAAGGTTCCGCAGGTCATTTTGTTTCAATCAAGGCGAGGACCGCAGGGATAGCAGCGCTATCCCGAGGATCGTCAACGCAGAGTGAAGCAAAATGAACAGGAAGATAGGCGATTTTAAAAGCTAAGTTTGTATATAATTCGATAGTATCAATACTACCTATAAGGTGGGGGATAGCAAAGGGTATAGGCCATTTTGACCCGAATTATGCATGGCAGCTTCGTTATGAGGACTTAACATGCAGTACACCAATGGGTTTTCTTGGGTTCAGCGTAGCACCACTACAGTTTATTTAAAAAAAACATTTAGCTGGCTAATTTTCAGTTATTTGTGTTTGTGGTCGCTTTCGGATGCCGTGATGGGTTCAATTGTCTATAGAGCGTACTATAGAGCGATAGAGACAGTCGACCTTAAAACACTTTGTTCTAATTACTAAAATGTTTTTTTTGCAAAATCAAAAATAAACTATTGTTTTGTTGAAGATATCCATACAAATTCAATATTTACTTATATTTCAAACAATGTTAGAAACCAACACGAAAAAGTCTTTTCCCATATTGATTTTGCTGCTGATGCTGTTGGTCGTTTCGCCCGTTTCCAATGCTCAGGACAAGTTGCACTTTGTGGGGCCTATGCAGGTAGCCATGCTGGAAGGCGAAGCCGATTTCTGGTACAAAAGGGTAGCTAATGACACTGTTCTGGAAGGGACTTTTTTACTGAGACATGCCGACCCTAAAGCCCTATTGGCGAAAGGCGATCGCCACTTCTATGTTAAGGGGGCCTTTCGTGAGAACATGCCCGAGGGCCAATGGTCTTTTCGGTTCGGGAACTTCCAGGCGCAAAATGCGGCAAGGGTCAAGGATTACCGGTATCTGGTGGAGGCCAATGGTATTCAGCACGAAGCCAAAGGGGGCTTGAGAAATGGACATCCTCAGGGCCAGTGGACGCAGACAGTGAGCCGAATAGAGGATGCGCTCACGCAAGAAGTCCTTTTTAAGAGCAGTATTCGATTTGATAAAGGCATACCACAGATGAGTTTCCGAATCGAAAACGGGAAGAGTACGCTACTCGGTCGTTTTCTTCGTGACGGCCTGGCCCATGATGTCTGGGAGCTGTACTCCGGTGCGGCACTGGAGGCCACAGAAAAGTGGTACTTCGACGCCGGTATGCTGAAGTATATTGTAGTACAGGATAATAATAAAGTGGATACCTTACAAGTATCTACCGAAGCACCTGCAACTACGGATATCATCTATCTGGACCAACGTTATCTGGACCTGCTCAAGCTTGCCCTACCGATGTCGGACTCGTCCATGTCGAAAGCCGGACAGGATATGAGTCAGCTCTTGGAAGAAAACAGCGACTATTACCAAAAGATAGACACTATTCTGAAAGATTTGGGCAATGCTTCGTTCCGACCTTCTTTTAAGGTAAAAGTGCCACATTATCCCTTGAGCGATACAGAGCGATCGGATTTGGATTCCACGGAAGTGCTCTATGGTAAATCCAAAGAAATAGCCACCTCTTTATTGACCAATACTTCTCTGAACATTCTGAAACTTTCAGACCCTGAAGCTTCTTACTTATATGCCGTTATCAACAGGATTTCAAAAGACTGGCTTCATCCCTTGAAAAATATACTTCTCCATAAAGAACGTGACCTGCTTGAGTATATACCCAGAGCAAAGTTATTACCTACACTTCAACAGGGAAATACAACTTTTCCTCATCTTTCCATTGACTATATAGGACCAAAAGGACGCGATACCGTAGAGTTTACCGCTCCCGGCACCCGTAAGGATAAGAGGAAACAGGGGATAGCGCTGGCCCATCAGCTGGCGCATTGTTCTTTCCACAGTCTGGACTCCATAGCGCAGCAGTTGAACAGCCGTTTGATACAGCAAGAACGAGAACAGGCCCTGGTGGCCTTAGAAGAGAAGCTCATAGCATATATGGCGGACTTTGAGGGGTTGATAGACTCACTCAATGAAGTCTCTTCCAAGCTGACGCAGGTGAGATTACTGCCTCTCAAGGCCAATATCGATGGGCGATTGGGCCAGTACTCGGCTATGGAAGATCTCTCTGAGAAACCGGAGAGTGCTCGCCTGTTGATTGCTTGTTTTGAGCCGATGAGTGATTTGGCCTTAAGCCTATCGAAGCTCCCCGATTTTCTGGAGACAATGTACGAAGCGTATACCGAACAAGTATGGAACCCTTTCACACTGACATTGATGGGAGAAGAAGTGAAAAAACGGATTCCTTCTGCTTATAAGGAAATAATATTGCCCTACCTTTTAGAAGAGACCCAAGCAGGGCTGACCTGTGAACGGGCTGCTGAGCTGGTGTCGATGATCGAAAAGACCCATGGACGTATATTGCGCATGAAAAAAGAAGATACCGCTAGGATTGAGCGTAAGCTGAAAAAAACAGAAGATCCGCAGCTCATCCTACAGCTGTTCGGTATTGAAGTAAATCCTCGAATGATAGAGCAATGAAAGCGACGAGCCTGACCTTAATCAATTTTAGAGATGAAAACCATATGGGGCCTGATTCATTCCATCTGCCCCGTGGAAAAAAGATAAACGGATGAGACATTATTATCAACATACTATCCTTATATCGGTGATGCTATTGGCCTTTCTATCGTTTCCTGCCCTAGCGCAAAAGGAGAAGACCAAGAAAAACGAGTTGCCCGAACAATCGGTATACAAAGACCCGATTACAGTATTTTGGTTCAATACCTACGGTAACATCCGTTTGACAAAACGACTTTTTTGGATTGCTCAGACCCATATACGCCGACAGGAGACCGATAAGACCCCTTTCGTGGGGCAGATGGCCCAGATATATAACCGACATGCCATTAGTTACCTCTACTCGAAGAAGTTCAATGCCAGTCTGGGCGGTGTTCTCCGTGTCAACTTCAATACCAACTCCACTTCCGAAGACCGTAGGACCGTACCGGAGTGGCGTATATGGCATCAATACCAGTTTGCCTTACCACTGTCCAGTATGATGGTGTACCACCGACTTCGTATAGAGCATCGCTGGACCAAAGGCTTTGCAGAGGGGAGTGACTATGTGTTTCGTAATCGATGGCGCTATATGTTCAAGCTAAAGATTCCGCTCGGTAAGCCCAAGCTCGCCTCCCAGACCTTTTATGTATCACCGGAAGCAGAACTCATCATGCAGAGTGGAGGGCCTGTAGTCGCCAGTCCTATGGAGGACCTGCGTTTGCATACCTCTTTTGGCTATATCCTCAATCCCAGACTGACAGTGGCCACGGGATTTATGCACTCTCATGGACAGGACATCGCCAATGGGGCATTCTACAAACAAAAGTGGACCATGCGCTTTCATGTTTACTTTTCTCCCGATTTCAGAAAAGTGAAAAACAAGCTACCCTCTATTCATATGAACGATTGATATACTTGATGTAGAAATCTTTAGTAAATTGCTATTTCATAAAAAATCACCCACGATGGGCTTTATCTACATTATACCTCAGCAGAATCGATAGCCATGAAAAAATCGAATACCATCCTGATCGGCTCATCACTATTTTTAATAGCCGTAGCCTTTGTTGTTTTCTACTACCTACGCGCAAAAGACCTACAGGAGTCCTTATCGTTGAAAGAAGATACCATAGAGAAGATGCGCTATCGGGAGGAAACCATACAAAAGCTATTGTCCATCGACTCCCTATTGCTACAGGGAGACTATCAAAGTGCCTATGATGCCTATGTTGCACAACAAGGTCAAGGCTCCGATGATACACTGGACTCTCCCATGTTGCGACTCAGAATAAATATGGTACAAAGACTCATCGATCGACAGTCTTCCACTGAGGCCGGCCCCGAACAGACAGAGGATTCTGTTAAGATAGACAGTGTGATCAGGAGTAGAATGGCACTTCCCGTAGAAGTTCAGCGATACGATTCGCTGAACTTTGCCCTAGAGAAAGCCAAAGTACAAGCGGAGAACCTCAAACGGCAGCTGAAGCTGAAGTCCTCCAGTGAGTACCTGACCTTTACCAGTAGCAAAGGCACAAAAGTATTCTACATAGGACAGATCAAGAACAAAAAAGCCAACGGCAAAGGGATGGCGCTCCTAAGTACGGGAAGCCGCTATGAGGGAGAATGGAAGAACAATATGCGATATGGCAAGGGTATCTTTTACTGGCCCGATGGGCAGTATTATAAAGGATATTATAAAGACGATAAACGCCATGGGGAAGGGACCTATTACTGGCCCAATGGTGAAAAGTACATCGGAGACTGGAAGAACGACCAGCGCAATGGACAAGGTGTATTCTATGCCAAGGACGGGAAAATAACCGCTAGTGGTACTTGGAAAGACGATAAGCTGGCAGAGGTGGCCTCGAAAAAGCAGGATTAGTTATGAGGGTTTAAAAAGCAATAAATCAGGGTGTTTTATCGGGTTCAGCGCAGTACTGATACGGTGAATTCGATAAAAGCATTCACTTTTCTGATTTACAGCTATTTAAGGTCGAGATAGAAGGGCTAATGCATGATCCGGATTAAAGTCTTTTTTCTAATAAAACTTTTTTTCAGTAGCACAACCAAGGTTACATCACGAATAAAAAGTCAAAATTACGGTGAAACAAGCTAAATTTGCAGCTGAAAGAAAAAGTCTAAATGACTTCAGTCAATAGGTTAAGAACAATGTATGAAAGCAGCAAGTTTATCTGAGATAAAAAAGGCCCTTAAAAATGTTTCACCGGAAGAAATCATGGCTTTTTGCCTTCGAATGGCCAAGCATAAAAAAGAAAACAAAGAGTTATTGACTTACCTGCTGTTCGAGCAAGAGGATGAAAAGTCCTATATGGAGCACATAAAATCGGCAATGGATGAGATGATGCAAGAGATGCAATTGATCAGATTATACCAAGCGAAGAAAAGTATACGCAAGCTGTTAAGGGAGACCAATAAATATATCCGCTATTCCGGACAGAAAGAAACAGAAGTAGCTTTGCTCTTACACTTTTGTGTCCTACTCAAAAATTCGGGCCTAACACTACGGCAAAGTAGTGTATTGTCAAACCTCTATCAGAGGCAGATCGTAAAAATAGGAAAAGCCATGGAGAAACTTCATGAAGACCTTAGGTTTGACTACCAGGAAGAACTGGAAGATGTCAGTGTATACAGATGAAGCCTCTTAGGCAGTCGGTGTTTAACCCAAAATGATCAATAGCCTTCCTATTCCGAACATAGGGTCTTCTCATTGTTGTTGACCATTTGATATTCAGCACTTGGTGTGCGATCAAAACCCCGTTTTCAACAGATTT
>CANLOE010000081.1 GCA_947492745.1 uncultured Cyclobacteriaceae bacterium | reverse complement strand
AAAACCATAATGGAAATCACATCAAACCATCATTATATGAAATGTTTCAATGCGACATTAAAAATGTAAATCTGTATTATACACAAGATTATTATTGATTCTATGAATGGCCTTTTTACCGCCTTTTGGTAAGTAGTCAGGGTTCTGACCGTCTATATACCTTATCAGCTCTTCACGGATTTCTTTATACTCTTTTCGATGATTGTCCATCCATTCTTTATCCCCAATTGATTATTTTGGGTTTATCATCATCTGAGTTTAGCTTCCTTAAAAAAAATTGAACATTTTCCTGAAATTCATTCACTTATGGTTTAGTCAAAATAAGTAGTTGCGTCCATAGTGTACCACATACATCATTATACCATTACCTCCCTTGCCCGACTCTTATGCCTTCTCATTTGATTGGTTATAGTTATTGTATTACTAAGTGCAGCTTTTCTCAAAAACAACAACATTTTATTGACAATCCACATTTACGAAATGTTTGACATCATACTGTTTTCTTCTTCAGGATATTCTCTCGATTACCAGTAGAGGTATATCAACAGAAGCGATGGCAACAATCCTTATCCAACGCAAAGTAAATAAGTGATCCCACAAAAAAGGAGCATCTCTGATAGGCATTGGTAGTGAATGGACCGGTTTGCCCATGCATTTGAACCACTTAGCGTTCATGGAGCGTAAGTTTATCGACTCTTTTGATAAGGAGGACGCTGACATCGGATATTTTTTTCGTATCACTCAGATTATCAGCCTCTATGCGCAAAATTTTATTTCAATACTACTTAAAAAGAACCTTTATACTTTGCAAAGTTCAAATTATTTTCTATATTATTAAATCTTAATTCGTTAAAGTAGTTCATAATGTATCTTTTCAGGTACAGTGTAAATTACAACAGAACCCAAAAATCTGACTAGAGTTTACTGTTTTCAGCGAATGACCAGCAGTCTTTACAATTCAAAATATCATGAAAACGTGGTCTATAAGTATAGTAGCATTACTCGTATATTCAGTCTTTGAGCCTACGGTTACCAAGGCACAGGATATAGATTATTCTTATGATATCTATGACCTTTTGGGCCATAAAATACCCGACTTCGAAGCTAAAGCATTGAATGGTGACTATTTCTCGTCCGATGAGCTCAAAGGGAAAAATGTCATGTTGGTATTCTGGAGTACCCGCTGCGGTGGTTGCAATAAAGAAATAAAAGACCTGAACAGAATTATCAAAGGTCAAAAAGGTACGGACTTTCTGCTGATGTCCATTGTGGACGAAACGAGCGAAGAGCTGCGCGATACCAATAGGAACATATATATAATGGATAACGATAATGGGTTCTATAAATACTCAAAACCTGTTATGGGCAGTGAGGTCATCGATTTTCAGATTATACCCAATGGTCTGGAAATCAGAGATAAAATCAAATTGCCCAAAACCTCCCCTGTCATACTGTTTATCGACAAACAGTATGTCGTACAAGACCTGGTCCCTTACTACAATGTTTATAATCATTATGAAAAGCTGATGAAAAAGCTAATGGCACTTAGGGAGGGCTGAAAATCTACCCTCTGTCATCTGTAGTCACATTGCCGACGGTGATACTACAGGCCGAACGGCCGTCTATTTTTTTGGCGGTTTCAAATCATGATTTTTGAACATCGGTGCCCTGCCGATATGAGTACAAATAGGACAATGGTTAGGTTCATGTCCCCTAGCAGGGCAATATTCTCGGCCAAAAAAGATAATCTGAAGGTGCAGCTTGTTCCATAGCTCCTCATCGAAAAGCCTTTTACAATCTTTTTCTGTTTGCTGTACGTTCTTTCCATTGGACAATCCCCATCGGTATATGAGGCGATGTATGTGGGTATCTACTGGAAATGCCGGTACGCCAAAAGCTTGGGATATGACTACTGAAGCCGTTTTGTGACCTACTGCCGGCAAGCTCTCCAGTGCGGACATATCATTTGGTACCTTAGCCCCATATTGCTCGACCAGAATCTTTGATAGCCCGGAAATGCCCTTTGACTTCATCGGGCTCAGACCACAGGGCCGAATGATGCGCTTGATTTCCTCTATAGGTACATTTGCCATATCGTAGGGGTTGTCCGCCACAGCAAATAGGCCTGGGGTGACTTTATTGACACGTTCGTCGGTACATTGTGCCGATAACAGCACCGCTATCAATAAAGTATAAGGGTCTTTATGGTCCAGTGGTACAGGTACCTCAGGATAAAGCTCTTCTAATGTGCGCACTACAAAATCTACCTTCTCAGATTTATTCATAATCAGTACCGGATGAAATAGGTTCAACACAAAATGATCAATAGCCTTCCTATTCCGAACATAAATTATACAAATTTAGGTTTTAAATATCGTATAAGATTCCGCGGGTCATTTTTTTTCAATCAAGGCGAGAACCGCAGGAATAGCAGCGCTATCCCGAGGATTGTCCACGCAGAGTGAAGCAAAATGAACAGGAAGATAGGCGATATTTGAAAGCTAAGTTTGTATTACTTCAAAATCAGCGGTTTTACACTACATAGGTACGTCACCTTAGTGATACAAAAGCCTCCTCTCCCAAACCGCTGATTTTATTACACTTATGCCCTCATCACGAAATCCTATTGATCAATTTGGGTCAAAGTGAAATCGGTCAGTAATCAAAGTTAATGTATACCTATATCATTTTTGTTGAAAACCCTTATTTATACTTAAGAAAAAGTGAAGTGGGAAATTCGGGGGTCAATAAACTATAGAAAAATATTGCACTGGTACAATAGTCATTGGTTGATCGGTCATTAGGGGCGTTCCTAGTGGAATAGTGCTTTCGCAATCACCTTCAGTCTGTCCCAAATCAATTGCGTTTGGGTATAAACGTAGAAGTGATTTAGACTTTTTGTTTGGTACTGATAATTTAGACTTTTGTACTCTGTTGAAGGCTTTTTTCCGTTGTATAGCCGAAGCTACGGAACTTAAGAAAGACAAAATCACGGTGTTCAACCCAGATCATGCGTTGGAACTTCGTAACGAGGGTTTAAATAGCAATAAATCAGGGTGTTTTATTGAATCTGGCATAGCATCGATTTTGTGCTTCATCACGCGTAAAAAAAACAGCATCAGTCCGAAATAGAATATTTCAGAAAAGGACAGACCTGAAAGAGGACCTATTTTGAAGGAAGAAAATATCACATGAACCAAAAACATGCTTAAGTCAACGGCAGTAAATAGCCTTCCTATTCCGAACATAAATTACTGCAAAATCAGCGATTTTACACTACGTAGGTTCGATACCTTAGTGATACAAGGCCCCTATCCTAAAACACTGATTTTATTATACTTTATGTTCTCATGACGAAATCCTATCGATCAATTTGGGTCGAATAACAATGGTTTCTTTCGACAAGCAGTATGAGCATATCATAAAAGACAACAATCCTTATCGGTAATCTACGATTTGACTCCTTATATCGATTAATTTCAACGGTACGCATAGGGATGTGTGGGGTCTAAAGTATGAACTGAAAGCTTATTTTCACGCCAAACTTCCGCACACCGGGCCTATCGAGATAGGTCAGGCGATGGAAGGCATCCAGTCGGATTATCTTCAATATGTTCTCTATACCATAGCCCAGTTCTATGTAGGGGCCGTCATCCAATGCCAGTGGCTGATCGATGATACGTCCCCAACGGTCGGCACTGGGAACCCTACTCCTATTTGCCTCTTTCAAGCTACCATAGAGTACATTCGCATTACCCACGAGACGCCATTTCAACTTACGCATGAGGGGCAGCCGATTGAGCACAAAACCTTGAAAAAAGTGTTGATAACGTAGTTCTAGATGAGCGTCGCTGATAAATTCGGAAAAGTCCATCAGGTTATAGGCTGCGGTCGTATAAAAATTCGATTCATTTCCGATATGCGCTTTTAACAATGGATAAGGTATAGGGTCAAAGATGTGCCCCCCGTTAAGAGACAGGTCAGAAGTACCAAAGAAACCCATTTTTATACGTTTTCTTACTCCCAACATTAGTTTATGGTACTGAAAATCACTTCCTAACACTCCTTTGAGACCTTGAGTGTACCTAACAGTGATAATGGGCCACTTGGATGGCCCCAGACTCAAGCGGTTATTATCGCTGATAATGAAAAGCTCATCTTTAGCAAACCGTGTCTCTATCGTTACTTCCGAAGTCTCAAAATGGCGTTCAACAGAAGAATTTTCCGTATTCAAGGCCGTAAAAAAGCCGAAAGGATACAATGGGTCAAAGGTCCTGTGCGTAAAGCTCACTTTCTGGGTAAACCCTTTGAAGAGCTCTCTTTTCAGAGACACCCGGGACTGTTCATACCAATAAGGCTTAATCAGTGTACCGAAACGTGTCGCCGTTTGGAATACCGTGAAATCAAGCAGGTCTTGACTCGATAGTCCTACTTGATCGATATCTTTGTCATAACTGAATTTTATGATTGTCCAGTGCCTTCGCGAAAGGATATATTTCGCAAAGGCACCATACTTGAACTTTTCATCCTCGGTACCATAGGCTATACGTCCTCCCAGAACCCATTTATTACTAAAGCCTATATTTGTCCGAAACCCTAGCTGGAAACGGTGACCCTCTATATCATTACGCGCATAGGAGGAAATATAGGGGCCCAGGTCGATCTTGCCCACTTTCTTATATCCCCCAGCCAGCACTTTGAAAATTTCCGTATAGGTCTTAACTACAGGTATCGTTTTCAAGGTATCTATCATTTTGAATACATTCTCTTCGGTAGAAGTGAGTTTTTCATGCCGATGTTCTTGCCAGTACAGCGCATCACTGTCCTCATTGGAGTCTTCCGCTACGGATATGGGCTGCTCGTAGAACTGTAGTGCTTTTGGCAGGTTTACTGAAATGTTCCTATTGGAGGTGTAGAACTTTGCCAGCATACCCGCAGAATTTTTGGTAATCTCGCCCACATCGATGAGCACCCTGTTCTTGATAGGTATCCATGGTCCTGCCTCCGTAGGCGACAACTCTTGTTGGATCTTGATTTTTTCTATGTAGTTGAGATTAGCAGTGGCACTGACCGCAACATCAATTTGTTTTAGGGCATACTGGCCCTTGGTAATCCACATCGAACCCGTAAAAGCCAAGTCTTGCGTGCTTTTAGGTGAAAAGTCAAGGCGGTAGCAATAATCTTCTCCAACAAAAGAACTGTCCATCAAATCGTAATTGTAGTAAAACCGCCAACCATCAGCTATCGGAGAGATAAACTCTTTATCAACTATATGGAGCCAGTTTTGATAAAAATTATATTCCTGAAAAGAGGAGCCGATAAACTGAGAGGTCAGCGTTCCATCTTCTATCCCCACTCCCGATATTTTGGTCTTGTTGATTTTCTCGTGCCTCAGTTTGGGATTGTTCCTATAGTAATAGTTGGAAATACTCTCCGATATAAATATGGGCAATATCGGTTTCCCATCCTCACCTGCGATTTGTTCTACGCTATCCAGCACTTGTTTGATCTTACTGATGATTTTCCTCTTTCTGAATTTTTCTGAAAGATTATCGACGTCTATCTCTATTTTAGTGTAGGTTTCGTACTCATAAGCATCCAATTGTTGCTTATCATTGTATTTCTTATGGTCTATGACTTTCCTCATTATTTCGAATGCGGGATTTTCCGCTTCCTTGGCAGTAATGGTAATCACATCCAGATTGATGGCATCCTCCCTTAGTTGAAAGTAAATGGTCTGATCTAGTCCCTTTTGCAGTACTTTCGTTTTGGACAGGTAGCCTACATACGAAACTGAAATAGAGTCTACATGGGTGCTGGTCTCTAAGCTGTAATTGCCATCAAAATCTGTCGCTGTGCCGATGGTAGTACCCGTGAAAAATACATTGGCATAAGGTACGGGATTACCCGAATCAGCATCCATTACTTTACCTTTTATTCGAGTCGATTGTGCAGACACTATCGAAACCGCAAGTAAAATCGTGAGCAATAGTACGGATATGAACCGATAACTATGTACGAAAAGATGTGCCAACCTGTAAATCAAACCAGTGTATTTTAATCTCTATTATCTACCATTCATGAGTCTCCTGTTTGTATACAGCATATTTCACACAAAAGTTTTACGAATTTTAAAACTATGGGAGAATCTGATACTCCATCACCGAACAGAACACCTGTTCCATTCATTAATGACCAAATAGCACGGATAAAGATAATGTCGCATTTACGAGCTTTGGTAACGTGAGGTGGGCCAAATCCAAGCATTTCATGTTAGGTCTAATACAAATTTGGGTTTTAAATGTCGTATAGGATTGCGCGGGTCATTTTTTTTCAATCAAGGCGAACACCGCAGGGATAGCAGCGCTATCCCGAGGATGGTCAACGCAGAGTGAAACAAAATGAACAGGAAGATATGCGACATTTAAAAGCTAAGTTTGTATAAAATAACAATAAACAGCTGTAAGTCAAAATTTGAAGCTTAATGAAAGGAAGCTGTCCTAAGAAAGACTTTTGACCTATGCCATGCATTGGACCTTCTACTACAACTTCAAAAACTTTGAATCAGTAAAGTACATGCCTTTTCCGAATTTTCCGTAGTGGTATTATGCTGAACTCAATAAAATCCGAAATTTATTGTATTCTTAGCTCTCATAACGAAGCTTCAATGTAGAATTCGGGTTCCATCCAAATTGACCAATAGTATTTCTTGATGCAAAGTGCAATAAAATCAGTGGTTTAGGCAAGGAGAATTAAACCGAAGGTTCATGAACTCATAATATAAAACCAAACAGTGAACTAAATCGAAGATGCGACGAATGCCGTTGAAATCAATCGATATAATGAGTCAAACCACAGGTTCGACGAATGCCGTTGAAATCAATCCATATAATGAGTCAATTGATGATTAAGGTAAAACCTGCGCAGCGTAAAACCGCTTATCCTGAAGCAATTTATGCTCGTAATAGGAAGGCTATTGGTCATTTTGGGTTCAATACAAACCTATATTTTATAGGTCGCATTTCTTACTTTTCATTTTACCTCATCCTTCGTTGACAAAACTTGCGATAGCGCTGCTATGGCTATGCAAGGGAAAAAGCCTAAATTCTCGGTGCCAAACAAAAAGTCTAAATCACTTCAGCGTTATTGCAAAAATTTCTATTATGGAACTATTAAACCCAGAATGTTCGTTGGAACTTCGTCATGAGGACTTAAATGGCAATGAATCAGGGCGTTTTCTTGGATTCAGCGTAGCACCGCTACGGTTAATTCAAAAGACGCATTCATTTACTGATTTGAAGCCAGTTAAGTCCGGAATAGATTTTCTAATGGACATTCTGGGTTAAAAACACGGGTAATTTTAGGGTGGGTTGGAAAAAGACAATGGATGATGGCATCGGCCAGTGCCGGTATCAATGCCTCATTCTATAGGTATACAGCTTACGGCCTATTTCTTTCACTTTATCTATAAGCTCTTTGTAGGGCGTATCGGCAACATCTACAAGACCTACATTGTAGTTCTCACCATCTCCACGGCCTGTAAAGGGCTGGTCAATGTATTGAAACCAGTGCGCCCCGACTATCAGGGGGTTTTTCAAGGCTCCTTCCATATAATCTTGATAGAACAAAGCCCTTTCTTCTTGGTTTTTGGCCGCTTTGACCCCGGCATGGAAATGCCCTCTATCGGTAGCCCCAAAATGAAACTCTCCTATCATTATGGGTTTGTCGACACCCGTAGGCAGGCCTACATTGGCTACACTGTATTCATACTTGTTAAAACTGATAATGTCAATGTATCTTGCCGCTGATTTCAGAACGATATCGTTATTGGCCCAAGCAAACCGACATCCAAGGTAGTTTTGATCAGGGGCAATGGTATGGAGTCCTTCTTTGATGATTTTGAAATAGGTGAGTGCTGTTTTCTCATAAAAGGAAAATAGGTCATCCTCGGCCCTTTTTTCATCAGGTACGGTTTTGCTTTGTAACAGCGCCTCCCAAGAGCGATACCTTGTTCCCCATACAGTATTTAAGGCGGCTATCTTTTTGTACTTTTTTCTTAGGTCTTTGACAAACTCGATTTTTGCCGCCTGAGTAGCAGGGCTTCTCAGTGCTGCTATGGCAAGAGAGCCGACGTCGCCCCATGAGAGTTCATTATCGATAAAAAATCCAATGCACCACGGGTCTCCTGCTCCTTTTTGCTGTGTTAGTATGGAAGCTTTTACCGCAGTTTTGAACCGTTCGTCGTATACGTCGTGAAACTTACCCCAAAACCCTTCCGAACCCTCTATTTTTATAGTGTTCCTTATCCATATGGAACCTACATATGGGGTTTTTCGCTGGTCTATGGCACCTCTATCAGAGACAAAACCTATAGTGTTCAGCCCCCAGTGTCGGAATCGGAGATGCACTGTTTCCCGAAACTTCTCCAACCATTCCGGGCCATATTTTTTGTTCAGATTGCCTCCATAAAAATTATAGGTAGTGTAGGGTACCTTACCTTTGTAGAAACCATGGCTGGCCCAGCTACTTTGGGAGTAAAAGGGGTTGTTATCATCGCTGGGCAGGCTTTGGAAATAGTGCTCTCTATGAGTAATGCCCGTGGTTCCCGTCGTAGGAGAAACGCAGTTCACTCCATTGGACCAAAAAAGATATCCTTCCGGATCGACCATCCACCATTTTCCTTGGTATTTTTCCGTTCGGAAGAAGCCTGTGCCTTTTAATCTTGGACCTGCGGACCAGCCTCCATAGGCACTACGGTCAGGCACTGTTGTAGACGAATGTAATTCTGCTTGCTCCCTTTGGTATTCTTTTACCAATTCGTCGACAGTATGGGTTTTTCCCTTCCAGTCTTTGTGCCTATACTGCCCAAAACGGTCTATAAACGGAAAAAAGCCCGTGGTGTCCCTAACCTCTAATTGGCCCACGGCCCTGATATTACCGATAGTGAATACATCCTTATTTATCGCATACCGGGAGTAGAAAGCTATCTGGTCGATTTTGTCGATAGCGGTTTTTATCTTTCCCGGTATTCCTCTCATACCTACGATATTGGGTTGTGGGAAATGTACCCATGGACTCCAGGCCAAGGCTACAGTTATGGTCTTTGTTTCTGAGGGCTCTAGATCCACATAATCCGAACAATACCATCGAATCAGTCCATCGGGATCATTGCCCACGAACATTTCTACCTGCATCTTTGTGGAGCCAAGGTTCGTAACATCAGCTTTCACCTCATAATATCCCTCCAGGTTCCATTTCCGTTGCTTTGGGCGTTTCAGGATTATCCCAGGTTTGGTTACTTTCGGATCTGTAACTATTTTCAATCGAGACAAAGCAGTATTAGCGACTCGTTCATAACGGGCGCTTACTTCGGTCACAAAGGTTCTATGATCATCTTTTTCAAATTCAAAAAGTGGTAATGGCCTATTTTGCTGCGCATGAGCGTATATCGACCAAAACATAGGTATAGCGTAAAAGATGATGTTTTTCAGCATGTAGGAAAAGGTTCTGATGTTAACCGAAAGGTAAAAGAGAGAACGGAAATCTATAAAGAACTATTGATATATTCTTTCTTCCCCAAAAACTTAGGTTTCACATCTGCAATATACAGATCCCATACCGCTTTGGGCCGGGCAAGGTACTCCCTCATTTTAACGGAGAGGGAACGCCGCATAGCAATCTCTTCTGTAGTCATCACGATGGCATCTACATCGTAGAACCGACTAATGAACAAGGCCCTAAAACTATGAAAAGGTTGTGTGATAATGGTGACTTTTGCCTGTCCAAAGACCTCCTTGCACCGTACGATAGAATCCAAGGTCCTGAAACCCGCATAGTCCAGTGTTATGGCAGATTCGGGAACGTTTTTTGCCATCAATGCTTTTTTCATGGCAATCGGTTCGTTATAGAATTTAGTGCGGTTATCTCCGCTCAGGATGAAATGCTTTACTTTTTTTTGATGATACAGTAGTGCGGCAGTATGGATACGATGTTGGAAAAAAGGGTTGGGATTTCCATTGGTCAGCTTATTACTGGTTCCCAATACGAGTGCTACTTCGTTTGGTGGTACATTGCCCATATCGCGGTATACTTTACTGCCATTGGCATAGACTATCCATAGATTACTTCCCAACACAAATAGTATCACCATGGACAGTGAGGCAATAAGAGACCATTTGATATATTTTTTCATGGAAGCAATTTGAACTTAACAACGTAAGAAGAACGAACAGTGTTGCACACCGGTATCGGTCCTTTGTTCATAGTATATCATTATGGAGTATACAGGATAGGAAACTAAAATTTAGTAGTGTATTAACTTTTCA
Source organism: uncultured Cyclobacteriaceae bacterium (assembly GCA_947492745.1). Lineage (GTDB taxonomy): Bacteria > Bacteroidota > Bacteroidia > Cytophagales > Cyclobacteriaceae > Aurantiphycus > Aurantiphycus algarum. The sequence continues at coordinate 22,130 of CANLOE010000081.1, read as the reverse complement.
TGTAGTGCATTTGTATTTATCACAAGTACTAAAATAGTTTATTTTACTGATAATAAGAACGTAAAAATGCTTTTTCCAACACTTCGGGCTGATTGACTATCTTTTTGTACCAGTCTAAGGTGATGGTCTCCTTCACTCGATCACTAAGGTTCCAGTCCAGTTTTGAGTTCAGTAGTTTATCACGGAGTACATTCATACATAGTGCTGCGCTGACGGATATATTAAAGCTTTCCGTAAAACCGTACATGGGAATATGCACCAGCTCATCGGCATGCTCAGCAGCATATGCACTGATACCGGAAACTTCGGTACCGAACACCAGGGCAGTCTTTTCCTCCAGTGTCACATCATGAATGGAAACGCTGTTCTGAACGGGCGATGTAGCCAGTATCCTATATCCTTTGGACTTCAGTTCCTCAAAGCATTTTTTGGTATTATGCTCTCCGCTGCCTTGTTCGTACTTGTAGATATCGACCCACTTGGAGGCTCCGTGGACTACTTTTGGATTTACCTCATAGCGATGTTTGCCCTCTATAACATACAGGTCCTGTATACCGAAACAATCACAGGTACGAACTACGGCACTGGCATTATGGGGGTGGTATATATCCTCCAGCACCACCGTGAGGTACTGTGTCCTACGGGATAGGGCCTCCTTGATCAGGGCTTTCTTATGGTCGGTAACGTAAGTAGACAGAAACTGTATCAAGGCCCTGTTGTAGTCGTCGGACATAGTTTTACTTTGGATTTCAATAAATCATGTATACAATAGTATCAAAAGTCCAGTTCTATGGTCTCTCCGCTACCGTAGCCATTGCCTTTCCCTTTATTCCTCTTTTCCTGATCGGGCGGTGTCAATGGTTTTTCTTCCTTGGTCTCTTCCCTGGAAGTACTACCGGCATTGTCAGTAGCATCAAAATCCGAAGTAGGGGTATCATTACCGTCCTCATCGGCATCTTCCGTCTGTTTTTTCTCCAGCTCGGGTTCTATCAATTTGATTTTCTTTACCTGATAGGGCGACAACTTATTGCCAGCTGCTTTCCAGCCCTTGACATCGATGAGACCGTTGACTTCCTGTATTTCTTTCTCTTTGTCCCGACCTTTACCACGAATGAACTCTACTTCCAGTTCCGGTGCGGGATGAGTGGATACCAATACTAATTTTGAACCTCTAGCCTCACTGATAAAAACAAATTTCTTATCAGTAGTGGTGGTTTCTATCCGAAAACGTTTGATATAATAGTTCTTGACGGCACCATCATAGTGGACCACTGAAATAACAGTTTTCGCATCAAATTTTGTTAACAGTTGTACCTTCTCGGCCTCATAGCGGTTGGTCACTTCATAGGAGGTCAGTTCATAGCTACCTTCTTTGTATATGACCAGTATCTTGTCCTCACCATTGAAATTGCCGACCAGCTGTCCGCGCCCGTCTTTGTTCAGTCTGCCCACGGCACTATCATACCAGATGTCCAGTCCTGTCAGTGTAGACAGTCCTTCTGATTTGAACTCTATTTTTCTAACCGTGTACTTGGTCAGGATATTTCCTCCCGCGCCCCGTCCTTTGATTTCTATATCGGCAAAGTCGAAGTCGAATACCTTTGTTCTGGCACGACTGCTGGAGCTCAGTTTTACGGTGACTACTTCCGCTTCACCATTGGGATTGGCCGATAGGTAAGTAATCTTTGAGCCTTTCGCTCCTTTGGTCAGCTCATATTCCTTATCTCTAGTGATGGCCAGCACACTGAAACGCTTGACCATGGAGCGTCCCGTCTTGGCATCGAGGTAAATGAGGTTATAGACCATCCGCTCATCGCCTTTCTTCCACACTCCTGCATAGAGTATATCTTTTCCCATAAAGACTTTATCCGCAATACGTGACACCATGCACTTACCATCCCTGCGGATGACGATGATATCATCGATGTCGGAACACTCGCAGACGAACTCATCTTTCTTCAGTCCATAGCCTATGAAACCGTCCTGACGGTTGACATATAGTTTCTGATTATTGGCCGCCACTATATTGACCGCTATACTGTCGAAGGATTTGATCTCTGTTTTCCTTTCTTTTCCTTTTCCGTATTTCTCCAGCAGGTTATTGAAATAGGCGATGGCATACTCAATGATATTTGCCAGATTGTATTCGGTCTTTTTCAGTTCCTCTTCTAGCTTGCGCATAAGTTCATCAGCCTTGAAGGCATCGAACTTCGATATACGCTTGATTTTGATTTCGGTAAGGCGCACGATGTCCTCTTCGACGATTTCCCTATAAAACTGGGGCTTATAAGGCTCTAGGCCTTTATCTATGGTCTGGATGACCTCTTCCCAGGTTTCGCATTCTTCGATATCGCGATAGATACGGTTTTCGATAAAGATCTTCTCTAGGGAGGAGAACAGTATCTTCTCCATCAACTCGGCCCTTTTGATTTCCAGCTCTCTGGTCAGCAGTGTGACAGTCTGGTCCGTGTTGATTTTGAGAATCTCATCAACGGGCATGAAATGTGGCTTATCATCGATAATGACACAGGCATTGGGAGAGATGGATACCTCGCAGTCCGTAAAGGCATACAGCGCATCTATAGTGATATCCGGGGACTGTCCCGGTGCCAGAGTGACCAGTATCTCTACCTCCTTTGCCGTATTGTCCACGACCTGTTTGATTTTGATCTTTCCTTTATCGTTGGCCTTGATAATGGAATCGATCAGCCCTGTAGTCGTGGTAGCATAAGGGATATCACGGATCACTAGTGTTTTCTTGTCGTATTCTTCGATTTTGGCCCTGACCTTGACCTTTCCCCCTCTCAGTCCCTGATTGTATTCGGAGAAGTCGGCCATGCCTCCCGTGGCGAAGTCAGGATAGATTTTTGCTTTCTTTCCTTTGAGCAGGTCAGTGGAGGCTTTGATCAGCTCACTGAAATTATGTGGCAGTATCTTTGTTGAAAGTCCCACAGCGATACCCTCCACACCCTGCGCCAGTAGTAGCGGAAACTTCACGGGAAGCGTCACGGGTTCTTTCTTCCGTCCATCGTAAGAGAGTTGCCACTCTGTAGTCTGTGGATTGTAAGTGACCTCTAGCGCAAACTTGGACAGGCGGGCTTCGATATATCTCGGCGCCGCCGCACCATCGCCCGTGCGTACATCGCCCCAGTTACCCTGTGTATCGATAAGCAGGTCTTTCTGTCCTATATTGACGATGGCATCACCTATGGAAGCATCACCATGGGGATGGTACTGCATGGTACTACCGATGACATTCGCTACTTTGTTGTAACGACCATCGTCCATTTCTTTTAGCGAATGCATGATACGGCGCTGAACGGGTTTGAAACCATCTTCTATGGCCGGGACTGCCCTTTCTAAAATGACATAAGAAGCATAATCCAAAAACCAATTCTCGTACATGCCCGAGACGGGGGTAATGTCGTGAATGGTTCCTTCCTGTTCGTTATCCTCTGCTTTATTTTCTTCTTCCATGCTGTTCTATTGCCTCACCTATAAGGTTTATGGCTATTCTATTGATACTAGTGTTTTTATATTAAAAGCTATAGTTTGTACCTCAGGTGGGCAGGCCATCCCGTTTTGGTAGTGACAAGCACTAGCCTATTCGAGTAAGTGCCCTTTCATTATGAACCGTTACTCGCCTTCCAATACCTCCTCGGACACCTCTTCTTTCATCTCTTCGATGAGGTCTTTTTCTATCTTGAGGTTATCCACGATGAAGCGCTGCCTGTCCGGCGTGTTCTTTCCCATATAAAAACTCAATAACTGCTTTACTTGGGTTTCCTTGTTCAGTATAATCGGATCCAAACGAATGTCCTCCCCTATAAAATTACCGAATTCTTCCGGGGATATCTCTCCTAGACCCTTGAAGCGTGTGATTTCAGGATTCTTTCCTAGTCTATCGATAGCGGCCCTTCTTTCTTCTTCGCTATAGCAATAAATGGTTTCTTTCTTGTTCCTCACCCGAAACAGTGGTGTTTCTAATATGAACAAGTGTCCCTGACGCACCAGATCGGGGAAGAACTGTAGGAAAAATGTCAATAGCAACAGGCGGATGTGCATACCGTCCACATCGGCATCCGTAGCTACGATGATCTTACGGTAACGCAGACCGTCAATGCCATCTTCTATGTTCAGCGCATGTTGGAGAAGGTTGAACTCCTCATTTTCGTAGACGACTTTCTTGGTCAAGTTGAAGCAGTTCAACGGTTTTCCCCTCAGGCTGAAAACGGCCTGCGTCTGTACATCCCTGGATTTGGTGATGGAGCCACTGGCCGAGTCCCCTTCCGTGATGAAGATAACGGAGTCCTCTCTTTTGTCTCCTTTCTTATCGTTGAGGTGAATACGGCAGTCTCGGAGCTTTTTGTTGTGCAGGTTGGCCTTTTTGGCTCTTTCATTGGCCAGTTTTTTGATACCGGCGATATCCTTTCTCTCACGCTCCGACTGTAGTATCCTTTTCAAGAGGGCATCGGCCACATCACTGTGCCTGTGCAGGTAGTCGTCCAAGGCCTTTTTGACAAAGTCGTTGACAAAAGTCCTCATGGTAGGGCCATCGGGACCTACATTCTGCGAACCGAGCTTGGTTTTGGTCTGTGATTCGAACACGGGTTCCTGTACCCGTACGGCTACAGCTCCGATAATCGCAGTCCGTACATCGGAAGCATCGAAATTCTTACCGTAAAAATCACGTACCGTTTTGACCAGAGCCTCCCTTAAGGCGGCCAAGTGTGTTCCTCCCTGAGTCGTATACTGCCCATTGACAAAGGAGTAGTACTCTTCTCCATACTGATTGGCATGGGTCAGGGCCAGTTCTATATCTTCTCCTTTTAGGTGTATGACGGGATACCGCAGACTTTCTACATCAGCTTTACGGTGGAGCAGGTCCAGTAATCCGTTGGCGGAATGATACTTCTTTCCATTGAAGTTAATGGTCAGGCCCGCATTGAGAAACACATAGTTCCATATCAGGTCATTGAGATAGTCCGGTATGAAGTGAAAGTTCTTGAATACCGTCTCATCGGGTTCGAAAGATACCAAAGTACCGTTTCTAAGACTGGTTTTGGTCACTTCCGCATCATGGGTAATGATACCCCGTTCGAATTCCGCTACCTTGGTTTCATTGTTACGAAAGGACTGTACCTTAAAGTAGTTGGAGAGTGCATTGACCGCCTTTGTACCTACTCCGTTCAGACCGACAGATTTTTGAAAAGCACCACTGTCGTACTTACCTCCCGTATTGATCTTGGAGACGCAGTCGACGACCTTACCTAGGGGTATGCCCCTTCCATAATCCCTGACCTCTACACGTTTATCGGTAATCTTCACGTCAATGGTCCTGCCGTGGCCCATCATGTGCTCATCGATACAGTTGTCCATGACTTCTTTGACCAAAACATATATACCGTCATCCTGTGCGGAGCCATCCCCTAGTTTACCTATATACATCCCTGGCCGGAGGCGTATGTGCTCCTTCCAGTCCAGAGACTTGATACTATCCTCGGTGTATTCAATATTGTCTTTCGCCATCAGTTCCTTATTACATCAAAACCCGAAATATACGTAAAAATACAGGCAATCGATAATCCAGAAGATGAAAACTTCGGACATACCGATTGACCAGTGCTACAAATCGATCAAAGCAAAGCTTAACTATATCTGCCTAAAGGACAGAGTATAAGATACTTATTCAAATATTTGATTATCAGCTTTTTACCAAGCTTTTCCTATTTAAAATCATGACTATGGGAAACATCAGTACCAGAAGACCGACCAGGCCTAAAGAGAGGTAAAGAAAAGTTCCGAAATAGCCGAGATTCGGATTGCCGTCACCATTGTAGAGGTTCAGAAAGAGTAGGCCGGCCATACAAAAAATATTCAGCGCCAGCGCAAAACCATAGAGCCAGGAAGTTATGGCCTCTGAGAATGGATGTTTGTTTTTCTCGAACCGGTGACAGAAAGCATAAAAGCCAAAATTGCTCAGCACCACAAAAGCCAGACTCAGATAAAAAAGCTGGTCTCTGGATACCGATGCCGTAGGTTGATAACTTATCGTCTCCGGAAAGCTTGCATAAGCATACAATATACCACTAAAAGCAGCGATCAATGAAAATAACCACAGTAATTTTGTCAACTTCCTCATTTAGTTCTTTAAATTTAATCGCAATTTAAGGCATTTAATCCTAAATACTATCGCGAAACAAAGAGATATGACCAAAATACGCCCTATGACCGATAGCCAAACCAATGTTCGTCATTTCTTCACCTATAGTATTATCGTTTTGGGTTTCGGCCTGAGCCTATTGTTTTTCACCTCCTGTCAAGAGCGAAAAGGTATAGAAGGCTTCGACAGTACGCTTTGGAAAAGTGATAGAAAAGGTTGCCAGGGCCTTAGGATAAGCCTAAAAAACCAGCTGGAAAAAATCAGCCCGCAACTCAAGCGACTCAGCAATAAAGATGTACTCTATGTATTGGGTAGACCCGACAAAAATGAATTGTACCGTAGAAATCAGAAATTCTTCATCTACCATATCAGTCCTGCCCCCGATTGTGATCACTATGAAGCTTCGCAGACTCCCGTAACGCTAAAAATCCGATTCAATGCAGTCGGGCTATCGAATGAAGTCATGATCTATGATTGATACTACGCTCTGCTCCTACTCTACTTATCCGGTTCCAATACTTTTGATGTGATAATGGGGCTATAAAAACTCTGGGACACTAATATATACTCAAGAAAAAACGAAATGGAAAGCCTTATCGGCAATGGCCGAGGAGAAAAATCCGTCACAGTGTTGAGCTGTTACCGATAGACTTTTAGGGGCTTTAGAAATAGTGGTACTTAGTCAACGAATCACCTTGTCCCGCATCAATTGCATTATAGGCATAAGAGCTTGTTCAAAAACAAATTTAAATAATAATCAATTTGTTTGGCCTTGAACAAATTGCGTTAAAAAAATCAAGAAATGTAGCGTAAAGAAATCCACCCTGTCTGACCGTAGGGAGTTTGGTGGATTTTAGCGGAATGGATTGATTTTTAGCCTATTTGTTCACGGTCTTGATTTTTTTGCTTCGTTTTTGGGTCAGGCCAAAAATGAAGAAGCTGACCTATCTTGATAGGCCTGGCCTGACCACCAGACCAACCTAAAGTAGATGATATCCGGTTTTTAAGAGTAAAGCAAAATTATATATGGAGAAATGAATTAAATATATGCCCATCATTTTTAAACCCACATTGATCGATAGAAATCGTGATGAGCGTATAAATAGCAAAATACCGGCCATTTGGATTCGTTCGGCATAGCACCGCTATGGTGAATGAAGACCGGTGGGCAAAGCTTCCGGTATGAAGCTATTTATACGCGGAATAGGTTCTCTATCGATCATTTTGGGTTAAACATGCTATAAGCCTTTTGATAGATGTCAAGTAGTTTCTCTTTGTCCTCTATAGAGGTCAGCCGATCGAAATTATCCCTGTTCAGGCTCTTGACCTGACCTTGGCCATCGGTATAGTCATAGTGTGGCAGGTACTCTGTCATCTCCTCATAGGGGGTCATGGTATTCAGGCCCACTTCTTCATCTTCTTTTTCGATAAGCCCGCTCTGTTCTTCGAATTCTTCTGATTCGACCACATCGATAACTTCTTTCAGGTCACTGGCCGCTGCTACTGTTTCGGATACTTGATGCTTACCACAGCCAAGCATCGGTAAAATGATGAAGCACCAGATGATGCGAGTTATGTTTTTGATAGTAATTGCTATTGGATTTTTATTACTTACCGGTCAAGTATGAACTCTACCCTCCTATTATTCGCTTTTGCCTCTAAGCTCGTGTTTTCGTCCAATGGCTCGGACTCCCCCTTACCTTCCACACTTAAGCGAGCGGTCTTGATACCATAGTCGGTCAGTGCTTTTTTAACTGCATCGGCCCGCTGCCGAGATAGTGCCAGGTTATCCGCTGCCTCACCATCACTATCCGTGTGTCCTACAATAGTGATGTCCCAATCTTCATTATCCTCCATAGCTTGGCCCATTTTCAGAATGACACCCATGGAAGATGGTTTCAAAACTGCCTTTCCTTTGTCAAACAGGATGCCTGTAGTCACGTACTTACCATTGGAAGTGATTTGCCGGTAGGGCTTCTCCCCTCCTTTGGCTATTTTAACGTCTTTTACTGCCAAGATATCATCCGAATAAGAAAGGTCTGCTGTCAATGCCAGTGCTGCGGGCTTGACCTTGGTATCCGGGATGTTCAGCATCTTGTGTTCGTCGAAATACAGCCTTAGCTGTTTGCCATCAGTGAACAGGGCGAGATGGTGCCAGCCGTTCTTATGGGTCAGTTGATGTATGGGCAGATCAACTTGATACTTACTTCCCATGGTGACGTATAGTGTCCCCGAACTTTCATGGATGACTACTTCAGAAAGTGAATGCCCCGATCCATCACTATAACTACTTGAATATTTACTGCTTGGTCTGAAAAGGCGCAGTATATAACTGGACTGATTCTCCCAAAAACCATCACCACAGTACAGGTCCAGTTCGATAGTAGTTGCTCCTGTCATATAATCATTTCTAGTGAAATCGGGCAGGATGGTAGGTCTTTCACCGCGGAAAAGGACTACTTTTTCCTTGCCCAACTTGGCTACCTCTGCACTGCCAAAGGCCAGCTCCCAACGCGCGGGAAAGTCTCCATAATCATTACTTTTGAAGTCATCATAAAAAATAACCTTCTCCCCGGGAAGAAAATCATACTTGGTCCACAGGCCTTTGTTACCCATCCCCTCGGATATCGGCGCTCCACTTTCGGCGCTACTCTTATTTTCAGCACTTTCGGGGCCTTTCTCGTTTTTAGAAGCACTTGCACTAGGTTCGCCTTTCTGTTTTTTTTCCTTTCTCTTCTTACCCACATTATCGATGCCTTTATCTACGGCCTGTTCTACTTTCTGCTCGGCTTTTCTTTTCAGCTTTTCCAACAGTTGTGCTTGGCTGGGCAGGGTTGTTCCCAGCAGTAGTATGGTAAAAGTATAGGTCAATGTAACCAAAAGGTTTTTCATATTCATGTTTATAGTTTGACTTTATTTTTTTGCTTTAAGAGACTGTTTTGAAATTATTTTAGAATTTGTTGTCACTTATTTTGGATAGGACCGAGTGTTAAACCCGGATCATGCATTGGAAAATCTACTGCGGATCTAAATAGTTGCAAACCGGTCGTTGCACTAAGTCTTTTGGATTCACCATAGCGGTGCTATGCTAAATCCACTAAAACTCCCTGATTTATGGATATGTAAACCCTCGTGACGAAGTCCCAACGCATGATACGGATTAAAATAATGCCCCGAAGGCATTATTAGTGAAGGGGCCGGTCTGTCGCGCTAGCTAGCGGAAATTTCAACGAAATCAAGAAGTACATAAGAAAGAAAAAGATACATTTTAAAACAGTCTCTTAGAGTGCTGAATGTGAAACTCGCAAGAAAAAGTCTAGATTACTTTATCTAATACTATTGGACCTGAGGTTTTTAACTTGATCTCCGCTGGAAAAGTATCACTTATTGCCTTCGGCTCCACTACCCATCATAATACCCATCAGTTTAAAACCACCCTCTAACAGATCCTTATCATCATCCATATCATAGATAGGTGTCGAAGTACGTATGACCATATCCTTATCTTCCAGCACTTTGGCTTGCACCCGGGTAGCTTCGTAGACTATGGTCGTCGCCCTGTCTCCTTCTCCGAAGTAGGCAATTATTTTGAGGATTCCGTTCTCTTCGGGAATATAGATAGGATGCTGGAAATTGATATCACTTGCCATTTGTTTACTGGTATAGACTTCCAACTTGGACAGCTGGGGTACGGCTTGTCCCATTTTCAAATCCGATGGCCTATCGGATTTAGCCATATAGCGCTTTCCCTGACAAGAGTAGCCGGCCACTATTTCCGGCTCGTCCAAAGTACTGATGTCAAAATCCCTGTGGTCGACCTCCATGGACTGCCAAGTTTTCCCTGTCGTCGAAGGGGCATAACGCATGGTAACCGTATTTTTACCTGTACGCGAGGATACATAGTATATTCCTTTGTTCTCTATTGAGTTTTGGTAGTTTTCCAAGTGATACCCGTAACCCTCGGCCTTCGCCAAGACTTCTCCTTTTCTATACTGTAGGGTGCTCTGAAAGGGTGTCATCATAATAACCAGTGACATCAGCCCCATACTTTCTCCTGTACGGGATAATGCTGCCTGTTCCGACGCACTCATTTTTGCATACATGGCCTCCATCTGAGGGGCTATATCCTCATCAAAATCCAATTTCGAAAAGGCTTGGGCCATAGGGTTTCCGGGAAAGCTGACTTTCATGTACAATATGCCTTCCTGAAAAGGTTCTTTGATAAACTCTTCCTTTTGCCCGTCCTGAAACTTTCCTCTACCAAAGCGGTTTTGGGCATTTTCGGTTTCCTCTTGTGCATGACCTCCACAAGCGGTCGTTACATACAAAAGACTTATGAAGATTAAGTGTACTCTATTTTTTGATAAGAAAAACATCGCTCTAAAGGTTTGGTCCATCAATAACTTTAAACCCAAAATGTCCATTAGAAAATCTATTCCGAACTTAACTGGCTTCAAATCAGTAAATGAATGCGTTTTTTGAATTAACCGTAGCGGTGCTACGCTGAATCCAAGAAAACGCCCTGATTTATTGCCATTTAAGTCCTCATGACGAAGTTCCAACGAACATTTTGGCTTAAAATTAATATAAAAAAACTCAAAATAGTGATTGTTTGAGTATCTCAAAGCTCCTATTTAGAATTTGCCGTCAACTATTGAGAATTCAGGCTCCTTAGTCCTCCAAAGCCTCAAAATAACGTATAAAATCTTGTTTTTTACTCTGGGCTATAGGTATATGTATACCTCCGGTCATCAGTAGACGATCTTCTTTTTTCTTGAAGGTAATGGCATGCTGCCAATTGATCAGGTGGGATTGATGGGCACGGAAAAAACCATAGGGTGCCAACTTGTTGTCGAACTCTTTCAGGGACTTGGAGATGACTACTTTTTTATCTTCTTGCAGGTAAAATACCGTATAATTATTATCGGCTTTTACCTGTATGATATCCTGGATTTCAATAAGGTAAATATTTTCGGCACTTTTAAGTACGATTTTTTTCTTTCTATGGTCCTCTTGAAGGTGATTATGGTAGAAGGACTCTAGCTTTAGATGATACTCTTGTTCGTCGATAGCCTCCAATGCCCTACGGATAGCGTTATTCAAGTCCAGTCTAGTGTAGGGTTTCAATAAAAAGTCCAGTGCGCTGAACCGGATGGCCTCTAGTGCATAATCGCTATGGGCAGTAATAAATATGATCTTGGATTTCAATGACGGCAAAGCCTTCAATAGATCAAAAGCGGTACCGTCCGGTAAATTGATATCCATGAAAAGTAGCTTAGGGCGGAGTTCCTGTATCAAGATTTTTGCTCTTTCGAGGGTATGCGCCTCTCCGATACAGTTCAGCTCCTGAAAATCCGTCCTTATCCTATTGACCAGTCTACGTCGCGTTCGTTCATCATCTTCGATTACCAAGCAGTCTACCATGATAGCAAATCTATAACTTCAATGGGAGTTATGAAAGTAAACCGTGATAGGGCTATGGCGCTACGGGTGTACTCAAAAAAAAGTAAAATGGAGCGTTGCATCAGAGTACAAAAACCAAAAATATCGGTGCCAAACAAAAAATCCAAATCACTTCATACTGTTTTTTCAGGTTTCACCATCCTCTTTCCTATGTCTCCACTAACAGGGTCAAGGTTGCTGGAATCAGTGTACGAATCGCTCACTATCAAAGGAAGCTCTAGCACTGCTTGCGTACCGGGACGTTCCTTGTTATCGGGATAGGCGACTTTCATGGTCAACTGTACCTTTTGCCGAAAGGTAGTACCCAACAGTTCCAGTCTCTGTGCTATGATACCACTACTCTTTGAGCGGTATAGACCATCGGCACCCGTATTGTTGCGTTTAGCTCCTTCAAAGTACCCGATACCATTGTCCGTAATCGTAATGCGCAACATGTCATCACGCACTTCATAGTTAATACTCAATTGCCCCTCCTTGAGGCCATCCAGTCCATGGATCAGTGCATTTTCCACAATGGGCTGTGTCAGTAAAGTAGGGACAAGGACCGTCGTCCCCAATGTTTCATTATCACTACGAATACTGAAGTCAAAGTGATGTCCATGGTTCAATTGCTGCAAGCGTAGGTATTTTTCCAGCATATCGGCATCTTCGCGCATGCTGACCGTCTCCACATCAGCATTGACAAGAATATAGCGCATCAGTTTACTGAAGTCGGCCAGGTAATCCGCCGAAGCCTCTACTTCATGCTCGTATATATAGTCCTGAATACTGTTCAGTGCGTGAAAAAGGAAATGTGGGTTGAGCTGAGTCCGAAGAAACTGTTGTTTCAATTGGGTACTTTTCAGTTGTTGCTCGATTCTTTTTTGACGGTAGACCAAATAAAACAGAAGTATGGCCATGATCAGTGTCATGCCCAATCCACCGAACAGTAGGTACTGTCGTTCTATTTTGTCCTGTTGCTGTTTGTTCTGAAAGCTGAGGGTTTCTATTTGCCTTTGTTTTTTTTCTGTCTCGTAGCGCGCAGTGAGTTCAGCGACGTTCCTTTTCTGCTCTTCGGTATTCAAAGAGTCTTTCAAGGTGGCGTATTCATCGGCATAGTCCAGGGCTTTGGACAGACTGCCCATAGCTTGGTAGACTTGTTTGAGATTGCGCAAGAGGTTCAATCGTTCCAAACCCACCGCCATTCGTAGCCCTTTCTCATACTGGGCAATGGCTTCCGTATATTCTTCCCGTAAATAGTGGGTGTAACCTATATTGTTAAAAGCTATCGCTAAGCCCGACAGCTTGTATTTCTGTTTGATTTTCAAACTTTTAATGGCATACTCCAGCGCCTCTTCCAAGCGGGAAGTCTCTTGGTAGATCAGGCTGCGGTTCGTATAGAGCATGGAGATAATGGGAAACTGACCTAACTCTATAGCAATTTTCTCTGCCGCCCCGGCAGAGGCCAAGGCCTTAGTGAAATTTTTGTTTTCCTGATAAAGCGTTGCCAGATTGGCCAAGGCACTGAGTGTTACGATGTCCTCTTTAGGATTGGTATCCACTGCCGATTCAAAATGGATCTTAGCTTCCTCTTTATATCCTAAGCGCATGTAGACTATGGCCATGTTGTTATGCATTCTTACGGCCTGTCCCGGTTGTTTTTCCACTTCTATCCAAGGCTCCGCTTGCAGATAATAGGTCAGTGCATCATCGAAGTTTTGCCCGTTCAAATGGACACTGCCCAGATTCAGGAGTATATCGGACATAATTTTGCTCTCTACGGCCTCTTCTTCCTTCGCCAGTTCAAGCGCCTCCATCAGCGAGTGTTCACTGGCTTCGAACTGCCTGTTTTTTAACAGTAGACCTCCTTCTATGCTCAATACCTCTACCTTTTTGGCCCTATCTCCCATCTCATCGGTCAGTGTTTTTGCTCTAGTGATATAACGAATGGCCGAGTCCAATGAGGAAGCTTCAAGGGAAAGTGCTTTTGAGATACAGGCTTCTATTTGTGCAGACTTATCTTGACCCATTACCAGTGAAATAGGCAGAAGAAATAGCAGGAACAATAGCTTCGAAAGGGTGTAGGTGTTCATTAGTTAGGGTTACTCCAAATTGATAAAAACAGGTAAGGGAAGGCCAGCCTTCGGTGCTGTATGGGCCACAGTTCATTATCGTCGCCAAACCACTCGAATCAAGCCTTACCGATCATTACATTCATTATTATACTCAAGAAATAGTGAAATGGGAAATCCGGGGTCCGGAAAACCAGGGGAAAATACTGCATTGGTGAAATTACATTAGTGGATTGGTCATTTGGGCGGTTCCGGACGGAACAGTACTTTCGCAATGATTTTCAATCTGTCCCAGAACAATTGCGTTTGGGTATAAGCTGATAACCAAATACTTTTATCAATCATCGTTCATTCTGCTGTAGGGTTTTACGAATAGCAAGGAAAAACAACAGTAATGCAATCAAGAAGAATATGTCGATCAGATTTCCGGATATGGAAAGTAATCGAAACAGTTCCATGAACTCTGTATTGCTCGTATCAAGGATAAGCCAGAGTGCTGAAATACCGATTTTGAGTACAATCGATACTATAACCAGCTGTATGCTTCCCTTTAATGTCATGATATACCTGCCTTTTGGGTGCTTATTTATTTCGAATATAGAAGAATTATATGGAAGAAAAGCAACATAGAGAATTTGGGTAGGGAGAAATTTATAGAAATACACATTTCGTACAATCACATTGAATCCAAATTGATCGATAGAAATCGTGATGAGCGCATAAATAGCAAAATACCGGCCATTTGTATTCATTCGGCATAGCACCGCTATGGTGAATGAAGACCGGTGGGCAAAGCTTCCGGTATGAAGCTATTTATGCGCGGAATAGGTTCTCTATTCATCATTTTGGGTTGAATCCGGATTATGCATTAGAGCTTAGTTATGAGGGTTTAAAAAGCAATACATCAGAGCGTTTTATCGGATTCAGCGTAGCACCGCTACGGTGAATCCGATAAAACACATTCAATATACTGATTTTCATACATTTAAGTCCGAAATAGAAGGACTGGTGCATGATCCAGGTTGAAGCATCATTGGTCTATATCATCCTGTCAGCGGACTATTCCGAAGGATATGACTTGTACCTAAACGCACAATTGATCTGGGGCAAGATGATTCGTTGACTTAAGTACCACTATTATCTAAAGCCCCTAATGACAAGTCTACCGGTCACGGTTCTACACGATACGGATTTTTCTCCTTTGGCATTGCCGATGAGGCTTCCCATTTCATTTTTTCTTGAGTATAGTGCGAATACCTTCGGAATTAGGGCATTTCGTGGATTGGAAGTGTTTTCGATCTTTAGCTCGGATTTATCTTTACTGACCATTGGACGTAGCCGTTCAGGTTTTTACCATCGTGGCTACCTGTTCCTCTCATCGTCCAAAACTTCTGAACTGCTTTTTTAAAGTAAAGTGTTTAGGGGCGTCGATTTTTTTTCGATGTTCATCGATCGTTCCAGGTAATGGATTACACTTTTTATCAATTCATTGCAGTTGTAATGATGGCCTTTGACCTGAATACTATCGTACTTGGCCAGTTGTGCATTAGTGGACATATCTTCCCGTGGAGCTACATCGATAAACCGGGTCACGGAAACTTTAGCTCCTGTCCTTGTCCTGATCACTTCTACACTGAATCTCAAACTTGTCTTGGAAATGGAAATATTGGTTTTCATAGGCATTGTCGTTACCAATAGTTATTGCCTACCACTTATACCGTGTTCCGGCAAGTATCATTATAAAAGAAAAGGTGCTTTAGTGAGAGCATCTTAGGTCACGTAGATTATCAGACCATAAGACCCCGTCATTCCTATTGCTATATGTAGATAATCTACGAAATTATATAGAAATCATGTATAAAAACGGTCGATACTTTACTAAAAAAGATAGTATTGTCTTTTCGCTGTCATTTACTTGACCTCATATATTCCATTTCCATTTAAAATCGGACATAAGAGACTGCTTTGGAGGATATTATGTTATGGTTTGTTATCGCTTCCATTGGATACGGAATGAGACTGAGCGGAAAGAAAATGTCATTAGGTCCCCAGGTGTTTTTAAATCATGTTTTCATGATATCCCAGTGAGTGGGAAAAGTTCCGGTGAGAATCATGGATTAAACTTGATTGTGAAGTGATAAATACCTTACTTGTTGACTTTATCATCAATGACAAGGTGTAACCAATAGTAGAGCAGACAATTTGTGTTTGTTACAAATGCATTCTAAAAGGATTTTTACTAGTTTCACCCCTATTCAAGCTGTTCTGGTCAAAGCTTGAGAAAACCTGAAAATTTTTGTATTCATGGGTGTCTCTAGCACCTGAACACGGAGACAACCGTTATTTTTTGTTTATGAAATCACCCGCTAACTTTTTCCGATCCTATAAGGGATGCTTACTCATGAGTGTCTTCTTTTATGCTTTCAGCCTGTTTGTCTCCTGTACCTACAACGATGACCTGATAGATGGCTCCACTGATGAAGAGTTCATCATGAGGCCCGATGATATCGCTAATTATCAAAGCTGGACGGTTATGGGTACCAAAGAGCGTCCCGACCTTGGAGAGTTCAGGACTATTTATATCAACAAAGCTTCTGAGGCCGATCGGGTAGAAGGGGCTTACCCTACAGGGACCATTATTGTTAAGGAAGGCAGGGATTTTGACAATAGAAACAGGGTAGTCATGCTTCAGGTCATGGCCAAGCGCAATGGCGGTTTTAATCCTTCGGGCAACGGATGGGAATGGGCCATGACCCTTAGCGGACAGGTGGCCGCCATCGATGACCATAGAGGGGACAATAGCCTATTGATGCTGGGCGGAGGAGGCACTTGTATCAGTTGTCATAGCGGTGCGAACGACTTGGTCATACGAGATTATTGATTATCGGTAGTATACTTATGTAATTGGGCATGATTTTTATTCTATCCTAGTTAGTTTATATTTTTTCAAGAACAGCATAAAACTAAAACAATGCAAAATCATTCATTAAAACCCACTTTATTCCTACTGATGGGTATATTTTTCTCTTTGACCAGCCTTGCCCAAGAGCGTTACAAAATACAGAAAGGCAGTATCGACTTCGCTTCCAATGCCCCATTGGAACTGATAGAGGCGGAATCGACCGCCCTGAAAGGTGTTATCGACCCACTGAGCTATAAACTTGCCTTTTCTGTCAAGATCAAAAGCTTCGAAGGGTTCAATAGTACTTTGCAGAAGGAGCATTTCAACGAAAACTATATGGAGAGCGATAAGTATCCGAAGGCCACTTTCAAAGGGAAGATCATAGAACAGGTGGATTTTGATACCGATGGTACTTATGCTGTCCGCGCCAAAGGGGACCTTACTATACATGGTGCAGTACAGAACAGGATTATTAAAGGTAAGCTAAAAGTACTCAATGGAAAGGTGATGCTGGAGACCAGCTTCGTCGTCCCACTTACGGACCACGATATCTCTATTCCTAAAATCGTAAACAAAAAAATAGCTACGGAAATAGAAGTAACTATAAAAGCCACGATGGTGGAAGACGAACTCTAAACCAGCCCTTTTCTCCAATGAACCGCAGAGGCCATTTTTTCGTACTCCAATGTATTCTTTTTTGCAGTATTTTCAGTAGTACCTGCATATCTCTAATGGCACAACAGCCTGCCTTTCAGCAGTACCATACCTTCAAAAAGAACGATCAGGTGAGTATCCGTACGACTATGCAGGATAGCAACGGTTTTATCTGGATAGGTACAGAACAGGGGTTACTACGTTTTGATGGTCAGGTCAGGATTCCATTCACTATTTCCGACAGCATTGCTTATACCAATGTCGTCACTGCCCTGGCACAGGATAGCCTCGGTCGGCTATGGATAGGGAGTAAAAGCGGCCGGATACACTACCTAGAAGATGGGAAAGTCAAGCCCTTTGAACCCAAAGAGGGGCATGCTGTCAAGGAGGTATCGAACATCGTCTTCGATAGTGAAGGGAACCTATGGTTTTCTACATTGAACGATGGTCTCTATTATTATAAAGAAGAGCGTCTCTACCGATTGGACGAGGAAGAAGGGATGCCCGATATCTTTGTATATGACCTATGGTTGGATACTGAGGGCAACATCTGGGCCGGTACCGATGGAGGTATTGCCCTATGCAAATGGAAGGGGGACAGCATCGCCGTTGAGGTCATCGATTACAAAACAGGTCTCCCCGACAATATCATCAAACAGTTGGTACTGGGAAGGGATTCTACGCTTTGGTTGGGGACGGAAGACGCTGGAATAGTCCGTATCCGACCGGAAGGTAGAAAGATAACCATCCCCTCTTTTTCCAAAGAGTGGGAATACGGAGCGGTTACGGGTATCATCGAAAAAGAAAATCAGCTCTGGATAGGTACCCAACGAAAAGGGTTGGTCGTGGTGGACTTGGAAAATGGCCAAAAAAGGAACTATATGTCCGGCGATGGACTGCCCACCTCACGCATCAATGCCCTGAGTCTCGATAGTGAAGGCAATACATGGATAGCCACTCCACAAGGTCTACTCCGAACCCTGGGCAATGAAGTCGAAAGCCTCAATGACCTGGGCATGGAGGCCGGTAGTAATGTCATCGGTCTGGATATGGATACCAAGGGTACACTATGGTTCCTGACCGAAAACGGTTGTTTTCGGAGAACAAGATCAGGTAGGAAATACCAAGTACAACCACTGTTCACGGAAAATGATGCCTACAAACAGCTGACTTTCATCTCCCTTTTCGTAGATAACAGTGACCGGGTATGGTTGGGTACCTATGGTAACGGTCTGCTTTTGTATGACCCGAAAACGGGCAAATCGACACTGCTCCAAGAGGAACTGAACAATGGCAATATCCTGAATATTACGGGCAAGGGCGACCGGATATGGTTGGCCACACTGGGTGGAGGTACCGCTCTGACCGTAGTGGAGGGAAAGATTACCGATATCGTCCCATATGGTCAAAAAGAAGGCCTCAGCACAAATTATATTTATCAGGCATTTACCGATAGCCGTGGGAGGACTTGGTTAGGTACCGATGGAGAGGGAGTGGCCTATATAGAAACGGGACAGGTCAAGGTCTTGCCAAAAGACATGGGGCTGAGTGACAAAGTAGTGTACGGCTTTGCCGAAGATGCCAAAGGTCAGATATGGATCAATACCTTGGAAGAAGGCCTGTTCTGTTATGATGGTAAACAAGTACGTAACTTTGATGAAAAAGACGGACTCCGAGACTTGGATATCGCAGGTATCATTGCAGATATCCATGGTAATATCGTGATAGCCCATAGTCAAGGGATAGACATCTACGATCCTGTACACGAGCGGTTCTACTACATCGGTGATGAATTTGGTATACAGGATAAAAAACCCAATTTGAATGCCATCGCCAAAGGCCCCATGGGTAATGTACTTATCGGTACCGAAAAGGGCATCATACAGTACAGTGACATCACGCGGCAGGTTCAAGGTCGCCCTTTTACCTATATCGAAGGCATCAAATTATTCGGGGAACCGGTGAAGGGCTACGATGAAAATCCCAGTTTCAGTTATCAAGAGAACAATATCACAATCGATTATATCGGTTTCTGGTATCTCAATCCGGAAGCACTTCGGTTTCGCTATCGACTCGAAGGGTATGAAAGTGCCTGGATTCCCTCTAAGAACAGAGCGGTCACTTACTCAAACCTCCCTCCCGGTGAGTACAACTTTCGGATACAGGCCTCCCATAATGGCAATTTTGATAAAAGTCAGGAAGACCACTTCTCCTTCGAAATACGTAAGCCCTACTGGCAGACCCTATGGTTTTACGGAATATGTATCCTCTTATCCGGGCTACTTTTGTACCTCTATATCCGCTGGAGGGTAAGAAAGCTAAATGAAGACAAGCGAATCCTAGAACAAAGCGTCGAAGAACGTACAAAAGAGCTACAGGCTGCGTTCAAGGATATCGAAGAGAAGAATGATAATATCGTCAAAAGTATCAATTATGCCAAACGCATACAGAATGCCATTCTTCCATTAAAAGAAAATATAGGGGCCGTCTTCGAGAATTACTTCATCCTATATCGACCAAGAGATATCGTTAGTGGTGACTTTTATTGGTTTCACAAAGGCGAAGAGGGCAGGTATTATTTCGCTGCCATTGATTGTACGGGACATGGAGTTCCCGGTGCCATCATGTCGATGATAGGATTCTCCTTATTGAATGAGATTGTCGCAGCGGAACCCGGTATACTACCCGCACGGTTACTGGGCAAATTGCATCAAGGGGTCGTCAATGCCCTAAAACAGGAGACTGCTAAAAACGGTAATGATATCAAGAGCAATGATGGTATGGACGTGGCCCTGTGTCGCTGGTGCCCTTCCACTAGGACATTACTTTTCAGTGGTGCAAAGAGACCTTTGTACAAAATCGATAAAACGGGACAGTTGACGGAGCAGAAAGGAGATAAGATATCTATCGGAGGACGGAAAAAAGGGAAAACGGACCAGCTTTCTTTTAGCGATCATACTATACCTGTGGAGACGGGTGATAGGATATACCTTTTTTCTGATGGCTATCCCGACCAGTTCGGAGGCCCTGACAATAAAAAGTTCATGAACAAAAAACTCAAACGCTTGCTGAGCACACACTGTCAGGATAGCCCTGAACAACAGAAAAAAGTGATGGAAGAAGCTTTGGACACATGGAAAAAGGGGTATCCTCAAACGGATGATATCCTCTTGATGGGTATCTTTTTTTAAAAGAGAACTGACCGGAAACTTTATCATAGGATTTTAAACCCGGATTTTTGTATTAGAGTTTAGTTATGAGGGTTTAAAAAGCAATAAATCAGGGCGTTTTATCGGATTCAGCGTAGCACCACTACGGTAAATTCGAAAAACGCATTCACTTTACTGATTTTCAACTATTTAAGGCTAAAATAGAAAGGCTAATGCATGATCTTGGTCAAAAGACAATAAATCAGCGGGTTTTCTTGGATTTAGCGTAACATCGCTACGGTGAATCCAGAAAAGACATACACTGTACTGATGTGAAGCTGTAATAGATGGTCTAACGCATGGTCCGGATTCAATAGCTAAGAAATTCCGAAGATTTGGGAATCCGGAAAATAGACAAATTAAATCAAAAGAACCTATTATATACCTATTAGATATGAAATACCTGATTTTTTCACTATGCTTTTTCAGCATCCTATTGCTGCTCACCTCACCTACCCTAGCACAAGAAGATGACTTGCTCTCCTCTTTGGATGAAGATGAGGCACCCAGTACGGACTATATCTCTGGGACTTTTAAGGGAACCCGGATCATCAACACTGCTTCTGTTGACCTACATCCAAAAGGAGAATTACTGTTTATCATCACGCATCGCTTTGGCAGGATCAACACAGGGGTAAAACGTTTCTGGGGGCTGGACGATGCCGTTATCCGACTGGGCTTCGAATATGGACTGACGGACAAGTGGTCCATAGGGCTAGGCCGTAGTGGACAGGAGACGACCTATGATTTTTTCTCCAAATACAAATTGTTCCGGCAAAGCTCCGGTGCCAAGAGCTTTCCCGTGAGTATTGTATGGAACGCCAATATGGCACTGAAAGATTCTGATTTCAACAACGCCGACTTCAATGTCAGTTTTAGCGACCGTTTATTTTATACACATCAACTGCTGATAGCCAGAAAATTTGTAAAACAAGGCATCTCTTTCCAACTGACCCCTACTTTTACCCATAACAATGTCCGGGAACTGAGTGTTGAGCAGCACGATACTTTCGCTTTGGGTTTCGGAGCCAGGGTACGTCTCAGTCCGAGACTTTCCCTGATCGGGGATTACTACTACCTGTTTGATGAGCAGTTGAAAACCGTTTTTGACGAACCTTTGGCCTTTGCCCTCGAAATCGAAACGGGCGGACATGTTTTTCATTTGATTTTCAGTAACTCATCAGGGATGACCGAGAAGCTCTTTATCAACAGAACCTTGGGCGACTGGGGCAACGGTGACATCCACTTTGGTTTCAATATCTCCCGAACCTTCCCTCTGAAACAGTCGCACGGTTTGCGAAAGAAGAAGTAATACAAATTTGAGTTTCAACTGTCGTATAAGATTCCGCGGGTTATTTTAGTTTCAATCAAGACGAGAAGCGCAGGGATAGCAGCGCTATCCCGAGGATTGTCAACGCAGGATGAGGCAAAATGAACAGGAAGATAGGCGATTTTAAACCCAAAATGATCAATAGGATTGCGTTATGAGAGCATAAAGGGCAATAAAATCAGCGGTTTAGGTGAGGAGGCCTAGTGTATCACTAAGGTGACGAACCTGCGTAGCGTAAACCCGCTGATTTTGAAGTGATTTATGCTCGCAATAGGAAGACTATTGGAGTGTATACATTTGACTGGACAGTAAGAAAAGCTCAATAGGGTTAACTTACAGAAAGAATGAAGAAAACAAG
>CANLOE010000080.1 GCA_947492745.1 uncultured Cyclobacteriaceae bacterium | reverse complement strand
ACGACCAGTGAAGAGTACTCCTCATCCCCGATAGAGCCGGGTTCTGCCACAGAAGGAGGGAAGGCAAAGGGGCCGTCACCCGCTACTACCCGGCGTACGGGGCTGAAATCAACATCTCCTTTGAAGAAGATGATGCCCTTTTTCAGGGTCACTTCCTGACTGCCTTCGGAGCCACGGCCATTGGCCAGTTTGGGGGCATAATTGACGCCCAGTTGTTTGGCTACGGCAAAATCAGAAGCCTCGGTAAGAATGTAATAGGTCGGTCTTCCGCTGGGTCCTATACCCTTGAACAGAGGCAGTGTCACTGTGGCTCTTGTAGGATCTTCCAGGTCGTTGACCGCGATGGCGCTTTTCAGGAAAACATTCTGCTCTTTGGTGAAGCGCCCGCCCTTTCTGTTGGAAAGTTCATCCATGGTCTTGCCCGCTTCGGTGGCAGAGGCTGTCAATAGGGACATAGCCTCTTTCATAGCAGCGGATTCGTTTACTTGGGTATCGACAAGCGCCTCTGGCACTCGCTGTTGGGTATTGTTATCGACATCTTCACAGGCTGCACCGACAAAAAGAATAGCGGCAGAATAAAAGAGTGGTTTGAACTTTTTTAGCATAATTGTAATTCATTTAAGGTTTGGGTGAAAAAAAAACAATCACTACTGATTAAAAGGGCCCTAATTATCAAAAGTTATATCTGTTTACGGGATGGCCTTGAATATTGTTGTTTAAACATCTATTGCTTGTCCTGAAAGTACATCGGCCCTATCACTTTTCGCTAAAAACCGAGGGAAAATGATTTTTCTGGGCTTTGACCACTAGCTTCTTAGCCGGGGTTTGTCGTCTTGGCTCCATTTTTGAACGAAAATGCAATATTTTTTCAGGATGTAAAAGGCTTACTCTCACGATGCCCCTCTTTCGTATATGAAAGTGGTCTGTGTAAAACCAGCAGTTGCTCACTTAATGATGTACCCTAAGTATAGTTCAATATATAGCTTATACTTGGGGGAAGTAAAAGGAGAAATGGGGCATAGAAACAGCCCTGATGAAATGTTTAACCATACAATGGTTGCTAAGGGTTCTTATGAGAGGTTTTCTAAAAAGAAATCGTTCAAGTAAGATTAAACCCAAAATGATCAATAGCATTCCTATTACGAGCATAAATTGCTTCAAAATCAGCTGTTTTACGCTACGCAGGTTTTACACCCTAATGATAGACTAGGCTTCCTCACCTAAGCCGCTGATTTTATTGTAATTATGCTCTAATAACGAAATCCTATCGGTCAATTTGGGTTAAAATAATGCCCCGAGGGCATTATTGGTGAAGGGGCCGGTCTGCCGCGTGAGCCATTGACAAAGATAGCCTGTCGCGCTAGCTAGCGGAAATTTCAACGAAATCAGGCACCAAAAGCAGTACATAAGAAAGAAAAAGATATATTTTAAATCAGTCTCTTATATTACGCTCATTATTTTTTTACACAAAAAGCATCTACTCCAGCACATGATTTCAAGCAGATACCAAACATTACCTTTTTAAAGTTTCATGGTCTTTATGCTACATTACCTCTCTTGAAAGATGGGAGGCTAGCACACTTATATTTTTTCCAATACCAGGGCCAGGCCGGGGGACGAAACTTTGCTATAAATACAAATTATTCCGCTTAGGTATATGTTTCAATAAAAATACGGTCATTATCATGCCAATCAATAGACCAAATATAAGGACATAAAAAATGTTGATACCCTCTACGGCGCGGCTCTCTGCAAGCTTCTTATTCAGTCCGTTAACCTCGATTTCCTTTCTGGCAGCAATACGCAGTGTTTCGCTCTGAATATTGGTTTTCATAGTTTTTTGAAGCTCCTCCTGCGATACTTTGAACCGTAGTAATTCCATCATCTTAGCTTTGGGCACATTTCCTGTTTTTTCCTCCAAAAGGATGTAGGTAGCACTCAGCATGTCGATCAGACTTAGAAGTTTGATGTTATAGGTATCTCTTGTTGCTCTGTTGATACCCTCTTCTAAAAGATTTCCAAGCTCTTCGTGCAGACCTAATTCCTGATAGAGCTTTCCTTTGATTGCATACCATTCAAGGACAATCTTTTCGTTAATGTCATACTTTTCTTCTACTTCCTTGGCTCTGTTCAACCATTTGATGGCACTATCAAAATCTTTGGCGGCTGCGTATGATTCTCCGATATTGTATAAGGCTATCGTTTGTTTTTCGTATTTGTTATCGAGGTCGTAAATGAATTTACTGGATTGTTGATAATAACTTATGGCCTCGTTGTACTTGCCCTGCCTATAACCTAGCATACCTTTCAAGTTGTACAGTCTATTGAAAAAATAAGCCTGTCTCCTATGTACTGTTCCATTGAGCAGAATTGCATCATCAAAATACCGCTCCGCTGTCCAGTAACTGGGGTTGCTCTTTTTCATATGGCAGATGCCGAGATTCATCTTTGTCATTACTAGATTAGTAGTGTCATTCAACTTGTGATAAGTATTTTCCACCTCTTTCAAAAGACTTATGGGATAATCATAGTCTCCGATATCCATCAGTACAGCAGATATATTATTCAATTCCAAGGCTTGTAGGCCTGAGTGTCCGGATAGTCCGAAGTGATCGTAAGATTTGAGGTAATATTCTATGGCTTTGACCTGCTTTTCAGCTTTATCGTAGATGAATCCTAAACTATGATATGCTTTCCCTAAAGCTTCATGGTTATCTGTTTTAATGGCCAAATCTATTTGTTGGTCCAAGTATCGAATGGCTCTACCTGTATCTTCGCCCTTGACGGTCTTGTACAATTTCCAATAGATATTTAATTTATCCCTATCATTTTCGGCCTCTCCTAGAAGTTCAAGTAGCTGTATTTCACTGTTGGGCAGTTCTTTCCGTAGTGGTTCTATCTCTTCATCGATACAAGAACCTATGGTCATGGTGGCAAGGAGCAGAAGGATGGTGTAGAGGCAGTGGCAGTGCTGATGTTTCATCTTTGGTTCTGGTTAATTGTGGATTTGCTAAGATGATGATTTTATCCTTTATCAGTGCATCACTGCCTCTCTATATCTTACACGTATAGGATATTGTGTTAAGAGTCTTTAATTACTCGATGTCTCCACGTTCACCCCCACTATCACCCGTCGACTGTGTCTGTCTATCAGTCGTATCCGAAGGTTTAAGGGTATCCAGTTCCTCTGAACAGCTAGTGGCAAAAAATGTTGACAATAGTATTATCGTAAACATCAGTAAATGAGATAGTTTTCTGAGTTCCATCGTTTTTTTGTTTGGTTCTCTGCAATAATAGCTCCCTCAATAAGAATAAAATAATACAAACTTTTACCCAAAGCACCCTTGTAATTTAAGTAAGATATCTCGGGACCGTTCTTGACAGAGGTCGTAAATTATGAAGTACTTGGGATTGAAAATTTTTGTAAACCAATGCGCTATCCCTAGTGACAAAAAATGGTAATTTTCAAGACTCAACAGAGCTAGAGAGCTTTTGTGGAAAATACCTTACAATATGTCTGTATAAAAGGACTTGATACTTCCGGTTTGATACTGATTGTCTCAATGTTTTTTTACCGTGAGACCTTCATTGAAAAAACTACATCAAACTTAAGTTTATCGACAAGTTATTTTAGGAGGCTTAAATTACTTTAAAATCAGCATCTCAGCAATTTTTTTGTAAAAATATAGTTATTGAACCCCGTATATTTTCCCGCTTTATTTTGCCTCATTAGATTCATTGATCTCAACGGCATTTTCAAATCTTCGCTTCGACCTCTAATGTGCCCATCTTTCATTCGGAGTTCGAGAAATGTAAGTTCGTAGGCCTTTTCAGAATATATATCAGTAGATTTGAATTACTGATTTCCTTTGGGAAGAAATAGAATATATCGACTATACCTTAGGTTTGGCTCATATGATGAGCATACCTTGTGTCTTTTGAGAAAAACACCAAATGATTGTATTACGTTTGGCAGTAAGCGTAAATGTCAAGTATTTTTTGTGATCAGCACAACCGCATAAGCCGCAACTCCTTCTTCTTTACCGACGAAACCTAATCTTTCGGTAGTGGTCGCTTTGATGGATAAATCTTCCTCTTGGATGCCCATGACCTTTGCTAGACAGCTCTTCATAGTAGGGATGTGTGGATTGATTTTTGGTCTCTGTAAGCAGATGGTACTATCTATATTAGCTATGGACCAGTCCTGTTCCTTCAACAGCCGAATCACTTGTGAAAGGAGTACTTTGCTATCGATTCCTTTATATTGAGGGTCTTGGTCGGAAAAATGAAATCCAATGTCACGTAGGTTGGCAGCGCCTAACAGTGCATCGCATATAACGTGAATGAGTACATCGGCATCCGAGTGACCTACAGCTCCTTTTTCATGGGCAATCTGTATTCCTCCTAGCCAAAAATCCTCTCCTTCTTTCAGCTGATGTACATCATATCCCATTCCGGTCCTTATTTTCATTCCCATAGCTTATTACTCTTATAATTATCTTTTTATTAGGATAAATTTCTAAAAACAATGGTAAAAGTAATTATATGGAAAAAATTACGGACATTCTCATTACTTTAATTTTATTTTGTCCCAATTGAGCACTTTTGAAGAATAATTGTTGCTCCTAACATGGGTGTTTCAAACATGTTGGGTTCTGACCGTGGATAGACAGTATGTGGAATGGGTAACGCTTCTTGTTACCTGCCCTTATAAAGAAGGTTTGGAGTCAGTTATGTTGAGTGTGAGACAGGTATGGAAGTGGTTCGGATTTTTTAATTTTACAGCGAAAACTAAAGATCATCTGTCCTAATGAAACCTTTCTGGAGTGGCATGGTCATGGTTACGTTGCGATTAAAAAGTCAAAATTTGGATGAAACGAACTAAATTTGTGGCAGAAAGAAAAAGTCTGAACCATCTCTAGGTAAAAACTGTAACTCATTCGGCCTACTTTGAAAGAAAGAATAGTCCTAGGTACGGCACTAGGCGCTACCGGATGGATGAAAAGACTGATTGTTATACTGTAACTATTATTTATGTATATAAATGCCCCTGACCAACTTGACCGACAAATGAACCTTAATGTCTTATTCGTATTTATTTGCTTAAAAATGATGACCGCCGTTGATATTACTTCGGATTTGGTCCAGCATAAGGTAAACCTTTTGCTTGTCAAAGATAATTTTTGCCAGCAGCATAAGGTATTCTTCACCTATGTTCAATGGAAGCATACTGAATAGGTGCAATAGTGCTTTTCTCTACACGAAGGAAAAACCGTTACGATCGAAGAGGTAGTTTTACTGACATCATCAGTAACTGTACGGTAATCAGTATATAACTTATCCACAACAATCTATAGAAAAGGTGAAATTCAATCGCAAAGAGTACACTGAAAAGACATTGGTCAAGCTATATGAGTCGCTTTTGCGACCGAGGATGATTGAGGAGAAAATGTTGATTTTATTACGGCAGGGTAAAATTAGCAAGTGGTTTTCAGGAATCGGCCAAGAAGCGATATCAGTCGGAGCTGCACTTGCGCTTCAGGAAAAAGAATATATTTTGCCCATGCACCGTAACCTGGGGGTATTCACCTCACGACTGGTGCCTTATGAGCGCCTTTTTGCTCAACTACAGGGCAAACCTATAGGCTATACACAGGGAAGGGACCGTTCCTTTCATTTTGGGGCCAAAGAGCATCATATCGTTGGCATGATTTCCCATCTAGGGGCTCAGTTGGCCGTAGCTGATGGTATTGCACTGGCCCACCGACTGAAGAAAGAAAATAAAGTCGTACTTGTTTTCTGTGGTGATGGAGGTAGCAGCGAAGGCGACTTTCATGAAGCCTTAAATGTAGCCTCCGTTTGGAATCTTCCCATTATTTTCGTTATTGAGAATAATGGTTATGGACTTTCCACACCTAATGAGGAACAGTTCAACTTCAATAGCTTTACCGAAAAAGGACCGGGCTATGGTATGGATGCCATCCAGATCGATGGCAACAATATTCTAGAAGTCTATGATACCATCGGTCAGGCAGCAGCGAATATACGGAACCACCCCCGACCTATCCTTATCGAGGCACTTACCTTCAGGATGAGGGGACATGAAGAGGCTTCGGGTACAGCTTATGTCCCCAAAGCCCTAGTGGAAAAGTGGGCCAAGAAAGACCCTATAGGAAATTATGAAGGTTTTCTATTGGGTGAGCAGGTACTGAATACGAAACAGATAGCCAAAATCAAGAAAAAAATCCATAAGGAGATCGATAAGGCCTGGAAACTTGCCGACAGGCTCAGCTTCCCGGAAGCTGATAGTAATTATGAACTCAAAAGTATGTATGCTCCTTTTGTTTCGGAGGAAAAAGTGCCCCAAAACGAGTCTTTGGTTTCCAAGAGGTTGGTAGATGCCATTAGTGATGGATTGTTTCTTGGCCTAAAAAAATATAAGCATGCAGTACTCATGGGACAGGATATCGCCGATTATGGGGGGGTGTTCAAGGTAACCAAGGGTTTTTTGGAGGAATTTGGTAAAGAAAGGATTCGTAATACCCCTATCTGCGAATCGGCCATTCTGGGCATGGGACTGGGGCTATCTGTCAAGGGATACAAAACGATTATTGAAATGCAATTTGCCGATTTTGTAAGTTGTGGATTTAACCAGATTGTCAATAACCTGGCTAAATCGAACTACCGTTGGGGGCAGCATGCCGATGTGGTCATCAGAATGCCCACGGGAGCAGGTGTAGGGGCGGGGCCGTTCCATTCGCAATCCACGGAGGCTTGGTTTTTCCATACTCCTGGCCTTAAGG
This sequence comes from uncultured Cyclobacteriaceae bacterium, assembly GCA_947492745.1. Lineage (GTDB taxonomy): Bacteria > Bacteroidota > Bacteroidia > Cytophagales > Cyclobacteriaceae > Aurantiphycus > Aurantiphycus algarum. Next base: position 27,956 of record CANLOE010000080.1, on the reverse strand, counting down.
TTTTCTATCCCAGTAATCCTTACGATGCCAAAGGCTTGCTTTTGGAAGCCATAGAAGACCCCAATCCCGTACTGTTTTTCGAACACAAGTACCTATACCGCTCTATAGAAAGTAGTATTCCCGAGGGGTATTATACCGTAGCCCAAGGTAAGGCTTCTCTAGTGCAGAAAGGAGAGGAGCTTTCCATTATCACCTATGGTCTGGGGGTTCATTGGGCCGTAGAACTCTGCTCTACCATGGAACTGTCCGCCGATATCCTTGATCTTCGGACTTTGCTCCCTTGGGACAAAGAAGCGGTAGAAAACACAATAAAAAAGACGGGCCGCGTTATTATCCTGCATGAAGACTGCATCACAGGAGGTGTCGGTGCAGAAATTGCTGCTTGGGCCGGAGAGCACTGCTTTCAATATTTGGATGCGCCTATCCTTAGAGAAGGTAGCTTGGATACTGCGGTTCCCTTTGCACCGACACTGGAAGAGAATTTTCTTCCGAAGCAAAGACTTGTTGAGAAAATTAAGTATTTATTGGATTTTTAACTAAATTACTGCTTTTTGATGGATTGAACTGTTCAGTGTATCAATTTGTTGAAGTATTTTTATATTCCATCGTTCTACATTGCACCGTATTTTGAGATTCACCGATAAACATAGTCATACAAGCTCAGAGAAGCGTCCGTTTTCGGGGTTTTCGCAGAAAGGCATGGCTGTTTTTTTTGTGACAATGCTGTTTCTGTTCATCGGCATAACGGCACAAGCACAGAAAGAAACAAAAGGTAGGAAACAAAGGACTTCTATCTCCAAAAAACAAACATCGAAGCCTAAAAAAGAAAAAGGCAGATCCAATCGACGGCAGTTACGCTCTTTACGTTACAAAGCCGGTGCTCAAAAAGGGGATAAGGCCCGAAAAGGAGATATTATGGGCAGGAGGGTTACGCCAAAGGTCAGTCCCAAGCAATCGAGTGCCAGTTATGCCCGTCCCAACCCCTATGCAGGTAAGCCCAGAAAGACAGAGGCGCAAAGTGCAAGATCCAGTAGAAAGCAGGCCCCCAGAATCAGAAACAGCGTCCCTCGTGCGAATGCCGGTCCCGGCCCTGGAAAAGGAAAGGTGCGCCCGCGCTCCGCTTCATCGGCATCACGAGGAGGTAGGAGGACAAGGGTCAACCCCTATGCCGGCAAGTCCAGAAAGACGGAGGCGCAAAAAGCAAGGTCCAGTAGAAGACAGACCCCGCGCATTAGGAACAGTGTACCTAGGACAACTGCTACTCCCGGTCCCGGAAAAGGAAAGGTGCGCCCTAGGTCGGCTTCTTCTTCTTTTAAGGCTACTCGGCGTGTCAACCCCTATGCCGGCAAGTCCAGAAAGACGGAAGCGCAAAAAGCAAGGTCCAGTAGAAGACAGGCCCCGCGCATTAGGAACAGTGTACCTAGGACAACTGCTACTCCTGGTCCCGGAAAAGGAAAGGTGCGCCCTAGGTCGGCTTCTTCTTCTTTTAAGGCTACTCGACGTGTCAACCCCTATGCCGGCAAACCCAGAAAGACAGAAGCACAAAAAGCACGCTCTAGCAGAAGACAGGCCCCCAGAATCAGAAACAGTAAACCAAAAGTGGCCGGAGGTGCTGCCGAGCGAAAAGTTAGGCCTCGTTCTGCATCGTCCGTTTTTAAGGTCAATGTAAGGGTCAACCCCTATGCCGGTAAGGGGAGGAAAAAAGAAAAAGGGTTCAAAGGGGATATTACTGGCCGTCGTTTGCGGAAGAACTTTACCAAAAAAAAGCTGAAAGCAGGAAAGCCGTTGAACAAAATCAGAGCCAGCCAAAGACCAAAGGGAGAACGTGCCGCAGGTAGGGCCCAGACAGGGGGATTTATCAGGCCTTCGAGAAAAACCGAAGAAGGCTGGAAAAGAGGTACTGATATCACTGGTAGAAGAAGACGGAAAGTGGGGTCGGATATCAAAGTGAAACGAGGTAGATATGAAGGTCGTGGTAAAGAAAGTATTTCCGGGAGAAAAATCAATAATGGAGGAAACCCTATAGAACAAAAGTACTCTGATGGACGGTCACAGCGTCATTCCCGTTTTCAGGGTAGTGCCATAGGTTATAAAAGCAGACCCAAAGGGGCGGGAGGTAGCATTTCCGGGCGGTCGAAGAACAATCGACGACAACCACTGGAGCAGCGCTATGCCGGTTCCAAATCGTTGAGCCATTCCCGTTTCCAGGGTAATATCATAGGATACAAAGGCCGTCCAAAAGGTTCAGGAGGCTCCATCTCGGGCAGGTCGAAGAACAATGATGGACAAGCACTGAGACAGCGCTACGCAGGGTCATATTCTTTACTTTATTCTCGCTTTACCGGGAATGTCAAAGGGAAAAATAGACCACCAAAAGGTGCGGGAGGCTCCGTCTCGGGCAGGTCAAAAAATAATGATGGCAAGGCATTGGGCCAGCGTTATACCGACTCAAAATCTAGAGCTTATCCTCGTTTCCAAGGAAACATCGTTGGTTATAAAAAACGTATGGGGGGGGGCGGAAGTGTCAGTGGAAAATTGTGGAACAACAACAAAAAACCAATAAGAGAGCATTCGGAGCATATCAAAATGAAATGGGCCACGGGAAGCTACGATGGGCGGTTCAGAAAAAAGCCATATCACGCCCATAATTTCAAAAATACGAAAGTCATGCACCCCAGTGCGAAATATACCCTAAGTGCAAAACAACAAAACGGGAAGAAAGAGAAAGAAAAATTGTTTAGTTTTAGAATCTGGTGGTCAAAACTGTTCAAAAAGAACGAAAACCAACCTGAAAGTGTTAAGAACAGTGGAGAAAGAAAACCAAGGTATGACCCCAGTGAAAAGGGGCTATGGAATGATTAATGAATAACCTATGGAGTGGCAACAACTAAACAAATTACAAGAACTGGACACTATAAAGTCCATATCGGAAAAGCAGCCTGTATTGATTTTTAAGCATAGTACGCGCTGTCCTGTCAGCAGTATGGCAATCAATCGTCTGGAAAGGTCATGGGATGATGACAAAATGCAAGGGCTTCAGTCCTATTATCTGGACCTCATCGCCAACAGGGATATCTCCGATGAAATTGCTTCTGTTTTTAATGTACCGCATGAATCCCCTCAGGTACTGGTCATCAAGGATGGTAAGTGTATCTATGATCAATCCCATATGGGAATTACCTATCAGGAGCTAATGCAATTTGTATGACATTTTGATGTTTGCATCCAGCCCCTTCAAAAAAACCGTTCGATTCCAATTCCGCTCCACTCTTTAATCTTCTAAGGATAAGGGATGGAGAGGATTACTTTAGGTGAGCTTTTGGTTGCACCCAAACCCGCATTTTATCTTGTAGCTTTGTCACAAGGGCTTAACTGTATATCCAAATCAGTCTCTTAAAAGTCGAAAGAAAGCGTCTGTTTCAATGTCGGAGAGAGACTCAATGCTACGGGACATTGCTCAGCTACTTTTTTCAGCATATCACGTTGATGCTCGGTGGCTTTGATATCGGTATGCGAAAAATGGACTTTTATTTCGGATATTCTTCTTGGACCGCTGGCCATGACCTTTGTGACCTCGGAGGACATACCAGAGATGTCTATCCCCTCTCTATCTGCATAGATGCCCATAATGGTCATCATACAGCTGCTCAGTGCAGAGCAGACCAGGTCAGTGGGAGAAAAAGAATCACCCTTGCCATTATTGTCGGTAGGGGCATCGGTAATCAGGTTATTGGCAGATTTCAGATGGGTAGCCGTAGTTCTAAGGCTTCCATTATACTCTACCGTCATCGAATGGTCTGTCTCCATAGTTGGCATTGCTAAACTATATGAATTACTTTTACGTTTATTTGATAATTGTTAAATTTATCAATACAATAAGCACTTGCCAATGTATTCTTTGAAAAAAAATCTTTTTTTTGTGCTGATGGGAGTGTTCATTGCCCCGAATCTATTGTACGCACAAGAGGAAGACAGTTATACCTATGAAAACGAATTCATTTGGGGATTCAATAAAAACACTTCAGGAGGCTTGATAGGAGGTGTTGTACTAAAGAAATCCGTTGCTATCAACGAAGGATGGTTTCAAACGTACGGCCTTGAGTTGATGAATGTCAAAAGTCCTTTCGAAGTAAGGTACCCATCTACTAGTACGGGTAATTTTTTTATCTGGGATAAGGTCAATTACCTCTACGCTGTAAGAATGCAATATGGAAGGGATAAGATACTTTTCAAGAAAGCCCCTCAACAAGGAGTGCAGATAATTGCCATGGCCGCCGCGGGTCCAAGTATAGGCGTGATCTCACCCTATTATATCGAGATAAGATCCAGTAATACCGTGGATATATCGGAAACGCTGCCCTATGAACCAGGAACACATCTTTTTAACCAAATCTGGGGTACCGGTAGGATATTTCAAGGGATACAGGACTCAAAACTAGCATTTGGAGCTAATATAAAGACAGGTTTGAGTTTTGAGTTTGGAACTTTTAAAAATAATGTTACGGGTTTCGAAGTAGGTTTTCTAGTGGATGCTTACACCCAGAGAATCCCTTTGATTTCGGGGACCGAACCCAAAGCTATTTTCCCTACGGCTTTTATCACATTATTTTATGGCACACGCAAGTAGGAGAGAGGCGGGGCACCGTGGTTTTCTGAACCATTATTATATACTTTTGTAGAAAATTTCTGATTTTATTATGATAGAGCTACCGGTAATTGCGGAAGAAGCGAAAAGAAAGAAGAAACCGAACTGGTTAAGGGTGAAACTTCCTGTGGGCAAAGAATATGCTCAAGTCAGGAAGTTAGTAGACGAGTACAAGTTGCATACCATTTGTGAAAGCGGTAATTGCCCAAATATGGGAGAGTGCTGGGGTGCCGGTACGGCTACCTTTATGATTTTGGGAAATGTCTGTACCCGGGGATGCTCATTTTGCGCGGTCGCTACCGGGCGGCCACCTGAGTACGATACCGAAGAACCCCAGCGCGTGGCCGAAGCCATCAAACTCATGGAAGTAAAACATGCGGTCATCACTTCTGTCAATAGGGATGAACTGAAAGACAGAGGTGCTGAAATATGGTACCAAACGGTCATTGAGACCAAAAAACTAAGCCCTAGCACGACTATTGAAACGCTTATCCCCGATGTAAAAGGAAATTGGGACGCGCTTCTTCGAATGATCGAAGGGGGGCAGGAAGTCGTTTCCCATAATATGGAAACCGTAAAAAGTCTTTACAGAAGAGTGAGGCCACAGGCAAAGTACGATAGGAGCCTAGAGCAGATAAAGAGAACCAAGGCCGAAGGGAAAAGAACCAAGTCCGGTATTATGCTTGGGGTCGGAGAGACTCCCGAGGAAGTCCATACCGCTATGGACGATTTGGTGGAAAATGGTCTTGACATACTGACCTTAGGTCAATACCTACAACCTACGAAGATGCACTTGGAGGTAGCAGAGTTTATACACCCCGATCAATTCGAGCTTTACAAAGAAGAAGGATTGAAAAGAGGCTTGAAATACGTAGAATCCGGACCTCTGGTCAGGTCTTCTTACCATGCAGAACGCCATGTGAACGTGCCTATATAGACATGATAGGTGTCCTAACGGATTTAAACATTAGGAATACTTTATGTTGAGCTTGCACTCTTGTATTGAGGTTGTTCAGCTCAGTTGAGTGCCGATATGACACTTGTGTAAACTTAGTTTTCGATTGTATTACATAACAGAAAATCTATAGTATGGTCCACACGAGGGGTGTATGGAAAGTATTAAACCCAAAATGTTCGTTGGAACTTCGTCATGAGGACTAAAATGGCAATACATCAGTGCGTTTTCTTGGGTTCAGCGTAGCACCGCTACGGTGAATTCAAAAAATGCATTCAGTTACTGATTTGAAGCCAGTTAAGTCCGGAATAGATTTTCTAATGGACATTTTGGGTTAAAAAAAGGAGCCATGGAAATGGCTCCTTTTTTTAAGTACAAAAGAAGCCGCCCCAATCAATCAAGGCGGCTTCACAAAGAGAAAAACAAGTATTTTTTACTGCTTAAAGAGTTTTTTCAAGATCACTCTTTTTTCTGTTTTGATGTTCAATAAATAGGCTCCTCTTGCCAAAGAGGAAATATCCATATCGATTTTATTGTCCTTGATATCGATATGAAATTCTGACATTACCGCGCCTTCCATGGACATTAGCCTGACTTCGCTTACATGGTCCAGTTCAGGGAGGACCACTTCCACAGAAGAGGTGGCAGGGTTTGGATACATCTTGACTTCTTGATCTACAAGCTCATCCGTGCCATCGATGGACCGCAGGCCATCATTGAAACTGACGGGGGCTATAGTACTTCCGTCCTTCAGACCGAGATTGTCGATAGAGATATCACTGCTCCAGCTGGGACCGGTAACCCCGATGAACCTGAACTGCACCTTTTCTGACGCGCTAAACGGAATAGATACATCCTTCCAGCTATTACCTTGACTGCCCGATTCTTCCCATAAACTGGTCCATGTTGCTCCGTCATCATCGCTACCTTCCAAAGTCAGGGAGCCAACACTTGTTCCGTTCATGTGGTAGGAAAACTCGAATACGGGAGCACTCAGTGAGGAGATGTCAAAACATGGGCCATTCAATATGGCAGTTTTACCGGGATAACCCTGACCTCTGGAAGAGGCTTCCGTGTAGAGATAAAATGCTCCGTCAGCACCTGTGGACGGGCCAGTCCCTCTAGAGGGCGTTCCATTGGAGTCACGCGTCCAATCGATATCATCACCGGAGGATTGTGCCCAGTCTCCTAAATTCGACTCAAAACTTTCACTATAGGGGAAGCTATCGATACAGGTCTGTGGATTGCCACCACCATCATAAGCATCACCGACACCGATAGCGTAAAAGGCATTGGTCGTTTGGATAACTTCATCGGAATCGTCCCCATAGAAGTCCTTTGCCGCTTGTATTCCTGCATTTCTCGCAGCGGCATAACCGGAGGATTGGTTCAGGTATATGCTCAGCATACGATAGGCTATTTTTTCCGCTTTTTCTATAGTGATACCACTGACATCGTAGCTATCTCCATTGTCATTGGTGCTGGCTTTTCCTTCCGAAAGGATGTAGAACCAGTGATTCAGAACACCACTATTGGAGTGTACTCCTCCGTTATCCGCAGGCCCTGTTTTCCAGTTGGTTCCTCTGTAAGTATCAGGATGGCCCTTGTCTTTGGGATTCTGCATATTGCGTATATAGCCGACTTCTTCTCCGACTAGCCACACCTGCTTACCGGAAGCGGTGAAGTTCTCTACAGTAGCTGCAAATATATCACTGAAGGCTTCGTTAAGTGCGCCGGACTCATTTCTGTAAATTAAACCGGCTGTCTCCTGAGTTACTCCGTGAGTCATCTCATGCGCTCCGATGTCCAGGGTAGTGAGGGGGTTGCCGCGTCCATCGCCATAGCGCATTGTCGTGCCACTCCACTGTGCATTGAACCAATTGGTTCTGGCATGCACGAGATTGAGCATGATGGTGCCCCTGCCGTCATAGCTGTCACGGCCGTGGATATTTTTATAATAATCGTAGGTCATCTCAGAAGCCCAGTGTGCATCTAGGGCCGCATTGTCATATTTTGAATTATCCCATTCTGCCGCAGTCCAGTTATTATCATTGTCGATAAACTCAGTACCATTATTAAAGTTAAAGGAATTGCCATTGTTGATATTTCTAGTGTGTACACCTCCGCCTCTGGTGAGGTCCTTCAATCGGTATCCTCCATTGAAAGCTTCTGTTTCGATGGCCTGCGATCCACTATAACGGGTTGCGGCATCGGTAGTTACCAGTAATGATACAGACCCTATTTCGGTCATTTTTTCCAATTGTTCACCACGTTCGTTATGCTCATAGACAGTTGGGTTCTTGAGCAAAAGCTCACCGTTCAGTGCATCGATATAGATATCATTTTTCGAGAACGGCTCCATAGCATAGACATCAAATTTATACGCTAATCTGGGCGTTTTGCTCCCGCTCTCAAAATCTTCACAGATAAGTAGCTCACCTTTAGGGTAATGACTTGATGCTTTGTCTCCTGAAAATTGCTTCAGCAAGGTCTCTTCTTGTGCATCTTCCCATGCATATTTGGAGGCATTGATAAAAGTCAGAGCACTTTTTAGCGCTTCCTTCTCGGAGAGAGAGGGGGTTGTTACCAGGCCTTGTACAGGGATGAAGTGCCCGTTCATAGCGGTGATGGATTGTGCATCTCCGTGGACGATATAGGTACCAAATGCTACTTTCAATCCATTGTGGTATTGCTGATATCTGATGTGTTCTTGACCCAATGCATCTTTTTTGCTTTTGAGTTGTACATACTTATCATCATCGCTCATAGGGAGATAGGTTCTCAGTGCATCTTGCGAACGCGACAGTCCCAGCGAGCTGCTGTTTTTGTTGGTAAGGGCATCTGTTTTTTGAAAGGTAATGAAAGATGGGGTGCCATTTGTATCTATCTCTTTTGTTTGCACCTTTCCGGCGCCATCTTGGGCCATTAAACTGGGTGAACCGGCGATGAGAGAGCATAGCACTAGCCCGAATAGTTGTTTTTTCTTCATGGGTTTGATTATTTAGGTGTGAATTAAAGGTGATATCGTCATCTGTCCTCTGTAGGTGGCCCGTAATGCCGCTGCCTTCTACAACAGTCCGCATTAGGAATTCAAAAGCGTATTTTAGCTACTGCATTGGACAGACTCTATGGATTCAACTCATATAGTAGATGTTCATTAAGTAAGTTTCAAATAGTAATAGAAGCCGATTTGAAAGTGATGCGGACGTTTTTTGCCTATGGGCAGAAAGGACCCTAGCTAGTTTTGTCCTACCTCTAAAAATCGGACAGTTCCAGAATTCGAATATTAACCAATATATTCAGTACTGGAATTATAAATGGAATGCCTCCGTTTTGTTTCTACCAGAGTTACTGCCCTCTAGTTCTTGATGTTATGAAATCATAGGTACACCTGTTCCTTTAGGCTACAATGCTCAAAGAAAAGGCTATATTCCCATTTGATGTCACTTGATTTTCGCTCTCAATAGCGCATACTCCATGCCTTGCCCTAGTGGCAGGGCGGCAATACAATTCTAAATGCTTTTAAGTTTTATTTGGTGTATAAGAAAAGCCAAGCTAAACCTTTACGGATGCTTATCTGGCCTACTGCTACTTTACATGAATATACTTAGGTGTATCTTAGATTCAGTACTCAGTAGGTAATCTACAGCAATCATTGTTGCGCTTTGAATATTCTCCCTTATGCCAACATAAAAAGTCTGAGACTGCATCGGGATTCAATTCAGCAGAATCTTCGCTTTTGTAGCCCTGTATTCTTAGGCTGTAAGACGAAATATAGGTGTAGGAAGTAACCTCGGTCTCCGTTAATACACTGGTAGTGTCCGAGGTATGGCCGCATAGATTTTTCTCGTATTGCCATTTGGCAAGGGTGTTTTGAGCATTGGAAAAAGCGAATGAGGATATTTTATATGCTGCTAAAGCTACTGTAGAAGACTCGAAAAGAATCTCGTCAGAAAGGATAAAGCCCTCTACCATACAGTCCGTATCCGAGAGATGCGCAGTCCGTTTATGAGAACTGGAACATACGGCTCCGAAATGGGGTACTCTACCTATTGTGTAATTTGCATAATAACTTTTCATGGTCGGTTTGGCATTGCTTAAGCTTGCTGTAAATGCTACTTCGTAAATCTAATGTAAATAAATTTAAACACAAAATATTATTCTACGTAGCGATTAAAATGCAGAATATGATGCTTTTTTTGGCAGCTTTTTTGTTTAAATACAGCATAATATTCTTAAACAATAACTGTTCCTTAGATTACTATCTCATTGAATGTCAGTAAAAAAGCTTGTTTGGTAATTTTACTTATTTCCACTCAATGGTTTTTGGAAAAATATCGGCAGAAAATGATGTCTGCCAAAAATAGTTTTGAAAATGAGTGGTTTTGCCGAAGAGATTATTGCTGTACGGCCGGCTGATCTATATGGAAAATAGAAGTCGGACAAGGTTCGAATGGGTTTCGTGGATAGCTCAGCTCCTGCTCTTTTTTCTACGGGTTTCTGTCTTTCTTATAATGATGACCGAACTGGAGACCGATGTGCTCTGCCGATGGATAACGATTAGTGCAAATAAAAAATGAGAAGGGAGATGAGCGAAATTTCAGGGCCGTACTTCTGCTATATTCCTGTCCAGCAGTACTCAGATGCTTGTTTGTGGCCGTTTTTGGTTTCTATTACTTAGTGACCCGTTCTGGAGTCAACTCGATTTCTTCTAAAGTAGTTACTAAATAACGGATTTGCCTTGATGGGGTGCCTCATAATTTGCAAATTTATATGTTAAACGAAGGCCTATGCAAAACCCTATCCTGTACTTTGAAAAATCTCCTGGATTCCTGATACTCTGTTTGCTGGTCGGTGCTGCCTATGCTGCCCTGATGTACTATCCTAAAAAAGGGCCCTGGAGTATTCGGGTGCATTACCTACTTACCGCCATGAGGTTTGTTGTGGTAAGTCTGTTGTCAGCCCTTTTGATAGGCCCTTTCCTCAAACAGAACACTTACAATACGGAAGAACCTACAGTAGTCTTTGCTATCGATAACTCTCAGTCTTTGGCAGCTATCAATGATAGTACTACACTCACGTCCCTTAAAGAGCGTGTCGGTAGCCTAGCGGCTGTACTTGTTGAACAGGGCTTTACCACTGAGTTCAGGACTTTGGACCAAGCTCGTCCTGTTCTTTTGGAGGACATTTCTTTTACTACAGAAAAGACAGACCTTGTTCAAGGTATACAATACGTTCAGAACGATTATGAAGGCCGTAATCTGGCCAAAGTCATACTGATCTCGGATGGCATCTATAACGCAGGTACCTCGCCGGCTTTTAAAAACTATCATTTCGACATTCATACTGTAGGCATAGGAGATACCTTGCCCAAGTCTGATATTTCCATTAAAAACTTAGTATATAACAAGATATCCTATCAGGGAAATCGATTCCCTCTGATTGCCGAAGTGATCAACAAAGGATATGAAGGTCAGCAGGTAAGGGTTACTGTGAGCCAAGGCGGCAAAACACTATCCTCACAACGAATTACTTTTGAAGAGGATAATGGTATTACACCTGTAGAATTCTATATAGCCGCAGAGCAAAAAGGCGTACAGCGCTATGAGGTCAATGTGGAACTGCTGTCTGATGAGTTTTTAGCAGATAACAACAGCAAACAAGCCTATGTGGATGTTATCGAAGGTAAGGAAAAGCTGTTGCTTATCGCTCCTGCACCCCATCCGGATATCAAAGCGATGACCGCGGCCCTACAGGCCAATGCCAACTACCAGCTGGAACTCTATATTCCGGGCATTCATGAAGCCCCGGCCAAAACGACCCCTTACGACCTGGTTATCTTTCATCAGGCCCCGGATAAGCAGGGAATCTGCCGCCGCCTGTTTCAGGATTATAGAAAACAGGGAGTGGCCTACCTACTGTTTGTTGCGGGCCAATCCGATTTGGCGCTGCTCAACAATATCGATGACGTGGTCAGTCTCCGGGCCAACCGTCAGGAAAAAGATGAAGTCAATGGTGTTTTCAATACGGCTTTCAACCATTTTTCACTCAGCGATGAGCTTCGCTCCTTTCTGGACAACCTGCCTCCCTTGACCGTCCCTTTCGGTAGGCCGGTCATCGTAGGGGATGCTCAGACCTTGTTGTACCAAAGAGTAGGTAGTATCACCACTCAGAAGCCTTTGATTGCTCTGAGTGCTACCTCACCAAAACGGGCTGTTTTTTTGGGAGAAGGGGTCTGGAGGTGGCGCATGCATGAGTATGCCAAAAATGAGGACACAAAGGGCTTTGACGAACTGATGACCAAAATGGTGCAGTTCTTATCCTCTAAAGAAGATCGGCGTAAGTTCAAAGCCTATCCCGTCCAAAATGAATTCAGTACATCCGAAAATATTGTGTTCGATACAGAAGTATATAATGACCTCTATGAACGTGTATATGGTAACAAAATCGATATCAGTATCAGCAATGAGGACAAAGAGCGCAAGGACTATAGTTTCATCACGAATGAGAACAACACCCGTTATAGCATCAGTGATCTGGAAGAAGGGGTTTATGATTATGTGGCCCGGACACAGATCAATGGCCAACCCGAAAAGGTCAGTGGGCAGTTTATCGTCAAGAAACTTTCTATAGAAAATGTTAACCTCACTGCTGATTTTGATTTGTTGAGGACTTTGGCTGAGAATACCGGAGGCACATTCCATACCTTGGAAGAATGGGGCGAACTGGAAAAAACCTTGGGGCCTGAAGAGGCCAAGGCCATACTCCACAGTTCGGAAAACTACTTGCCCCTTATCAATCTGAAATGGCTGTTCTTTCTACTGCTTCTACTGATCAGTATAGAGTGGTTTCTGAGAAAGTTTCATGGTTCGTATTGAACTCAAATTTCTCAAGTGCCTCTTCCTACTACAAGTATAAACTACTTCAAATCAACTGTTTTACGCGGTGCAGGTTTGGCACCTTGGTGATAATTGATTTATACAAACTTAGCTTTTAAATATCGCATATCTTCTTGTTCATTTTGCTTCACTCTGCGTTGACAATCCTCAGGATAGCGCTGCTATCCCTGCGGTTCCCGCCTTGATTGAAACAAAATGACCAGCGGAATCTTATACGACATTTGAAACCCAAATTTGTATTAGTTCGCTCATTGGATTGATTTTTAACCCGGATCATGCATTGGAACTTCGTAACGAGGGTTTACATATCCATAAATCAGGGAGTTTTATTGGATTTGGCATAGCACCGCTATGGTGAATGAAGACAGGTGGGCAAAGCTTCTGATATGAAGCTATTTATGCGCGGAATAGGTTCTCTATTGATCATTTTGGGTTTAATGGTGCTCATGAACCTGCGGTGTCAAAGGCATTCATCGAACCTTCGATGTAAGCCTTCTTACCTAAACCGCCGATTTTATTGCAATTATATCCTCATCATGAAATCCTATTGACTATTTTGGATTAAACCTTGCGTCATTTACTCCCATTTTGTCCAGATACTCCGCCAGTGGTCCCAAGCCGATAGCTGCCCTTAGGCTATCCACAACCTCGGGCAGTGCCAGTTCATGCAGGCTACAGGGCATTTCGTCACCTACTCTTTTGCAGGAAATCTGGGTCCCGTACATTTGTGCCTGCCCCAGCCCCATGCGTACCCTATCCTCGAACATGGCGAAGGCCCTACCGGGCACATCTCCTGATTGCATTGCTTTTTTCAACATATCGTAGTGTTTGAGCTGTGTTTCAAGAGGGGAATGCTGAACTACATAAAAAATGGACTTGGGCGCATTTTCTCCAAATTGCCCGGAAGAAGGAAAACCATAACAGGACAGGAAGTTTTCAACGATGCTCAGATTGAGCGAATCGACCTGCATCATCTCTGTATTGAGCTTATTCAGGGCAGGACCCTGCCCTTGGGAGTTTCTTACCTGCATATATCTTTGTCTTACTTCCTGGTCGTTGGCATATACCTCTTCAAGGAGCATTTTCAGGCTATCGGTATCCACTCTGATTTCGTTCACCTTTACCTTGGTATGGGGGTCGGGTGCTGTACATAGTGTGTTCAGGATAAGTAAGGCTATCAGTGACGGGATTGTCTTATTGATTTTCATTTGGTTATCGCGGTTTTATGGTGTTTGGTTTTTTCCTGTCCCATTGTAGGGAGTAAGGGTCGTACCCACATTTTAATGGTTTTGAATATATATCGTTCTCTTCACGCCCATAAGCTCTGCAATCGGTACAGATATGCCTGAATTCACAATCCGAACAGACTGTTATCTTGTCCTTGGTGATATCCCAATACTTCTTGAAGCTTTTTTGACGGATTGCCTCCCGAAGTTTAGTATCTCTGATATTACCGAAGCTTTCGGGCATGGATGGACAGTTTCTGATATCTCCTTTGGAATCAATGGATATTTTCCGATGCAAACAGGTATTATGTTTCTGGGATTCACTGAACATGGGTAGGTTGATCCTAAAATACTTTGGAGATATGGCCCCACAATGTTCATGGTCGGTAATAGTTCTTTTGATAACTGCTATCCCTTCCACGGCAAGTTCATCTTTTTTGAAAATCAATGAAGACGTTTCACAGGAATGAATCAAAATATCCGTTATTCTCTGGTGCTGGTTTTTAAGGTCTATATAATCATCTTTTGTTTGGTTATTGTCATGACGGAGGACCAAAGACACGGAAGTCAATCTACTATCCTTGAGATGTGTTAGTAGGTTACTTAGTTTATTTAATGATATTAAGTTGTAAAACCTCAATTGAAGGGCTTTACAATTGAATTCGTCCAACTGACTGATTATATCCTTCATATTATGAAAAATCCCACCATTAAAGTCCACGATAGCATTGGTAATCAAGGATGATTTTTGCCATTTCATATCGATATCGGGGAAATTCTCAGGAGAATCAGTGTAGAAACCATAACCCTCACTCTGTAATGTATCGAAATAGGCTTGTATATCAATCTTATGTTGACTACCATAAATATCTGCAAGATAGTCTACAGTACTTTCTTTATAGTCTGTAAGTATTTCAAAAAGTATGTTTGGTATTAAGTAGTAATCTCCGCGTTGTAGATCGCATACAACACTCCTTTTCGCTCCTCTAACAGGAATACAATTGGCGTAGAGTTTAAATACAATTTCTTTAGTCTTCAACATCGTTAATTTGCGAAACAGGTTTATAAAATTTTACTGCTACACTTCTACCGGTCCGATAGAATGAACTTTTATCAAAATTAATCATCACGGGTGTGGATTCTTTCATCAACATCATACTCGGAGGCAGCTTTCTCAATTGTTCATTATCCAAAGAAGATAGAAAGGTTCTCAGTTTATCGTTTGTCTTCATGTATTAAAAGTTCTGCAACTTCTTTTTCAAGGTTATAATTACAAGGGTGAGAAGTCATCCCAAATTGCCCTACTGGGTTAATCTCGAGAAATATATATCTGTCATCGGTCGCTTTTATCAAATCAATGGAACCACAATTAAGACCAATTAATCCCATCAGACTAGTTATATTCTGCTCTATTTCACGTGGAAGTTTATAAGGTACATGCCGATTTGGAAACTCAGTATTATAACATCTGAAATCTTGTTTGGTCTTTTCATCATCCTGACTGAAAATAGCCATGGAATAGATATTTCCCAAAATGAAAAAAGCCCTTATTTCGTATTGTTTTTCTATAGCTTCTTGTATTTGAAGTGGATGAAACCTTTCATAATTTATCTCACCGACTTCTATCTGCGTGGTATATGGAACAAATGAACTGTTATCAATTGGAAATAGCGTGACTTCGGATATAGGTTTTGTTATTATTTTTCCATTGTGGAGAGCAGAAAAGTTCTTGATAGCATCCTTATTGTTACATATAAGCGTATCAGGCACGTACAGTCCGCAACTACTAGCCAGTTTTAGTACGTTATATTTTTCCATACGAGACTTTCTTACATCGGTTAACCAGAACTTATTCTGTAATAAACTAAAGAAAGCTCTACTGGCACCTTGATATTCAGTTTTAAGGTATTCGTTTATACCTTGTTTCAATCGAGAATCACCTTCAAAATCAAGGTATTCAGAAAAATTTGTAGATGTCCAGCGCCTAAACCATACCGCATTGATTTCATCTATATGGATATCTACCCCTTCTAATCTAATTATCATGTTCTCCATACCAATACTATAACGTGCATTTTGAAGAATATCATCACCATTTATCCTTATATAATTAGCATTGAAGTAGTCTAGCCAATCGATAACTTCGTTGGTAGTTGGCTCTAGGCCGTTCTGGCTTAATATTAAAATCATTTCGGTATTGTAGTGGTGAAAATTGGGCCGCATCAAATGTGCTTACCATGCAGCCCAATTATATTGTTGCTATTAATTTACGCTATGTCGCGGTCTTGATCTCCACAAAACGTTCCTCCATCGATAGGTCTACAACATGTGTTACGTAATGTATAGGAGCCGTCACCACAACCACCTCTAATGCCGGCCAATTCATTAATCTTCTTAAAGATTTCTTGGTTTATATTTTGGAATTTATCAGATTTCATTTTTTCCATCGTATAGTTATAAAAAATTTAATAAAAAAATCAAACTATCAGTTTGCCCCTCCTCCATAATCACAATCTTCATAATTGTCTTTACAAACATGGGTTGCCCCACCATCACCAGAACTACATCTTGTGTCAGTAATTGTCTCACCTTCACATGGTCCATCCATACCCCCTTTTATGGCCTCTAGATTTTCAATTTTTCCAAATGTGCCTAGACTCAATTTTTCGAATTTGTCTTGCATTTTACTTTAATTTTTAAATGTTACCTACTTTTTTTTAAACAGCGATTTTCGGTTTCCCCGCTGCCTCATTGGGTAGCTACTCCATTGAGGATTAATTATCTTCTTTAAAGTATGAATTTAAATACACTACCCCATACACCCTTTTAAATACTAATATTTAGTTATTTATTATTATTAATACTCAATACTAGTGATATTAGACAAAAAAAAAGAAAATATGTATACCTATGTACAAATCAATCGCAACTTATTGTAAATCATAGTATTAGTTCAAAAAAAAATACCCAACGATTGAGCTAGCTGCTCAGAGAGAGAGAGAGAGAGAGAGGGATGATCAAGATGGGTTTATTGACTCAAGAAAAAGTGAAACGGGAAATTCGAGGTTCGGCAAACCAGGGAAAAATCCTGTATTGGTAAAATGGTCATTAGTGAATTGGTCATTGGGGTCGGTCCGGGCGGAACAGTGTTTTTGCAATGATCTTCCATCTGTCCCGGAACAATTGCGTTTGGGCTTAAATAAAAGTTTTTTCTTTTTCCCAATCTCACGTCTGACCCTACAAAGGTGGGGGTAATACAATGAACGATATCCTATCGTACTCTATATACAAGTCACACTACTCCCATAAAGATGGAACAAAACCCTCAGTTATTGATAATCTCATCTTTCAGGGATTCATCTCTTTCGATTTTCAATAGTAGTTCAGTAATATTATTGACACCGATTTTTTTCATGATATTGAATCGATGTGTTTCAATGGTACGGATACTCTTTTCCAGCTGATTGGCGATGTCTTTATTACTGATACCTTCATAGATAAGGTTGAGTATCTGTTTTTCTCTTTTGGTCAGGTGGTAGCTATCAGAGGTAGATGGAAGGGGTTCTGTAGGAGTGCGTTGCTTGCTGTTCAGGTAATTGTTGACCAAGATATTGGAAATATCGGCGCTAAAGTATTTATCGCCGTTATACACGGTATGCACCGCTTTGATAAACTCTTCTTTGCTGGTATCCTTCAACAGATAGCCCATGGCCCCACCATCGATGGATTTGGTGATGTACTCTTCATCATCGTGCATGGAGAGTACCAGCACCTTTGTCTCGGGAGCGATGGCTTTCATTCTGACCGTGGTTTCGATGCCGTTCAGTACGGGCATCCTGATGTCTACAATCAATACATCGGGCTTATATTCCGCGACCCTGTCCAATGCTTCCTGACCGTCGCTTGCCTCTGCAATAACTTCTATATCGTTCTCACTTTCCAATAAGACCTTGATTCCTTTACGTACTATCTCATGGTCATCAGCGAGTATTACCTTGATCGTATTCATATTCCTTATCTAAAAAGCTCCAAATAATAGTCATTTACCGGTTATTCCTAAGCATGGATTTCCTGTAACCGTCCAAGAATCAGTTCAGTGGTATGGTCAACAGGATTTTTGTTCCCTTGCCTAAAGCGGTCTCTATATCGAACTTGCCCTCGATAAAGGCTATCCGCTCTCTCATGTTGAATATTCCATGTCCCGTAGCTTCGAAGTGGCCCGTTTCCAGAAGCCTCCCATAGTCAAAGCCCCTGCCGTTATCTGCCACAATAATACTGAGCTCATTGAAAGTATGCTCGAAACTAACGGTAATTTTCTCCGCTTTCGCATATTTTATGGCATTATTGACAGCTTCTTGAATAACCCTGTACAGGTTCACTTCCACATTTTTGTCCAGTCGGTTGATAAATCGGGACCTGTTCTCAAAGACGACCTCTACATCTGCAAGTCCGGATACCTCCATACAGAACTTCTTGATACCGGCCAAGAGGCCAAAATCACTCAAGCTACTCGGTGTCAAATTAAAGGAAACACGGCGCACCTCTTTGATAACGCTTTTCATCAGGCTTCTGGTTTCATCCAAGCGTTTCCGCGTATGGACGGAACTCGAAGGGGTGATGGATTCTAGGTTGAGTTTCAGTGCTGTTAACATCTGTCCTACACCATCGTGGAGTTCTCTGGATAGGCGTTTTCGTTCTTCTTCCTGCCCCTCCAGTATTAGGACCGAGCGGTACTCCTGTTCTTTCACTCTTTTCTGAATCTTTTCTTTGTTGATTTCCCTAGAGCGCATTTTGGCTTCTTTGATCTCGGTAACATCAGAAGCTATGGCCAGCAAATGTTGCTGGTCATTGTTCGTACCCGCTAGTGGTACAATCGACATTTCCAACCAAATAAAATCTCCCGAAAGACTGGTGAGTTTTACTTCTCCATACCAGTTTTTACCTTGCTCAAGGATTTTGATGACCCCATCGAGAAACTCCTCCGAGTAGCCTTCCTTTTTCAATAGATAGGTGAAGCTGGGGGGTAGATTATCACGCTCGTATTCCAAGAGTCTGCGGAAGTGATTGGACATATAGGTAATATCGCCATTGGCATTCATCTTCAGAAAAGTGGAAGGTTGCGTTTTCTCTATGCCTATTCCTTCTAGGTCTTGATAGGATTTGCCCAGCTCTTCGTAGAGCTTACTTATCTGCGCAGTCATTTTTTTGGCGTTATCTTCTGACTCTACTAACTCGGACACGGTCTTTCGCACGTTTTGGGCGATGGGCCGAAAGATGAAAACCAGCTCCAGTAGTATGATGAACAGGGCTACAAAGAACAGTATCAATTCCAAGCGACTCAGGGACTGTACTTTGTCCTTGGCTTCGATGTCGTATTGGAACACGATATCGTTCATCCCGGAGAGGAAGTTATCCTCATGTAATAATATACTATCAGTCTGCTGCATCACCTGTAGTGAGTCTACTAACCGGGCTTGGGTCAGTTTCAACGAGGCTTTTCTGATACTGTTATAATGTGGCTCCAGTGTGCGAAAGCGTTGTTTTATCTCTTCGGGATTCCTTCCGGGCAGTCCTAGGCTATCGCTCCCCGCTAGCAATGCATGATGCGAGATTACCCACAAGCCCAAAGCCTGTTTCAATTCATTTTTGTAGCTTTCCAAGGTCCCTTCTTCCTGAGCATCTTTGATTTGTAGGGCCACTTTGCTGATTTTCTGGCTCAACATTCGCTGACGCCCTGCAATGTTGACCAACCGTGAGTCATTGGTCTGCTTGGTGATAAAGCTTTGCACCAACAGTTGACTGATGACCACTGTGGCCGCAATTCCTGCTAAGGCGAGAATATAAAAGAGTCCTAATCGCTCAAATTTAGTTTTCGATGGCAATGTTAGATAGATTGTATAATGTAATGGGGTACTACTATAGTATTTTGGATTTTTTCGCTTACAAATTCAGTTTGTTTCACTCTGATGTTGACTTTCCATCACAACGTAACGCTAGCTATCTAGCTATGCTGCTCGAAAAAGATTTCATTAGGTTAGATGATCATTGAATTTCACTTCAAAAAACACAAAATCAATTACTGTTTCCCATATCCCCGTGTCAGGATCAAAGTAACAAAAAAATCAGTAATCGACATCAATTCCAATCTACCCTTTTTCTATAGCTTCCTTCTAAAGCTGTTTCCCGATTTTATTTTTTTGTAAACCCAGATGACGTATTGGGTATCCTCATGAGGATGTAAAATACAATACATCTTGAGTTTTATTGAGTTCAGGGTAGCATCACTACAGTTAATTCAAAAAACGCATTCATTTTACTGGTTTGCAGTCTTTGAAGTTGCAATAAAAGGCTTATACAAATTTGGGTTTCAAATGTCGTATAAGATTCCGCGGGTCATTTTGTTTCAATCAAGGCGAGAACCGCAGGGATAGCAGCGCTATCCCGAGGATTGTCCACGCAGAGTGAAGCTAAATGAACAAGAAGGTATGCGATATTTAAAAGCTAAGTTTGTATTAAAGCATATTCCGGATATAATCCCCTGCTCGGTATTGATGGGATTTTAGGGCCAACAGACAGGTGATTTTTATATTTTACTGCTAAAAACAGGATTGTCCGCCAAGTCAAAATAAAAGATGGCTTTCCCGTTTGATTTTCTATCAAGGCGAACTTAAGATTTACTGCATGAAATTATACTCTGGAGGAATGCGGGGGATATGATTTTTATGTTAAAAATCATATTTCCGTATGGACTTACAGTGGCTGACCTGCTTATGAAAATGTACCCTATGGCCATTTTGTCCGAGTTGCTCCATTGGCAAAGCCCCTGTATTGATTTCTTGTTAATGAGGATTTTACGCGTATTCAAGTTCCTAAGCTCGGTAGTACGCTTACACATTGATTTTCAGGATACACCGAGATATACCATGCCATCCTCTACTTTGACGGGGTAAGTCGCTATATCGCATTCGCTTCCGTTCAGGTTTTTGCCCGAGACCAAAGAAAAGGTCTTCTTGTGAAAAGGACAGGCCACCTTGGGTTCTCCCGCTGCGGAGCCTATCATTCCTCTGGACAGAGCCATTTGCATTTTGTGTGGGCAAAGGTTCTGACAGGCATACCATTCGCCTCTACGGGTAAAGTTATAAACGGCAATCTGTAGACCTTCATGCAATACGCATGCCCCTCCGTTTTCCGGAAAATCGGAGGCCTTGGCTACTTTTATCCAAGTTTTCACCTCTGAGGCGGTTACTGTTCTATAATCTTCCAATTGACTGATCATTGTATTATCGTTGTACTTTAAGCATCTGATTCCATTGGCTTTACAGCCTTTTTCGGGACTGCGTTTCTTTAGTAAGCGGCAGTACCGTTTCCGATTGTTCTCAAGTCCATGGTTCGGGCATCTTCTGATTCCTTAGGTCGTCAAACTTCACATGAGCGTCTTTTTTGTCCGAATTAATAAAATGAGTGAACTTTGCCTTTAATTTAGGGTCATTGATGACTTCTTTCCATTCGCAGCTGTAGGTATCGATCATGAACTGCATCTCCTTCTCCAGTGCTTCTCCTATTCCTAGGCTATCCGCCACGATTACCTGTTTGAGGTATTCGATGCCCCCTTCGAGTTTGTTCAGCCAAGTGGCGGTGCGGTTCAGGGGTTCTGCCGTTTTGATATAGAACATGAGGTAGCGGTCCAGATAGCGCAAGCAAGTCTCGCTATCGATGTCCCCTGCGAGGAGTACGCCATGCTGCGGGTTGGCCCCTCCATTGCCGGCAACGTAGAGGTTCCAGCCGATTTCAGTAGCAATGATCCCAAAGTCCTTGTTCTGTGCCTCGGCACATTCTCGGCGACAGCCCGAGACCGCGCCCTTTAACTTGTGCGGCGATCTCAAACCACGGTACCGATTTTCTACTTCTATGGCGAAAGAGACCGAGTCATGAAGTCCATAGCGGCACCATGTGGAACCCACACAGCTTTTCACCGCTCTTAGGGCCTTGGCATAGCCATGGCCACTTTCAAAACCCGCATTGATGAGTTCTTCCCAGATATCGGGCAGGTCACCTACATGTGCGCCAAAAAGGTCGACACGCTGTGCTCCTGTTATTTTCGTATAGAGATTGTATTTTTTGGCTACTTCGCCAAGGCAGATCAGTTTCTCCGGTGTGATTTCGCCACCGGGTACTCTGGGTATGACCGAATAGGTCCCACCACGCTGTATATTGGCCAGATAACGATCGTTGGTATCCTGTATCGTATCCTGCTTGGTCACGAGGTCGTTCCATACGCCGGCTAATATCGAGGCTACCGCAGGTTTGCAGACTTCGCAGCCATCACCTTCTCCGTAGGCATCCAATAAGGCATCGTAGGTCTTTATCTCTTTGACTTTGACGATGTCGAACAGCTCTCGGCGGTCATAGGCGAAATGCTCGCAGATAACTTTTTTGACCGTCTTGCCCATGGCCTTCAGGGTATCGTTGAAAATATCCGTGACCATCGGCGTACAGGCTCCACAGCCCGTTCCCGCTTTGGTACAGGCCTTCAACTGGGCGACATCTTCCAGACCTTGCTCTTTTATGGCAGTACAGAGGTCGCCCTTCGTTACATTCTCACAGGAGCATACTTGGGCCGTGTCGGGCAAGCTCTCCGTGCCAATATCGCCACCTTCGCCACCACGTGCACCCAGAATCAGGTCTTCGGGGTTGGGCGGTAGCGCCATACCGTTCTTACAGACCTGTAACAAGCTATTATAAGCACCGGCATCCCCTACCAGAATTCCACCCAAGAGACGTTTGCCGTCTTTCGATATATTGATGCGTTTGTAGATGCCCGAAACCTTATCTTCAAAAGCAATCGTGTCGGCTTCTTCCTCCTCACCAAAGGGGTCTCCAAAACTGGCCACATCTATACCGATCAGCTTGAGTTTGGTAGACATATCACAATCGGCAAATTCCTGCTCCCCGCTACCGACCAGTTGGTCAACAACCACATCGGCCATCTCATAGCCCGGAGCTACCAGTCCATAGATCATATTGCGGTGCAGTGCTGCTTCGCCGATAACGAAGATATTAGGGTCGGAAGATTTCAAATGATCATCGACGACTATCCCTCCACGTACTCCTACTTCCAGTCCCGCGGCCTTTGCCAGTTCGTCGCGAGGACGTATGCCACAGGAGATGACCAGCATATCCACTTCCAGTCGCTCTTCTTCACCAAAATGAAGTGCGGATAAGAGCCCATTACCTTCGATTTCCTTAGTCTGTTTGGAGAGGTGGATGCCGATTCCCAGCTCTTCCAATTGAGCCTGAAGTACCTGTGAGCCGACTTCGTCCAGCTGGCGGGGCATCAGTCGGGGAGCGAATTCCACGACATGTGCTTTCAGTCCCATGTCCATCACTGCCTTCGCCGCTTCCAGTCCCAAAAGGCCTCCACCCAGAACGGCCGCACTTTTGGCCTTGGCACCAAAGTCCATAATGGCTTCCAGATCATCTATCGTACGGTATACAAATACTCCTTTTTTCTCCACTCCTTTGATGGGAGGCACAAAGGCACTGGAGCCTGTCGCCATGATAAGTATATCATAGGACTCGCTGTTTCCTTTATGGGTGACTACTTGTTTCTTCTCTCTATCGATGGCGGTCACCAAAGTACCCGTATGCAGGGTTATCCCCTGTTCTTTGTACCACTCCTTTGGGGCCATGTATAGATTGTCAGCGGAGCGTACTGCAAAATATTCGCTGAGGTGTACCCTGTCATAGGCGGGCAGCAGCTCTTCTCCAAAAATAACAATCTCGTACCGGGAGGCGTCTGCCTTGGCCCTCAGTTTTTCACAAAACTTGTAACTGACCATCCCATTACCAACAATGACGATTTTCTTCATATTAACTTATTTAGCTGGTGAGTGCTTTTCAGGACCTGCTACAGCAGGTTACAAAACCAACATAGCCACCTGTATCGAACAGCAATATACGTAAAATTACGTAATATTACTTAATCAAAAATAATTTTTACGTAATTTTTAAGTACTTTTACTTTTAAGTGGCCCAGATCGGGGTGTTGTATGTATCGGATAAAACTCAAGTCTTATGAGCAAGTTGATATTAGTAGGGGCAGGTCCCGGAGATGATAAATTGATTACACTAAAGGGAGTGGAAGCACTTCAGGAAGCCGATGTTATTCTTTATGATGCCTTGGCGAATGAAACCCTGCTGGAACATGCTCGGCCCGAATGTAAGAAGGTATTTGTAGGGAAAAGGGCAGGTTATCATCACTACCAGCAGTTCATGATCAATAAAATGATTGTGGATTATGCCAAAACCCATGGGACTGTAGTACGTATGAAAGGAGGTGATCCTTATGTATTCGGACGGGGACATGAAGAAGCAGAGTACGCGGAGAGGCATGGTATCCTTACGGAAATCGTACCGGGCGTGAGCAGTGCATTGGCCGTACCGGCCTTACAGAATATACCACTGACCAAAAGAGGTATCAGTGAAAGTTTTTGGGTATTGACGGGTACTTTAAAGGATGGTTCACTGAGTAAGGATATGCCACTGGCGGCGCAGTCCAGTGCCTCTGTCATTATCTTAATGGGCATGAAAAAACTGACAACCATTCTTGACTTTTTTCATATCTATAGAAGTGCGGATGAGCCTGTGGCCATTATACAGAACGGTTCTACAGCAGATGAGAAAATGGTTATCGGTACGGTAGCCGATATTGCCATAAAAGTCAAGGAAGACGGGATAGCAGCACCCTCCATCATTGTTATCGGAGCTGTTGTAAATCAAAGAAATGCCCTGAAAAACCTGCATAATAATAAAAATGATATTAATATAGCCACATAAACACCGAGCTATGGCCATAGAGAATCAAATCAGGTTTGAAAGTACAATACAGACCATCGATGAAATCAACCTGCAAGACCCCAATAAGGAGCTGTACGAGGGCAAATCTGTTGCCAAGGAATGGCTCTACTCCCAAAGAATGACCGAAATGACCTTTCAGTATGCCGAGGATCCTACCGAGGCCATGCAATTGGCGGCACGAGGACAGCATATCAAGCGTTGGTCCATTCCCAGAAATGATTATCCGATGGACAGGAAGGGATATTTGAAATGGAGGACAGACCTGAAACTCATGCATGCCAAGCTAATGAGAGAAATATTGGAAGAGCATGAGTACGAGTCCGATACGGTGGACTGGATTACTATGATGGTCAAGAAGAACAAACTCAAGACGGACCCGTCCTCACAAGCACTGGAGGATATTATCTGCATGGTATTTCTCAAATACTATTTCTCAGAGTTTGCCAAGACCAAGAGTGAAGAAAAAATCATTGCCATTCTTCAAAAAACATGGGCCAAAATGACTTCCAAAGGTCAGGAAATGGCCCTGAAGCTTCCCTTTGAGGAAGAGGAAGCACATCTGATCAAAAAAGCACTCGACCTTTCCTCCACTAAATATTTCTATCTGTAACCGATGATATACAGGGTGCCTGCCTTTTCTTCCTATAGCTTGGTTCAACTGGGATAATGCGTTTTTTACACTATTTGGATTTATTCCAATGGTGTTCATGAAATGATAATTCGCTGCTTTCATCAAAGGTCAATGAACCGTATTACCGATTTTCGATTTGAAAGTATATTAAACCCAAAATGTCCATTAGAAAATCTATTCCGGACTTAACTGGCTTCAAATCAGTAACTGAATGCGCTTTTTGAATTAACCGTAGCGGTGCTACGCTGAACCCAAGAAAACGCACTGATTTATTGCTATTTAAGTCCTCATGACGAAGTCCCAACGAACATTTTGGGTTTAGTCCTATTCAAAATAAGTGATAACAAATTTAAATACAATTTCAAAACAGTATCCAAATGTGCATGACAAGATTCTAAAGTCAAATTGATTTTGGTGATTTGTATTAAGGGGTATGCCTGTAATGGAGGGTTGATAATGGCACACGTCATCTATTTTTGTCTTATTTCGGGACTTCGCGGGCCTTACTCTATTCAGATAAGAGTCCCAAAGATTGCTTATCGTTCAGAGGGCAGGACATCACTTTTTGTCAGACGGGTAACAAGATATTTCATGATACCGCGTTATTCCTCTAATGGCTTTCGAGCCTCGCTTAGCCTTTCTTTTTCCGATACATTTTGACCCCGACTATACCCGCCGATATCAATTCCATTATGCCGTACACCATACTTATCACTGCTGCTTCCAGTGGTAAAAAACCATAAGGCGATCTGAGCGATAGTACTGGCTACTCACCACGATGAACCGAAGTTGTGATGGAGAAGGGCATAGCCCCCTATGATGGCAACTCCCGGCAACAAGGACATGACCTCAAAGTAGGCCATGGCACCATTGCTCAGTAGCGGAACAGACAATTTTTGTAAAGCCCCTTTAACCCGAATTGATCGATAGAAATCGTGATGAGCGTATAAATGGCAAAATACCGGCCATTTGGATTCGTTCGGCATAGCAGCGCTATGGTGAATGAAGACCGGTGGGCAAAGCTTCCGGTATGAAGCTATTTATGCGCGGAATAGGTTCTCTATTGATCATTTTGGGTTAAATGTAAAATAAAATGTTGCCCCTTTCCCTAGGCTGCTCTCAGCCCAAATACGGCCGTTGTGTTTGGTTATTATTCGCCCGACTATAGCCAATCCTATCCCTGTACCTTGGAAGTCTTTCTTACTGTGAAGCCGCTGGAAAGGGCTGAACAATTTTCCTGAAAACTCCATGTTGAAACCAACCCCGTTATCTTTGATATAGAAAGGCTGTCCATCAGCCTCCATGTTTCGTCCAAATTCAATTTTAGGGTTCAAGGCTTTGGCGCTGAATTTGATAGCATTGTTCACCAGGTTTTCAATGGCTATCCTTACTAGCCTGATGTCGCAGCTTGCTATAAGCCCCTCCTGAATGTCAAAATCATAGTGTGCGATTTTGTGACTGTTTTTGGCTTCCGTCACTACCTCGTTCATCAGCAAGGAGACATTTGCGTCATCCGCGTTCACCTCTTTCTTTGAAATCTGGGAAAGCAATAACATATCATCAATTAATTGCCCCATCCGGATAGCCCCCTTGTTAATGCGGTTCAAATAGTCCTTGCCTTCCTCGTTAAGGTGATCATAGTTGTCTTCTGTCAATGCCTTGGCAAACCCATGGACAGCACGCAGTGGAGACCGTAGGTCATGGGAAACGGAGTAGGAAAAC
Organism: uncultured Cyclobacteriaceae bacterium; assembly: GCA_947492745.1. Classification (GTDB taxonomy): domain Bacteria; phylum Bacteroidota; class Bacteroidia; order Cytophagales; family Cyclobacteriaceae; genus Aurantiphycus; species Aurantiphycus algarum. Next base: position 1,021 of record CANLOE010000080.1, on the reverse strand, counting down.
GCTTCCAACTCCTTGACTTTCTCAGCCAGAACTTCATTTAAATCTTGTACCTGTTGTTCTGCCTTTTGTCTTAATAGTATCTCTTTTTTTAAGTCCTCATTTGCCTGGGTAAGCTCCACCACAATTTTGTCCGTTTCAGCCGGGCTTTTGTACTTCATGGCTTCAGGCATGACGCTGACCAATGAAAAAACCGTTACCATCGAAATGATGGCGGTACTGAACCTTATAAGCGCACTCAATTTATACACTGGGATCCAAAAAATGATGGCATCAAGCAAATGGGTGGCACCACAGAAGAGGATAAAAAGTATAAAGTAAACAACAATCTTATGGTACCTAGCAGACTGTTTTCGTTCGTATATGAAAAAGAGAAGGATACTTGGAATGGCAAAATAGGCCAGCCAGGTCGTCAGGTCTGAAAGGATATATAGCCAGCCATGAAAAGTTGACCAGTCACCGCATTGCCATCTGGCCGGAAAACTTTTGGTATCCAACAATGTCGAAAAGAAATGGGTTATCTGAAGCTGCAAAGGTATTATACTATGTGAGTCGTTGGCTCCGTTAGCTGAGCAAATGGATACTCTGGAGACAGGACTGATCGTGTTAATAGGCTTCCCTTTGCCGATATTATCCTCCCTGACGTTGCTTGTGCCAGTAGGAACAAATGTCAATAACAGAAGTATTAAAAGCAAAATTCTATGTAACTGAAGGTTGATGTTCATAGGTTACTGATTTTGATACTAAAAAATTTTATACTAAAATATCTGTCTCATAAAAGGTAGTTACTAAAAATACAGCTAATTTTTTGAAAAATCATAAAATATGATGTGCGTCTCAGGGATTCCGCGTTGAACCCAAAATGATCAATAGCCCTCCTATTACAAGCGTAAATCACTTCAAAATCAGAGGTTTACGCTGCGCAGGTCTTACACCTTGAATGACATGCTGGAATTGCAATAAAAAACTGGACAATAAGTTAAGCACATTTTGAATAATTGATTTTACTAAACTCTTCTGGAGT
>CANLOE010000079.1 GCA_947492745.1 uncultured Cyclobacteriaceae bacterium | reverse complement strand
CTGAACCCAAGAAAACGCACTGACTTATTGCCATTTAAGTCCTCATGACGAAGTTCCAACGAACATTTTGGGTTAAATACTTTCCCCTCTTCTCCACAAAATAGTTGCATTGGTTTATTTCACAGCGTATCGCAGTATGACCAAATCAGTACCTTAATTTATCCCGAAAGAGTTATTTATATACATATAGCTGGTATACAGCAGCATACCCTATCATTTCTTTTTCTTTTCCTGTAAAATACAAGAGGTGTACGTATTGTGATTACAAAAAAATGGAGATCATTTTCATATCCAATAGTATGGTCGTGAAACAAATTATCTATATTAGCCGTTGCCATAAGCCCTAAATTCATTTTCCTTTAAAATTTATTGATTAATAATTGAGTATGTCCGCCAGCAATGTAAATGGTTCGTTCACTCCATTTAAAGTAGTACCTGTGCCTTTTGAGGGAAGAAGATATGCAATACCTGACATCCATGGATGCTTGGACACTTTTTTAGCTTTGTTGACACAAATTGACCTTCGAAAGGCCGACCAGCTTTTTCTTTTAGGAGACTATATCGATAGAGGTCCAAATAGCAAGGGAGTTCTCGACCATATTCTAAAACTTCAGGAATTTGGTTTTCAAGTGTTTGCTTTGAGAGGAAATCATGAGCAGTCGTTAATTGATGCGATTATCAAAGAAGAGAACGAGACCTTGCTATGGTATAAAGATGATTGGATCATACAATTGTGCGATGATGGCCATCGTATCAATCGCAAGTACAAAGATTTTCTACAGGGCTTACCTTATTATCTGGAATTACCGGATTATTACCTAGCACATGCTGGCTTTAATTTTTCCAAACCCGAGTTTTTGACAGCTTATGCCGATATGTTATGGATACGCAATGCTCCTATAGACGATGAAAAACTTGGAAACAAGAGATTGATACATGGGCATACGCCTACGCCGCTGAAGAAGATAAAAACAATGATTGATTCAAAAAAAAGTATCTGTCTGGACAATGGAGCTGTGTTTCGAGACATGAGTAGTGAATACGGACACCTCTTATGCCTCGACTTGGACAGTTTGGAATTGACCTTACAGAAAAATATCGATAGGGAAAGTGCTAATTTTTAAACTTGAATAAGTAAAGGCTTCACATCTGAATAGTATTACTCCCTTGACAATGGTCATTCCTCTTGTACTGACTTATTGTCCGGGGTATCGTCAAGGACCATTTTGTGCAGTACATCGTAGCACATCGAAATGCGCCCCATACAGGTCTTCCTAGAGTGTCCCCCACGGCCCATGTCGTATTCCCCGAACTCTTCGGTGCATTCTTTTGAAGCGGGCAATTTCAGCGTGGAGCCGTCCACGGCAAGTACCCTGTGGCCCTGCCAGTGCCTATTGTCGGGCAGGGAACCGACCGGCATTCCGTTAAGGCTATCGTAACAACTACAGCAAAGCTTCCTGCGTGCCTTGCTGTAGGCGCTCTTACTTGGGATGAAGGTATCAGGGCAGTCCTCAAAGAAAGAGGTCAGCTCTCCGTTGATGCTCCTAGAGGAACGGAATAACTGATAGATTACCAATGACTTGAATGAAAAAATACGCTCACGCTCGAAATCAGACTCTCCAAGCCTGTGCGTGTTGATAAATTCTTCATCGGTCAGGTTTTCATAAAGTTTTGAAATCAGATATTCAGGCTATGTACCTGGAAGGTAATTTAACGGAAATCCAATCAACCTACAAATACAACCTCTCTTAAGTCAACGGCAGTAGGAAGCTATTGATCATTTTGGGTTAAAATAGATAAACGTTGATTTATAAAAACTTAGCTTTCAAATATCGCATATCTTCCTGTTCATTTTGCTTCACTCTGCGTTGACAATCCTCGGGATAGCGCTGCTATTCCTGCGGTTCTCGCCTTGATTGAAACAAAATGACCAGCGGAATCTTATACGACATTTAAAACCTAAATTTGTATTATACCCAGATGAAATTGTTTTGGGACATATTGAAAGAATCAAGAAAACGCTGTTCTGCCCGGAACGGTCTTAATGACCAATCAACTAATGACCGGTCAACAAAATGTAGGATTCGTCCAAGGCTTACAGAACTTCAAATTTCCCATTTCATTTTTTGTTGAGTATAATACATCATTTGGGTCAATACTTATCCCCATAGTGACTTTAGTTCAGGAAGCAGGTATGACCGAATTAGATTCTTTGTACTTTATAAAGCAAAAAAAGGTCACTTTATTTCATAATCATTTAAAAATCAGTAACTTAGAGTAATTTTTAAATTTCAGTTGGCTAATGCATTTTTTACTAAAGCATACAATTATGATTATTTTAAGAAAATTGACCTTATCCGTTTATGCGATAGGCTTGCTCTGCCTTACTTTCCAAGCTTGCAATGAGGAGAATGAGGAGAATGCTCCCATCATATCGGCTGCGTCGCGGACAGACGGTAACACTACTGATGAGGAGGATGAAAACGGAGGAGGTAGTGGTGATAACACAGAGATTCCAAAACTTACCTTTAACAGTCCCGAAACAGTTGAAGGTGATGTCATGAAGTTTGAATTTGAGCTGAGCAAGAGTAGCGAAAACGAGGTAACATTGATTGCCTCCACGGACAATATTGTAGCCCAAAATGGACTGGATTATACAGGCTTTGCTTCCAAAGTGATCAAATTTCTTCCCGGCAGCACCAGTGCTACCCTTGAGGTCATTACCAGAGAGGATAATGTTAAGGAGATAGACGAAAAGTTCAGACTTAATATCGAGCAATTGGAAGGGGCAAGTTCCGAGGTAAAGTTTTCCATTGCCACTATATTGGACAACGATTGATTCAGCAGTTATCCGTTTTTTAAACCCAAAATGATCAATAGCCTTCCTATTACGAAATCCTATTGATCAATTTAGGTTAAATCATTCGTAGGCAGATGTATACCTACGACTTTTGCTTTTCACCTACAATAGTAACTTCACATTTTCGGGAGGCCTCCCTATAATCGCCCTATCGCCTCTTACCACGATGGGCCTTTCCATAAGTATAGGATCAGTGACCAGTGCCTCTAACACTATTTCTACGGTCATCTGTTTGCCCTTATACTGTTCTTTGAAGACCTTTTCTCCTTTTCGTATCAAATCGATGGGTAGAACCCCCAATCGCTTTATGATTTCCTTAAGCTCATTTTTGTTCAGCGGATTGTCCAAGTATTTTACAATCTCTACTTCTTCTCCACTTTCTTGAATCAAAGCTAAGGTCTGTCGACTTTTGCTACATCTGGGGTTGTGATATATTGTCAGTACCATCTTTCCGCGGTTTTATTACTTAAGATATCGTCTCAATGATCAAATTATGATTAGTGTAGATACAGATATCCGCAGCTATATGCAGACTTTCCCTGACAATATCCTCGGCTGTCAACTCCTTGGCATGTTTTTTCAATGCCAAAGCGGCAGATTGGGCATACATGGCTCCCGACCCAATAGCGGCCACTTGATGATCCGGCTCCAAAACATCCCCAGTACCCGAAACGACCAGTAACTCATCCTTATCCGCTGTTATCAACATCGCCTCCAACTTTCTAAGGTAGCGGTCTGTACGCCAGTCCTTAGCCAGTTCAATAGCCGCTCGCTTCATATTACTACCATAACTGTTCAGTTTTTCGTCGAAGCGCTCCAACAGGGTAAATGCATCAGCCGTAGACCCGGCAAAGCCCGTGACGATACTACCATTTTGTAGTTTTCTTATTTTCCTGACATTGCTCTTTGCCACATAGTCACCCATAGTCGCTTGTCCATCCGCCCCTATGGCTACTTCTCCGTTATGGACCACTGCCAGCACTGTTGTTGACCTTATCTTCTTCATATTCAGCTTATTTTTTATTGTTTTGAATTCTTTCTATAATTTTTTTGGCCAGTTCACTTTGAAAAATGAGTCCGCTCCTACAATAACACTTTAAAGTGTGGTTCACTAACTCTAACTGGTTTAGTAGATTTTTCGGATTTCTCAACGAGCATTAGATAACCAACCCAAGGTGCGGTCTGATTTGGGTATGCTTTTCTCTAAATGCAGTCCATAAGTCAACAGCACTACCTAAGGGTTCTTCTGTTCGATTGTTGAAATTGTTACCAAAAGAACCGACTTGAAATTTCAATTCAATTACCGAAATCAATTTTTTGTTAGGGGAAATTATAAGGAAATCCCAATCTTTTGTTGGTCTAAAGAAACCTGGAATATGATTTCCTTTAGTGTATAAGCAGTCTTTGGGAATCCCAATATCTATAGCTACTTGACATAGTAATTCCAAAAAACCATCGAGTTGTTTTCCACCCGTTACTGCACTTCTGTTTCCCGTATCGGAAGTATTACTTTTCGCTTGTTTACCTGTTTGATTATTTCGGGTATTCCAAAATAATTCGACCGCTGATTTTATTATAGGATTATATTTTTCTATGTCTATTTTCATTCAACAATTGTATTCTATGCAAAGGTAAGAATCTTACATTTTCATTCTGTTGTCTCCTATTGCACCCAACATCTGTATAAAAACTTTCCTTCTATAGAAAATTCTTGTGTTATCTTCAGTTTGAACCCAAATCATGATAACGAGGGTATAATTGGCAACAAATCTTGGTTTGTATTGGATTTAGCACAACACCATTACCATCAATACAAATGTAGCTCTTAAATTTCGCATATCTACCTACTCCTTTGCCCCTTTTGAGTTGAAAACCCTCATAATAGCAGCTGTTATCTTTGTCCATGGCTTACGCGGCTAGCCCTTTCAGCGGCTGGCTAAATTCTCAGGACATTATTTTCTCGCTCACATCGCTACTAAATAAGCGATAATAAATTTTAATAATAGCTGTCAAAACAGTCTCTTCAGTAGCCATAGATCAGTTTTTTTTGTGTTTTATGCAGCACTACTACGGTGAATTCAACAAACACCTTCATTTTATTGATTTTCAGATATTTAAACCCAAATGAAATTGTTCTGGGACAGACTGAAAATGATTGCGAAAGCTCTTTGTCGGTCAGAGCGGCCCCAATGACCAATCGACCAATGAAATTGTACCCATGCAGGATTTTTCTGTTTTTGTTGAAACACGAATTTCCCATTTCACTTTTTCTTGAGTATAAATCTGACATGAGTTTTATGGACCAGAATATGGGTTAAACTCAAATTGATCAATAGGATTTCGTAATGAGGGCATAAAGTGCAATAAAATCAGCGGTTTAGGTGATGAGGCCTAGCGTATTGTTAAGGTGAAGAACCTGCGCAGCATAAAACCGCTGATTTTGAAGCAATTTATGTTCGTAATAGGAAGGCTATTGATCATTTTGGGTTAACTACTTATCGCAAAACAAAAGAGACTGTCCTAAAGGCAGCCTCTCTTATACTTTACTATGCACTCATGGTGAGTTATATACTTTCCTTTTATGGTCTGTCTTATCAGATCAATATTCTTACAGGGTCCTCTAATAATCCTTTGAGTGTTTTGAGGAATGCTGCTGCTACGGCCCCATCTACTGCTCTGTGATCACAGGAAAGGGTCACTTTCATGGTATTGCCGGGTACTACTGCACCATTCTTAACTACGGGTACGGATTTTATCCCTCCTATAGCTAGGATACAGGCATCCGGTGGATTGATGATAGCGGTAAATTCTTCGACTCCAAACATTCCCAAATTAGAAACGGTAAAGGTATTGCCCTCCCATTCGTTAGGTTGTAGCTGTTTGTTCAATGCCTTTTTGGCCAGCGTTTTCACTTCGGTACCAATGTGTGACAATGACTTGTTATCTGCAAATCGGATAACGGGGACCAATAGGCCTTCGGGAACGGCTACGGCCACTCCTATATGGATATGATGATTTTTCCTTAGTTTATCGCCTAGCCAAGAGACATTGACATCCGGGTGCTGGCGTAGAGCTGCGGCCGTAGCCTTGATGACCATGTCATTGAATGAAATCTTCACGGGAGCTATTTCATTCATACTTTTCCTTGCCTCTATTGCTTTGTCCATGTTGATTTCCATGGTCACATAGAAGTGAGGTGCCGTAAATTTACTCTCGGAAAGTCGCTTAGCAATGGTCTTTCTCATCTGCGAAAGGCTTTGCTCTTCGAAACTCTCCTCGCCCACTACCTGTGGCAGCGCTATAGGAGCGGTTCCGTTACTTTCCACTTTGTCGCTAGATACAGCAGAGGTGCTTTCAGTTTTGGGCACGTAGCTTTCCACATCTCTTTTTACGATACGTCCATGGTCGCCCGAGCCGGGAATCATGGATATGTCATAGCCTTTCTCTTCGGCCAGTTTCTTGGCCAGAGGAGAAGCTTTTACCCTACCATTACTGGAAGAAGGGGTATTATCTACCGCAGTAGGCGCTGCTTTTGGGGCTGCACTACCGGAATCTGCTGTAGCGTCTTTTCTTGTTTCTGTCTTTTCAGCTCTGGAATCAGAGGCTTTTGACTTGTTCTCATGTGCTTTGAGCAAGGTTTGGAAATCAGCACCTTTCTCACCAACAATAGCAATGACAGCATCTACCTCCACGGCATCGCCCTCTTTGGGTCCTATGTAGAGTAGTGTTCCGTCTTCATAGTTTTCCAGCTCCATCGTAGCCTTATCGGTCTCTACCTCCGCCAAGATATCTCCTGACTTGATCTCATCGCCTTCCTTCTTCAACCATGCCGCGATAGTTCCTTCGGTCATGGTATCGCTCATCTTTGGCATAGTGATGAGAAAAGCATTGATATCTGAGGTATCGATAGATTCAGGAGTCTCTTCAGAAACTTCTGCTTCCGGTGCTTTCGAAGAGGAAGAATTACTATCCTCTCCCGATTCTATCTGTTTCAACAACTCGCTTATATCCTCTCCTTTATCGCCGATAATTGCGATGACACCGTCTACCGGTACTGCATCTTTTTCCTGCACACCGATATGCAATAGCACACCATCTTCGTAAGATTCCAGTTCCATTGTAGCTTTATCGGTTTCCACTTCGGCCAGAATATCTCCCGACTTGACAGTATCACCTTCTTTTTTCAACCAAGCTGCGATGACACCTTCTTCCATGGTATCGCTCATTTTCGGCATCTTTATTATTTCCGCCATAATTTTCTTTTTCTATAGTTTGAGGATCAAAAATAACCGTAATTATCCCTTTATCAAACAAATTATTTTTTTTAATAGTGCATTATTTCAATCTCTTTTCTGTAGCCATATATCAACACCCATAACACGCCCTGAAAATCAATCACAACTTACTCAAAAACAGTGTCTTAAACTACTCATAGCCCGATATTGCCAAGTAGAAGTTGGATTTCAAAGCCATTGGTATCGGTATGTACTGCTCTTACTCCTATCTCGAAATCTGTCGGAAAGCGCATCAGATTGATATCGAACAACAATTCCCCGCCAAAAGAGAACTGATCGATTTGGAAATCTTGTGTAGCAAAGACATTGGTATCGTCGCTTCTGACGAAAATGTTCTGCCCGCTTCCCCGACCATAATCTGCAAATGCATTGACCTTTACCCGCTTGATATTGAGCAGTGGCCCTATACTAAAATCAGGATATACCAGAGGAAACAAGTAATTACTTCGTATCGTGGTGAACACCTCATCGTTGGGCAAAGAGAAACCTCTTGGCCTAGGGATACTGTTATTGAAATAATACCTGTCCTGTATCAAGCTTTCTCGATTGAAACCATTGGTTGTTGTACCTTCTGCTCTGCGCTGATGCGCTATATTGAAAAACAATGAATGGTGTTTCATCAAACCCGGAAAGAAAAAATCGGAACGTGCCGCCAGGAGACTTCCTGAAAAGTCTCCTCCATAAGGTGTGCTATAATGTTCTACCCTGAAGCGTTGTCCCCATTTACTGTTCAGGTCGCGGAGGCTACGTTTCAGTAGACGAGTGTAACTAAGTGTAAAGCGATTGGATAACAGTTTGCCATTGCTCAGCTCATCACGAAAGAAAAGACTTGTGTTATCCCTATTGAAGGGAACAAAGCGACTTGTTCCACTTCGGTTACTCTCAAAATCGTCTATTTCACGCAGTCCAAGTGCATTCCCGATCTGCAATTGTCTCAAAAACTTGGAATTGGTGAATAGCAATGGTACTCTAAACCCAACTTCTACACCCTTTTCCTTCCATTCGAACTCTAGAGGCTGACCTAGAAAAGTACCTCTATCCGAATTTCTTTTTCCTTTGATGAACTCTAGGTCGATAATAGGGTAAAAACCTTGATAACTGATTCGAGCAAAGCCCAGACCATCACGATCTTCTATATTGTAATTATAACCTACGGCTGCACCTACATTGCTAAGGATATCCTGAGAGAAAAGACCGAACTGCCATTGTACCAGACTATTGGTAAACAGTGGGCCCCAACTGTGAGGATTGACAAGACCTTTTAGCTTACTGTATTTTTTTACCGGATAGGCTACTTGCGGCACTGTATCGAGTAGGGTCTCGTTCCCCTCATGGGTCACGGACTGTTCGTAATAGCTATCCTCAATGGTTCGGATTTTACGGATAGGTAGGCAATTATCGATAGCAAAGGTAGCTTTGACCACATCCATACCATTACGGGTATGTTCATTGTAGTAGAGCAGCCCATCCTTGTTCATCATAGGATTATAGGCTCCATACTTACTAGAGGTCACCTGATACCGCTGTCCGGTAGATCTATCCATGACGAAAATATTATCAATACCAGTTATAGCAGTATTATAGAAAAGATAATTATCGGATAGCACTGGATGACCGATATTCTCGTGTGTGGCAGGAATCAAGACTTTCTCTGCTCCAGAATCCATAGGCTGTTCAACGACCTCCTTACCATTGGCCACGGTCTTTAGAAGTACGATCGATTTTCCGTCCTCAGACCATCTGGGCATGGATAGAAAGGCATTTTCCGTATTGGGAAAACTCTTGATCACTTCTCCCGAGACTGCATCCAGGATAATCAAAGTGTGCCGATGCTGTGCATCGGTCTGTGTAGTGACTATCTTCGTACCATCAGGAGACAGAGAAGCACCATGATAGCGCGATTTTCGGGTCAGTACCGTTAATTTTTTAGTGGTTACATCATAAGTTTTGATGACCGAGTAGGTCTTGATTCTCCATCTTGGGTCAAAGTGATATTCGTTCCACACTACTTTGTTGCCCGCAACGGACAACATAGCGCTACCGTTGACAATGCCCAGAGTGAATACGCTCTCTTCTATACCATTCTTATCTATGGTGACCAATTGCTGTATATCTCCGATTCCCGACTTCATCGTCACTATACGTCCGTCTTCGAGCTCCTGTGGAAACTGGTACTCCGTAAAAGCGGTATGATTACGTCGGTTCAGTGTTTTAAATGGGGTCAATGTCAGAGAAGCCTGTTGTTGGCCCCAAATTTCTTTCAGCTCTACCATCATCTCCTCATAGTTGCGGACCATGGTTTTGCCCGTTTCCTTTTTCATGGCATTAGCAAAGGTGAAAGGAATAAAAGGCCACCGAAAGGCTCTCCCTGAAATATCTCCCATGATATCGGGGTTTCCTGTTTTTCGATGGAGATGATTTACAAAGTGATAACCCAGAACATAGTGGTTCGGTACCCAATGTTTGAAAGACCTTAGGTGCTGCTTGTTATAGTCGAAAGATAGACCTTCCATGAGATTGGAGCGATAGATACGGTCGAAAAACGGAATCCTGCCCCTTCCACTGTGCGTCAGAGCGGTCTCAATAGTGGTAGCATCTCCTTCCCAAAACCATGGCGGTGCGGAGGCAAAAGCCATCGCTGCCTGTGCGTTCTGCCCAAAAAGGTAGTAGAACAATCGGTTGAAGCCCTGACGGCTATGCTGAAACTGAGCAATATGGCGGTATTCGTGGAGTGTAACGAAGTCCAGCCACTCATTGGTACCTAGAAAATTATAGTCTTGCGGTGGAGTGGTATAAATCTCGGACCTTCTTGGAGAGAGTGTAACAAAACCATTGGAAATAACATTGGCATTCTGCAATACAATCGGCACTTTATGGGGCAACTTCCCCATAGACTTGGCCGCAGGGCCTTGGATATGCTGTAGTACATTCGCCACCCGAAGACCTTCCTTATCGAAACCCCGAGGGTAGATGACCTTAAAACCGGGCGTATTGACCTGCATCCAGCGCGTTCCGGGAGGGTTATTGGTCAGAATGCCCTGACACTTTGCCGTAGAAAACGACCCTATCGATACACCCACAGATAGCGTCAAGAAAATCAGATATCTTATATATTTAAAGTTAAGTATCGTTATTGTACGAAGCCGTTCTGACAAATATTCATTCATTTTTCTATATCCTTCTTTCGCGTGTATTTGAATTTTAGTATCGAGACCTATACTCAAACATAATGAATCGGGTACATATCGATGAATAATCCATCACAAAAACCCCCAATACACCTGACATAAGCATCATCTCTATAGCGTCGGTATCCATCATACGAAGGTAGAAACATCAGTTTGATATTTTTGACAAGTCCACAACATGCTGAAGTCACCATAACCCTACAAACTAAAAAGACATGGCATGATCCTTAACCAGCATTACTCAATTCAAAGAAGATGTTGATTAGAAACCGGTCAAGTTCGTACAAGACTCCCTACTGAGGTTTAGTTCTAAAACAAAAACCAAATCAATACCCTAGAAACGGAGTTAGGGTAAAACATCATGACCCTTAAATGTCTTTCCCTAATACAACGAACCTATCCGTTGATTTGGCTTAAATTAATACTAATTTTTCAACTTGATACTATTTCATATCGAGCTTTCCTCACTTTTTATACCCAAACGTCAACTTGGCAACTTTTAACCCAAAATAATCAATAGCATTCCTATTCCGAACATAAATTGCTTCAAAATCAGCAGTTTTATGCTACGCAGGTTTTATACCTTAATGATGCAAAAGCCTCCTCACCTAAACCACTGATTTTATTGCAATTATGCTCTCATGATAAAATCCTATTGATCAATTTGGGTTTAGCCGCGGACTCAAAGGCCAAGAGACTATTTGAAAATGTATGTTTTATTTTCGTATGCATTTATTGATTGCTAATGATCGCATGAAATTTGCAGGAGTGGCATTCACGTCAAACTCTGAGATTTCTCCACTAAGCTCATTGCAGCGGTAGTCTTTCGGCCCAAGGTTTCATTGAACCCAAATTGATCGATAGAAATCGTGATGAGCGTATAAATAGCAAAATACCGGCCATTTGGATTCGTTCGGCATAGCACCGCTATGGTGAATGAAGACCGGTGGGCAAAGCTTCCGGTAGGAAGCTATTTGTGCGCGGAATAGGTTCTCTATTGATCATTTTGGGTTGAACTCGGATCATGCATTGAAAAATCTACTGCGGATCTAAATACCTGCAAACCGGTCGTTGTACTACGTTTTTTGAATTCACCATAGCGGTACTATGCTAAATCCAATAAAACTCCCTGATTTATGGATATGTAAACCCTCATTACGAAGTTCCAACACATGATCCGGGTTGAAATATCCGCAAATCGCAAGTTATACAAACTTAGCTTTTAAATATCGCAGATCTTCCTGTTCATTTTGCTTCAATCCTCGGGATAGCGCTGCTATCCCTGCGGTTATCGCCTTGATTGAAAAAAAATGACCTGCGGAATCTTATACGACATGTAAAATCCAAATTTGTATTATTTTCGTCCATGGCCCACGCGGCAAGCTGGCCCCTTCACTGGCTAAGTCCTCAGGATATTATTTTCACGTTCGTTCTTATCGAGGACAAGCGATACCAAACTCCAAAACAACGTCCTTCAAAACAGTCTCTAAGGTATGACGAAAGTACTTACCGCTATCGCGCTGACCTGAAAGAACCCGAGCGCGTTATTACTTAGGTTGCTCCTAGGGTTAGCCGGTGGTGGACTGAACATCCCTCCATCGTTTCCTAAAATATTCGTTAGGTCCTGGTAATAGAGGAAGCCGGGTCGGGTAATGCTGAACATCTCCACTCTAGCCACTTCCCGGGGTGCAAAAAAACCGGCAATAGGTATGTCATCGATACTTTCCCCCAAACTGGTATCGTCCACGACATAGATTTCATTGTCGTCATCCCGTAGGACCTGTCCATTTCGATAGAACTTGAACAGGTAAAAATCCTTTCTTTCCTGTGGCTCTTCAGCAAAAAGAAAAACCTCATGGTAACGCTCCCTTTCGATAGGTCCGTCGATATTGTTCTCGCGAAGGTATTCCCGTTCCTCATCGTTGATTTCTGAGGTCAAAGCGCTTATCTCCGTAACGGGCAGCAGCTTGTCCGATGCGGTATACAGGTCCTCTCCTATCGTGACACTCAGTGTATAGGTATGACCGATTTCCCCTTTATAAGAAGGGTCCGGCAAATAATAACCTAAAGAATCGGGATGGTCATTGGGATTATGTTCAAAAACCATACGCTCTCCTTCGTCATCACTGACGGCGACCATAGCATCGGTTATCCTCGGTGTGGAGCCAGTGGTATAAAAACCAACTGTCTGACCCACTTTGACATATTGCATTCCCTCTTTATCCGTAAGTAATCCCTCGATGACCACCTGAGGAGCGGTTTGCTTCACATCCAGTTCGATGGTTTTTTCGCAAGAGGTGACTATCAGTAATACTACAAGTGCCTTTAGGACAGTGGTAGTCATTGAGCAAAAGGTGTTATGTTTTTTCATGTAATGATGGTTTATGCGCCTGTTATAAACTCTGTTCAATGATGTTGTGAAAATCAAAACTCAATAGTATAGGTTATGGAGGGAAGTATGGGGAAAAGATAAATCAGTCTAGCTTCCTTTTCGGTACCATCTCCTAACAGGTTACCGTCCTCATCCTGACGCAATCGGGTGTATACGGTAAAGGGGTTTTGCCGACTGTAGACATTGTACAATGCAAACACCCAGCTCGACTTCCATTTCCGGCTTCCGTTCTTCTTTGGGGTCATGGTCGCCGATACGTCCATGCGGTGTAGCGGAGGTAGTTTGTAGCCGTTTCTTTCTGTTATCAAATCTACATTGTAACCCTCACCATACTCATACCGTCCAGCGGGAATGGTCAGGGGCCGGCCTGTACTGTAGGTGAAATTGCCCCCTAGGGACCAGCGTTCATTGAGCTCATAAGCTGCTGTTACATTAAAGACATGACGGCGGTCGTGATTGGCAAAAAAGGTTCTGTTCAAGTTGACCCCAGAGATGTCCCTTTGGGTTTTGGACCAAGTATAGCTGGCAAAACCCGACAGTAGCCCTTCTTTTTTACGGGCCATGAGTTCCAGTCCATAGGACCAAGACCGACCCTGCCTGAACTCAGTGGCCAAGTCCTCGTTGAAAAATATGGACGCATTGTCGGCAAAGTCGGTGACATTTTCCATATTCTTATAATAAGTCTCCGCTGAAAGTTCCACACTATTGTTGCTGATGTTTCTGAAATAACCGAGGGTCAACTGATCGGCCAGTTGAGGCTTTAGATGGGGCGAACTTGGATGCCATGTATTGAAGGGAATAGGAACCGTCCCACTAGAGATCAGGTGAGTATTCTGTACCATACGATTATAAGAAAACTTCAAGGAACTATGAAGGCCAAGTAGGTATCTAGCGGCAAAGCGAGGCTCTAAGTTGATATAGGTTTTGATATTCTCGAATCCATCGTAATTGATACTATCTATCCTTTGGATATTGATATTGTCCCTCCTATCGGCATAGGTATACACCGTGCCTGCGCCGATATTTTGAAATACCGACAGACGAAGTCCATACTTCAGGCTCAGTTTTTCGTTGACTTTTTGTTGATTACCTATGTAGAGTGCATGATCCAAAGCAAAAAGCCCTTGTAGTTTGGTCTCTTTGAAGATAGAATTACTATCATTGGGACGGATAATGCCGGGAGAAAACTTCCTATAAGTGACATGATAGCCCGCCGAGAGTTCATTTCGGGGATTGATGAAATAGGATAGATCTTCTTTGAACGTATATTCTGTCAATTCGGAAACCCATTCGAAACCCTGAACAGGGTCGACCAGCGTCAGTCCATAATCAAAGTTACTGGCTATCAGTGAAGTATTGGAGAACATGCGTTCGTTGAAAAGATGGTTCCAGCGAAGCGTAACTGTCTTGTTCCCCCAGTCAAAGCCAAAGTCCGAACCAAAATCGAAAACATCACGCCCAAAATACGCCGCAACGTAGATTCGGTTTTTATTGGAAGGTTTCCAGTTGACCTTAGCATTGATATCATGAAAGCTGACCGTATTGTCCTCCTTTGCTATTTTTTGATAGAAGTCGATATTGGATCTCCTTGCGGATAAAATGAAAGAACTCTTTTCTTTTTTTATAGGTCCCTCCAGCATAAGTCCAGAGTTCAGCAAACCTAAACGTGCCACTCCGCCCAGACGCCTATTGTTTCCATCTTTGGTCTGTACGTCCAATATAGAGGACAGCCTACCACCAAAGCGAGCAGGTATACCTCCTTTGTAAAGTTCGGAGTCTTTGATAACATCTGCATTGAATACGGATACGATACCGAACAGATGAGACGGGTCGTAAATGGGTGCCTCATCGATCAGTATCAAGTTCTGATCGGCGCTTCCTCCACGTACATAAAAACTGGAAGTGCCTTCTCCCGCCGAAATCACTCCCGGTAACAGTTGAACCATTTTGATGACATCGGGTTCTCCCAAAAGTGCCGGCAGTTTTTTCAGCTGCTGGATGTCCAGTTTGTTTCTGCTCATGTTCAGGGCACTAACATTGGCATCGATAGCCTCATCGGTAACTATTACTTCGGACAGTTCTTGAATGTTTCCCGACAAATCGATGTTGAGCTCTCTATTTTGATGAAGGTCGATGTCCTTGCTTACCTGTTCATAGCCTAGATAAGAAAACTGCAATTGGTAGTTTCCTTCGGGTAAGGTGATAGAGTAGAAGCCGTAGGTATTGGTGAGTACTCCCGTTTTTATCAAAGGCTGGTAGACCGTAACCCCGATGAGTTCTTCTCCACTTTTGGCATCACGGACATAGCCACTCAAGGTGAATTTCTGCTGGGCCAGGGCAGTGCTACTACCCAGCGCAAGCAGTATGTAGATAATAAGACTGAGTTTTCTTAACATAATCTGATTTTGAGAGTTCATTCTTTAGACATCTTTTGACAACAATAGGTTGCTTTTAAGCTATCAACTTATGGAATAATAGGTTTGGGAAGTAAGAGACTGTTTTGCAATGCATCTTTTATTTTTGAGGATCACGTAGAATTCGCAGGGACAATTTTTGTAGATAGCAAGCTATCTTTATCAATGCTGCTCATGCGGACGGCCAGCTCCTCCACTGGCTACCATCCGCAGGACATTTTCTTAACACCCGACTCGGCTTATTGTAAATAATCATAAATTCTAAAACAATTCTGAAAACAGTCTCTAAAACCCAGAATTCATTTTGCAGGGACCCTTCCCCGAATTCTATGGTTTTTCTTTCATTATATCCTATAGAAAGACGTATAGAATCCAACTTACACGTAAGTAGCACAAAAAAAATACACATTATTTATATACCTGACCGTAAGTTCTTGGTCTTTCAGGATTGGAATAATTTTGGTAGTCTTGCCTACTATCACCAATTTTATTCTACGCCATTGTTATTGGATTCGGATTATACTGTGGGATTCCCCTATATCAATAAGCATTTGGAAACGATACTTCCTGCTTTGTTCAGAAAGGTAACGCTGCACTATGAAAGACAACGAATCCTTACCCGAGATGATGATTTCCTGGATTTGGATTGGATAAAGAACAAAAAGAACCGCTTGGTCATACTAACCCATGGACTGGAGGGTGACAGCCGCCGCTCCTATATAAAGGGCATGGCAAAGTATCTATCCCTTCAAGGCTATGATATCCTTGCGTGGAATTTCCGAGGCTGTAGTGAAGAGATGAACCTTCAAAAACGGTTTTATCACAGTGGAGAAACAGAAGATCTTAAAGAAGTAATCGATCATGGCATAGCTTCCGGTAACTATCATTCCGTATATCTTATAGGATTTAGCTTGGGAGGGAACATGACCCTGAAACTACTTGGGGAAAAAGCCGGACAATTGCCAAAAGTCATTAAGAGCGCAGTGACCTTTTCTGTTCCGATGGACCTTTATGGAAGCAGTCGACAACTGTACCATGGCTTCAATAAAATATATACAAGACGCTTCCTTAAGAGCCTCACGAGAAAAATAAAAACCAAGTCCGAGAGGATGCCCGGTACACTGGACCTTGACGGAATCGATGCGATAAACTGCCTGATGGACTTTGATGAGCGCTATACGGCACCACTGCATGGTTTTCAAAGTGCCATGGACTATTATGAAAAGTGCAGTTCTTTAAAATATGTCAGTGCCATACAGGTACCTACCCTAATCATCAATGCAAAGAACGATCCCTTTCTATCAGAGAGCTGCTATCCTTACGATTTACTGAAGGAGCATGATCATGTCCATTTCGAGTATCCTGACAGAGGTGGGCATTGTGGTTTTTCCATGCGCTCAGAAGGAGGTTTTTATTGGTCCGAAAAAAGAGCTTTTGATTTCATTAGAACCTTATAGTGAAAAAGACCCGAAAAAGTAGGCGCAAAAATAAATATACCATAAAAATCACTTGCAAAAAAAGTGATTTTTTACGATTTTCATAGCATGACAACAATGGTCCTCCCCCTTCTCCTGTGGTTTGGCCCATGGGAAAGTTATGTAGCTGTACCTAAGGCTCCTGAAGCTTGGGTAGAATATTACACTTGCGATTTTGTATCTCCTGAAACGGGCTTAAGAATAGTTATCTATTATCAGGGCATGCCCTGCGGTCCCACTAAGGATTGGATTGGTTATCGGCAGCAGTTCAGCGGAATCTGGAAAAAAAGCACCTCTATAGAATGGGGCAATCTGGACCCTTCGCTTTTTTCCTGTTGCAACCCAGCATGATAGGTATGTTTATTAAACTCGGATTCAGAGATATTGTAAAAAATAATATATAAGCACAAACTTCCCTTGGCAATAATCCATTCGCTATAAGGTACTCTTTTCCATCAGGGGATACTTGGTGGAAATGTAAAGGTTCAGGGTGGTCGACCAAATCTTCTCATATTCCGTTAGTAAAGAGGCTTTTAAACCTGAATCATGCATTTTTTTACGGTGCCGTTTATCTCCTTATGCAAATTTAGGTTTTAGGTGTCCTGTAAAATTGTGTCGATTATTTTGTTTTAATCCAAAACACTTGATAGCAGCGTTATCGCTCGTTTGGCCAACGAAGTTGAGGTAAACCCAAGATGATCAATAGAGAACCTATTCCGCGCATAAATAGCTTCATACCGGAAGCTTTGCCCACCGGTCTTCATTCACCATAGCGGTGCTATGCCGAACGAATACAAATGGCCGGTATTTTGCTTCACTCTGCGTTG
This sequence comes from uncultured Cyclobacteriaceae bacterium, assembly GCA_947492745.1. GTDB lineage: Bacteria > Bacteroidota > Bacteroidia > Cytophagales > Cyclobacteriaceae > Aurantiphycus > Aurantiphycus algarum. Next base: position 17,844 of record CANLOE010000079.1, on the reverse strand, counting down.
ACAATCCTCGGGATAGCGCTGCTATCCCTGCGGTTATCGCCTTGATTGAAACCAAAATGACCTGCGGAATCTTGTACGACATTTAAAACCCAAATTTGTATAAGAACTGCGACATATAAAATGTAAGTTTGTATTAGGTATTCATGAATCAGTTATCATTGATTCCGATAAATCGATCAAAACATCGGCAATCTTCGTTTTTTTTTATTTTAGGGCTGTTTTCCAATGGGACTCAAGAATCTGCGATATGACTCATTGCATCGATCGATCTCAATGATATTCATTGAACCTGTGGCTTGACTTTTTCTATAGAGGAATAAGCCTCTTCAAATCAGTGAAGTAGACCTGTTCTTTTTGAATTATCCGTAGCGGTGCTATGCTCAACCCAGAAGGTGTTTCATATTCATGATAGTAATATATGCCCAAACGCAATTGATTTGGGGGCAAGATGGTTAATCCCAAAATGTCCATTAGAAAATCTATTCCGGACTTAACTGACTTCAAATCAGTAAATGAATGCGTTTTTTGAATTCACCGTAGCGGTGCTACGCTGAACCCAAGAAAACGCACTGATCTATTGCCATTTAAGTCCTCATGACGAAGTTCCAACGAACATTCTGGGTTAATAGACTTAGGTGACACTATTTTCTAAAAGCCTTAATGACAAGTCTGCCCATAACGATTCAACCCAAATTGCTCAATAGGATTTCGTGATGTAAAGTGCAAAAATATCAGTGGTTTAGGAGAAGAGGCTTTTGTATCACTAAGGTGTAAAACCTGCGTAGCGCAAAACCACTGATTTTGAAGCAATTTATGTTCGGAATAGAAAGGCTATTGATTATTTTGGGTTCAACATTATCCGGATTTTCCTTGGAGCCATTATTACCTGTGAGGTTGCCCATTTCATTTTTTCCAGAGGATAAATCCGTGCAGGGCAGAGAATGTGAGATTTGCTGTCATTTGTAGGGTTAACTGTCTCTAGCGTTTCATTTGACCTCATAAATCACTAGCTTTATTTTTCACAACTCCTAATATCAAAGATGCCAGGAAGATATTCAATAGGTGCCAGTGCGGAAAAAATAGCGGAACGCTTCAATGTGACAGCACCCAGTGAGGGCTACGAAGCGAGATACAATGCTGCTCCGACACAGCTACTTCCCATAATCGCCAATAGTAGCCCTAAAGGTATATCCTATTTCTATTGGGGGACTATCCCTGGGTGGTCCAAGAACAAATCCATCAGTCCAAAGCTGATCAATGCCCCTACCGAAACCCTGAAGGAAAAAGCTACCTTTAAAAATGCACTGAAAAAGCGTAGGTGCCTTATTCCTGCTGATGGCTTTTACGAATGGAAGCGCATCAGTAAAAAAGGCAAAGTGCCCTACCGTATAGTCATGAACAGTAAGGACATTTTTTCTTTTGCCGGTCTATGGGAAGAATTTGAAGATGAAAACGAAAAAACGGTACACACGTTTACCATAATCACTACTACCGCCAATGCCACGCTCCGCCCTATACATAATCGAATGCCCGCCATTCTAGACCAGGAAAATGAACAGAAATGGCTAAAAGAAAGCACAACCGAAGAGGACCTCTTGAGTATGCTCAAGCCCTACCCTTCTGATAAAATGAGCAGCTACACCGTTTCGCACCGTATCAATCAAGTCGCAAATGAAGGCATCAGCCTTATTCAACCCTGTGCTCCCGTTGATCAATTTGGCAACTATTCCCTTTTCGATTGATACGTTTACTCATACTGCTACCTTTGGGAGCTTATTCCCTGTTCTTTTCAGCAAGTGTGCAAGCTCAGGTAGAGTCATCCTATCTCATAAAAGCGGAGCAATTAGTATCAAAGCAAGAATACCACAAGGCGCTTTCCCTCTTTGAACAGGCCCTAAAGGCCAACCCTCAGAGCTTTGCAGCGGCCTATCGAATGGCGGAAGTATATGCAGACCTAAAAGAGAATAAACTGGGCATATTGTATTGCAATCTGGCAATGGATATCCTGAAAAATTTTCGCTTGGAAGCTTACCGTTCGCTCGAACTTCCCGGACATAAGGACAATGCCCAACGTCGCCGAGAGAAAATAGACCAAGACCTATCGGCACTTCATCACCTCAAGGGCAAACTCCGTAGAGAACAACAAGAAATGGCAATGGCACAAGATGATTTTGAGAGTGCTACCCACCTGGACCCTGATAATGCAGAAGCTTGGACCGATCTCGGTCTGCTTCATTTTCAGGAAGGAAGAACGTTGATGAGTATTGATGCCCTAGGAAAAGCCTATCGTGCGGATACGGCCTTATTTGCTCCAGTATACAATCTGGCCTTGGTATACCACCGTTCATTGGTGTTGGATTCGGCCATCTTCTACTATGAAAAATCAGTAGAAATAGAGGATAAGGCTCCCAATAAAACCTTTTTGAAACTGGGCGACCTCTATCTGGAAAAAAACCATGTTGGAAAAGCCGAAGAAGCTTATACCCGGCATATACAACGGGATAGCTCCTCGATAGCAGCTATTTATAAACGTGCTACACTGCGTAGCCAGCAAAAGCGGGATGAAGAAGCCCTCAAAGATTGGAACAGGGTATTGTCACTGGACACACGTGATGCGGATGCTTATAGAAACAGGGGGCTGAGCAAGCTATCCTTGGGAGATTATAATGGGGCAATTATCGATTTTACAGCTTCTCTGCATTATAAGCCCAGTAAAAACCTCGCTTACCTGAACAGAGGCTATGTTTACTTTCTTTTACAAAAGTACAAGAAAGCCTTAAGCGATTATGATAGGATGCTGGAGCAAAGGACCAAAATGGGCCTCATTTACTATTATAAAGCCATGCTTTTTCACCAACAGAAAAAAAAGAAAAAAACCTGCACTTTTTTACAGAAAGCCTTAAAAAACGGTATGCAGCAAAACAAAATAGCGCCTTCTATAATCGAAGGCTGTAGCTAGCCGACCTCCTCTTCGATACGAAAAATAAGCCAACAAATGTTAGCTCATTTTGTTACGATTTTATTAAATTTGCCGCTTTTAGAAAATTGCATGTCATGTTTACATCAAGGATTGCCGGCATAGGTCACCATGTCCCCGACAGGATCGTCACTAACGATGATCTTTCCCAATTAATGGATACCAGTGACGATTGGATAACGGAACGTACGGGTATAAAAGAACGCCGTTTTTTCGACCATACTCAAGATACAGTAGGTAATATGGGGGCCAAAGCAGCCAAAATGGCTCTTGAACGTGCCAATCTAAAAACTTCAGATGTGGAGTTTATTGTTTTTGCTACCATCACATCGGATTATTACTTCCCAGGCTCTGGCGTACTCCTACAAAGAGAACTCGGCCTGGAAGGTATCGGGGCGATGGACATCAAGAATGCTTGCTCTGGCTTTATCTACGCTACTTCCGTAGCGGACCAGTTTATCAAAACGGGTATGTACAAGACCATACTGGTCGTAGGTGCCGAAATACAGTCCACAGCCTTGGACCTGAGCGACCGCGGTCGTTCCACGGCAGTCATTTTCGGAGACGGTGCAGGTGCCATAGTTCTACAGCGTAGTGAAGAAAAAAATAAGGGTGTACTTAGCTCCCACCTACATGCAGACGGACGTTTTGCAGAAGAGCTCTATGTCAAAGACCCAGGTAGCAGTAGACCTCATGAAGAGCGACAAGCAGATGTTATTACCAAAACTTCGGGATTCAAGGTCCATATGAACGGGAATCTGGTTTTCAAACATGCTATCGTCAAATTTCATGAAGTCATTTTGGAAGCGCTTGAGGCCAATAACAGCTCCATCAACGACATCGACCTGTTGATTCCTCACCAAGCCAACTTGCGCATCAGTAGCTATATCCAAGACAAGCTAGGTCTGACGGATGAAAAAGTCTATAATAATATCATGCATTACGGTAATACTACCGCTGCTTCCATACCGATAGCCATGAGTGAAGCTTGGCAAGAAGGCAAAATCAAAGAAGGAACGCTACTCTGTATTGCTGCTTTCGGTAGTGGGTTTACTTGGGCTTCAGCCTTGATTCGGTTTTGACAATCATCCCCCCAAAAAGCGAAATCCACTGGACAAGGTTTTGAGGATGGATAAGAGAAGTTTTGAAAGGAATCACTTCTATAAGTGCTCATGAAACATAAGTTCGCTGATTCCATAAAAACTTGCAAATTATCGGTAATCTTCGGTTTTTTCGTTTGAGGCCCGTTTTTCAAAACAACCGAAGCGGTAACTACACAGAACTGAAGAAAGCCCAAGATGTATTGCACTTTAAGCCCTCATAACCGGGTTTCGACTACAGCATATTCATGAAAGCATTAAACCCAAAATGATCAATAGGGTTTCGTCATGAGAGCATAATTACAATAAAATCAGTGGTTTAGGTGAGGAGGCTTAGTGTAGGGTAGATAATTCAAGGTGTAATACAAACTTAGCTTTCAAATATCGCATATCTTCCTGTTCATTTTGCTTCACTCTGCGTGGACAATCCTCGGGATAGCGCTGCTATTCCTGCGGTTCTCGCCTTGATTGAAACAAAATGACCCGCGGAATCTTATACGACATTTAAAACCTAAATTTGTATAAAACCTGCGCAGCATAAAACTGCTGATTTTGAAGCAATTTATGTTCGGAATAGAAAGGGATTATTTTGGGTTAAAACAGACAAACGGTAAACTAATGCATAATTCGGATTAAAATTTCCGCAGATAGCCCTGCTATCTTTATCAATGATGCTCACGCGACAGGCTGCCCCTTCGTTGGCCAAATCCTCATGGGCATTTTCTTAACGCTCGGTCCTGCTCAAAATAAACAATAACAAGTTTTGAAATAATATCTTTAAAAACTGTCCCTGAGTTTTTCTACACTACCAAAACCCGTACTTCCTTCGTTTTAGGCTTCATGTTTTTTTAACATAAAATTTCATATTCTATAATAATACCCTATCTTAAAAGAAATATTATACTTTAGCATGATGGAGATACCGAAGTATACATTGTATTGTTTCCTATATAGATTTACCTCTAAGGTAATATCCCAATGCATATGCCTACGTAATAGGAATAGCGGGTCTCATTTAAATACTTTGGATATGCCAAAAGAGGTCATCACATTGACCTGTTCGAAAACTGATATTGAATTCATGCTTTACCCATAGTCAAATGAACCCAAGAGGCTACATTAAATAATGTACAGGTGTCGTTATCATTTTTGGAATACCTGTAAAATAGGATGAAACGCCCAAATACACTTTTACACAGTCTCTAAGGGAAGCTTAAAAATTTTTAGATGAAAACACAAACATATAACCCCAGTCAACTCGAAGTAGAGTTTGCCGGTGCACTGGAAGACCTCAAGGACCAGATTGAAGAAAAACTCTCCTCCAGTGTTATAGAAGTTACCAATAACTCACAAAAGGATAACCCATCGCTGATTTTTCATCTGTTGGATGCTGATGGTGACCCACATGAAATCGTAGTGAAAATCATTCAAAAGCCCGACACTTTTTAGTGTCAATTTCATTCCTGTAAGTTGTTTGACAATAAAGAGTTACATTATCTTTTGGATAAAGATTTTTTGGTTTCAAAAAAAAAGGTATTACAGAAAATCAATACCCTTATGGATGATATCGCGGTCCATAGTTCCATACAACTCAAAGAAGCCTCACCTATCTTACCGCAGAGAGCTTTGTCCAAGGGTCCAAAGGTATCCAGGGGAGAAAATTATCTTGACCTCCCCTACCTTATCTTGGACTATCCGAGATTATTCCACCGACAGAGTACTTTTGCTATAAGACATATGTTCTGGTGGGGAAACTTCTTTAGTAGTACACTACACTTAGAAGGAGAAGCCCTATCTAAAAAGAGAGCCCTTCTCTGGACCAACCTGGACCTGCTCCACGGACAAGGAATGTACCTCTGCGTACACGAAAATCCATGGAACTATCATTATAAAGAGGATAATTATCTCCCCCTCGACTCATTAGCTCCCGATATAGTAAAGGAATATATAGAAGAGCGAACGTTTTTGAAACTAAGCCGGTTTTTATTGATAACCGAATGGCAAAACTTTCATGATCATGCTCTTGAAAGTCTATCGTTATTTTTGAGGGTCCTGAAGAATCATGGAGAATTAGCCTCAACCTAAACGTTTGCGCTATGAGATACCACCTATTTCTATTTACGATTGTAGCAAGCTCTTTTTTTTCGGTCAGCCATGCTTGTGACTGCACTGATTCCATCGCTATCAAGAAAGCCTTACGAAAAAATGATGTGGTGTTCGAAGGAAAGGTATTGAGCCGAAATTACCTTATCGTCACAGATATAGGTACGTATCAGGTAGATTCATTGAGAATACAGAACAAAACGACTTCCATCAAGCAGATTATTACTCGATATGAAGTTGCCTTGGGAAAAGCCTGGAAAGGAAGGGTTGAAAAAAACAAGAGTATCATCATCTATACCAGTACCTATAATGGACAATGTGGCTATACTTTCGAGATAAATAGATGCTATATAATCTACGCCAAAAAGTCAGCGTACCCACTTTTATACACAAATACCGACCTCCCTGAGGAAAATGCACTCTGGGTGCAACGATGCTCCCGCACAACACCGTATATCGAACGGGAGTCTTATCTTATAGAAAAGTCCAAAAGCTAAATTTGGTAGTTTTTTTTTGGTAATGACACTAACTACCAAGGATATACCTGCTAAGGTAAAAACATAATATGTTCTCTATCGAATTTTTGTGTCAGAGTATCAAAAGTCGTATCTTATTTACAATTCAACCCGGATCATGCATTGGAACTTCGTAACGAAGGTTTACATGTCCATAAATAAGGGAGTTTTATTGGATTTGGCATCGCACCGCTATGGTGAATTTAAAAAATTTAGTGCAACGACCGGTTTGCAGGTATTTATACAAATTTGGGTTTTAAATGTCGTATAAGATTCCGCGGGTCATTTTGGTTTCAATCAAGGCGATAACCGCAGGGATAGCAGCGCTATCCCGAGGATTGTCAACGCAGAGTGAAGCAAAATGAACAGGAAGATAGGCGATAGTTAAAAGCTAAGTTTGTATTAGATCCGCAGTAGATTTTCTAATGCATGATCCGGGTTCAATAGCGATACTGAAAAATACCGTATGGATATCGATTTCATTTGACCAGAATCAGGTCAATCGATCGGTTACTGCTATGCGTATCAACGTCGTAGAAAACCATCATTAATATAAACCTATACTTCTTATGAAAAAGTACCTGTTCCTATCTTTGGTATTCTATACTTATACCGTTTTGTTTTCCTATGGTCAATCTCCATGCAGTGTAATCACCGGTAACGGTATTGCAGTACGTACCACAAATGACATACCCGTAGTACACCAAAGCTTCGGGATGGACTGTAACAGCTCAACGTCCAATGCCATGGCAAAGACATCAACAGAAGATGCTGGCCCCAAAGAAAAAATGGTAGAGGAAAAAGACAGTGACAATGATGGTATTATAGATGAAAAAGACAACTGTCCTTCTGTTGCCGGACAGGAAAAGTTCCAAGGCTGCCCTGACAGCGACGGGGATGGTATTATGGACAAAGAAGATGAGTGTCCAAAAGAAGCGGGCTCGGTCAATGGCTGTCCCGATGGCGACGGAGATGGAATCGTCGATGCCAAGGATGCCTGCCCAAATGAACCTGGAATCGCCAACAACAAAGGATGTCCGGAAATAGAAGAGTCGACCAAAGAATTATTCAAAAGAGCACTTACCGGGATACAGTTCGAAAGCGGTAAATCAGTGATAAAAGGCTCTTCCTACCCGATTCTAGATAAGATTGCCAATCTAATGTTACAGCATGGAGAGTACAAGCTCGACATAGCAGGACACACTGACAATACAGGCGACGCGACAAAAAATCTGAAGCTGTCAGAGGACAGGGCCAATGCAGCCAAGCAATACCTGATACAGAAAGGCGTCCCTACCGACCGGCTACGGTCCGAAGGATACGGTATAAGCAAGCCGATTGCAGATAATGATACCGCAGCGGGAAGATATAAAAACAGAAGGGTCGAATTTCATGTAGAGTTTTAATCCTCCTCCATGGGAGTAATACAAAAGGTGACGTTTCACGATGTAGAACCTGAGCTTAAGCTTGCTTATATCCGATAGTCAACAGTTTCATTTTACCTCTAAGACATATCCCTAGGCACTCATTTACCATGAGTGCCTAGGTACTTTTTTTGCCTTCGTTCAACCCGGATTATGTACTAGGGCTTAGTTATGAGTGTTTAAAAAGCAATAAATCAGGGCTTTTTATAAAATTCAATTTGCTGATTTGCAGCTATTTAAGACCGCAATAGAAGGACTAATGCATGCCCCGGGTTCAACCCGGATTATGCCCTAGTTCATTATTGTCTATGTTTTTACCGGTTTTGAGAATACGCTGTATTTGGAATTTCGTAATAAGGGTTCAAAACATAATGAATCAATGGGGTTTCTTGGATCTTGCATAGCATCGTTAGGGTGAATATAAGAAAAGTGCCCATTATTCCATATTAGAAAGGTCAATACCTAATCCAGATTGAACTCAAGACCTCAACAAGCCAAAGCCCAGAAGGGAAACGCTATGATAACGGAACCATAAGCGCTATCGGTTTTGGAACGAGGTGACTCCTTTGTAGGAAAAACCATTTTCACCCCCCAATGCCCCGTGTACATGATTTTATTTCTATCAGAGCTTTCTCACCGCCCAATTTAGCATTTCATTTTCGCTTGAGTATCCTTATACAAACTTAGCTTTTAACCCAAATTTGTATTACTTCCTAAATTGATAACAGTACAGAATAGGGAAAATAAGTACGGATTTGGGAAAGGTAAAATCGAAATTTCACAGTACCATCACTTCTCGTCCAATCATTATTGGTGTCATGGGCATCATCGGCCCAAGTTTCACTCCTCAAAAAGAGATAAGAAGGAAAGCCGTCCAATAATGGCTTTATTTTTGATTTAGATGCATTGGTTTCGATCATCAATACTACAATTCCATGAAGCATTTCAAACGTCGTCATTTTCTGCTCCCGGTTCTTTTCATTTGTTTTCTGACAATAGCTGCTATCAGCCCGGGAAAACGTTACTTCGAAATTGCCAAAAACCTGGAAATTTTCGTTTCTGTTTTCAAAGAGGTGAATACCTTTTACGTTGATGAGGTGGACCCCGAGACTATTATCAAAACAAGTATCGATGCGATGCTCTATTCCCTAGACCCCTATACCAATTATATACCCGAAGAAAAATCAGAAGATTTCAGGGTTCAGAATACGGGAGAATATGGGGGCATCGGAGCTATTACTTCTATGATACAGGGAAAAACGAAAGTAGTCATGTTGTACAAAAACTTCCCTGCCTATAGAAACGGCCTCCTCATCGGCGATGAAATCATAGGGATCAATGGTGTTGATATCAGCAAAATGAATCGAGAGGCCATTAACCATCTAATGAAAGGTCAGGCCAATAGTAAAGTCAATCTGACCCTACAGCGCTACGGTAAAAAAGAGCCTATTCAATTGTATATGGAGCGAGAAAAGATACGCATCAGCTGTGTGCCCTATTTTGGGATAGTCGATGATAGCACAGGATATATCAAGTTGACGGAGTTTACACAAAATGCCAGTAAAGAAGTCAAAAATGCTTTACTATCGCTCAAGATATCAGGGGCGAAAAGTGTGATCCTGGACGTGAGAAACAACCCGGGCGGTCTTCTTTCCGAGGCTGTCAATATTACGAACCTCTTTTTGCCCAAAGGGGTGGAAACTGTCAGTACAAGGGGAAAAATCGAATCCAATAACAATACCTACAAAACACTGAACGAGCCTGTAGATACCGATATACCTTTGGCAGTACTGACGAATGGTTCCAGTGCCTCAGCCGCAGAGATCGTTGCCGGGGTCATTCAGGATTATGATCGTGGGCTTATCGTAGGTCAGCGGTCTTTCGGCAAGGGCCTCGTACAGGTAACAAGACCCCTAAGTTATAATGGTCAGTTAAAAATAACAACAGCCAAGTATTATACTCCCAGCGGTCGCTGTATTCAGGCCTTGGATTATAGTCATCGTGATCGCTTTGGTAATGTGGCCAGCATTCCCGATTCCACAAAAAGTGCCTTTGACACTAAAAATGGCAGGATAGTATATGATGGAGGAGGCATAGAGCCTGACATCAAAACACTCCGAAGTGAGCTTTCCCCTTTTTCCACACATCTCTATAAGAAAGGGCTGATTTTTGATTATGCCACGAAATTTTACTACGAACATCCCAGTATCGTAAAAGCTAAGGAGTTTGCCATCAATGATGAAGAATATGTTGATTTCATACAATGGATACAGGACAAAGAGTACGACTATAAGGATGAGGCAGAAACACATTTGACCTCTTTGAAAACTATTGCTACTCAAGGAAAATACCTTGAATCTGTCCAAGAAAACCTAAATGCACTGGAGGAACAAATCAAGAAAAACAAAAATCAGGTCTTACTGCTCTTTCAGGAAGATATACGCCATCTATTAGAACGGGAAATCACTGCCCGCTATTATCTGGAGGCGGGAATCATTGAGAATACATTTCATAAAGATGAGGACCTGCGCGAAGCCATAACGGCCCTGAACACTCCAGAAAGGTATAAAATGATATTAGGTCAGGAAAGTCACTGACCATTGTGATTCTAATCGTGCATCTTTTCAACCTGGATTATGCGTTGAAACTTCGCTACGAGGGCTTAAGCAGCAATAAATCAGGGAGTTTTATTAGATTTGGCATAGCACCGCTATGGTGAATCCAATAAAACTAGTGCAACGACCGGTTTGCAGATAGTTATACAAACTTAGCTTTCAAATATCGCATATCTTCCTGTTCATTTTGCTTCACTCTGCGTTGACAATCCTCGGGATAGCGCTGCTATTCCTGCGGTTCTCGCCTTGATTGAAACAAAATGACCCGCGGAATCTTATGCGGCATTATAAAACATAAAGTGTATTACACCTTGAATTATCTACCCTACACTAAGCCTCTTCACCTAAACCACTGATTTTATTGCAATTATGCTCTCATGACGAAACCCTATTGATCATTTTGGGTTTAATCAACGAATCACCTTGTCCCAATTCAATTTCGCTTGAGTACAAAGGCTTTTTGTCCTCAGAAGGCCTTTTTCGTATGGTATTGTCAAGCTTAGGTTGTGAAAAAAGTCAAAATCAGGGTGAAACACCCTAAATTTATAGTTGAAGTGATTCAGACTTTTTCTCCTGACGTAACCTTGGCTACGCCACTCAAAAAAGGCTTCACCGGGGCAAAAAATCCTTTATTTTCGCTTCAAAACAAAAAGTCTAAATCACTTCGTTGAAAGAAAAAATCAAACCCAATTCTATATGATAAAACGGAAGGCAAGATTTCGACTCTTACTTACAATAGCATTGGTATTCTCTTTTTCGTATTTGACATCGGGTTGCTTTTCGTTCCGAATGAGTACAAAAGAGGTCAATAATTACTTCGAAGAAAAATCAATATCGGGAAGCATTCATGAGTATGAAAATAAGGATGGCAGGGAGATAAGGTACGTAGCTACCGATACAGGAGAATTACGTCCTTTGGTTGTTTTCGTCCACGGCTCGCCCGGTTCTCTCAGTGCGTTTATTGACTACCTCTCGGATACTTCCCTGACCCGCCGGGCCAGAGTGGTGTCAGTAGACCGTCCAGGGTTTGGCCATTCGGGGTTTGGTCATAGCGAACCTTCTCTTGTTTCTCAAGCGGCGGCATTGATACCCATTCTAAAAGATCATCCCATAAACCAACCGGTAATACTTGTCGGACACTCCCTTGGTGGCCCCTTAATTGCAAGAATGGCAATGGACTTTCCCAAATTGGTCGATGGTCTGATCATGGTGGCCCCTTCCATAGCTCCGGAGTTGGAGCCTAACGAAACTTGGTTCAGATACCCTCTTCAGACTCCTTTTTTACGATGGGTACTTCCCAAGTCCTTTCGGGCCAGTAATGATGAAATCTATCATCTGAAAAATGAGCTGGAGCTAATGTTACCTCTATGGAAGGATATTCGCTGCCCCGTCACGGTCATTCAGGGAGGAAAAGATAACTTGGTACATCCGGGAAATGTAGATTTTGCCAAGAGAAGGTTAATCAATGCTCCGGTAGAAATTGTCTTTATAAAAGATATGAATCATTTTGTGCCTTGGACACACTCACAACTCATTCAAAAAGCTATAATTAAGCATCTTGATAAAAAAAGGAACGATAACAACAACAACCCTCCCATGAAATCTCAGTGACAATAGCTTTTTCGCAGGGAACTGGCGATAATACATATATAGCTCTCAAAATCCGCCTATAGTATTGCTCATTTCGTCCCACTCTACATTGGTAGATTTTAGGATAGCGCTACTATTAAGCGATTTGGATGAGTTTATCCCAAAATGATCAATAGAGAACCTATTCCGCGCATAAATAGCTTCATTCCGGAAGCTTTACCCACCTGTCTTCATTCACCATAGCGGTGCTATGCCGAACGAATACAAATGGCCGGTATTTTGCTATTTATGCGCTCATCACGATTTCTATCGATCAATTTGGGTTTATCGTAACGAGAAGCCCCATCCTACTATCAAAGTAGGAAAACAAAAAGCCCGGTAGTCAACCGGGCCTTTACCTCGCTATTGCTCGGCTACTCAAACTGTATCGTTATTCTTATCCGTGCCATAAGTAGCCATTGCTACCGTATTTTTTTATATCAAGAGATTGCTTTGAGACACATCACTTATTTTTTTCTTGCGCTTTTTTGGACAGTTAATTTTATTGACAATCTACGCAGGTAGCACTACTCTCTTTGCCCATTGATACTGCGCCCAAAACGAGCGATAACAAATTTGACACAAATTTCTTTAACAGTATTAACATCTACTATATTTATTTTCACAAAAAGGTCTTTTTATAACTCCACTTTTTATAGCTACCGGCCTTTCTCCTAATAAATAGTTCATCGGCCCTATGGACGTGATGTTTAGCTTAACTTTAATCGGAAGCAATACCTTAAAACACTGTCACCTGAAATCTTTTTTATTATCCTACAATCGTCCTACAGGTAAACAAAAAGATAAAACCTAACTATCCATTAAATCCTTCCAATCCAATTTCAAGAACAAGATCCTTATAATAACAGGCGATAGTAACTGTATGTTTTTAGATTCAAGCTTATGAATTCTTTCAAATAAGAAGGTTTTGCAGCCACTACTACTTAATAGCAACAGACATAGATTGTAAGCAAGCAACAATCAATTATATAAAATTTCATACCTACCTGGGTTCTCTGATTACATCAATATCATAAAACTCAACATCGCTATCAAAACAGCAAAATGCCGGTGATGATAAACCTTATCCCTACGGACACATTCTGCATATATACCGGGCCGGCCATTTTATGTTTTTTTTCTTAGTGACATTCACATCACAATAGTAGATAAACAGTCTGCTGTACGCAAAGCTATATCGTCAAACGCTAGTATTCCTCCGTCAAAAGTACAATCAAAAGGATAACACTAATAAAGTTCATTAAAGTGTGTGATTTTTTGACTCAACAATTCACAAAGCAAACTTTTTTTTCACAAAAAACATGCTGCATGTATTCGATCATAGAAATGAAACAGAAAATAAAATAGCTTCGAATCCATGGCGGCTATTGAGTCCTTTCTATTTACTACACAATTGACTAAAGTAGATCAAATCAAACCAGCTAAAGGTACTGTTACCTGCAAAGTGAAATAGCAAAAATTCTCTTTTGAGACTTTTACAACCAAAAGGTACGCGTATGCTTTTAAGCTATAATCATTAAAAAAATCCCATTCCGCTAAGCTGGGAATGGGATTCAACTCTCCATAATAAAGATTCCGGATTAGTTCATTCTTGGAATTATCTTAAAAACAACAGTTCTCTATACTTGACCAAGGGCCAGTCTTCATCGTCGACCAGTAGTTCGAGTTTATCAACAGCATAGCGGATATCTTCAAAGTATTTTGCCTTTACATCATCGCAATAAGCGATGGCCCTATCGCGGCTGTCCTCGATTTTATTGATTCTCTTACGTTCCTCTATCATATCGCGAACTCCGTTCTTGATATTTTCTATATGTTTGGAAATCTCTTTTATGGTGGTGGTAATACTGTCATGGTCTATATTAAGGCCTTTCAGGCCATTCGCATTGACAATGAGTTTGTTTTGATAGCTGATGGCCGTAGGCAGGATATGGTTCATGGCCAGATCGCCCATCATGCGGGATTCGATCTGTATTTTCATGATATAATTTTCCCACATAATTTCGTTTCTGGCCTCTAACTCTACCTCGTTCATCACAGCATTTTCCGCGAAGAGTTTTTTGGATTTTTCGGTCAGGTAAGCATCGATGGCCCTAGGCGTATCCTTTACATTGGATAGGCCTCTTTTTCCCGCCTCTTCGACCCATTCATCAGAGTAACCATCGCCCTCAAAACGGATGGCCTTAGATTCCTTTATATATTTTCTCAGGATATTGACAATGGCCAATCGCTTTTCCGTACCCTTGCCTTCTTCTGCCTCTACTTCGCTATGAAAAGTCTCCAGTTGATCGGCGACAATAAGGTTCAGCACTGTCATCGGATTGGCCACATTTTGGTTGGAACCGACCGCTCTGAACTCAAACTTATTACCTGTGAAGGCAAAAGGTGAAGTACGGTTACGGTCGGTGTTGTCCAAGATGATTTCGGGGATCTTGTCAATGCCGAGTTTCATATACATGTTATCGCCTTTATCTACTTTGACACTACCGTTTTGCTCCAGTTCATCCAGAACAGCACTCAGCTGCTGTCCGATAAAAGCGGATACAATGGCCGGAGGCGCTTCATTGGCACCAAGTCGGTGATCGTTGCCGGCAGAGGCTATACTGGCCCTCATCAGGCCCTCATGTTCAAAGACTGCCTTGAGCGTATTCACAAAGAAAACCAGAAAAATGAGGTTATCCCTTGCACTACTACTGGGCTGAAATAGATTGACCCCTGTATTGGTGATCAAAGACCAATTATTGTGTTTGCCATTACCATTGAGTCCCGAGAACGGTTTTTCATGAAACAGCACTTCCAGTTCATGCAAGCGGGCAACCCTGGACATCAAATCCATAAGCAGAATATTATGATCTGCGGCCACGTTCATATCCTCAAAAACGGGAGCCACTTCGAACTGGCTCGGAGCCACCTCATTATGACGTGTACTGACAGGGACCCCTAACTTAAGCGCCTCTTTTTCAAAGTCTTTCATAAAGTTGTACACCCGTGTAGGTATGGACCCAAAGTAATGATCGTCCAATTGTTGTCCCCTAGCCGGGTTATGCCCGAATATCGTCCTGCCTCCCATCACCAGATCAGGTCTGGAAGCGTACAATGCTTTATCTACTACAAAATATTCCTGTTCACAGCCCAAGGAGGGTTTGACACGGGTCACCTTCCTATCGAAAAGTTGGCATACTTTTGTAGCGGCCTTATCCACAGCATCTACCGCTTTCATCAGCGGGGCCTTATAATCCAAGGCCTCTCCCGTATAGGAAACGAATATCGTAGGGATGCATAGAGTGGCCCCATAAATGAACATGGGCGAACTGGGGTCCCATGCTGTATACCCTCTCGCTTCGAAGGTACTGCGTATCCCTCCGTTGGGAAATGAAGAAGCATCGGGTTCTTGTTGTACCAATGCACTACCCTTGAATTTTTCCAGTTTGGACATAGGGTCGAAGAAAGAATCGTGTTTTTCGGCCGTTGAACCTGTCAAAGGTTGAAACCAGTGAGTGTAGTGGGTAGCCCCCTTTGACATAGCCCATGCCCTAGCGGCTGCGGCCACGGAATCAGCCGTTTCCGGATCGATTTTCTCACCTTTTTCAATGGCCTTACTTACTTTTTTATAAATACTGGGTGCCAAGTTGGTCCGCATCTCCTTTATGCTAAAGACATCTTTCTCAAAATAGTCCGAGATTTTTGTCGAACCTTCGGAATCTACATCCTTCTTAGGTCTTTTATTGACCAGATCAAGTGCCATAAAACGTAATTGTGCCATAGTGTTCTGTTTAGTCTTTTAGTTTATGTAAATCCACAATTCCCAACGGCCTCCTCATTTTGGGTATAGATAGAGATAGCCCTTAGTAGGCAAGTCCAGAGACTACACCTTCTCAGCACCTGAGGTATATGCCATTCAAGTAGCTGATCATAATCTATCTATACTTTCATAACGATCTGCCTACAGCAATTGCAGAATAAAAAAATGGTAATGTTACCATTCATTGGAATAATCGTTTTACATTTTTTTCAAAATAATCTTTTTTTCAAAGAAAATACCAAAAACACATCCTGAAATTTGACTTATTAGCTTTACTGAAGAGTGCTTTTTCAAAATATCAGGTCGAGGCAGTACCGAACGTCAAAAAGTGTTCTACGAATGGTTGTAGTGAAGGGGCCGGCCTACCGTGCGGACAGTAATCGTAAGGCTATCGAGAAAATTTTCAATACGGGATAGGACAAAGCGGAAGACCACCATGTTGACCTAACAGTAACATAATTAACGAATTGATTATATACATCTCATTAGAGATCATGCCCTGTGAACAACCGGACAAGACGGTAACAGACCGTTTAAGCTCGATTTCATCCGCTAAGACCTTCTCGATATAGGAAAATGCCTGTCGTTTTGAGAAAAAAAAGCAATCGCCAAGAACAATCCAAAAAGGAGCAAACATCCCCCTTTAACTTATCATTAAAAATGGAATGAAATAGAGATAATATTTCACAATAGCTTCTATTGTTTTTTACGATCGGGTATAGCGCAAAGCCTAAATTTAGGATAGTCAAGATAGATTATCTAAAACATCAACCCTTCTATGGAAAAGCCATTTTTCTCTTTGGTATACATCACTTACGGCATCTGGATATTTCTTTTGTGCATGCTTTGCCTTTCTATGGATAAAGGCACTATGGTAGTGTATCTCAATGGAGCCCATACATCGACCTTTGATCTATTTTTCAAATGGATCACTGTCTTGGGGCATGGTCTGTGGATAATACCCTTACTCTTATTCTCACTCTTTCTCAGTTTCAGAAGTGGTGTTTTCGTGGCTCTGGTAGGTCTAACACACGGGCTATTTTGTGCTCTGTTCAAAAAAGTACTGTTCAGTGGAACCCCAAGGCCTGTGGCCTTTTTCGAGAATAAAGAACTACTTCATTTTGTAGAAGGTGTCAGTGTGCATCATTATAACTCCTTCCCCTCGGGACATACGGCCACTGCCTTTGCACTAGCTATGGCTTTTACTTATATCTTGGGAAAGAAAAGCTGGATCATACCGCTATCGATCATCGCCTTATTGGTAGGAATATCCAGGGTGTATCTATTGCAGCATTTTATGATGGATGTTCTTGCCGGTAGTATACTAGGTGTGTTCTCCTGTCTGCTCAGCTGGCAGATTACTCAGTCTTTACCGGATTCCAAGTACCCTTGGATGGCCTTCAATCTTCAAGGAACGGCATTTCGTGGATTGAAAATCAGCAGACAAGAAAGTAGATCTATCTCTAGAACAAGCAGCGACAGTAAATAGCACGACAAATATAGCTTCCCCTCTTTGTACAGCTTGCCATCCCTTTCGGATTCACGGTAATCATTGATTTTGAAAATGCTTATCAAACAGTCTAATACAAACTTAGCTTTCAAATATCGCATATCTTCCTGTTCATTTTGCTTCACTCTGCGTTGACCATCCTCGGGAT
>CANLOE010000078.1 GCA_947492745.1 uncultured Cyclobacteriaceae bacterium | reverse complement strand
CGATGCCCTTATCAGGGATTTCAAAACAAAGCAGGCCTATAAATAAAAAGCCCCATCCGTCTCCGGAAGGGGCCTCTGAATACTTCTATACTTCTCGCAAAACGCGTTCAAAACGCTCCACACCTTCAATCCTCGTTACAAACGAGGACTAGTGGGGTTTTACGTCTAACTCTATTAATTTTTTCAATATTATTTCAATTTCTTTTTTAACCTCTTGATTAGGTTTACTAATAGAGTCTATCGATTTTAATCGTGCTGCCTTCTCCTCATAAATACTTTGCTGTGGATTTCCCATATAAATACCGCACTCGCAATACTCTAATTCTGCTAACCAAATTTCAATATTATAGGTAACTACCCCTTCTTTGAAGGAAAAATTAACAGATTTATTCTTACTAAATTTATCTAAGGACAACTCATTTACATTTGAGTATTCACTTATTTTTTCTTTAGGTAAAGTACCACTGAGGTTTTCTTCAACAGCTTGTTTCACATCTTCATATTCACAACACCCAAACGTCTCAAAATCAATAAAAGGGTCAATAATAACACTACCTCCATTTGCCGTAATATTGTACGTAATATTAGGAGAATCAATACTATCGTTATCTACTAATTTAAAATTCTTAATCTTTTTCAAATTCAATAGAGAGTATGCTGTAGAAGAATAGCCAACATACTTACTGTTTGTGTGCTCTACTTTAAACACAAGTACTTGATTGACTTCTCTATTTTGAGCAGAACAACTACCGCTAAGAAAAACAATAGTCAATAGTAAAAAATAATATTTCATCTTTCTAAACATTACTTTTCTTCTACTGTTTTACTATTCAATTCTGGAACTGATTTTAACACTGCGTCAATATTACCTTGGTTAACATCTTGCGTAGGACTAATGGTCTTTCCTCTTACATCAACAGTTTTATATTTAAATACCCCTCCTGCTGTTCCATGCTCTGCTGCCGTTCCTGGATTATTACTCGGATCGTAATTTAAGAAGATATGCCCTGTTTCGTGAGCTTGTGTGTGGGAAGGGTTTATAGCCTTATTATCTATTGTAACCAAA
The DNA here is from genome assembly GCA_947492745.1 of uncultured Cyclobacteriaceae bacterium. Taxonomy (GTDB): domain Bacteria; phylum Bacteroidota; class Bacteroidia; order Cytophagales; family Cyclobacteriaceae; genus Aurantiphycus; species Aurantiphycus algarum. Next base: position 34,297 of record CANLOE010000078.1, on the reverse strand, counting down.
GATTTTGCAGGGTTTGTACTTCCTTGTGTTGAACCCTTCAACTTTCCTCGTTCTAAAACAAAACCTTTTAAAGCCATTGAACCATCGTTTGCTTTTACAAAATTATTAGGGTCTCTCCGTAATTGTTTTGCTTTATCTACTGGGGTAGTTGCATCAGCATCAAATTCCTGAACATTAAATCTAAACTCTACAGTATTTCCACTCGCATCTTTAAACCCTTTATTGTGCTCTGACTTTAAATTTGACCCAATAGTTGGCAAATCAGCACTCTTGTAGTGAATTGATTTAACATTCTTACTCGTAGCAACAAATACATCAACTTCTACAATTCGTTTAGTTACTGTAGTTCCATCTTTCATTTTCATTGTTTCCAAATACTGAACCCCTTCTAAACCATCTAAATCAATAAACCAAATTGGGTTATTACTAAAAAATTGATACGGTGATAATTCAGGATATTGTGCTGTCAAAGGGTCAATACTCAATGGTCTCCCTATTCTTGGGTCATACATTCTCATCCCGTAATCATAGTGGTTTCCGCTTCCTTTTATCCCGTCATCCTTTTCCTTACCGTTGAACCCGTAGCGGTAACCCTCACTTTCATAAGAACGTCCGGGCATGGACTTCCCAAACGGGTAGTAGTCACTGGCACTCAGTAGCTCGTAGTCCCTGCCCTCCGCAATATCGTCATTGTCCGTATCTTTTCCAAGTCTCCGGTCGGAGATTATGGCCATGACATTGCCCAGATGGTTGCTCAGTTCGTACTGTCTGTGTCCCCAGTAGCGTACGCCGGCCTCTTTCTGTCCCGGACGGTACAGTCCCAGCCGGCTGCTGCCGTAGATGGGCTGCTCTAGGAGCTTCGGGTCTTCTTCGGGGTCGGCACCCTCACTTTCCTGCCGGTAAATGCCCATGACGTTGCCCGAGGCATCGCGCACGTAATAGGTGCTGTTCCTTTTCCCATCACGTAGGTCGGTCTTCAGGATACGATTGCCTGCGGCATCGTAACGGAAGGTGGTGGTGCTGCCATTGTATTTCCGTACTTGGGCGACCTTCCCGTAAACGGTCCACAGAATGTCCTCTACTCGGCCCTTTTTGTCCTGGACAAGGTTGCCGATGCTGTCATAGGCGTAATTGCCAGGGGCCTGGTCCTCCACGATGGTCCCGTCCACGGTGACCCCACCTTCCGGTGCGGGATAGGTTGCGGTGATACGGCTTTTGTTGTCCACATGGTCAAGGCGGTTGGAGGAGAGTTTTCCGCCCGCTTTCGGATAGGTGTAGCGCAGTTGCTCTCCCGGTCTTCCATCACCGCCCCAACGATCGAGGCGGGTAAGATTGCCATTGGCATCGTAGGTGTAATCGGCATCGTAGGGCTTGGCTCCGTTGATATCGCGTGTTGACCACAGTCCATTGTTGAACATGGTCAGGCTCCGGGCCGTTCGGATACGGTTGAGCTGGTCATAGGTATAGAGCATGGCCTGAATGCCATAGCTGGGTCCCTTGCCCCGGTACTTTTTCAAGAGTCCGGGCACATGGCTGATCATGTAGGCGATATTGCCATTGTGCAGCCCCTGTCCCGCTGCGGTCCTCCACCGTCCCGAAAAGGTGGCGGGTCTGTAAACCTTTTCGATGTCGGTAAGTGCCTGCCGATCGGGACTGCCAATAGGTCTATAGTCGTCCTTGTAGTACCCGAGGGCATAGCGGAAGGCATCCTCGGGATAAGCATTGGTACTGCCATCGCCACCGGGGTCATCGGCAGCAGTATAGCCGGGCAGGTTCACGCCCTTCAGCCAGCCCTGTAGGGTATAGTAATGGTCCATGCCCTGTAGTCGTTTCCGGTCCCAGCCCAGCGTGGTCCGTGCCAGTGGGCCATGACGGTAATAGGTGTAAGCGGCCTCTTCTTCCCAGAGGTAGCCGTCCGTGGAGGTCATCACCTGCGTAATGCGATTGTCGGCATCGTAACGGTAGCGGTGGGTGAAACCGTCCGTGCTATCGGGCTGGTAGCGGACACAGTTCACATTGCCCGAGATGAGGTCGTAGCGGTATTCGGTCCGCTTCGGTCCGAGGCCGGGCAGCAGCTGTAGCAGTGTGGACACGTTGCCATGGGGGTCATAGGAGTAGAGGGTGGCACAGCCCTCTCCTGAGGAGGCCCGCTCGGCAAAGGTCTCCACGGCCGTCACCCTGCCTCGGGGATTGGCCGCGGTAAAGGCATCGCTGCCTTGCGAAACTGTTGCTATTGCGGAATTATGGACCCTGTCCAGGTCCAGTCGATCGTAATGGGTACGGGTCACCTCCGTCAGGCGGTAGTCGGTGGTACCGTGCCGCGGGAAACCAGGGTCGCGCCGGAAGTCTTCCCGGTCAAAGGTATAACCTTCCAGTTGGCCGACCTCCACGATGCGTCCTTGGGCATCGTAGCGGGTATAGGAGTACTCCCCGTCTGCGGCTTGTTGGGCGTTCTGCGATAGGCGCAGCTGTTGGGCCTCATCGTACCAGAAGCGGGAAGGGCCGTCGTGATCGGGCATGGTCTGCTCCAGCAGTTGACCCAGACTGTTGTAGCGGTAGGAGGTGGTCAGGCGGTGCGCATTCGCATGGGGCATTCCTTTTTCGAGATCCCTGATCTGGGCATCACCAAGGAGGTCCACACCCTCGGGCGGTACGGTCTGTGCCAAATTGCCTGCCTGGTCATAGTAGTACAAGGTATAGTGGTACTCCAGTGGGCGGTAGCTATAGCTGAAGCGGTCCCTGAAACCGCCCTGAAAGCAACGGTCACTGCTCTGTTGTAGCAGTTCCGTGGCCACTTCGTCCCATCGCTTCCCGAAACGCTCCCGAAGGAGCTGTTCGGCCTCTTCCCTCAGTTCGGCCCGACAGATATTTGCGGCGCGCGATAGTAGGGTATCCAGTTTCACGGAAAGACCGTCATCACAAGGAACCTCCACGAAACAGAGGTCGTTGGAAATCCTTGGGTCGGCGGTCAGTGTACCAACGGCCGGCCGGCCGATGGCGCAGCGCGGACAGGTTCTGGGGGTACAACTGCTACAGGCGGCCTCCGTACTCCATGCGGGAGCAGTGCCCCCGCCCCTGAAAACGGCATCGTAGTCGGCTCCTCCACGGCCATAGTTGATAAAGGCGGTACCGCTGCCCTCATCGAGCCTCCATGCCGCCACTAGCCCATTATGGTTACGGCCGTCCGCATGTACGGACTCGAGTTCCGCCAGCTCTTCCCGCTCGACAAAACGGTCCCAGACCCGCAGTTCGTTGATGCTCCCCTTGAAGTATTCACCCGATGGGCTACGGGCAATGTACAGTCGGGCAGTGCCGGGCGCACCGTCCTCGGACCTGACATCGATGGTCTTTGCCTCCCGTCCATGGTAGAGTGTGCAGAAGCCCTTTTGTCCGTTCAGGGCAACTCCGATATACCTACAGCCGACCAGGTCGTCGGAGGCATTGCCGATGAACTCGTAGGTATTCCCGTTGATCCAGAGGTAGGTACCCGTTTTCCTGCCGTCACTGCCTGTCACCAAGCCGAATTCGTAGCCCGAGCTGCCTGTTCTTTTGGAAATGGCCGGGTAATACCGGCCCGGTACCACTGCCCCTAGGTCTGGGTTGACGGTCGCCTCGATGGTGAAATCGGCAGGGATATAGTCCCCTATCATATTGGCGGTCCCCTGTCCTCGGAGTTCCGCATACTGTAGACGCCCACCGGCACCGAATTTGAAGGCCCTGCGTCCGGCATCCAGTCTTTCCAGTTCAAAACAGGTGGGCCTTACCTCCATGGCAATGTCCCTGAGCCTACAATCGAGCCCCATTTGTTCCAACACCGTTTCGATTGCCCTGAGGTCGGGGTGGCTCCGTACCTCATCGGGCAGGATGGTCCCGAAAAAGTGCTCGATGCCCATGGCCAAGGTCTTGCCGACAAAATAGGACTGTAAATGTCCGATCAAAGTCTCGCGTTGTGGCCCCTCAAATACGGTGTCACACTTGGTTTCGAGCAGTGCCAAAATGCCCTGGGCCTGTGCGCTATCGTAGGCGAGGAATTTGTCGAAGTTTTCATTCCCCCAGTTTTCGGCCCCCTCCACATTGGTGGGAAGCGCGCGAGGTGCTACGACCACGCCATTGGGTAGGTAAGGGCAGGTGCTGCCATTGGCCGCTCGGCGGGCGGCTTCCTTCACCTGTCCATAAAAGCCCTGGAACATGGCCCAGCGTGTCACGGGGTCTATGATACGGCTCTGGTACATGTCGGGATTGGCCAAGGTCTCCCATAGGCTGCCCAGGCTTTTTTCCTCTCCCGTAGTGGGGTCGGTGAAGGTAAAACTTTCCAATCGCCCGCGGGCGGATGCCAGTTGCGTTCGTCCTCGACAGGGGATGGTACTGCGCCCTTCCCGCCAACATTCCAGGGAGAAGAAAAAGGGGTCTTTTCGCTGGGTCATGGCCGAGGGTGCAGCTCCTCCCTCATTGTGCAGGGGGTTCGCATAGCCTTTGGCGACGGCTTCGTCCCAGTCCCGGATCAGTGCCATCTCTCTATCGAAGGTCAGGCCGGGTGCGTCGATACGGCAGCGGCGGTAGTGACAGTATTCAGGATGCCGCTCTACGGCCAGCATTAGGTCTTCCCCGCTCAGTGTATTGTCGGCTTTGAGCACGGCCTCCTCCAGTAGGCGGTAGATTTCGTCGCATTCCGCTGTACTTACCCTGCCCATGAGCTGCCGCAGTTCATCGGGGTCCGCTTCTGTACCGATAGAGCAATCGACCGCATTTTCATTGACATGGTCGGTCACGGCCGTGGTCATGTCCTCTAGGGTATAGCCCAGCTCGGCCTCCGTACGTTTACGGGCCTCTTGGAGTACCTCGCCCCGCATGCTTCCTGCAGAGGAGATGGTCTTTCGGATATGGTAACTGCCTATTTTAGTGGCCACAAAGGTAAAGACATAGGGCGGCAGGTCCTCGGCACAGGCCGTCTGCCTCATATAACTATAGATGGGGCTGCCATCACCCCGCTGGTCGATGGCCACGGGGAGGTTATCGGGATCATGGACCTCTATCTTGACCCGATAGCGGCACTTCTCACAATCACGAAGGAGGCCGGCCTCCGCTGCCGTTAGCTCCGAACGGAAGTCGTAGCGGGTATTGATCTTGACATTGAGCAGGGTGGCCTCGGTCTCCATGCGGTGTTCTCTTTTGTTGAAGACGGCATTGGCGCTGAGGTCCACGCGCAGCTTTTCGGTATCGGACCGATAGCTGTCCAGTGCCTCCAGTTGAGCTGGCGGGCTGCCCGCCAGTGCCGTGGCGATGGTCCTGCCCTCTTGGTCCAGATAGCTCACACTGACCTGTCCATTGGGGTCGACTACAAGGTTCTTTTTATAGTGGGAGGCTTCGCCCACGTTCTTTCCGAAAAGCCGGTAGAGTTCGGTAGAGTTCGTAGAGCCGTAGAAATACTGCGTATTGTGTCCTCCGTGCAGTCGGAAGTTCCTGCCCACACCCGACTGCCGCCGGATACGCCCCGTATTATCGGGGGTATAGGTGGTCTGTGTATAGGCATGGCCTTCGGCATCGGGGATATAGTCGCGCAGGACCTGGGCCATGTCGTTTTCGGGAGAGTAGTACCTGCCCCCCGCGAGGGTTTTCTGTTCGGGCGACCGCTGACCGTTGTCATAGATGGACTTGCCCTGACGGCCCCTGGGCTGTAGGGGAAAGTGTTCCTTTCGGAAATTGAAGTCGGTACCTTCTTCGGGTACGGGCAGAAAGCTGAGTGCTGGCCGTCCTTCATGGTCATAGAGGGTTTCCGTGACCAAGGTACTGTTGTCCGAACTGATATTGGTCAGGGTCTGGCGGTTGCGCAGGCTACCGTCGTAATAGGTGACCACTCTTTTGTTCTTTCCCTCTTCGGCAAAGGTACTCTGCACCTGCCAGTTCCTGTCCGTGGAGAAAGCTGCTACTTCATCGGTGCCGAGTGTCGCGCCCTTGGGCCGGATATAGGTGACGGCATTCCTGCTTTTCCCTTCTTCTCCATACTGCCACTTGCCGAGCATACCGTCTGGGCCGCGGCCCCGTAGGCGATAAAAGACCATACCTTCGGGGTAGGTCATGGGGATACTGTACTCGGGCTGTACGTTGCCTTGGGGCAGATTGACCCGCACGGGCGTACCATAGCGGTAGTCAAATACCCTTGAGGAATTGGCAGGGTTTCGGGACGGGCCTCCTTGATCTTTGGCATCGAGATAGGCCCACTCCAGGTCATAGGACGCCGCTCCGGGGATAGGTTCCCAACGCACATTTACCGTATAGAAGGGGTTGTCCGTCGCTGCGGAACCCTCCTTTTGCAAGAGCAGTTTGCGCACGGCAAAACGTTCAAAGGGAACTTCCTGGGTATTGTAGAGTTTGAGTTCAAGACCGATCTTTGCCCCATCGGGTACGGAACCACGAATGGCCAGTACTTCGATGCGCAACTGCCGGCCTTTGGGACAGAAGAAGCCTTCGCCTTTTTTATAGGGAAGGGCGTGGGTAAGGCGCTGTGCCGTGGTGTCGGAGGAAAGCCGCAATGTGGTACCGGGCTGGGAGATGGCCCCGCTGCTCAGGTCACGCACCTGAAAGTCGAGTTCATAGAACCAGTTGGGTTCCAGAAAGGGGTTATCGCTGGCATAGTTCAGGCTCGTGACCATCCGGTAAAAACCGGGGAGGCACTGGTCGATGACCTTGAGGGTGGCGTTGTTCCGCTCCAGTTGCACGCGCGTATAGGTCGCCGAGTAGGTGGGTGGTGTATCACCGCAGGCATCGCAGATGGCCGCAAAACCTTCATCCTGTGCAGTGACCGTACCGCTCCATAGCCAGAGCAATAGCAGAAAGAACAGTGCGGTGGTGGGCTGCCATGGTTGTAGGTGACGGTAAGTTTCGTAAGGGGCGCTGCCCCTTGTGTTACGTAGTATCATTGTATAAGCGTATATAGTCAAAGTATCTGGGTCTGTGAGAGGGGATGTGTTCCCGACGGGAAGTATCCTTTCCCCTTCCTACTCCATCGTGTTGATGCGGTAGTCCCTGTAGGTCTCGGTCGGTACCTGCTTGCCTTTTTTTTCCGTGAAATAGTGCGCTGTGGTAAAGTGTTCCTTGGTCAATGGTGCGTTGAAGTCCATGAGCGGAAAGTGCATCTCTTGGGTATAGGAGGCATTTTGTGGGGTATCCCGAAAGTGATAGACCACTTTGTGGTACAGTCCCGTCCGTGCATGTAGGTAGATATCGGCATGCGCGATGGGTCCCTCTTCCTGCCGGCTCCGGTAGTGCTTGAGGCCTTCCTTGGTACCCAGATAGGCTACATTGGCTCCGTGAACACGAAGTAGGCTGTCCAGGGAAAGTGGCATCGTTGCGGGTGGTTCCATGTCGGCCATACGGGGCTGTACATTGATGGAGCGGGAGGGGTGGTGTACCCATAGGAGTTCCCTGTCCCCGAACAGCATCTCTACTCCTTCTGTACTGTAGTGCAGTAGTCTGCCGAGTTTTTTCATGCGTAACTTTCGACCGCTATCGGGAAGGGCCCTACCTTGGTCATCGTAGTGCATGACGTCCATATGCAGTTCCATGGCCCCTGCTTTCCTATAGGCCATTTGTATTTTCTCCACGTCCCTTACAAAATTTTGCGCGGGTAGGGATAGGCCTGTCAGCATCAAATATAGTATCATCCAATATTTCTTCATCTTTTCTGCTTTCATGTGTTTTTTCTCAAAATGGTTATCAATCCACTATTTGATAGCTTCGGGTCTCCTGTATGGTCTTTATTCCTTCGGCGGTTTCCTTTTTGACGAGGGAGAGCTTGCCTTCGGCATCATAGTAATAGAGCGTGGCATAGTTGTTATTGTCCAAGGTGGCTTTGAGCCGATAGTTATCGTGGCTGTAGACATAGCTCTGCATGTTCCCGTCAGTAGGATATAGACGGAGATCATCAAAGTAAGCGGTACTGCCTGCGGCCAGGAACTGTAGGGAAATCGGCTTGTTCGTAGCACTGGTGTAGGTAAAGTGTCCTTCGATGCGTGTCCACCCGTCGATAGGCTCTCCGCTACCTTTAAAATCTGTGGTCGTCCCGTCCATTAGTAAGCGTAGGGCCGCACGCGGATTTCCTGATTTGACCCAGGCACTCAGGATATAGGTCTTGCCCTGTTCCAACTTCAGGTAATCCTGTAGGAAAATCCTGTTCGTGGTTGTGGGCCTGACTTCTAGGCTCCGCTCTCCTGTATGAGCTTCCTTCGTACTCACGACGATATCGTCCTTTGCTGCGGACCTCTTGGTGTAGAGGAGCTTTCCCGTCCAATAACCGAGATCATAAAGGGCATCTCTCCCATCGAAGATCAGGGTACTGGCCTTTCCGTTGTCCCCTTGGTTCAGCACACAGGCCACGGTCACTTCCCGAAAATAAAAGTCCCTGTTTTTCCGGTAGAGTGGATAATCATAACCGAAGAAGATGGCCGGTATAGGACTGAAGCGTTTGCCGTAAAGGATGACCTTCTCTCCCTCAAGGAACTGTAGGTCGGCCTTAGGGACTTCCATAAACCCGATATTGTCGAAGCCATTGTCTATATCGAGGCTCAGTTGTCGGGGCCTTGCGGAGGTGAGGTGAAAATTACCGTGGTCGCCGTTCTGCTCAAAACCACTGAAGGCCATCTCCTCATAGCGGGTATTGACCCCTACGGCCGTCGTCAGCTGGTCTTTGTATCCGTAGATGGCCGCACTGTGCCGACCCAGCACATCCCTGTTTTCCTGTTCGTAGCTCAAGGGGTTGTAGCGGGTGATGGTATTCGATTTCAACCAGCTACCGAGCTGTACTTCCTCATATCTCCAATTGTACATGAGCAGGTTCTTGATCAGGCCATCCTGCCGAATATCGGGTCTGCCGTCCCCATCGGGCTCCAGTGCTGCCGAGCTTCGTTCGGTATCGTAGACATAAGTGCCCTCGGCCCTCCAGATACCCTTCTGACCTGTAGCATAGGTATCCTTTTGCAGCAGTCTATCGGTCAGTCTGCGGTCCAGGTCGTTCAGGGCATGGAAGTCACTGTTCCAAGCATCGCTATAGGTCTGTACCGAAGAGGACAGCACATCATTGAGTATAAAACCGGATAGTCTCAGTTCTTTGGTTTTTGGACTCAGGGCATCATCGATAAACCGGACCTTGACCGTTTCGGACTCCATGCACTTTCCTTTTTTGGCAGTAACCTCGTATTCGCCCACATCACCCGGAGCTTCGATGCGCCACCGGTCCTGTCCCTTGCCATCACTCACTAAGGTCACGCCATCCTTTTTCCAAGTATAGGTAGCGAAGTTCCCACCGGCGACCAGTTCGTGGGGAAACTGGGCCGCACAGAGTGCCCTATCGGCCAGTATTATCTTTTTGCGTATGGTGATACGCTGCCGACTGCGTACCGTATAGCTTCGGTCCTTGCAGAGTCCTGTGTCCTTCAACTTCACCGTCAGGGTGACGGTATAGCGGTCGTTCCAAGGCTCCGCCTTCTTTTCGTAGACATGGTTGGGTTCGGCACTGGTGGAGGTGGTACCGTCGCCAAAGTCCCATAGGTACTCTGTTGGGTAGCGTAAATTGCCCGCATAGGCTTTGAACTTGAACTCAAAAGGGCTACCGTTTCGGTAGCAGTTGGTATAGGTAAACTTGGCTCTGATGGGAGGCATATTTGAGACCGTTTTCCATGCCGATCGCTGGCACTGGGTACCGGGTTCCATCCGAGCGGTGACCTTGTACTCTCCGGGTTCACAGATCTCAAGGGTTTTCCCCGTACCTACTTCCTCACCATTGAGGTACCAGGTATAACTATCGAACTCAAAATCGGAACGCACGATAAGGGAGTGGATAAAGGCAAGCCCTCCGACGATACTGATATTGGGGGCGGGACAGCCCGCTGTCAGAAAACTATAGGTGTTCTCGCAGGTATCCCCATTCTTGACGATACGCAAACGATAGCGGCCATTTCGGGATACGGTGATACTAGGCCCTACCTCCCCCGCCAGCAGCTGGTCATTGCGGTACCAGCGGTAAGAGGTAACCCCGGCAGTGATGGAAGAGGTCAGGGTATTGTCCGATTTCCGTATCTGTAGACCTGCACAGGCCGAGGCCCGCGGTCGGACGGTCACTAACAGGGCGGCCGCTGTCCGGCAGGAGATATTGTTACAGCTTCCGGTAAGAACGGCCCTGATTTCATAGCTTCCCGCATCGGGCCAGGAAACCGCGATTTCCTCGAAGACCGCGAAGTCCAGGTTTCTTATCTTGGTCCCCGAAGCATTGTATATGCCCGCACGGATATCAAGGTCATCGATTTCTCCGGATATAGATCCTTCGCAGCCGAACAGAAATGTGCTATAGCTATAGTTATGGGTGCTGCCACTGTTCACTGTAGTGGGGCCGAACAGGTCCAGTTTTCCGCAGGGCCGCTGTGCCTGGACCTCTAGGGAGAGCAGGCTCACCAGAAGTGCCAATATCCCATACAGACCGGTTCGGTACTTTACGGAAGTCGCTTTTTTTCCCTTCGGAGTGTCGAAATTCATTTGCTTGTTCATAGTACTGTTCTGTAGTATCAATAATTAGGATCGGGGACTTCCTTAGTGTATTCCAGTAGTCCTCTGTTCTTTTTTTCCAATGGGTTTTTCTTCGATGATAGTGTTGCTGTGGTAGTACTGAGCAGGTTTCTCCTGCCAGAGCGGTAGAGCAATGCGCTACTTTCCCCCAAACTGCTCAGGTCCTCTTGCGAATGAAAGATGGCCGCACCGTTTTCCTCGCCGCTGTAGCGAGCCATGGCCTCGCCATTGCCAATGATGAAGGCATCCCCGGGATGGAGGAGGTTCTGCCATTCCTGACCACTGTCCACGGCGCGGTACAGGTCGGGAACGGTTCCGCTACCTTTGGGTACGGTCGCAAAAGTGGTGGTGAACCGAAGGCCCTGATTGCGATAGGCGGGGCCCATAGCGGGGTATTTCAAGTGAGCGGGAAGGTTGTAACTGTAGATAGGTTCCTCGAAATTATTGTTCACCTTGGTCAATACCACTTCGCCTGTGGCGTGGTCCCACAGCAGGTTTTCGGTAACGATGGTGGACCCACGGTCATGGGCGGTCACCTTTTCGAGAATACCCGAACGATGGATGACCTTGTTCATGACCACGGTACGGGTGCTACTGGTCGACACTCCTCCACTGGGCCAGATCGAAGGCATAGGTAATAGAAAAGGGAACAATATCGGTATGAGCACGATATCGAGATTGAATTCCAGTCCCCCTTGGAAAAAGGCTTCTTCGGAACGTCGCATATCGCTGTACATCTCTTGGCTACGGCCGAGGTAGGCCTCTCCCGTAAGCAGTTGTCCGTCATCATGGTCCTCTCTGAGGGTATTTACTTTGTTGTTCAATACGAAGGTTTCCCGGCCCTCCAGCTCCCGCCGGGTCTGCCGATATGAGTAGCTCACATAGCTCAGTGGGCTATCGGGAAAGCTGCCATCGGAGGCTTGGGCAAAATACGACATTTTCTTGGGCTTGCCGTGCATGTTATTGAGCTCCACCACGTAACCTTGACTGGCCGTAAAGTTGGTTTCCGTTAGGGTAGCAAAGGGGGCGGGCACCACCCGTTTGAAGGGCCGTGCGTCGATGTCCGAAAAGGTGGAGAACACGGGATATTCCCTGGCCGTATGGAATTCGTGGACCATTTTGCCCGTAGTCGAGGGGTGTTCTCCTTCGGCGAGCTCATAGTCCACGGGTTTACCGGCCAGCTTGGCAGCTACCAGACTGTAGACACTGACCTTACTGTAGCCGACCTGCGGTCCGGGATAGTGGCTCTCGTTCATGGGATACTCTACAAAATGCCGCTCATTGCTCTTCAAGAGCACTTTTTTCTGAAAGGTCCTCGCTTTCCTCAATGCGATGGCATCCCCGCCGATGAGCGGTTCGTACGCGGCCACACCACTACTGATGGGTGCATCGTAGCCCGGTGCCTCTTTGGTATATTCGTAGTACTGTCCATAAGTGCCCGCATAGCCATCGGACCAGTTGTCGTCCATGCTGACCTGCCTTACACGAAGGCCCCCGCCATACTTGATGCCATCGGGCGTGTTCAGTCGGACATAGGCGTAGTCGGTGTCGATAAAACGGGCCATGCGTTTTTCCTTTGCATACCTATGGAAGTTCTGGAAGATGGATTTTACCTCAGGGATGAGGGATACCAGACTTCGGACGGCATTCCATGCCGCTTGAAGGTCCAGGTCGTTGTTGTCGAAATTCCGATTGTAGATGAGGTCGGGGCTGAGCAGTCGTATGTGCTGCCAGGCGGCCACGGCTATGGGGTGCTCGTTTTCGACACGCATGAGTTCGATACGGGCATGGGTGAAGTCCCCACTGTCCGACTTTCTTTCGGGGAATATGGCCCAGCGCCCGTTGGGCTGTTTGCGGATATCCGCATAGCCACTGATCTTTTCGTAGACCGTCCCTTTGAGTCGCACTCGGGCACGGAAGTAGAGCTGCCCCGTATCGTCCAGGTATCGGCTCAGTTTTTCATAGCGTTCGTCGGGGGAGAGTTCAGCAGCTATGGGTGTCTCCAATGGAAATAGGATGGAACTCCGTCCCGATGACCCGGCAGTGTACAATTGGTTGCCATGGATATCGTCGAGGTTCGGGGCCACGGAGACGATGGGCATCATCTGCATGGCCTCTTTGTGCTGGACATAGGCATAGTCATCAGGTTCGTAGTCGATGGTGATGCTTCCTCCCGAGGGCATTTGGATACGTTTGAGGTTCCAAGCGGTGAGGTCATCCCTGCGCTGTGCGGCACTGTACTCCTTTCCCTGGTACACATAGGGAAAGTTCCGTTTGTCGGGATCGGCACTATCGAAGGTATTCCGATTACCCCAGCGGTCATAGTTCCGTGTATCGTAGGTGGCTCCATCGGCGGCGGCTTCCGCATAGTAGTCGAAGCGGTAGGGATTAAGTCCTCCCCTTTGGTTCTTTTCATAGGTAAAGTGCAGTCCCTTCAGGGTAAGCTTGCCTCCATTGGCCAGGGCATTGTTCGGTACACCCCGGCAGAGGTCGTAGCTGTAATCGAAGTGTACACTTTTAATGGGGTTTTCACTTCTTGCATTGTCCAGTCCCTTGCTATAAAGACTGATCTTGTCCAGTCTGTGGGAGCGTGCTCCATAAGGTGGTGCATTTTGTACTTCTTTGAACGCTCCACGTCCATCTTCCCTACCGCTCAGGCTGAAGAGCGCAATGTGCGACTTGGTTTCGGCGCTTTTCAGGTAGTAGACCTCCTTTTCTCCATAGAGGTAGGACCCTTTATCGTCTGTGCCACGGGACTCCTGACCTTCGCTGTAATTGGCTCCGTGATAGGGTGCCCTCCATTTGTAGTTGGCCTCTTTCCTTTCATAATTGAAACGGACCCAATAGCCCAGGTCTTTGGCCGATGGGCCATTGCCATCCACATCTACATAGTCCGGCCCCAGTACAGCTGTCAATAGATGCGCATAAGGGTAGGCGGAGATTTCGGTACGCTGATAATAACGGTCACCGTCTTTCAGGTTTTTCACCTGCTCCTCGGTCAGGGCTTCGACCTTGGTCGTTGCAGGGTCACGGGGATGGGGAGTGCTGAACTGGCATTCTACCTGCTTGTGATTATAGGCAGGAAGGGCATAGACATAGCGCGTACCTCCGGCATTGGTACTAACGAAGGCTCCTACGTGTTTGGACCTGTCAGCATCGTTACGGGCAACGGAGGGCGTGGGTCTGAACTCTCCGGGCACCGTACTGCCGGCCAGTTCTGCATTGGTCAGGGCCTGCGTAGTGGCACTGCGCACTTTGCGGTGCTGACGCTGGGCACGGCCCTCATCGAGCCACTGTGTCTCCGAATCCACTTTCAGGGCATTGATATAAGGGTTTTTCCGTCCTCCGGTAAGCTGGGCCGAGACGATCTTATCGTCATAGATACGGTCTATCTCCTCTATACTTTCCGGTGTCATTTCCCCATGGGACTGGAAGTAATAGGGTTCGTAACCGATATCCCCGGAGCTTTCTCTTTTGAAGTCCACTGTCTGGCCGTAGGGTCCCTTTCCTTTCTTCCACTGTCCTCCCGAAACGGTACTGCCCAGAGATACGCTTCCATTGACTCCTGCCTTGAAAACGGGTGCATCGATACCCAGACTGGCACTGAAGGTAGAGGATTCGCCCATATTGTCGCGAAGTATGCCGATATCCGAACGGCAGGGCCGGAACATGCCCGACATGCCCTGGGCGTTGACCGAATAGATATCATAGGTCAGGTTGGGGATAGGGAGGTTGGGCGTATTGTTGAACAGGGAGCCGTCCTTCTCCCGATTGAAGTCCATGATGCCGTTCATGGGGATGTCCTCCTGTAGGTGAAGATAACCATAGGCAGGAAAGGCGACGGTTTTTCCATTATCCTTGATTTTCTGCTCATTGTAAAAGCCCCGCAGAAAACCGTTACCAAAGATGGTGAAGAAGGAAGCACCTCCACGGAACAGAAAACTGGCCTGTGTCGCCCGGTAGGGGAGACTGACTTGAGGCGTGTAGCCCGATTCGGCCAAGGAGAGGTTGGCGGACGCGACGGTATGGACAGCGACTCCTTTCTCGGGATTCATTTTTGGGATTCTGTACGCTGAGGAAAGGGATATGTCCGAAAGGCCACGTCTGCTGCTCAGATTACCGGCGACATTGAAGTCGAAGCCTTTGCCTTTTATATTACTGGACAGGCTCAGTGATGGACTTAGCCCCGCCCCTTCTTGGGTATTGAGACTGAAGTTCAGGCCCAGTCGGGCCTGCCCACTTCCCGATAGGGACTTGATAAAGTTCAATGAAGGTTCCAGGTTTAGGCCCACGCCTTTGTAGTTGTTGTAAAAGGCCTGTAGCTCCACGCCCAAGCTCAAAAAGCCCGATTTTCCGAAGGCCTCGGTATTGCCTCCCCCTGCTATCCCAAAGGTACGGTTGGGCCGGAGGTGGGTCTTTTTGGTGATTTCGTCTTTCCCTCCACTGAAGTCGTCGGGCAGGCCGCGCATTTGCCGATTGACGGCACCTACGTTCAGATTCCATCCAAGACCTACCCAACTTGCTTCTTGGTCCATATTTACTCCGCTATGGTAAGCCAGATTGAAAGGGTAGCCCCCATTGGGGCCGGGAAGCTCGAAAAGAGGGATGTTATAGGTAAAATCACCTGAAAAGGGGTCTACCATTTGGGTTGTTCCTGCGGGTTCGAAGGACTGTATCTCGGGCTGGCTGGGGCCGGAGGTCAGTGCCAGTGCCGCATAGGGGGCGATGCTCTGCAATACCAGGTTCAGGGCCAGAAAAGCAGCCATGTACCTCAGGTATGTTTTTCGTGAATCGTGTTTCATAGATCTATTATCGTGTAGCGACGAAATTGGGGGTAGTGTCTTGTTTAAAATGAAAACTGAGTCTATCGGAACCCAAAAAGGGATCTTCGATGATTACTTTGCAGTCGATACCCGTTTTCTCTGGTGCGGCGGCGAAGCCGAGGAGAAAGGTACGTCCGGGCTTGAGGTCGAAAGAGCGTTCGAAGTGGTACAGCACACAGGGAAAACGCTGCCCCTGCTGCTCTAGGAATATCCTCTCCTGCATCCTGTAGGAGAAGTGGTAGGCCCTTCGCTGTAGGTCTTCTTCACTTTGGGCACCGAACTGTAGGAGGTCTTTCCCGTTTTTTGGGGAGAGCTTGAGTTCCAGGTACTGTAGTCCTCCATTTTCTTTTGTATAGGTGTCCAGTTCCGCGGATTGCATGGAGGGTCCATAGTGCTGTAGCGCACTATAGGCCAAGGGGCGGTACTGTAGTTCGTATCGGTAGTCTCCGGCCTCCTTGTGCTGGACCAGTCCGTTGTCCGGGTCTTCGACCCACTGGCGGTACTCTTCGGGGGCGATGGGCCCACAACCCGTGCAGTAGCAGAGTATCCATAGGCCTATCCAATAGTTAGGGTTCAATCGGTTCATAGGGGTATATAAATGATATTTCGTAAGCGTTTTTAACCAGGATCATGCGTTGGAACTTCGTAACGAGGGTTTACATATCCATAAATCAGGGAGTTTTATTGGATTTAGCATAGCACCGCTATGGTGAATTCAAAAAAACTCAGTACACGACTGATTTTCAGACATTTAGGTCCACAGTAGATTTTTCAATGCATGATCTGGGTTTAATGTTCTGTGGGGATGTCCGTGGGGCCGGGGGATAGCTCGATGCCCATTCGGCGCTCTTGACGGTCCTCCGAGCAGGTCACATAGGCTGTTTGCCGTTGTACCTCCCCACAGCCATCGGTGATGTCCAGGTGCACGTAATAATCGGCAAGGCCGATGACTTCCAACTCGTCCAGCTCCTGTGCTCCATTGACAATTTTCGTTTTCATGGGTATCAAAGATTCGGCTCCCGCCCGGTCGGTGCTGATGTTCCATACGGCGCTATAGGGTGGTCTTCCTCCCGCAAAGGAACCTTTGTAGACCATTCGGCTGCCCTGTCCGCAATCGATGTCCCCTTCCCCTATGCGGATGTCCACATTGCTCAGTGGTGGGAAGTCCTCTTTGCGGAACAGTAGGTCGTATGCCCTATCGCCCGTTTTTATCTGAAGCTGATAGGTGGTCTTTTCCGCAAGGTTTTCTATGGCTATGTCATAGTGGTTCGGGCCCATCTTCTTTGGCAGTCGGCCTGTACCTACTGTCTTCTTTTTCCAGTCTTTAAGGGTATAGCTCAGGTGTCCCTCGGACTCACTACCGGTCTCTTCAAAAGAAAAGGCCAGTGGTCCCTCACCGATATAGTGCACCTTTGGCCATTCGGCTTCCAAATCGTTGATATCGATGTGGTATTTTTCTGCAAATACTTCATTATCAATATCACCCGAGTTTACTGTTCCCGTCTGCGCTCCGGCACTGAGGCCATAGCAGCTAAGCAAGCTCCATACCAGTATTGTCAAGATGTGGTTATTCATATGTATGGTCGTTATTTGATGATTTTAAAGGCTGCCCGAATGACGAGAGGGCCGTAAAGTGAGAGGGGACCGGGCTTACTGCCCGTATTGTACAGCAGACTGAGGTCCATGGAGAGCAGTCCTCTGATGGGGCGGGTATAGACCAGTCCCAATAAGGTTTCATGTTGTGTCTTCTTGGGCCGGACGGCTTCGGAGCTTCCCATGTAGGAGACTTTGGGGAAAAGCGAACTGAGCTCTGCTCTCAGGGCAAGTGCCTTCTTCAGTACCGCGTACTCTCCGAACAAGCGGTAGGCCAGTACCGAAGCAGGGCGTTCCTCTTCGGTTTTCTGATAGTGAAAGGTCAGCCCTGTACCCGCTCGGCCACGTTTGCCCAGAGGCAGGGCGATATTGGAAGAAAGGTTCAGTGCGGTATGCCTGTTCTGCGCCATGCCGATGAGGTTTTCCCACAGGGCATTGCGAGGGAGAATACCTTTCTTTTCCCTGAGGTCGAATTGCTTCAGGTTTTCTCCTCGGTCCAGAAGCTGCTCCCGGACCTTAGGCCTGGACAAAGACGGGGCGAAAGAACGCTGTGGCATTTCGGCCAGGTTGTCCGGACTGTGCATAGGTTCCGGATCGGGCTTTCGTAGTCTGCCCATCAGTCGCTTGGTCGAAATGGCCCCATTTTTTGTGGCAGTGACTCCTTTGTCCTTGATGTCTTCAAAGGCATCCGATACCCGGTTGATATGGGTCTTTCCATCCCTGCTGTAGTCCCAATTGAGGTCTCTCAGCTCCCCGAGCGCTTCGGGGTTGTCGGGAAGGAGCCCATTGCCACTCTCCAGAAGACTATCCAATTGGTGGAGTGCACTGACGTTCAGCATCTCTTTGCGCACATCATAGGGATCATCTTCGATCAGCGATTTGAGATCATTCCCAAGCTGCTCCCCTAATATGGGAAAATCAGGCTTTTCCAAGGGAGGCACTTCTACTATGGCCACAGTTTGTCCAAAAGCGGTCCTGCCGACCATCGAAAGGATCAGTAAACTGAAGTAATAAAATCTGTTCATTTGAAGGGTGTCGTTTGTTCAGGATATACCCGGTACCATTGGATCCAAAAGGGTGGACGTATATTCACATCATTTCTTCGGGTGATACCATTAAAGATTCGGTTGATGGTTGATAATGGAAACAGCACTTATTAATTTTATTGTTGACAAATTTATGAAAATTTTTATCACACCACATAACAATATTACTTTTATAATTTTTTGTTTTGTTATTATATCCACAACTTTATTATGACTATCCACATGAGGACAGCTCCGGTATATTATCGATGGTGGCTTTCCTTCCTCTCTTATCATGTTCCCTCCATGAACCCGACGTGAACATTTTTTTCTGTTTTTTTTGTTTCTTTTGAAATCGATGCATCGCTCTGATAGGGCTTCTATACGGTATGTCCGCTGTCATGCACGGAAACCGGGAACTTGCTCGGATATCCCCCTTCATGGCTTGCTCCGATAGTTTTGGAACAGGTTTTTAGCTCAGATTTATACTCGGACGCAATTGATTTGGAAAAGACCGAAGGTGATTGCGAAAACACTGTTCCGCCAGGAACGAGCCTAATGACCAAATCTACCAATGACGATGGTACCAATACAGGATTTTCCTATAATCTGCCGGACTCCAAATTTCCCATTTCACCTTTTCTTGGGTATAATGCTGCTGGGTTTGTCGTGTTTTCCTTGCCAGTCTACGACCGGGCCTATGCACAGGTATACTCCTTTATCCCGAAAGGGTTAAACCCAGAATGTTCGTTGGAACTTCGTCATGAGGGCTTAAATGGCAATACATCAGTGCGTTTTCTTGGATTCAGCGTAGCACCGCTACGGTGAATTCGAAAAACGGATTCATTTACTGATTTGAAGCCAGTTATACAAATTTGGGTTTCAAATGTCGTATAAGATTCCGCGGGTCATTTTGTTTCAATCAAGGCGAGAACCGCAGGGATAGCAGCGCTATCCCGAGGATTGTCAACGCAGAGTGAAGCAAAATGAACAAGAAGATATGCGATATTTAAAAGCTAAGTTTGTATTAAGTCCGGAATAGATTTTCTAATGGACATTTTGGGTTAAACCCAAAGGGATCAATAGCCTTCCTATTCCGAACATAAATTACCTCAAAACCAGCTGTTCTGCGCTGCGCAGGTCCGTCATCTTATGAATATCATAGGCCACCTCACCTAAACCATTGATTTTATTGCACTTTATGCCCTCATCACGAAATCCTATCGATCAATTTGGGTGTACCCTTTACAAAAATAAGTAGAGCGAAACGGGAGAAGGTTTCAGGCAGGGTTTTGGGACGATCATCGCCCGTACCTGTGCTTCAGAGGACAGTTACAGTCCGAAATAGGTCCTGCAACAATACAGAATGGCGGTTCGATGTCATGCCGATAGCCGACAATCCTTCGGGTCAGTATCCCTTTTTCACCAATCGGGTATGAATGCGTCCCGTTTCTTCCACCATGAAGACGACCAAGAGTCCATCGGGCATTTTTTCCAGGTTAAGAGTCAGGCGATCGTTGGTGATGCCCCGAAGGGTATATCGTTGATGGCCGTTGCCAAACAAGGGTCTGACCATGATTTTCCTGAACCTGTCCCCTTGCAGGTCTATATTCAGGACATCCCGAAAGGGTACGGGGTACACTTTCACCCGCAGTACATCGGTGTCACCGACGGAGCCGGTATTGTCTTCTCCCAGGCCTGGCCTGGCCTCGAACACGGTAAGGGTTCCGCTCACTTCATTGGACACGATGAGCAGGGCCTGTCCGTTGGGGCTGTCCTTGGCCGCGACGAAGGTCAGCCCTTCGGGCCCTAGGTCCCCGGCCTGGGGACTTTCTTCGTCCACGCTAAAGTCCCTGTTGTTGACATAGGTAACGAAAGTGGGACGATAGGGGTGACTGATATCGTAGACCATGACTCCTCCCACACGCTCCAGACCGATAAAGGCATAGGTTTTTTCCTGAACCGTCCCTGTAACCACTCCTTCGGGCTCGGGGCCTTTATCATCACTTCGAGCATCGAAGGAATCGTTATCGTCATTGTTGGTATTGAAGGCTTCGGGGAGTTCTGTTGCTATTATCTGTTCGAAGTCATCCCCACTATCAAAAACCTGCCTACCGCTATTGGCCTTCCATATGGAAAAGGACCGGCCCCCATAGGCAAAGAGCTGCTCATAGACTCCGTCACCATCGCTATCGCCGGAGGCGGTGGATATTTTCAAGCGGCCCAGGTTTCTGTCGTCCTGTAGGGTCGTATCGGGAAAGTATCGCGGGTCCAGGACCAAGTCCCCGACTCGGGCCTCTTCACTGAAACCGTCATAGTCGCGGGCATCTCCCTCATTGGCAGAAAGCAGGAACAGACGGCCTCTGTAGGGATACATGGCGAGGGCATCGGGCATGTACATTCCCTTTACGGGCCAAGGACGGATGCGTATACTGTCGTCCCTATTGCTGGCATCGAAGCCGTTGCGCAGGTCATTGTGATTTTTGGTCCCGAAGGGCAGGATACGTAGTACCTTCCCGTGGGGGACGTTCACAATGGCATAGGCATTGTTCTCCTGTAGTGACACATAGGCTTTTCGTCCATTGGGGGACAGGGCGATGTACTCGGGTTCCAGGTCCTGGGCCAAGGTGGCACCAGGGCCGTAAACGCGTAGCCCACGTCGAATCAGTAGGTTTTTGAAGCGGTTGAACCTGCGAAAAGATACCTGACGGGTACGGCACCGGCGCAGTCCCCTCCTCAGGTCGATGATGGTGAGGCTTCCTTCGGGGTCGATGCTATAGTCATCATTGGGTTCTCCTTCATTGGCCACGACCACATAGTCTCCCTTGGGTGTAAAGGTGACCATATCGGGAAGGGCGCCGGCACTCACGCTTTGGAGGAATCTCCCTTCGGTATCAAAAAAGGCCACTATGCCCGTGTCGGTCTTCACTTCGCTTTCTACGGCCACGGCTACCAGTCCGTTCTTTACCGCCACACTATTGGCTGCTTTGCCATAGGGAGACATGGGAATGGACCGGACCAATGTGGGTGATGTCGGGTCGCTCAGAGTCAGGATGTCAAGGCTGCGGCGGTCTCCGTTGACAAGGAACAAGTGCTGCGAAGGTGCATCGTAGGCGGATATCTCAGCGGCCCCCTCATCAAAGTCACCTCCCCGATAAGTACCGATGGGCCGAAGGGTAAGTTGCTGTGCGGATACTTGAAGCAAAGATAGAACACAGCACAGGCATATCAGTACGGGCCATCCGTAAACGATGTGAGCAATCCTGTCAGGGTAAAGTCGATTTTTCATAAGTTGCGGTTTCAACCCAAAATGATCAAGAGATTGGAGCCGCAAATTTAGCATTGTACATGAACTGAACATTACCAAATCAATATCAGATAGTTATGAATAGTCCTTTGATCCATAGACATCAGAAAATAATCATCGCCCATCGCCAATTGCTATACTCTAAGAAAAGTGAAATGGGAAATCCGGGGTTCGGCAAATCAAGGGAAAATCCTGCATTGGTGAAATGGTCATTAGTGGATTGGTCATTAGGGTCGTTCCGGGCGGAACAGTGCTTTTGCAATGATTTTCGATATGTCCCAAAACAATTGCGTTTGAGCATAATTGCCAAATTGCCCAGGTACGGCTCTTTATCATATGATTGATTTTGAGAATAGCATTTCCAAAAAAAACAAAACTACTGTCACGCTTTCCCCCCCATCCCTACTTCACAGGTATGACTGTATAATTCGGAACTGTTATCAGGTTTTCTACTGCAAGACCGGAACAGGTCAAAATGGGTACGTCGCTGTTTCGATTGCTATAGCATGGACTTTGTTTATCGAAGTGTTCCATCAGCGTACCATGGCCCTGTACGGGAAAATTCCCATGATACATCCGAAGCCGGTACTGCATGGTTACTGGTAGGTCCTGCCCTCTCTTGGAAAACCTCTGAGGGGACATGGTAACCGCGATTGCCCTGAACCCGAATCATGTCGGACAATTATTTCATCAATTAAAACAAACGATTCAATGAAAAAAATTTTATGTTTTTCCATCCTGCTATTTGTAGGTTTTCTGGCCCAGGCCCAATATTCCTGCGATGGAGCCTACAATGACCTACAGATCAAGTATGTGGGCACGGGCTTCAATGGGAGCCATATTTTCCGTGTCAAGTTCAGCAACAATGGGTTTTTCAACACCGACAACCCGAGCAATGTTTTCCTGAACCCCGGATCGTTCATCCTTCGTTTCCGCTATGTGGACAGTAATCTGCAACCTATCGCAGGCTGGTCAGAGAGAAGTATCTCGGGTAACGACGAACGGAAAACCAACGGGGTCTATCATTATGATTCGGGGCCGAGGAATTTCGCTCCGGCCGGTGGCGTAAAATTGGAGATGGAACTGCGGCTGTACCACTTCGGTGTGTTTTCGGGACCTTTTGGTGCCTCCTGTCGGACGATGTTCATCGGCTTAGAGGACATGGAAGGGTATACCAATGACACGGATGGTGATGGGGTGATCAACGAAAATGACAACTGTAGGACCACTCCCAATCCGGACCAATCGGATGTGGACAATGATGGCAAGGGGGATGCTTGCGATAACTGCGTCTCCGTGGCCAATGCCTCGCAGAAAGATACGGATAACGACGGTATCGGCGATGCCTGTGACAGCGATGACGACAATGATGGCACTCCCGACCACCTGGACAACTGTCCTCTTGAGTATAATCCCGGTCAGGATGATGATGACAATGATGGTATCGGCAATGCATGCGACCCTGTAGACAATAATGCCAAACCCGACCTGACCATCACCAGTGTGAAGATAAAAGTGGGCAGTGTGGTGTATAATGTCGGAAACAGTACGCCGATTTTCAAGAAGAACAAATCCGTGGAAGTATCTCCGGCCATCAAGAACAATGGTGCGGGTCTGGCCAATGAGTCCCAGTGCTGGGTGTTGGTGTCCTACAACTCCAGTTATAATTACCCCGATCCAAGACTACGGGTTTCCAATTTCCTGACCATGGATGGCGGTCCGGTATACCCTGGCACGACCGAAAACCCCAAAGCTACGGGCCATGCGGGCACACATATAGGCCATGTGGACCTGGTCGACGGTGCGCGTTACAAAATGTTCCTGGATGTGGACCCCAATGGCAGGGTGACCGAAACCAATGAGGACAACAACATCGCCATACTACAGTTCAAGTTCAAGGATGATAGTAAAAATGGTGGGGACATCATCATCACTCCGATAGATGAGAACGATGGTGGTGATGGCGTATTCCGAACCCATTCGGAAGTGGAGCGAAGCATTTATGACGCTCCCTATGAGTTGTATATCTACTCTTTAACAGGTACTTTGTTGAAACAACAGCGGGTCAACAACAGCGCGGAGGAGCAGCAACTTATCCAAAGCCTGCCAACGGGATCCTATATCATCAATAGTGAACATGAATCCTATCGCATAGGAACAGCGAACAGCTACCGATGATTTTGATGGGGATGGGTCAGGCTCTGTGGAGCATTGTGGTCCGTCCCTCCCTGTTTTTCCTTGATTCTTGATTCTTGATTCTTCATTTTCAACCTAATATGATCAATAGCCTTCCTATTCCGAACATGGCCAACCTTGGAAATCAGCGGTTTTTATACCGCAATGCCCCAGCCCCACCTACTCCAAAAATACATCGAATTCAATGATAGGCCCCGTTATCGGTACTCTAGGTTTTTGAACCCCATCATCTTCACTCCTTCTTCTTCAGGTCGGTACGGTACCTGTCCAGCCAAGCGATGGTATTGGCTACTTTGGTGATGAGGTTACTGGGGCGGGCCGCTATGCCATGACCGGCACCGGGAATCTCTACCAGAACAGTCTCTATTTTTCTCAGTTTGAGGGCGTGATAGAGCTGTTTTGCCTCGCTGGGCGGTGTGCGCAGGTCATCCATGCCCACCATGACCATGGTCGGGGTGCTGATATTGCCGACCAGGGAAAGTGGCGAAAACTTCCAATAGGTATCAAAGTTCTCCCAAGGCTGACCGGGGTAGCGGGAGTTGGCATACCAAAAATAGTTGTCGGCTACCAGTGTCTTGCTGATCCAGTTCATCACGGGCTTGGCGACCACTGCGGCTTCAAATCGGCTGTTTTTCCCGATGATCCAAGCGGACATAATGCCCCCGGCACTTCCTCCCGTAACGAAGAGCTGGTCTTCATGGGCCAGGCCCTTGTCGATACAGACATCCACACCGTCCATGATGTCGTTATAGTCCTCTCCGGGATAGTTTTGGTGCAGGAGGTTGGCAAATTCTTCTCCATAGCCCGTGCTTCCCCTGGGGTTGGGGTAAAAGACGATATAACCCGCGCTGGCATAGAGCTGTATCTCCGCAGAAAAACGGTCTCCATAATTGAGTATAGGGCCTCCGTGGTTCTCTATAAGAAAGGGGTATTTCTTCGATGTGTCGTACTCGGGTGGGTATACCAGCCAGCCCTGAAGGTCACGACCATCTACGGAAGAGGTATACCACAGTTCTTCCACCTCTCCCAAGGTTCTGTAGTCCAGTAAGGCACCGTTAAGGTCGGTGATCTGTTTCTTTTTCGGCTTTCTCATATTGCCCGATACCACTCTCAGTTCGGCGGGATGCTCGGGCCTGGAATAGGTATAGGCGATGGCACCTTTGGCAGACACACTGAAGCTCCCACTCGCGTAGGGCCTACCGATGGAAGTCCCTCCCCTATCGTCCGCTATCTTTGTGACGGCTCCACTGAGGGTTATGTAAGCAATCTTACTGTTGCCTTTGTCATCGTAGGAAAAATACAATCCTTGGCTTCTGGCATCCCAGTGTACATTGGAGATGCTACGGTCAAGGACATCGGATATACTCTTCTGTTCGCTTCCATCGGCCTTCATCAGGTGCAACTTGCGCGTTTGATAGGCCTGTTTCCGGTCCCCATAGCTCAGATAGGCGATGTACTTGCCATCGGGAGAGGCTCTGGGGGCATAATCGGGGCCTTGCCGCTGGGTCAAGGCTTTGATGGCACCACTTTCGACATTCAGCGCATAGATTTCCGAATTCCTGAATTCGTATTCCCAGTTTTCATTTCGATTGGCCACCACATAAAGCTGCCGGCCATCTGCCGACCAGGCCATATCACCCTGATGATTGAAATCTCCCGAGCTGAGCTGCCTCGCCGCTCCTCCTTGGCTGGGGATAGTGAAGATATGACTGAAACCAGGGGCCAAGTATCCTCTTCCATCGGCTTCGTGATAAAGGCGGTCGGTCACTCTCGGCGCTTTCGCCCACTTCGCTCCTTTGGGTTTTGGCGGGAGTTTAGCGCTCAGGGGTGCCTTGCTCGATACGTGCATCGCAAAGGCCAATGCGCTGCCATCAGGGGACCAGCAGAGTCCACTTGGTGAAAAGGGCAATTGGGTAAGTCGGGCCACTTTGCCACTCTCTACCCAGTACATGTAGATTTCCGCGCCCTCATCGGTGCTGCTCGTAAAGGCAATCCGGCTCCCAT
Organism: uncultured Cyclobacteriaceae bacterium; assembly: GCA_947492745.1. Taxonomy (GTDB): domain Bacteria; phylum Bacteroidota; class Bacteroidia; order Cytophagales; family Cyclobacteriaceae; genus Aurantiphycus; species Aurantiphycus algarum. The sequence goes on along the minus strand of CANLOE010000078.1, from coordinate 8,795 downwards.
CCGGAGACCAGCGGGCATTGCTTTCGCTTACTTCCCTAGAACTGAGTTTAAAATGGTCCTTGCCCTCGCTATCGATCATCCATAAGGCTCCCTTGCTCCTGTCTTTCATGATATCAAAGCCCATACGACGGTAGACGATCCATTTTCCATCGGGTGAAATACGGGGGTCGGACACGTATTGCAAATCGAATACGTCCAGGTAAGAGAAGTGTTTTTTCTTTACCCCTTGTGCCAAAACCGTAAAAGGCAACATCAAGAGCAATAAGCCTAAAGCACGTATCATTTTTTGCCGTTATTGATTTTAAAAACTTCCTACGGGTATCCGCCGGGCATTCAAGCCCTAAACCCTTCGGATACCTATGGACTTTCAGTTCGTGACCCCGCCCGTATCCTATGCGTGGACCTCGAACCAAACCTACCCAAAAAAAGACAAGAAAGTATCCATTTTTACAGTAGTGGTCGCTATACCGCATGAGGGATTTCCATTGGAGCCCATGGAACCGACCATGGGCTGGCCAAGAGGAAAATTCGCGTGGTATTATGTTCAGGATATACTGAAGAAAAAACCAAAATGGAAAATTTGAGTCCTGGTAGGTTATGGAAAAATCCCAGGTCCGCACAAAGGTGAGTATTGATCGGCCACCAAGGCCGTTATGGACGTAATGGTACTTCCCTACTATTTTCAGTCTGTAACGAAACAATTGTGCCTGGGTATAAATTGCTCGGTGCAGTACTAGTATCCGTTGGCCTTCATCGACGATGAGGTCTCTCAAAGTCCATTTTTTCACTTCCATGAACGTTCCCTCTCAAACGGGTTCGGCCCTCATGAGCCTGCTCCAAGAACATTTTGACGCCCGTCCTTATTTTTGTTGAGCACAGATGTCCACTGAAATCCATTGATTCATTTTTACAATGAATGGGCGGTATCCAATATTCATGTTGGTTCAACCCAAAATAATCAATGACCTTCCTATTACGAGCATACATTACTTCAAGACCAGCGGTTTTACGCTGCGCAGGTTGTACACCTTAGTGATACAAAGGCCTCCTCTCCTAAACCATTGATTTTACAGACCTATATACCCTGTTTTGAAGATACTATTTTAGAATTTGTTATCACTTATTTTGGATAGGACCGAGTGTTAAAATAATGCCCCGAGGGCATTATCAGTGAAGGGACCGGTCTGCCGCGTGAGCCATTGACAAAGATAGCCTGTCGCGCTAGCTAGCGGAAATTTCAACGAAATCAAGAAGTATATAAGAAAGAAAAAGATACATTTTAAAACAGTCTCTAAATATGAAGTGATTTAGACTTTTTGTTTTGAAGCGAAAATAAAGGATTTTTTGCCCCGGTGAAGCCTTTTTTGAGTGGCGTAGCCAAGGTTACGTCAGGGGGAAAAGTCAAGATCAGGGTAAAACAAGACTTATTTGCAGCCAGAAGAAAAAGTCTGAATCACTTCTATATAAGTCTATGATTTTATTACACTTTATGTCCTCATCACAAAGTTCCAACGCATGATTCGGGATAAAAGTGTGTCCGGTCATTACATTGGCTTTTGTGCAAAATGGCTTTCCAACAACACACCTCTTGCTGTTCGTTTCCTTTTATAAAGCAGGTCCAAAAAAACAGCCTGTCCCAAAGCGGTTGTGTTGGAGTGTGGACGATCACAGCGGGATAAAAAAACCCCACATGGACATCAGCCGATGTGGGGTCTTGTATCAACTTACCTGTCAAAGGTAGGTAGTATAGCCCTGATCTGTCGATAAAGCCATCTCTCCAGAACAGTCTTTTAGTCTTTCATCAATAGTTGTCCGGGCCGGTCACCTATTTTGATTTGATAGAGACCGCTTCTTAGTCCGGAGATATCGCACTCATCTACTTCACTGTCCTTTATGGTCAGCTCGTATACCTGCTGTCCCGTAGTGTTGAACAGCCTGATGATGTCTCCTATCTCAGCACCTCTGATTTCGAGGATTCCCTGAGTAGGGTTCGGATAGAACTGTAGTACTTTCTCGGTCTCTTTCCGGCCCCATCTTACCGCCCCACTGTTCACAGGGATGACTTCCCATTTTTGGTTATTGTTACTGGAGTTATAGGTCCATAGTGTAGCATTGGCACCTGTGGCACCTGTGGCCCTATCCAGTGCCATTTGTCCGCAATGCTCGGGCTTCAGCGCAAAATAACTCCCATTGGCTTCTACCAGCCACCTTTTATGACTGCCGATGGCATTGGTCCAAGTGGCGACGTTCTCTCCGTTACCGCACTTGGCATTGGGTACTTCCAGATAGCGGTTGTTCGCACGGTTCTTTATGGTATAAACATTGCCGCCTTGGTGCTCAAAGAACCACTGCTGATCGGCATATTCTTCTGTGTTGACCATGAGCGCATTGAAGTTTTCCGGTGGCCTGGACAGTAGGCTCTCGTCCAGAAACGGCGACTTCAATCGGTAAAGGCCATCCGCCAATACCTGAGGGGCGGAAGGGGCATCGGGCAGCCTGCGCAACCATATCCTACTTACGGACCAGCCTCTTGTGCTGCCCCCATCATCGGCAAAGGTCAGGTTCAGCTCACCATCTGTGATGGATGTGGTGAAGTTTAGGTTTTTAAACTCTCCTTTATCCCTTGATATGTCCTTTTCCATGACCTCTCCTTCTGCCGTGACCCTTATCTTGTCGAGTGCCTTTTCCGTATCTCCTAAAGTAATCACTACATTCCATGTACCGTTATCCAAGTGGTGTGCGAGGGTATTGGTCAACGTAGCACTCAGAAAGTCCCTGTTCAGGGCATTGACACCGGTCAGCGTATTCCTGTTCACAGCCTTCAGCTCACTGGCCTCGGTCCACTCATAAACACTGGGCCTACTCTGGTCGCTCATTACTTTATAATCTTCGAATGCCGTGGAAGAAAGGGTTCCCAAGTCGTATTTGAACTCTGCGACACCTTCTGTTATGGATGAGTTATAGCAGGGCATGAGGCCAAGGACCATCTCCCCGGTGTTATAGTAAAGGAGCGTATTGACCGATGCGCGGTTGTACCTGGCCCTACCGTCATGCGATGGTCTACTGGCAAACTGTCTTTTGACACGGCTACGGTATTCGTTTTTATTGGGTACGGCACAGCGAAAACCGTCTTTATAGAGTCCTATTTTATCAAAAGGGATTTTAGGAAAGCCTGAAGGTCTGTTTTTGAACTTGAAGTTCAGGTTGGAAGGGCTCTCGAATATATTCAGAGCGACTTCTTTATTTCCCCTACGGGCGTCATCTCTCGTGAAGGAGGCGATGGTACCTTTAGAGTTGTTATGGAAGAGATTGTCATAATACCGACTTTCGTAGGCATGCATTTTTTTATTGTCTTGGTATTTTTTAAAGAGTATGGCCATAGAGGGGTATCTCTCTGACCAATAGTCCGATACCCGTGAGGCCCAGTTACTCTCCGTGAGGCCGTTTTGCCAGCCGGGCTTACCGATGGCCTGTAGCATCCTACCAATGTAGTTGGGCTTTGATTTGTTTTCGGGGTCATTTTTGAGGAAATCAGCGGAAGTTTCATAAAACGACTGTCGATAGGTGTTGTTACGTATACCGAGATAGCCATCGATAAAGACATTGTTCTTCACAGTGTGTCCTCCTCCTTTGTTCATCTTCACTCCGGCCCAACCGGCTTTGTAGAATACGTTTTCAACTATTTTTTTTCCTGCATCGAAGTCATCGCAGTGGATAGCGCCTTTGCCCAAAAGCCCGGGAACGGACATGTTATGGTGGATGAAGTTATGCTTGATTTCAGTGCCAAAGGCCCAGATACTATTACCGGTATAGAATACGCCTCCATCTCCTTCTTCGATGCCTGTGTTGAATGCTTCATTGAGTTCAATAGTGTGGTCCACCCCGGAATAGGTGAAGGGCTGCCCATTGGTATTATGGATGAGGTTGTTCCTAAACACATTGCCAGCGCCCTTGAGGGCGGCCATTTTCCCATAAAAGTCCTTCGAGAAAATCTGGGTGTAGTGGCAGTTTTCGATATAGTTTCTTCCATAGGTGATGAGGTCTCTACTGACAGTACCTCCATAACAGCGGAAGCCGCCCTCACAGTCGAAGATATCACAGCTTTTTATCCCACAGTTCTTACCATCGATGATATTGGCGACGGCAATGTTGGAGATATAGCGGAATGTTACTCCCGCAATCTCACAGGATTCGCTACTTCTCATATCGATAGCGGCGTCTCCACCACTTTTTCCCTTACTGATATGCTGTATGGTCAGTTTCTGTATCTTGATTCCTTTGGTGTTGGTGATGTTGATGAGCTCGCTACCCGCCCATATCCCTATTTTGGAGTCTTTGGTGATGGGGGCTGTCGGCCATAGATAGAGCTTTTTGTCCAAGGCATCGTAGTACCACTCGCCGGGCTGGTCCAGCTCACAGAGCAGGTATTTCACATAGAGCCTGTTGGGCCTTCCTCTATCTTTCAGTCCGTACCGGGAACCGTTCATGAGATGGATTTCAGACCCGGTCAGTGAAAATATGCGTGAGGTCTCCTTCAGCCAATCGGCGGAGTAATAGCCAATGACCTCAGCCCTTTTGCTTCTTTGGATTTCGGCGTTCCACTTTGCCGCATCGAAGCTTTCATAGAGTTTGAACGTCCCTCCCTTTGCTTGGCTATCGGTTCCTTTTTTGTTCACTTTTTCATCGGCGTTACTGATGGTACCGTCATTGATATGCACATATCCCGTATTGGGATATCTGGAAGCATGAATCATCCTATCGCCCATGGATAACTGTACAGTGTTTTCCTTCAAAAGATCTACCAGTTCGGTCTCCTCGATACTGATTTCGAAAACTTTCCCACTTGCGTCTTTGTGTAGTCGCTGGAGGGTCTCGGCCGCTGTTACTTTTTTGAAATCCTCTGCCTTCAAGTACTTAGCTCCGTCAAAAATAGCTTTTTCACCTTCGTAGCCGCTGATTTTCAGCCCTGAGTCCTTACCGTCCAGGTCGCAGCTCTTATCGTAACCATAGCGTCCTCCACGGACCCATATCGTTTTGGCACCTGTGGCTCTAGCTCTGTCCCTGGCTCCTATCAATGTAGCTACGGGAGAGTCCTTGGTACCGGAATTGCTATCATTGCCATTCTCGGCCATGTATATCTGATTCTGCGCTGAAATATCGAGACAACATAGGCCCAGTATACAGCTTAGTAAGATTGGTTTTAGTTTCATGTTTTTAGGTTTGTGATTGTGGTTGTGTTTTTTCTCAAGACCGTGCATGGACACTGCATCATGAAGTTTACTTCCGAAAGCTTGTACGGGCTACCCTATTATTGGTCAAAGTTCCAATGTAAATTTGGGTTCAAAACCCAATCTTGCCGGACGCTGGTGAGTCGCCCGAACAGTAGATTGCATCCCTAACTATACGTCAAAGATCGGCTTTTTATTTTCGTGTATTACGACTGCATACTGTATTTTCCATGACTTGCGTGAAGGTCATCTATTGGAAGTTGCTCATCCTATCCAAGAGTAAGGATGAGCAACTTGAGGTAATTCGATTTTTCTTTTCAGAAAAAATTACTTTTTCATGATTCTGATGAGCTGTTTTTTATCCTGCTGCTGTAGTGATATGAAGTAGAGCCCTTCTTTTAGGTTCTGTACATTCATACGGACATTACCTCCATTGTCGGGAGACAAAGCCTTTTCTGTAAGCATACGGCCCATGGCATCCCGGACCTGTAGGATAACCTTTTCATCCTGCAAACCACCGAAGAACAGTTCTTCATCTACGGGGTTTGTATATACGGTACTCAATTTGCTGTCTTCCAATTCGGAATCGGCTACTCTGAGGTTTTGATTGTTACCAAAACTGATGTATCCGCTACAGTTCATCAATGAACTCCTGCCTCCACCGTTACACTTGCCATTGGCATAACGAGCGGTATTTATCGCTTGGCTTTCCGCCTGAAGTACTGTATTACCGATTCGGAGGTAATCAACAAAAGCATCTCTTCCGGGCTTGTCATTGATGTACTCTATTCTGACCTCACCCTTCAGGTTTGACGTAGTACTGTACTCCTTCAGGGTTTTGGCCAGGCCCCATGTCTTCACATCTCTACCACCTATGGTCAGTTTGATTTTCTCGGAGCCATCGACGCCCCTTGCGTTCACGGTATAGGTACCACGGTTGCTTCCTCCTCCTACTCTGACCAAAGAGATCAATTGATTGGCATTGGCCACGCTTTTGCCCCATGTGTGTACTTGGTTACTCGAAGGGAGGAAATCCAAAGCTACACTTGGGTCATGTTTTGGCGACAACAAGTAGCTGTTACCATGCTTTTGGGCCTTCCAAATGATATGTTGAGCATTTCCGGTCCATGCAGTGGTGGCTATAAGATTACCATTACCTCGTTTGCCAAGAGGTACTTCCAGTCTACTTCCGGGAAAGGCTTTGGACACTATGCTATATTCGTTGTTGCCCAAGTGACTGATATCCCACTGAGTAGACCTAGAGGTACTACTGACACTGGATACATTGCCCGCTCTGGCAGTCGCGTTGAGATACAGATTGCTACTTGATTTTTTGATATGGTAGGTACCGTTGGCTATCCTGTTACCGGTACTGGGAGGTCCACTTGTTCCGTTTTCCAATTTGTAGACACGCACCCAATCTACGAGCATGGTATTCTTACTGTTATCGTTCAGGTTTTTGACCTTTGGCAGACCGATGCTGGTCACTCCCGCTTGTGCAAAAGGGAATACTTCCGTGTCGAAAATCATTTTCAGGTCTTCATCAAGAGGTACCCTGGGCCTGATGCGCATGACCTCTTTATTATCAAAGTAAAAGATCAGCTCTGTGGGACTCTTCCACCAGAAACCATAGATATGAAATTTATCCCTTCCGCGAGTGGGCATTTTCCAGGTCGCCTTCTTGTTTTTCAGGCCTTGATGTTTTCCATAATAATGTGTGTTGGCCGCATACTCGAAAGGAAGATCATCCTGCCTATTGGCCTTGGAGGGGTTACCGATATGCTCGATAACATCGATTTCGGAGAACTGACCTACCCTGAACCAGAAGGAAGAGGTCATGGATAGGGACGATGCTTTGAACTTCGCTTCATAGTAATAACCGGGTTTTGCGCTTTTCTCTTTAGAAACACAGGCTGCGGCATTGACCCAGATATCTTTGAGTGGATTTCTAACGGTGCTGGGGTCCTTCATGAGCGTAGAGCGCAACTGTAAGTATCCACCCCTGACGAAGGCATTCCCTTTTTTGAACTTGCTAGGGGGGCGGCCTGCCCAGTGAGGGTGATAATCGAACCACTTATCGGGATTCAGGCGGTTTCCATTGAACTCATCGCTAAGCTCTTCTACAGTGGTCCACTGCTTACCCCGAGGTGGGCTAGGTTGTGCAAATGCGTATGTCGTACATAATACTAAAAATACGATCAAGAGGTTAAGGTTGTTTTTAAACATTGTAATTTACTTTCGGATTTATTAAAAATATTAACTGTGTTCTGATTAAAAAAATAGTGCTTGACCTAATCCTTAGAAAAGTGACATTCACTGTCCTCTCTAAAAAAAACAATAACGAACACCAAACTGGTCTACGGAACAAGAAGCACAAAATCATCCATAATAAACTGAACCCTTAGTATTTAGAGTTCATTTCCTTTTTACTTATTACGAAGTTATACACTTTGTCTTTCGAAATAAAGTATTACCCTTTCAATGGCAGAATGTCCCGATGACTTGCTTTCTATTGTTTATAGTATGCAATTTCGGAAATGCAGCAGATAGATGTGGACTTTCGGAATGAACCCAAAATGATCGATAGCCTTCCTATTGCGAGCATAAATCACCTCAAAATCAGCGGTTTTACGCTGCGCAGGCTCGTCACCTTAGTGATTATTGCCCTTTATGCGCTCATAACACAATCCTATTGATCCATTTGGGATGAATGGAGAACAGACCAAATATGCTTTTGCTTTGGGATAATAGGCGATTTGCTCTATCTTTAAAAGTATCCACACTATGTACTTCCCATTAATTATCAATAGTTTGCAGGACCTGGGGTTCTATTCCTATAAAACAAACCTAAAATGAATCGTATCTTTCGCTCCATGACCAATATTTGTTCCGACGACCTTCCCAAAAGCAAGGATTTTTACACAAGGCTATTTGACTTCGGCGTCGAATACGATAGTGATTGGTTTATACATCTGAAATCAAAGGATAATCAGTTCGAGTTGGGCATCATCGATGGCCAGCATGACCTGGTACCGGCAGAATACCGCTCTCTACCGCGAGGATTTTATATCACTTTCGTTGTAGAAGATGCAGGTATACAAAAAAGCAAAATCGGCTGGATTTCCCATTGTTCGTGAACCCGAGGATACTTTTTACGGACAGCGTAGGGTCCTTCTCCGTGACCCCAGCGATGCACTGGTAGATGTATCCTCTCTCATGAAAAACGTATCGCAACCGGTCCAATAATAGAGGCCAGCAGGTAGCATTGGCATCCTGTCCCGGGCTGTATGGTTTTTATTTCGGCCAGTACACAATTCGGGTTCGGCAACGATGGATGAACCCGTCCATTACAGCCCTGGAAAACTTCACTCATCACAGGTATACAGGTTGTGTGTAAGTGACAGTTTTAAAGCCAAAATAATCAATAGCCTTCCTATTACGAGCATAAATTACTTCAAAATCAGCGGTTCTACGCTGCGCAGGTTTTACACCTTATACAAACTTAGCTTTCAAATATCGCCTATCTTCCTGTTCATTTTGCTTCACTCTGCGTTGACAATCCTCGGG
>CANLOE010000077.1 GCA_947492745.1 uncultured Cyclobacteriaceae bacterium | reverse complement strand
GCCGAACGAATCCAAATGGCCGGTATTTTGCTATTTATACGCTCATCACGATTTCTATCGATCAATTTGGGTTAAACTCAAGTTGGAGAAAACAGTCCAAAGAGTGGTTGATACAGCTAGGGTCCACCCATAAAAAACCCAAGACCTTACTTTCACTCAACGAAAGCCTCTTACTGACTCTTCTTGAGTATACTCAGGGCCATACGGATCTGATGATAGGGCACTTCCTCTTTGAGGTAATCGTAGATAGGTTTTAATTGTTTGGATTCCCCCGTGATTTCCAACGCTTTCTCGATAGAATTCAAGGTATCCTGCGGCACGTAACGATGTAGGTCGATATCCTGTCCGTTTTCATACAGGTTGGCAAAATGAGAATAAATGGTCGTAGGGCTAAGGTTTCTTTTTTCGGCAATCTCTTCGGCACTCAGGCCTTCTTTATAATATTCATAGGTCAGTTTATAAGTACTTCCACTTACCTTCTCTCCTTCTTCATTTTTTTTCTTCAGAAAACGAACAATGGCATCAATGAACAGGTGGCCGTACAATTGATACTTTCGGGCCCCTACTCCTGAGATGTCCTTCATTTCCTCTTCGGTGGTAGGCTTATGCAGGCACATCTCATTGAGGGTATTGTCATTGAAAATGACATAAGGAGGAACATCCGCTTTCTTGGCCAGGTCCAAACGCAATGTCCGTAAACTTTCGAACAGTTCTTCTCTGACGATTTGCTTTTTGGGTTTGCTCTTGGCTTTTTGCTGTATCTCTTCGGCCCTTTTCGCTATTTCCTCTACCTTGACGAGGTCCACTTTTTTCCCCTCGAACAGCACTTGCCGGCCAGAGTCCGTCACCTTGAGCAATCCCCCTTCTTCATAATCAGGTTCGAAAAAACCCTGATTGAGCATTTGCAGTAGGTATTGTTGCCAGTCTACCCAAGATACATCACGGCCCGCTCCATAGGTCTTTAGGTTATGATAGCCCTTGTCCAGCAGCTCACGCTTACCGGAGCCACGCAGTATGTCTATCAGCATAGTAGAACCCACCTGTTCTTTTGCTCTCAATATTCCCGATAGAGCCTTCTGGGTCAGTACAGTACCATCGAAGACCGTTGGTGGGTTTTTACAGACATCACAATTGCCACAGTCTTCATCCTGTTGCTCTCCAAAATAGCTCAACAGTATTCTCCGCCTACAGGTCGGTGCTTCTGCATAGTGCTGCATGCGCTGAAGTTTGGCCAGTTGCACTTCTTTTTGCTCACTATCCTCCACGAAGCCTTGTAGCACCATAACGTCCCTGAAACTATAGAAAAGCAGGGTATTGCTGGGCAGACCGTCTCTACCGGCCCGGCCTATCTCCTGATAGTATCCCTCCATATTCTTGGGCATATTATAATGGATGACCCAGCGTACATTGGACTTATCGATACCCATACCAAAAGCGATAGTGGCACAGATGACGGGGATATCATCCCGAATAAAGGCCTCTTGTACTTTAGCTCTCTGGTCGGGACTCATCGCAGCATGGTAATGGGCCGCGCTGATACCCTCAGCCTTCAGTTTACGCGAAAGCTCTTCGGTCGACTTACGGCTTAGGCAGTAGATAATGCCCGAGCTATTGGGTTTGGACTGTATCAGTCGCAGAATGATCTTGAAGCGGTCCTTGCCCGGATAGACGTTCAGGCTGAGGTTGGGCCGGTCAAAAGAAGCCACGAATATCTCCGGAGCTTTCAACTGGAGCTGCTGGACGATATCCTTTCGTGTCGTTTTATCAGCGGTAGCCGTAAGTGCAATGATAGGTACTTCCGGAAAACTGCTTTTCAAAAAGTTTAGCTTCGTGTATTCCGGTCTAAAGTCATGTCCCCAAGCAGAAATACAATGTGCCTCATCTATTGCTATTAAATTGAGTGGTACGTTTTTCATAATAGTGAAAAAGTGTTGGCTCAATAGCTTTTCAGGAGATACATATAATAATTTCAGTTCTCCCTGAAGTGCTTGTTGCTCTACACTCAACTGCACATCATTACTCTGACTACTGTTGATATAAGCGGCCTCTATACCGTTTGACCTCAGTGATTCCACTTGGTCTTTCATCAAAGCTATGAGCGGAGAGACGACCACACAAATGCCCGGAAGCACCAAAGCGGGTACTTGGAAACAAATCGATTTACCACCTCCTGTTGGCATCAGTACGAGATTATCTTTCTTGTCGAGTACTGATTGAATAATTTCCCCCTGTAGGGGACGAAAGGAATCGTATCCGAAATATTGCTTAAGTACAGATTCAGCGGAACTCAGGTCTGGCATATTTTCAGTCTGGAGAAAGGGTGATGTAAAGATAATCCACGAAGTTAATCATCCTGACCTAGGATGTGGAGTACAAAATCGAAAAATTGTCCGAGGAGGCTATTCTGACATGTCCATTCTATTTCCCTGTGGATTTCTTTTGGCGTATAAATCAGTGAGATGTACCTGTTTTTTGTGTTGGCCGCAGCGGTGCTATACCGAACTCAATAAAACCTAAGGTCCACTGCATTTAAAACCTTCATAAAGAAGCTTTAAATACAGCGTACTCACGAAACCATTAAAACAGGCACGATGATGAGTCAATGCACAATTCGGGTTAACATCAGGATGAAGCAAGCTGAACCGGCAGCCAAAAAAAAACATCCGGACCACTTCTCTAAGGACCTAATGACAATTGTACTGCTTCAATCCGGATTATGCATTAGCCCTTCTACTCCATACTTAAATAACTGAAAATCAGTAAATGAATGCGTTTTTTGAATTCACCGTAGCGGTGCTACGCTGAACCCAAGAAAACGCCCTGATGTATTGCCATTTAAGTCCTCATGACGAAGTTCCAACGAACATTTTGGGTTTAATCAAAGCAGGGTGGCTACCTGACACCTCACAGTGCTTCTATGCCATAAACAGTCACTTTCCCAAATTGGAATACTATGGGAAAGACGGTTTTGGTATAAATCTCGTATTGAAATTCAGCAAGCCCAATGCAGATTTGAAAAAGTTCTATATTCCTCCTTATTTTCCCTCTGAGCATATCCCCAAGGTAGAGGTTTTACAGACTTTGCCCCATGCCAGAAAAGCGACTGAAATCCCAATAGGAGGCTCTATGCTGGTGCTTAATAAAGAAGCAGACCCGTTATTCCATTAAGACCATTTACAGTTGTCCTACTTTTTCAAACCCTATAACAACGTATTATGCCGTGGTTCAGAAAACTTAACAGATCTCTACAGCATAAAAACCCCTCTGCACATTTCCTCTAATATCCTTTGTTCAAAACAAGAACTGCGGATAACCCGTAAAATCAAGTAAGCTCTCTATTTGAGGGGTTTGGAATTTTGTTTCATGGTGAAAGTAAAATACTCTCACCTCAATAAAGCCTTTTGTGAGTAGCATAGCCAAGATTATGGCGCAATAGAAAGGTAAAAATCAAGGTGAAACAAGCTAAATTTGAGACTAAAAGAAAAAGTTCAATCCCCTTCATTGTATTGAAGTCACTACAAAAATTTTGTGCGACAAATGATTTTTTACATTATAAAAAAAGACAAGGGACCTTACACCCTTGCCTTTTAAAACCTAAACTCTATTATGTGGACTCACTAAAAATTGACAAAAAATAGTAATTATACTACCAATCCAATACGATTAAAAAATAAGCCCTTTCAATTAATCTTATTCAAAAAAATGAAAAATCTGATTAGTATAGTGTAAAAAGCATGCCAATTGGAGAAAAAGCCTTATATTTTCTCTGTAGCAGCTTCCCACCAACGACAAACCTCCCTATTTGGGAATAAAATCCCAAAGCAGGACCGCATATTCAATATGGATATAATTCACACGGAAGATTTATTTTCGAGATGTACTTTTTTGAGCAGCAATCGGAGGGCGGTATTCTTCGAATGGCAGTTTTAAGAGTTTACCTACATTCGTATTCGAATTGACATCTGGGTAAGTATCGACACCATATACAATATCACGGTTGTCCATTTTCGAAAAAGTCCCCAACAGGCGATCCCATATGGAAAATATATTTCCATAATTAGTATCGGTGTAAGGCATTACATGATGGTGATGAACCTTGTGCATATTGGGCGAAACTACCAACCAGCTGATAATGTCATCGATTTTTTGAGGTAATTTGATATTAGCGTGATTGAACTGTGAAAAAACAACAGAAATGGACTGGTACAACATGACAATACCAATGGGCGCCCCAAACACAAATACCCCCAATGTAGAAAAGACAAACCGGATAATACTTTCTCCTGGATGATGCCGATTGGCCGTAGTGGTATCCACATGGTTATCCGTATGGTGAATAAGGTGAAACATCCATAGTGATTTCCATTTGTGTTGTACCCAATGCGCTAAATATGCGCCTATAAAATCAAGTAATAATAGGCCCAGCAGTATTTCGGTCCATAATGGGAAATCCAACCACTGTAAAAGCCCAAAAGCGTTGGCTACGGTCCAGTCACTGGTTGACAATAGAATGAACGCCAGAAAAAAATTCACGGCAATGGTAGTCAGCGTAAAAAAGATATTGGGCCCAGCATGTTTGAATTTCTGATAATCAAATCGAAATAAGGGAACGGCATACTCCAGTACCCAAAAAAATGTGATTCCGCTTACTAGGATAATACTTCTATGCAGCGAAGGTATCTGCTCGAAATAATTGATTAGGCTCTCCATAATTTTGATTAGGTTCTCCCTTTTACTAAGATACTTTTTTTCAATCTGTTCGGCAAGTTTTTCATGATTTTGGCAAAATCATGAAAAATATGGATACTATATTGATTATTAGAAAAAATTCCCAAATCAGGAAACGCTATAAAAAGGAGATCAATCAACCACCAATACTGGACATGGACTCAGTAATGGTGCGTTGCTGTGCTCTCTTATTCTCGGCCTCGAAACCATTCTTAGCCCTGTGCTGAAACGCTTTTTGTAGTAAGTGGGCCAAACCGCTGTCATCGGTACCTGCTCTCATGGCTTGTTTGACGTCCAGTACTCCATCATCGTAGAGGCAGGTCTTCAATGTGCCCTGAGCAGTCATGCGGATACGATTGCAGGTACCGCAAAATGTGCGGCTGAAAGCAGCGATAATACCAATATCGCCTTGATGACCTTTGAGACCATACAAACTGGCCGTACTGTGGGCAGGAGTCGGCTTATGCACCAGTTCGGGATAAGCCTCCCGGATCTTTTGGAGAATAGCTTTGTGGGACCATTTGAAGGTATTGAAATCCGGCCCTTCTTTACTACCGTTGAAAGGCATTTCTTCTATAAAACGTACGGAGATAGGATGGTTTTTGGTCAAAGCGACCATTTCCTGGATATCATCGGTATTCTGCCCTTCCATGACGACCATATTGATTTTCAAGTCGATACCATGATGTAGAAATTGCTCTAAGGCATGCAGTACCTTAGCCAATTCGTCCCTGCGTGTAATCTTTTTAAATCGCTCTCTGTCCAGGGTATCCAAACTCAAATTGACCGAGGCTATCCCCAATCGCTTGAGTTCAGGAATAAATGGAGCGGTAAGGACTCCATTGGTCGTCAAATGGATATGTTGTAAGTCCTTGATTTCTTTCAGCTTCCATAAAAAACCCATCAAATCTTTTCTAAGAAAGGGCTCTCCTCCCGTTATCCTTATCTTATCGACTCCCATCCCCGCCATGATACCCACCAAGCGCTCCATCTCTTCATAGGTCAGTAAGTGTTTTTTGGGCAAGTAGTCTATCCCCTCCTCCGGCATACAGTAGAAACAACGCAGGTTGCACCGATCTGTCACAGCCAATCTCAGGTAGTTGATAGGCCTCTTGTAGTTATCATAGAGTTGTTTTTTGGAAGTCATTAATATCAAAAATACAATTTTTAAATGGTATTCAGATAGAATTACGCTCCTTATTGCATTGATTTATAAAGAACTGTTTAATTTTGGTAATGATGCAATTCAAAATACTGCTCTTCGGTATCACCAAAGATATCTTCGGTGGACGGACACACACGGTACAACTGCCTCCTAAAGCTACCGTATCCATTTTGAAAGATGCCCTATCAAAAAGCCACCCTGAAGTAGATGGATTATCTTCCCTGATGATAGCGGTCAATAATACTTACGCACAGGATGGCACGATACTTTCCGAAACGGATGAGATAGCACTGATACCACCTGTTAGTGGAGGGTAAAGTCTTTTTGCAGAAACGCCTACACCGAAAAAAAATCTAGGGATGAGCGGCCACCCACACTTCTCCATCGCCGAACACTTCTTTTTTCCAAATAGGCACGGTCTGTTTCAAGGTGTCGATGACATACCGACATGCTGCAAAGGAAGCTGCACGGTGAGGGGTGGATACCGCTATGATCACCGCTACTTCTCCCACTTCCAATGTACCGATGCGATGGTGTATGGCCATTTTTTTTACGGGCCATTGGGCTTTGGCTTGCTGGGCGATTTTCTCCATTTCTGCTATGGCCATAGTAGCATAGGCTTCAAATTCAAGCCGTAGTACGGTTTTGCCCTGGGTCTGTTCCCGTACCGTACCTATAAATACATCTATCGCCCCTGCTGCTTTATCTTCGACACTGTGTATAATGGCACTCGTGTCCAATGTTTTGTCCTCTATTTTAATCATAAGTAATGTATAACCGTATCATCAATATAGCCTCACTCGTACTACGGACCTACTTTTCAAAATCGCATATCTCTATAATAGTTCACCCGATACTTACAAGGGGCCGAAGCTAATGCCCCTGGAGGGTTCTTTAGCCAACACTCCTGTCGCTTACTTTTCCAATGTCATTCTGACCAAATAGTGGCCGTCCCCCTCCTCATAGATTACCTGAATTGACCACTGCTCATCATCGACGTATTCCATCAGTTTTTCCTGATCGAGGTAGAGCCAATCGAACCACTCTCCCATTTGTCCTTTATATTCGTAACAGTAAGACAACTCTCCTCTGTATTTTTCTTTTGGTATGTCCACTTCATCGTAGAGATAGCTGATATCACTGGAGTCAAAGATGACCTGCCCTCCAGGCTTTAAGAGATGCGCGAAGTGTGTCAGAGCCTCGGGGAGAAAAGCCAGTTTCCCTACGAGCCCGATACCGTTCATCAGCAAAAGCAAAGTATCGTACCGTGCTGCCCTATACCGGAACACATCGCCGTGAACGACCGACATTACCCCTCTTTCCCGTAGTAGTTGAACCGTTTTTTCGGATTGTTCTATAGCCGTTACTTTATAGCCTTGCTGCTGAAGGTATAGGCTATGTGCTCCAGCCCCCGCTCCGACATCCAGCACCTTTCCGGTCACTTGGGTCAGCGCAAATTGCTCCAGGTCCGGAAAATCATCGTAATCTCTGAAAAACACCTCTATGGGCATCTCTTCCCATGGACCATAACTATTATGAAGCTGTAAAGTCTTCCTTCCTCCTTTATAGTATTGCCAAAGTGCTTCTCCTTGAATATCTTCTTTCATTTTCCCTACCGACGGTTTCTCCACAGTGCTGTTTCTATTTTTTTTTTTTGATTATTTAGCTATTCATCTATTCTCTGGACTTTAGTAGTGGAGGTGTCCGCTGTCAAAAGTACGGTATCCCCTATTTTCAGTCCCGACACTTCGCTTTCCTCAACGGTAAGATGCACCGATTGTAGCCCTATACGTAGAGAGAGTATGTATCCTGAACCCTGCTGCTCCATCCCTTCTATTTCAGCACTGATCTGAAACCGCCCCTTTACGGGCTTATCATTGATGTTCTGTACAGCACATTCCTTCTCTATCAACCGACCGTTTTCCAATTCCCATAGCCGATCTGCCAAGGGGATGATTTCTGAAGCATCATGACTGACCCAGATCAACGTCGGCCGTTGTTCATGGTGCCAGTCTTTGATAAAATCCCTTAGTTTTATTTTCATCTCTCTATCTAAAGCGGCCAATGGCTCGTCGAGCAGTAGCAGCTTTGGGCGCTGTACCAAAGCCCGCGCTAGTGCGACTCGCTGTTTCTGCCCGCCCGAGAGACTTTTTATGGCATGATGGCGAAGCGCTTCCAGCTCCATAATATCCATTAGCGTATCAACCAGGTCCAAACTACACTCTTTCGTCGAAGCAAAACGGATGTTTTCCAATAGTGTCATGTTCGGAAAAAGTGCGTAGTCCTGAAACACCATACCTACCTCCCGCTTTTGTGGAGGCAGAAAAACTCCTTTTGCTGTATCTGTCCAGTGTTTACCACCGAAAGTGATATATCCCTGATCGGGAAGCATCAGGCCGGCCAAAAGTCTAAGTAATGAGGTTTTTCCCGCTCCGGATTTACCCTGTAATACGATGAAACTGCCCTCATCCACACAAGCCTCCAGATGGAGTATCATCCTTCCTTCAGAAGAATCCAATTGCTTATTTACATTGACTTCCATCATATCGAAAAGCGCTTGAAGTAGCCACCATTGACCACATAGACCACTACCAATATTGTAAATGTCATCGCAAACAATAGGAGGGAATAATGATGTGCCCCAGCGTAGTCCATTGTTTCGACCTTATCATAGATCACCATAGAGGCCACTTGAGTACGGCCCGGCAGATTGCCGCCTATCATAAGTACTACCCCGAACTCTCCTATGGTATGTGCAAAAGCCAGCACGGCACCTATCAGTAAAGAAGACTTACAGTTGGGCAAGAGAACACGAAACAATGTACTCGTTCTGGACTTGCCCATAAGATAGGCTGCTTCCTTGAGGTTATGGGGCAGGTTATTCAGTCCGGATTGTATCGGATGCACCATAAAGGGCAAGCTATAGACGACAGAAGCCAAAACAAGTCCCTCGAAGGTAAATACTAGTTTCAGGCCTAAGTATTTGTCCAAAAATGCTCCAAAACCATTATTGGGGCTAAAGGCCACCAGTAGGTAAAACCCCAACACAGTCGGTGGCAGTACCAGCGGCATGCTCACTAGGGCCTCCCATACAGGCTTCCAGCGGGATGTGGTATAAGTTAAACCATAGGCCATAGCGATACCTAACGGCAAAAGTATCACAGTGGTCACCGTAGCCAGTTGAAGGGTCAATATCAATGGGGAAAAATCCAATAATTAAAATTATTCATTTTTTGGGGATTAAGTAGCCATGATTCTTTAATATAAGCTGTGCCTTTTCGGAAAAAAGAAAATCCCGGAAGTCTTGTGCTTGCTTTTGAAGTGCGGTATCTATACGCTGAGATAGCGCCATACCCTGTAACAATGGCGCATAACTATCGGCGTCTATCTCTATCCACTTACCTTGCTCATGAGCAGGGAGTGATACTACCATTGACTTGGCAGTAATACCAATATCAGCAGCTTGAGTGCTGAGGTACTGATGGGTCTGAGCAATACTCTCTCCAAAAACAAATTTCTCTTTGACCCTACCTTCAAGTCCCATGTACCGGAGGGCATCCATGGCTGCTCGACCGTAGGGAGCGGTAGCCGGGTTGGGCAGAGCTATGTGCGTAATGTCTTCACGTAGTAAGTCTTTAAAAGAGGGGCCAACATCAGTGCGTAGGCTCCATAGCACCAGACGCCCTTCGGCGTATACCTCCGGTGCCGTGACTATCCCTTTGTCATACAGATGTTGGGCATACTCCATATCCGCTGCTATGAATATACAGAATGGGGCCCCTTCTTCCAACTGTGCGGCCAGCTTTCCCGAAGACCCGGTCACGATGTCACAATCCACACCCGTACTTTCCATAAAGGTATGGGCGAGTTCTTTTATGGCAAATTGCATGTTGGCCGATGTGGCGATGACCAAGCGGTCTTCCCTAGATGGAACACAAGAGGACAGGCTCCCCATAAGTACATATATACTCCAGCAAAGAAAAAAAGGGAAATGGAGTGATGAGGTAGCCCTTATAAAATGCCTATCTTTTGGAACGATCATTGGTAGATGGTCATTAGAGACTGTTTTACAATTATTCCCATAATTTGTCACCGCTTATTTTAGAGTTAAAATCAATCGACAAAGATAGCAGCGGTGTCTAAGGAGTTTCAACAAAGTCATACCTTATAGGGTTTTATACAACAATGGGCATGGCCGAGAAAGTAACAAGCTTGAGATGAATATCGTTTTCCCCCGAATCCCATATGACTGATGAAAACAAAAGATACACCTCAAAACAGTTTCGAAAGCAATGCCTCCGAATAATGTCTTTTCAATAAGACTTACCATAGCTGATTTTATTTCCCAAAAGATAAATATACCATTTAATGGACATTCTTTTTCTCATGGACGGGCCTTAATTTTTTCGCTGTTTTATCTATTTTTCGGATAGAATCTATCAATTTTCGATTTCAAAAAGTAAAAAAGCCGAGTGGAGTAAATCCGCCTTATAAAAAAGAAGTTTCAAAATCACAGAGAGCAAAAAAGGCAAGTAACTGTTCAAACATTTAAATATTGGATTTATCATCTGAAAAAACCGTTCGGGACATACTAAAGGTATTTATTGAGAGAAAAAAATCACTTTTGTATCGACTGCATTCATTGGTCTGTTTCGACAAGTAAACATTTTCAGGAGGGCAGTCCACAATTTCAATTCGCTTAATCTAGCCAATATTATGATTTACCGACCACTATATTTATTGTTGTTTTGTACTTTGTTGTTTTCAGAGAGTGGTTTTGCTCAAAATAAGAAGAAGGCAAAACAAAAAACAAAGGTAGCGCTCAGTTCCCAGAAACAGAGCAAGTCAAAAAAAACCATAAAGCCTTATAAGGAAGTCATTACTTCCAAAGCCATCAGTCAGAAGGGATTGCTCACTACACACAAAGTGGATGATACCCATTATTTTGAGATAGCGGATTCCCTTTTAGAAAGAGAGATACTGGTCATCAGCCGTATTTCCGGAACTATTCAAGGGTTCAACTTTGGTGGAGCGGGTATGAAAGCCCGTGGACAGCAGGTATGGCGATGGCAGAAGAAGGACAATAAGCTTCTTCTCAGAAGTGTTTCCTATAACAATATAGCCAGCAAGGATAAGCCCATATATCGCTCTGTACGCAACAATAACTTTGAACCTATCGTCGTGGCTCTTGATATCAAGGCCATCGGTCCCGACTCCTCCAGTTATGTCGTTGATATGAAGGAACTGTTCACCAAAGATGTACCGATGATAGGACCCTTGAATTCGCAACAACGGAAGAACTTTGGAGTGAAGGGACTGGATGGAAAAAGAAGTATGGTCATGTGGACCAAGAGTTTTCCTCTCAATACCGAAGTACGTCATATACTTACCTTCAATGCCTCCAAGCTCCCGAGCAATGCCAATACACAGTCCCTATCAGTGGAAATGAATCAGTCCATGGTACTTCTACCGGAAGAAATCATGGAACCTAGGTTATACGATGAGCGTGTAGGTTTCTTCTCGGTGACGCAGACCGATTATGGGCTGGATGAGCAAAAGGCGAAGACGCGAAGATTTATCACCCGATGGAAATTGGAGCCTAAAGATGAAGCTGCCTATCGTCGTGGCGAACTGGTAGAGCCCATTACTCCTATCGTCTATTATATCGACCCGGCCACACCAGTCAAATGGCGCAAATACCTCAAGCAGGGAGTGAACGACTGGCAGGTAGCTTTTGAAGCTGCGGGTTTTAAAAACGCCATCTATGCGAAGGATGCGCCCTCCCCCGCTGAAGACCCCGACTGGAGCCCGGAAGATGTCCGTTACTCGGTTATCCGATATACAGCTAATCCTATACAGAACGCCATGGGGCCTCATGTACATGACCCACGTTCGGGACAGATTCTGGAAAGTGATATTATCTGGTATCATAATGTAATGAACCTGCTGCGCAATTGGTATTTCATCCAAACCTCTGCGGTCAATGAAAAGGCAAGAGGCACCAAATTTGAGGACGAAATCATGGGAAGGCTTATCCGATTTGTATCGGCCCATGAAGTGGGCCATACATTAGGCTTCCCTCATAATATGGGGGCCAGCCATGCCTATCCGGTAGACTCCCTACGTTCTGCTTCATTTACAGAACGAATGGGTACGGCACCCTCTATCATGGACTATGCTCGGTTCAACTATGTAGCACAGCCCGGGGACGACGCACATCTCTTTCCTAATATCGGCATCTATGATAAATGGGCCGTAAAGTGGGGGTACTCTAAACTGTATGATAGCCCTGACCAAAATGCAAAAACAGAAAAGCTGCACGAATGGATCAGGTCGCATGAGAAAGACCCGCTGTACTGGTACGGTAGACAGACCTTTAACACTGCTGATCCTAGAGCGCAGACCGAAGACCTAGGTGATGATGCTATGAAGGCCGGAGGGTATGGACTGAAAAACCTTGCCCTGACCACAGCAAATCTTGTCAAATGGACCAGCGAACAGGGTAGAAATTATGAAGACCTCAAAGAACTCTATGAACAGATTGTTTCCCAGTGGAACCGCTACTCCAATCATGTACGTGTCAATGTAGGCGGTATCCATGAAACCTACAAAACTTATGATCAAGAAGGAGCTGTTTATAGCGCTGTACCTAAAGAAACACAGCAAAGGGCCATGCAATGGCTGCAAGAGCATACTTTCGGAACACCCAAGTGGCTCCTACAGGAGGATGTGGTTCGTAAGATAGAAGGTACGGGTACCTTGAACCGCATAGGACAGGTACAATCTGGGGTTTTGGACAGGATACTTTCTACCAATACCCTCGGTAGGCTCATCGAATCAGAAGCTAATTATGGTAACAAAACCTATACACTTTTAGAAATGATGAACGCTCTTCGCAATGGAATCTGGTCCGAACTCCGTAATGGGGCCGAAATCGACGTTTACAGAAGGAATTTGCAAAGGGCTTATATCGAACGTTTGGGGTTCCTGATGAGTACTGAGCAGAAACCGGCAGCAGGCAATGCCAGCCCCTTTTTCAATACCTCCTCCATCGATATCAGCCGCTCCGATATACGCCCTGTGGTTCGCGCCGACCTGAAAAGACTGAGAGGTCAAATCAGAAATGGCCTGATAAAGACCCAGCATCGTTTGAGCCGATATCATCTTGAAGACGCGATGGAGCGTATCGATTTGATCCTCAAACCCAAAGGTTGATTCGACCCAAAATAGTGATGGATATTCCTGTTGTCAATTATAGATATGAAAATTTTCGTCAGGACAATGGCATAGAGGTCAAGACAGCCTTAAACCCAAAATGTCCGTTAGAAAATCTATTCCGGACTTAACTGGCTTCAAATCAGTAAATGAATGCGTTTTTTGAATTAACCGTAGCGGTGCTACGCTGAATCCAAGAAAACGCACTGATGTATTGCCATTTAAGTCCTCATGACGAAGTTCCAACGAACATTCTGGGTTAAACCCAAAATAATCGATAGCCTTCCTATTCCGAACATAAATTACTTCAAAATCAGTGGTTTTACGCTGCGCAGGTTTTACACCTTAGTGATACATAAGCCTCCTCACCTAAACCGCTGATTTTATACAAATTTAGGTTTTAAATGTCGTATAAGATTCCGCTGGTCATTTTGTTTCAATCAAGGCGAGAACCGCAGGAATAGCAGCGCTATCCCGAGGATTGTCAACGCAGAGTGAAGCAAAATGAACAGGAAGATAGGCGATATTTGAAAGCTAAGTTTGTATTACTCCCCTTTATGCTCTCATAACGCAATCCTATCGATCAATCTGGGTTAAATCAAAGGATGGGTTCATTCTATACAGCATCACCAAAATTAGATTGAACCCATCCCATCAAAAGCTGACTCTAAGGCTTTGTACCGAACTGACCGGCAAGATAAGACTTACCTTTCTGCTACTTTACGTAGCACATTTCCAAAGCCGTTCGTGAAACGTTGTTTTCAATAGGAAAAGATAAGTGGAAAATCTCAGGAATACTGACAAAACCTTTGTGTTTACAATAGTAATTTACCCCCTCTGTTACGGAATGAACCTCTTCAAACCAGTAAATGGAAGTTTTTTGGGACGGCCATAACGATGCTGCGCTGATTCCGATAAAATCCGCTGATTGGTCATTCTTTATGGCCCCATCACGAAGTTTCAACCCATAGTGCGAGTCCAATACCATTTTGTGCTAAGCTATTTTCAATAACCTTTTTAGAGTATTGAGCCTGCTGATATACTCATCCTTATAATCCCAAAACTCAAACTGTTCTGCCCATATCTGCTGCCGTTCAAGAGCCCTTTGGATTATAGGCTTGTTTACTTCATCGATGACACCTTCGTCCACAAGCTGCCCAAAGCCTGTAGCGATCAATGTTGTATCCAAGGTATAAATAAACTGCTGATCATCAAATTGAACATCTTCCACTTGGGCGCGAAGTAGCCCCCTGTCCAGAATACTATCATTGTATTCGGTTACCTTCATTTGACCAACGCTTTCTATAATCCATGTGAGGCATTCGTAAACGGGGGACATAGGATACTCCCTTTTCCATACCCTGAACTCCAGTAGGGCAATATCTCCTTCATCTGACCCGAAGGGGGCCAGTTCATCTAAGGGATTCCAAAAAAAATCTTCGGGAATCAGTTCTATTGCCCTTTCGTGAGCACATACTTTATTAATTCCACAAATCGCTTCTATCATTATTCTTGGGTTGCACGAGGTGTATAATGGTACTTTTTTTTTGAGAAAGCATATTCTCAATATCAATTTAACAAATTACCCGATATTATAAAGCTTCCCACTCAATATAGTTCTATCCCACAAAAGTATCATCGTGTCAAGAATCTCAGTTTCAGTGGCAGATCGTCACCATTGCAGCAAATATTATTTTTCACTAATTTCATTACACATATTACAATTGAACGAAATAATGAATTACAATAAATACAAAAGTCATACTTAAACTCCTATCTACACTGACTTTCAGATTTAAACACATTTTATCATTTTTAATCGGAACGTGAAGATTATCAATAAGGTAGGCGTAAAAACCAATTTAGTATTATTTCAAGTAAATATGAATAGAGTTTTGCATTCTAAAAGTAGTTAACTTTAAGCCAAAATGATCAATAGCCTTCCTATCACGAAATCCTATTGATCAATTTGGGTTAAAAATTTATCTGCCCATCGACTGTTTCAAAATCAAATATCGCTTGGACAAGCCCACCCCTCCTTACCTTATCTTAGCAACTGTTCTGGAAGTATACTTTAAACCCGGATCATGCATTGAAAAATCTACTACGAATCTAAATACCTGCAAATCAGTCGTTGCACTACGTTTTTTGAATTCACCATAGCGGTGCTATGCTAAATCCAATAAAACTCCCTGATTTATGGATATGTAAACCCTCGTTACGAAGTTCCACCGCATGATCCGGGTTAAAATCCGTTATCGCTCTTTTTAGATGCAGCAATAGGGTGGTTTGGTAAAGATCGCAGCACTATCATGAGGATTTTAAACGCAGAGTGAGGCAAAATGATCAGGAAGGTATGCGAAATTTGAGAACTACATTTGTATACTAAAAACGCGAAAGTAAAAGATACTTTTAAAGCAGTCTCCTAAGCTTTCTTTACGGTTTACTATAAAAAATCGATTATCTAAGGTAAATCACAAAATCCCATTTCATGGGTAGTATTCGTCATTGTCTGGGCGAATCTATTTTTTTTATCACTAATGTATCCTATTTTCATAGGTGTTCAAGAAAAATATTCCTATTCAAAAAAATAGGCAGCATGAAATCGGAAAAGACTTCGGGCCAAGCTGTATGGCCATAGTGTCGACGTTGCTTTCCATAACAATACCAACTTTTACAAAAAAGGGGGTATTAGGAGACTGTTATGCGCTTTATGTGGAATAGGTATTATATCGCTGGCCAATAGTATATTACGAAATGTTTGGCTTCTTTCGCCTAATGGCTATAGTGAAAAAATGTAAGCCGTAAGTCAATTATTGCACAGTGATTACTTTTAGACTTTTTCAATAGTTATTGTACCGTTTTTATAGAGTTCCAAGGCTTCCTGAAGCACAGAAGTAACCGTATCCAATGGAATATCATGTTCGGAATGGATACGGAGTATTTTCATACGTGCGCGGTCACCCTGTTCCAAAAGCGGGTGATGAAGATGCTTTCCTTCTACCATAAGCACATAAGGCTCCTTTGTTTTCTTATCGGTCCAAAGATAGGCAAACATTTTTCCCTTATAGCAAAAGCAGGGCATCCCCCACTTTCGCGTCTCTGTAACATCCTTATCCTGTTTCAGGATAATCTCCCTCAATGCCAGTAAACAGCTTTTGTTGGGTTCATTTTGTTTCAAATAATAGCTATCCGTTCCTTCTTGTATCATCTTTTATCTATTGGAGTGATTTATGCAAATTTGGGTTTCATATGTCGTATAAGATTCCGCGGGTCATTTTTTTTCAACCCAGAATGTTCGTTGGAACTTCGTCATGAGGACTTAAATGGCAATAAATCAGGGCGTTTTCTTGGGTTCAGCGTAGCACCGCTACGGTAAATTCAAAAAACGCATTCATTTACTGATTTGAAGCCAGTTAAGTCCGGAATAGATTTTCTAATGGACATTTTGGGTTCAATCAAGGCGAGAACCGCAGGGATAGCAGCGCTATCCCGAGGATTGTCAACGCAGAGTGAAGCTAAATGAACAGAAAGATAGGCGACTTTAAAAGCTAAGTTTGTATTAGAGACTGTTTTAAAAGTATCTTTTTCTTTCTTATGTACTTCTTTTGGTGCCTGATTTCGTTGAAATTTCCGCTAGCTAGCGCGACATGCTATCTTTGTCAATGGCTCACGCCGCAGAAGGCCCCTTCACTGATAATGCCCCGAGGGCATTATTTTAACGCTCGGTCCTATCCAAAATAAGTGATAACAAATTCTAAAATAATTTCAAAACAGTCTCTAAATCACTTCATTGACCGCTACAAAAAAATCCACTTCTGCATCTTTGGTGTTTTGAGCTTTTTCTCCGAAAGCCTCAAAATCCGTAGTATAGGCCCTACTTATATCCAAAGACCATATTCTGGACCATTCTTTTACGATAATTCCCTGCTCTAGATCTCCCTTAGCTGTTGTTTTCATATAGTCACCTCCTTTTACGGTCTTTCCTATCATACCTTCGGGGATAGGGTCTAGCTTGGCGACTCTGCAACAAAGTATAGCCGTATAGGCTTGGGTATGGTCTCCTTCATACTCCGTATACATGGAGTAAATGGTAGGATCTACTTTATTCGGTATTTTTGATACCACATCTTCTGCCATGAACCTACTCCATAGGTCTCCTATTTCTTGGGCAGCACGACCTGATGCATTACTGGTTCTAATAGCAATACCGATAACCTTAAAAGACTCAATAGATATAATTTGCATAGTTATTTTTTTTTGATTCGTGACAAAGGTAAGTGAGCCTTATGTCAAAGGTATGTCAGGGGTGTCTTTCCAATTGTCACTACATTGTTTCAAGTATTCTTCCAGAGTGATACCATGTGGGCTGAAGCGTTCATCCGTCACGTGTAGACTTTGTATGCAATCCAGTCTAAATGCCCTGAAATCCTTCCTTTTTCTACAAAAAGCAATCAGTACCCAATTACTTTTTGTATAAAGAGCGAAGGGCTCTATTTCTCTTTTGCTGTACTGATGGTTCAATGACAGGTAATCGATACGCACCACCTGAGCGTCCGAAATAGTGGTCTGTAGCTGAATCAAGAAATGGCTGTTCTTCTCACCTTGAAAGTTATTGCGGACTTGTATTCTTTCGGAAAGCAATTCTGTTCTGGCCTGCTGACTGCTTCCAAGTGTGGCTTTTATCTTGGTCACCGCACTCTCGTAGTGTTTTACAAGAGAAAGGTCTTTGTTTTTGAGAATCAGGTGTGCAGCAGTAATAATGGCATTGGCTTCGTCCTGGGTGAACTTAACAGGTGGCAGTTTGTATCCATCCATAATCGAATAGCCTTTTCCTTCTACAGTTATGATAGGAACCCCCGATTGTCCTAAAGTACGGATATCCCTGTAGACCGTTCGTATACTGATATCGTGTCTTTCGGCTATCTCCGAGGCAGTCAATAAGCGAGAAGATTGCAATTGAGTAAGTATGGCCATCAGCCGGGTCAGTCTAGGTTTATCGTCTCCCACGGTTTTACAGTCAAGAAAAATAAATCGGTAAGTTGGTCGTCAGGGAACTGTTATACAGAATAGCGTTTTCCCTGACAAATCCCATTTGTCCCAAATCCTTTATATTTGAGTATCGTTTCATTTTTTATCTATGATGCTATTCGCTACACGTATCTTCCCTCTGATATTTACAATAACAATAAGCCGCACCTAATTTATCAATGCAAGTAGGCCATAGGGCATTTTCTTACCGGCAGTCCCTTTAATTCCAAACACAAAACAAAGGGCAAGCAAAATCTTTGAAAAGACCTATCAGCCTTTCGGCTTAAATCCCGTCGTATACAATCCTCTCATTGAGAATACCTTCCCGTCAAACTCCAGTTCGGGTTCATCAATCACTTCGGTACCGATCTGTTCCAAGCCACCATGCCCCAGTATATCTTCCACTCCTTTTTCTCCGTACTTGCTGAAACCGAAGCGAGCTAATTCCAGGTTATCCAAAAACTCCTTTGACCGATAGGCAATCAACACTCGCCCACCGGGTTTTAACACTCTGTAAAGTTCTTTTATGTTTGAAAATGGATCGGGCCAAAAATATACTGTGTTGGTGGTCGTAATAGCATCGAAGCGATTGTCTTCGAAAGGTAGTTTTTCAACGGAGCCCTCTAAGAAGGAAATTGATTTTCCACGAACGGGCAAAGCTTCGTTCAATGCAATCGCTTCTTCGACCATAGTCTTTGAGTAGTCAATCCCTATATAATCTACTCCATTGGCCATGTGCAATAAATCTTTTACAAACAGGCCATTCCCCATTCCTATTTCCAAAATAGAATCTCCGTCCTTTGGGTCCAGCATCTTATAAGAGTTCATACAGATATGCTTATTGCCATTGTTCATCTGCTCCCCTACTTTCTTACCTACTTCCCCTTCCGGTTTACGCAATTGTTTTGCCAAATTTTGCGGAGATAGGTTCTCTTTATTAAATTTTTCTGCCATGATTTTTCTTGTGGTCAATGTCCCGTTTCAGGAACAATTCTTCTTTATTTTAGAGATTGTTTTTTTAAAAAAATATCTATTTATCAATTGGTTTACAGGGAAAGGTTCATTGTATTTATGTAAGTTACTTAGTGAAGTGATTTAGACTTTTTCTTTTACCTGCAAATTCGCATTGAGCACCCTCATTTTGTCGTTTTTAAGTTCCGTAGCTTTGGCTATGCAAGGGAAAAAAGCCTTCATCAGGGCACAAAAGCCAAAATTCTCGATGCCAAACAAAAAGTCCAAATCACTCCAGTGGTCCAGCGCCTGATCACGTGTAGACCGTTTGGAAATTATCATGAAATTTGTCCATGCCTATTTCGAGCAGGACCGAGCGTTAAGAAAATGTCCTGAGGGTTTAGCCAGCGAAGGGACCAGCCTGCCGCATGAGCAGCGTTGACCAAAATCACAGCGCTATCTTTGGATTTTCAACGAAATCCAGCATCAAAAGATCACATATTGCAATGAACATGTGGGTGAAAGCACTAGTTTTCAAACAAATGTCTTTCACTCAAATTCCATATACCTATTGAAAATCGATAAAAACGCATGAAAACAAAAGAAGATACAATTCAGAACAGTCTCTAAATATTGGCCGATGATGACTCTCGGAGGAGCTTACCTATAATGCTCGCGAACATAGCGATACCTGTTTCCAACAATTCATCGGGAAAATCATAATCCGCATTGTGAAGATCGGGAATGTCCTCTCCTGCTCCCAAGCCGAACATCGCTGATTTGAAGTTTTTCGAGAACCAGCCAAAGTCTTCTCCAAATTTAAAGGGATAAGGCCTTTTGACCAAAGAGTATCCGTTTTCTGAAGCTGCTGCTATCACCGCAAGCTGGCAATCGGCATCATTTTTACTTGCCGGAAAGTGCTCGAACCAATCTACCCGGTACGTCAGGTCATGGGCCTTGTTCGTGTTTTGAAGAACTTGCTCCAAATCAGTCTTCAGTGCAGACATCTTTTCAGCACTCCATGTTCTGAGGGTATAATGCAGTTCCGCTTTCGCTGGTGATATACCATAAGATTTCTGTCCCATGCTGGAATGTACAGGAGTAAGTATCGCAAAATTTTCGCTCATGGGGTCGTGCACGTTCAACGCAGCCAGAGCAGTAATGATTTCGGCCATGCCCAGTGCGGGATTGATACCGTTCTCTGGAGCTGAGGCGTGGCATTCCTTTCCCTCGATGCGTACCGAACAGCTTTGCACCTCAGCGGAAAAGCCGTTGACCATCGTCACAATACTGTGCAGTGGTACTCCAGGTATATTGTGCAATGCAAACAGGTGACTACAGTTCAGTTCCCTGAACCTGATATCTTCCAATACTTTGATTGCTCCTCTACCCGTTTCTTCGGCCGGCTGAAAAAGTAATACAATTTTTCCCGAATCAAATGCCTGCTCTTTTATCCAAAACACAAGACCGGCAACGATTGCCATATGGCCATCATGCCCACATTTATGGGAAACACCATTTACGGTAGATTTATGAGAAAATGTGTTCACTTCTAGGATAGGAAGGGCATCCAGTTCACACCGTATGGCTACTGTAGCCCCTCCCGTGCCAAACTCATAAATAACTGCAAAACCATGACCTCCCAAATTGTCAATCACACACGTAGGTGGATAATGCGCAGTGATGAAGGCTTTAACCTTTTTGGCAGTCATCCGCTCTACCTCCGATAGCTCAGGGTATCGGTGAAGTTCCTTTCGTAGTTCTATTAGTCTTTCTATCATTTTCAGTTCTTTTCCAACAGGCAAATCTTCATTGTGATCTAAAAATCCCTGTCGAGCTGCATTGACTTCAACCCGGGTCATGCATTGGCCCTTCTATCTCGGCCTTAAATAACTGAAGATCAGTAAAGTGAATGCGTTTTTCGAATTCACCGTAGCGGTGCTACGCTGAATCCGATAAAACACCCTGATTTATTGCTTTTTAAGCACTCATAACTAAGCTCCAATGCATGATCCGGGTTCAAATTAGAGCTTTTCGACATCGATTACTGATCGTTAGAGACTATTTTGAAATAATATTCAATCCGCAGTAGGTGACAGAACGCCGTCATAAAGCTAAAAGGCAATAAATCTTGGGGACTACTGCAGTCTTATACAAACTTAGCTTTCAAATATCGCATATCTTCCTGTTCATTTTGCTTCACTCTGCGTTGACAATCCTCGCGATAGCGCTGCTATTCCTGCGGTTCTCGCCTTGATTGAAACAAAATGACCAGCGGAATCTTATACGACATTTAAAACCTAAATTTGTATTACCCCCTCATACCGAAGATCCCAATTATAGTGTACCCGAAAAGCCATTGATACGGATACCACGATGAGCCAATGCAGTATCAGGGGCTAAAAAATATGGCTTCGCCCAGTGGTCAGGACGAAGCCAATTTATCGTTAATTGATGACTACAGTAGCTACTGTCATCAAAGTGCCTTTAACACCTCTTCAGGGTCAGCTCTTTGCGTATAATCCTCCTGCACAAATGCGTAAGTAATCTTTCCTTCAGAATCGATGACATAAGTAGCGGGCATAGGCAATTCATATTCTTGGTTTCCATTATGTTTGGACACATCCAGACCGAATGAATGATAGATTTCCCTCAGCTCTTCGGGCATTTGAAAGACAAGTCCGATTTTTTTGGCAACAACGTTATCGATATCGCTCAATACAGGAAATGCCAATTCATTTTTTTCCGATGTAGACAGAGAATTATCCGGAGTCTCGGGGCTAACTGCAATCAGAGTGGCTCCTTTATCCTTTAGTTGCGGAAGTATATCCTGTAAAGCTTTCAGCTCTACATTACAGTATGGGCACCATCCACCTCTGTAAAAAGACAATACCACAGGACCTTTGGCCAAGTGCTCTGCCAGTGATACTTTCTCGTTCTTTACATTGGGCAATTCGAAATCAACCATCTTATCCCCTACTTTCAATGCCTGTCCGCTAAGGTGGTCTTCTACCAGACGGTCTGTGCTAGCGATCATAACCTTCCATTTATCCGCAGGAAGAGTCTTACTCGCCTGCTCACGCATGTTGTTCAATTCTTGTGTTAAACTCATCTTCACTTCTTTTTCAGATACTAAAAATAATTAAGGCCCCGTCGGAATTTTACGAGTATATAAATGAACAAAAAAATGTAGAATATAGCCC
Source organism: uncultured Cyclobacteriaceae bacterium (assembly GCA_947492745.1). Taxonomy (GTDB): domain Bacteria; phylum Bacteroidota; class Bacteroidia; order Cytophagales; family Cyclobacteriaceae; genus Aurantiphycus; species Aurantiphycus algarum. The sequence goes on along the minus strand of CANLOE010000077.1, from coordinate 14,011 downwards.
GTATACCATTCGCCAATCGAAGCTGTTGTCAGCATGGCGATATTTTCGGGAATTCCCATAAGAAGTGGCTATCCGTGAATTTCTCAACCTGCTAGGACTGTCGAGAGCTCTGTATCCGTATTCCATACAAACATACCTTCCTGACAACTATCCAGTTGTGCTACCAAGGTACCCTTTTCATTCCAAACCGAGCTTTGTCCCGCAGCTTCAAAGCCCTCACAATGGCCTACGGCATTGCACAGAACTACCTGGATGGCATGCTCGGTTGCTATATCAGGAAAATAGGACATGGCCTTGGTCATTCCATGGGCGGTTTTTGCTACACTACCGAGATACATCTCCGCTCCCAGGGCCAGTGATGCCTCCAGATGTTCGGGGCGCAAAGACTCATAACATATAGCAGGAGCTATTACTTTTCCGGAGATGGTCAGGATGACCTGCTCTTTTCCCGACACAAAATAGGGTCGTTCATCTTCGTGCAAGCACTGTTTTTCATACATCAATTGAGGCCGGCCAGGCCTGAAGATAGCCATGGCAATAGAAATACCTTCTTCGGACCGTAGCGGTAGGCCCAATCCTATAGTAATGTGCTTTCTATCGCTTATTTCCTGAAATTCCTCCAAAACCTTATCACCCTCGCTAATGGACAGCTCCGTAGCCAACCGTGGAGCATAACCCGTCAGTGATAATTCAGGAAATACGATAAAATCCACACTGTGGTCTGCTGCGAGCAGAATAAGCTCTTTATGCCGCTCTTTATTCTTTTTCACCTCCCCTATTTCCGATTTTGTCTGAGCTATTCCGATTTTCATATGGACACGTTTAATACAAACTTAGCTTTCAACTATCGCATATCTTCCTGTTCATTTTGCTTCACTCTGCGTTGACAATCCTCGGGATAGCGCTGCTATTCCTGCGGTTCTCGCCTTGATTGAAACAAAATGACCCGCGGAATCTTATACGACATTTAAAACCTAAATTTGTTTAACCTTGATTATATTATACAAACTTACATTTTCTATCTCGTATTTCTTGCTGATTATTTTATCTTAACTTCGATGGCAAAACTAGCGATAGCGCTGCTATCAAACGTTAAGGATTGGAGCAGAACAATCGGCGCAATTATATAGGCCATTTGAAATGTAAGTTAGCATTAGAAATTTGACAGGAGAGCTTAAACCCAAAATAATCAATAGAGAACCTATTCCGCGCATAAATAGCTTCATACCGGAAGCTTTGCCCACCGGTCTTCATTCACCATAGCGGTGCTATGCCGAACGAATACTCTTTATACTCAAGAGAACGTATTTTGGAAAAATGTTGTCCAGAGACAAAAGGATGAGCATTACCAAGTTTGATGGATAAGTCATTAGTAGAATGTTCGTTAGGGTCCATGCCTCGATAATTCTCGGAATTTTCGTGTATCCGATGGGTCCCAAATCAATTGCGTTTGGGTATAATAGCCTAGAAATCCCGGACCGTATTTGTAATAAATTACCAACAAATGATTTTTATACATAACATATGGCTTTCAAATCACTATATTTTCAAAAAAAAGGCTCTAAATTAATTTTTTTTCAATAAATTCTCTTCAAAAACAATACATATCAGCTATACTCGAAATTCTGTAGATCGACAGTGTACTTAAGGAGAGAATTGTATTGGGTCTTACCTCAACAATCGTATGACTCCATGATTTTGGATAAAATAGAAAGCAAAATTTAAAAAGTGTGTAGACATGCTTTTTATGTACATTATAGTACCCTTTTACACTGACAGAGTAGGAACAGCCGAATAGACACCATCATCTATCGGTTCATTCACTCTAAAATTCATTTGAATCTTCTTGTAGCTTGCACGAGAAGTTAGTTGGCTACGCTAGATGACAAGAAAATATTGTCAATACTATAACGATGTAAATGATCAGCACCTACGGACATTGCCATGCAATAAGATAATATAGTATAAAATGTCAAGAGAGTAGGTAGAACCTAGGTACAGCTATTATAAAAAAGCTGTACCATAAGCCTTTATTAATCCATATCACCCCTAACCAAAAGAGAATATGAAGTTTATTTGCATTTTTCTACTCTTAATGAGTGGAGTATTCATGACTCAGGCTCAAAAAACCATCAAAGTAGATGTGAACCTTGACCTAAAGCATTCAGTAGATGGCATTTCTACATTTGATAGGAGCAAGTACATGATCCTGCATGCCGATATCAATGATAATTCATGGGACAGTAATGCCCAAAGGGAGCAGTTTCTAGAGGATTATGATGTGTATTTAGGCAGAAATAATGGTGGTATGGTATGGGAATATGACCAGTCCTCGGAGGATCCCGTCAAACCGGGGTGGCCCGATATCGAAGCTTTGAAAACCAAGGGACAACGGTCACGAGAAGACTACGCTAATAATGTAGCCTCCCATGCTTTTGAAAAACGATATGGAAATATGATGTTCGGTGGACAGCCCACACCAATGTACCCCAATGGACAAATGACCCGACCGAGTAATTGTTGTAGTAGTTCGGACCCTTGGGCCTATGAAGGGTATGAAGCCACGGCGGAGTACTACGCCCAGTACCTAAAGGAGTTTTTCGGAGAAGGAAATGTCTCGGGAAAACCAAGACCTCAATATGTGGAAGTGCTCAACGAACCCTTCGTCAAAGCCAATAAACTCGGGACCACCAGAAGCGACATAACACGGATGCATAAGGTAGTAGCTAAGCGCATCAAAGAACTTAACCCCACTATAAAAGTAGGGGGCTACTCCGCTGCCCATCCCGCCTTTGAAGAAGGCAATTTCAATCACTGGAGAAACAACTGGAAGTTGTTCATCGATGAAGCAGGTGAGGACATGGATTTCTTTTCTGTCCATCTTTATGATTTTCTTGGGGAGGACGATCTGAGCCTGGAAGCTCAGCGTAAAGGTAGCAACGCAGAAGCTATCCTGGATATGATCGAGCACTACAGCTATCTTAAACTGGGGGAACCCAAGCCATTTAGCATCTCTGAGTATGGCTGGCTGGGCCGTCCACTGAACGGCCCCTATAACAAAGCAAGGGACTGGTTCAATATCAGGTCTTTTTCATCGTTCATGATGCAGCTTATGGAAAGGCCCAACCGAATAGCGAGTGCCATTCCTTTTATGCTATTGAAAGCCACTTGGTGGCCGAGTCCGGGGGATTATGGCTACAGTTATCGCTTATTGCGCCAAAAGAAAGAACTCGAAGGAGATACGGGAGATGAATGGGTCTATACGGAATTCGTTCAGTATTTCCAGCTGTGGTCCGATGTCAAGGGTACACGTGTAGACACTTACGCTACTGACCCCGATCTTCTGGTCGATGCCTATGTGGAAGGAAATCAGGCTTTTGTTATCTTGAGCAATTTCGAACACGCACCAGTTTCCGTGGCGCTGAATATACCGTTACTTTCTACTAATCCGGCCTCGGAAGTAACCATCAAGCATTCCTTTGCCGATGCCGATGGCGTACCTATACTAATGGAGACCACAGGGCCCGCACCACAGAAAGTGGACCTTGGAAGAGAAGCCACCATGATACTGGCATATACACTGTCCAATAGCCCTGCAATAAAAGAGACTGCCGAAGAACAGAAGTTATATGCCGAAACTTACCTACATGAAATCCGAGCAAACAAGGAAATACAATTAAACATCAATGGGGCCACGGTAGGACCGAACGGTGAGGCCATTTTGAGGATTGGTATGGGCAGGGCCCATGGTCTTTCGTTGCAACCTACCTTAAAGGTAAATGGACGTTCGGTCACTGTAAGTTCGGACTGGAAAGGTTATGATCAAAAGACCCGAGACAGTTTTTTTGGTGTCGTTGAAGTCCCTATTCCCTTCAATCTTATAGAAGAATCCAACACGATCTCACTCACATTTCCCGATAACGGAGGCTTCGTCTCTAGCATGGGGATGCAGGTCTTCAACTTCAGTAGGCCTGTCAATAGACCGACCGCAGAAGTGGTTACGGCTATAGGAGGTGAACCCTTGGGCGACGAATTGCACATTTTCCCCAACCCTGTTCATGACCAATTGACCATCGGAAATAATACCTACGGAAAATTGGAAATCACACTTCTCGATATGCTGGGCAAGGAGCTAATGAACACCATTTTGTCTACTGCTCATCAGGTGATTTCATTAAGAGCGATTCCTACGGGTTCCTATCTTCTACAAGTGAAGCAGAGCGATAACACACGAGTAATGAAACTTATCAAAGAATAATCGGTATAGAATGGTTTTACAGTGGACCGGAAATCGTTTTATCCAGAATGATGTATTAGCTCTCCGTTGTGAGCTGTTTAACCCAAATTGATCGATAGAAATCGTGATGAGCGTATAAATAGCAAAACATCAGCCATTTGGATTCGTTCGGCATAGCACCGCTATGGTGAATTCAAAAAACGTAGTGCAACGACCGGTTTACAGCTATTTAGAGACTGTTTTGAAGATATTATTTTAGAATTTATGATCACTTATTTTAGATAGGACCGAGCGTTAAAATAATGCCCTCGGGGCATTATCAGTGAAGGGGCCGGTCTGCCGCGTGAGCCATTGACAAAGATAGCATGTCGCGTTAGCCAGCAGAAATTTCAACGAAATCAAGAAGTACATAAGAAAGAAAAAGATACAGTTTAAAAACAGCCTCTAGATCCGCAGTAGATTTTTCAATGCATGATACGGGTTGAATCCAAAAATAATCGATAGCCCTCCTGTTACGAGCATAAATGGCTTCAAAATTAGCGGTAAAACCGATAGCAATAGCAATCGTTCGCTACTTCACCTGCTTTACCGAACCAATAGTCAGGGCGCTCACTCTATCTATCCATAGGTGCGTGCCCTGACCTTTTTATAGAGCAATGTACAGGATACTATCCGGTTGATGTGCTTATTGGAATCGCATGCACAATGCAGCGGTACAAAGAATCTTTTTTACGTCGGTAATGCCAAGAAGTCTAGCCTCATCGGGAGGACGATAAGCCTTTTCCGATTTATTACTGGAAAATCAGGTATTGTAGTACTCACCGGCACGGAGTACTTTCCTGAAGCCGATAAGGCCAGTGTTCTTGAACCCCCTTAGCAGTATCAAGATTTATTCGAGGCACCAACACTGAAAGAACCATTGCCAAAAGTGGCAATTCATTCTTTTTTTTTAAAAAAAAACCGCATTTTCTTTAACACGCAACATGCTATGTATCAAAATATTAAAAATTTCATTTTTCGTCATATATGTATATAGTTTAATTTTTTAGTTTTATAATGAAAATCAAAACACTTCATACCTGCCCTGTAAGTGAACCAATAGAAGGCTAAACACGTAATACTAGAGAACTCTAACGGAAGTAAGTCCAAATAGGAAATTTTGATAATTGTCAACCGGTGACAATTCAATATCCATTTTTTTACTCCACAAAAATTTTTGAAGAGAAAAGATAATATATCTAATTATAACCGATTTAATTAAATAAACCTTAAACTAGTAACCGCATTATATTATGAGCTTAATCACAGAACCCGCATTGGTGCTTCCTGAGTACACTATTTCGCAAGAAAGAATGATAGAAGTACTTGAAGAACAACATCCTTACCACCCTAAATGGTCTATGGTAAAAAAAATGATCAAAAACACTAACGTAGAAAATCGTCACCTGTTACTGCCTATTGAACAGACCATGGTTCATCCCGGTTTTGAATTCAGAAACAACCTATATAAGGAAAAAGGACTGAAAATGGCCATGGATGCGACTCAGCAGGCTCTTGACAAGGCACAATTGACAGCTCAGGATATCGATATGATTATCGTAGTATCTTGCACTGGTTTTTTGATGCCGTCTTTGACTTCTTATCTGATCAGTAATATGGACTTCAAGACTTCTACGAAGCAGTTGCCCGTATCTCAGCTCGGTTGTGCTGCTGGCTCTTGGGCCATCAATAGGGCCTTTGAATATACCAATGCCTTCAAAGACCAAAACGTACTGCTTGTTTCCGTAGAGTTTTCTTCCCTGCTCTATCAGCCTGAAGATTATACGGTATCTGCATTGATTTCAAAAACTCTTTTTGGTGATGCTGTAACAGCCTGCGTTATCAAAGGAGAACCCAAGGCTGGAGATAAAGGGTATTGGATAGAGGGCATCACCAATTATCTTAAGAAAGACACACAGCATTATATCAAGTATGATGTGAAGTCCACTGGTTTCCATTTTGATTTGGACAAAGAGGTCATGCATAGTATAAAAGATGTAGCCCCTATTATGAAGGAATTTGTTCAAGATAAATTTGATAAAAAGGTCAATGAACTCGACTTTTTCGTTTTTCATACCGGAGGACGAAAGATTCTGGATGAGCTTGTGTCCAATCTAGAACTGAACGAAGAAGGTGTCTCCCTTAGTAGAAAGAGTTTAAGGAATCGAGGAAACATAGCCAGTGGCGTTGTATTGGATGTTTTGTTCGAAGAGTTCAACTCCAAAAAGAGAAAACATGGTGAAACAGGTATGATGGCTGCATTTGGCCCAGGTTTTACTGCTGAGATCAATTTAGGTACATGGTTACTTTACTGATTGTATGACCCACCCGCCATACAATTGCGGTTTAGGTACTCTCACAGCGAAAGAAAAAATCGAGTTTGTGAAGTGGCACTGGAGAAGTTTATAGGAACTTCCCCAGCGCCGGTCACTATCCATGTCAATAACTATAAAAAGTCCAGTATAGCTACCGATATTCTTTTGTTTTCAGAGTACAGTCCCTAAAAGACCACTTTAAAATGTATCTTTTATTTTCATAGGGATGGTATTGATTTTCTAAGGACACATGGAATTCATAGGAATAACATCCATCTCAAATACAGGACTTTCTCCTCCATGCTCATTACTGTATGTAATCTTTTAGCGCAGGATTTTGATTGAAATCTTCGCAGATAGTGCTGCTATCTGCGAAGTTATACAAATTTAGGTTTTAAATGTCGTATAAGATTCCGCGGGTCATTTTGTTTCAATCAAGGCGAGAACCGCAGGAATAGCAGCGCTATCCCGAGGATTGTCAACGCAGAGTGGAGCAAAATGAACAGGAAGATAGGCGATAGTTGAAAGCTAAGTTTGTATTATTTAAACTTTTTCTTTCGAGTACAAATTCAACTTCTTTCACCCTTATTTTGACTTCCCTATAACACTGCGTCCTTGGCTATGCCATTCAAAAAAGAAAAATGATTCTTGACTTTGTGCTTTGAGTATCGTTACCACGATGCATCAGGCCACAAACAATCCGTTGCCTTGAAGGCACAAAGGTAATGTTGGCTATTCTTACTATTTTGATAGTGTTTTTCACTGGGGATACTATTCTCCGATAAAATTTTACCTGACTGAAAATTATAATTACCCAGAAGACTCAAATCAGCGCATACGTGTTTTCTGCTATACCTGCTAAGTAAGTTTGAAAGTGGAAGCCGCCTCCATAATAGTCGGTCCAGCTATTATGTACCTGAGACACTTCTCCCTCTCACTGTTATAACCAAGAAATCAATCACACTGTACTACCGGGACTTGCATACCCAATTCAGCAGCTTTTTCCCAGTCTCTCTTAGCTCCCTGCCGATCATTGATGGCACACCTTACGGTACCTCTGTTGAAATAAGCAGCGGCATTGTCGAGGTCTTGAAATATGGATTCGTCGAATGCCTTTAATGCGTAATGATTCTTGCCCATAGAGAAATAGGTCAAGCCCATTTCAAAGTGAACTTCCGGGTAGTGACGCTTTCGTTTCAATGCTTGTTTGAAAGATAGAATAGCACTATCATATTCTGTAAGCATCGAAAAGCACACCCCCTTTAAATAATGGATGTAGGGCCTACGACTACCTTTGGCCCTTGCTAGGTTTAAGTACTCAATCGCCCCGTGGTATTGCCCATTTTCATAATCAATATAGGCTTGCTTGATCAGTCGACCACGTGACTGTGCCTGAGTATGAAATGTACCCAAGAAAGTAACCGCACAAAAAATCAGCAGAACAGAACTAAATAGGGCTGCTTTAGGCATTCTATCTTGGTCGGACATCTCCTTCATAAGCATAAATATAGTTTTTTACCGTAATATTACAAGATAGGTAATGTCTCTAAAGCACAGAATATTTAGGAAAAGACACTAAATACGTATTAAAACGGTCTTTTCTGTTCAATTTCGATATTTGAAAGTCATGAATGTGTGTCGGGTTAATACTTATGGATATCAGCATAGTTTTATCTGTAATACCGTAGCTATGGAAACTGCTCTTGTTTTCGCAAGGGTTGCTTTTGAGCCTGAATGCATCGTATCCATCGTTTCATCGAATAGTGTCAGCCAGCGATCAAAATGTTTTTTTTCCAGCTTGCTTTTAGAGTGCAGGTCTCGATGTATCACTAGAGGGTTGCCTTTATAGACTGCCTTTTGGAACAATACTCCTTCCCAGAAATCGCAAATCAGGGGTATGTGACGGGCCATGTCCAAATGAACGATATCCGTAAAAAAATGACCGATCAGTTCGTCTTGCTTTGCTTTCTCGTAGAACGATTTCACAAAAAACTCGATATCCTCTCTACTCTTGACATCTTTTTTCACTTCTCTATCCTGTTCCATTTAAAAGTCATTATTAAGCTTAACATCAACACTAAATGTTGACCAGAAATGATACAAATGCAGTGTTTATCATTCGTATACCTTCTTTTTTTATTTTATGAAGTGGTTCATAGACTTCTATATAACTTTCACTCTAAATTATCCACAAGATTCATGGACTTCCCTTATGCTCAAATGGAAATAGGGAATCAAAAAACTACTTGTATCGATTTTTACGACCTTTAGAACTCAAAATAGCCAGAACAAAAGAACCTATAAAAATCTCTAGCATTATTTTTACTTTCCCGAGTTCATTTCTTTCTGCCCACGGAATAGCTCAGAATCAATTTTCACCCAAAACGTTCACATTATCCAAACGCCAGGTCCCACTACTTTCACTAGCAGGAGTAACGATAACCAACCGCAGTTTGATTTGTGTATTGTTGTTCAGTACTGCTATAGCCGATAGGTCAAAATCATGCATTGGTGATGCCGAGAAACTCGCATTGGTATTTATTTCCGCACCATCCAAATCCATAAAATCAATACCATCAATACTATACTGTAACTTGAATCCTTTTGGCCCTGTACCAGAAGCGCTATCGTCAAACTGGAGGCGAAGCTCTTCGAATCCTGTAGTATTGACCGATATTTCAATGTATTCGTCAGTATCCCAATGGTTATTGCTCCATGAGCCATCATCCCCGTTACCATTGGAGAAAGAGGTTTTTCCTCCACTATTGGTAGAGATAACCGCTCCACCGTTCATATCCACTGCTGCTGTGCTCACGTCACCTTCAAAGGTCCATGAAGTAAGTATACTCCGTTTCGGTGCGATGGTATTTCCTATTTCCGTTCCTGTGACATTCAATATTTTGACCTCAGCTCCTGTACTACTGTGCTGTATGGCCCCCTCAATTATCCGATTGATTCCGGAATTAGGCTTAAAGCGGATATACACTTTGGTCATTAACGTATCCGCCCCCGTAAAGGGGATGGTTGTCTCCGAATCAAAATGGATATTGTCCTTTGATACTTCAAAGTGTTCGCTGGAACTGATGAGGATATCCCGTCCTATATTGATGCCCGTAACCGAATATTCCTGTACAGAAGATATCTGTCTCTTTTTTATCGGACCAAAGTCAGTAATGCTTTCTTCTAGCTCGATTTTCGCCTTTGACTTCAACTGGACGTCTGTCAGACTACGCAGCATGAGATTTGGTTTACCTTCGGAGGTAAAGGCTATACCGGTTATACTGCCTTCTCCTATTGGTATAATATCATCAGTATAAGGAGCTGTTTCGGATGTGAAGAGTGACACTTTTTCGCTACCATCAGAAATCCATGTCGTGCCATTGAACGTTTTCGCACCGTTCGCCCCTTCGAAGAAAATATTTTCCAGTTTGACCAAAGTAGACATATGTTTTCCAGTAAGAAGCTCAGTGAGTGTCGCAAGCTTTGCCTCCACACTATTTTCGACCGAAACCTTTCGGTGAAGGCTGTCCTTTACCGAAAGATGGGACAGGGTCATGACTCCATCAATTTTTGAAAGTCGAGACTTCTTTAGGTACAGTTGTATTTCATCTCCTGCATCGAAAGGCTTGCCTTCCGGAACATTCGCATCAAACCGTACCGTTATACCTCCGGTCGTATCTTGTAGCTGCAAAGTTCCAGGGCTGGAAGTAGCGTTCATAGAGATAACGACACCTTGTAGATATACTGCCTCTTCAATGCTACGTTCTGCCCCCTCGTAAAGCTTGATAATATCTGAAATAGCTAAGACCTCTCTGTGGGGACTATCATCGATTATATTTACCTCAAAGGTATTTGGTCTTCCTATATGGATACCGTCTGTGGCTGAGGCCAGCGTAAAAAGAATTGCCTTTTCTTTATCCGCCATCGCAGTATGGTCTATCGGTATTACGTTGAAAACAACTTTCTGCTGTCCTAAAACCAAGGGAAGCATTAGTTTACCATCCACCGGTTCGGGTACTGTGGTGAAATCAGTACCATAGATGGCCCCTCCTTCTGATGCATAGCTCAATGTCAGTGTACCAGTTTGCACAGGTGGTGTAGACATACTTATCTCTATGGGCAAGCCATCTCCCTCATTTTCAATGATGGTAGCGTTATCTCTTTTGAAAAAAGCTGTATTGGGGGTATCATTATCATTAATAGTCAGTAATAAGCTATTGTTCTCTCCAAAAACAAAGCCTTCACTGGCCACTCCCAAATCGAAAATAACTTCCTTCTCTTCATCTTCTTCATTATCATCGAGCGGTATAACCCGAAAGGTGATCTCCGTCGCTCCTTGGAGCACTATCATCGTGATACTACTGCTTTCCGCAGCAGGTATGGTCTCATAGTCCGCTCCATAGGCAACACCGTTACCTTCTCTGAGCTTTATGTCAAACACACCCGTGCCGGTGGCAGCCGAAGATAGTATCAATCTTACCGTCAAGGTATCGCCGCCCTCTTCTATCATATCTTCTGCTATACGTTCGAAGGCTATGGTGATATGTTCAGGTGCTGCGTCATCCTCTCTACAACCGATAAATATCAAGTTCAATAGTATTATGGCAATACATGTCCCGAAGAGTGGGGGCTTTGGTATATTCATCGTTTGGGGCATTTCTAATTTCTCCATGTAGTATAACGTTTTTAACGCTCTATACCCCCGTTTCTATTGTAAAAAAGAATTGAATTATCTTCTATTTGACTTCTTATAAAGCTACTCTTTATCTTATGGGAATAAGAGGCTGTTTTGAAAGGCATCTCTCATTCTATGGGCCGGCCCCTTCACTGGTCAAATCTTCAGGACATTCTTTTCACGCTCGCACCTCTCCAAAATAGGCAATAATGAATTCTGGGCATAGCTTTTTTACTTGGAAAGGCATATTATTATCGCCATTCTTCTTAATCATTACCGACTTCCGTCCCTTGCACCGGTACTACCACTACCCCTGCTCCCCTAGATCGGTGCTCAAAGACTCCACCAAGAGTCTGGTTCAGCCCTGTATCGGGAACAAATCTGGTATATATTTTCACTACACTGTTATTGACAGCGCTATAGGAGACGGAAATCGAAGAAGAAAAATTCCTATTATCTATCGATACTTCAAAAAGCTCAGGTGTAGTAATCACGATATCATTGAACAACCCTATTCCGGATAGTTCATAGGTTTTTGTTTCCGAGCTATCGCCTTTCTCTACCTCACCAAAATCTATATTTCGCTCTGCGGAGTTAATGACAATTTCGCTATTAAAGGAAAAGTCAACATCAGTGTCATTACTGATGGCCAGTTGTCGGTAGCCATCGTGGACAGAGGCTATACCAATAATGGCTCCTTGCCCCTGGGGCAGTTCGGAAAACCTAAAGAAAGCTGTAGCTCCTGTATAGGAAATCAATTCTCTCTTGCCATCACTAATGGTATTCTTCCCTCCAAAAGAGGCGGTTCCGTCGGCCTCTACAAAAAATACATTCTCTAGCTTGACCCATTGCGATTCGTATCTGCCATCATTTATATCCTCTATACTTACTAAACGTGGTTCTGGGGTTTCACCAACTGCAAATACAATATGCCGATCATCGTTGGGATTCATGTTACGGACTTCAAAAAGGTCATTTTGATAGGTTACCTCAGCCCCTTCTAGATAGAGTATAATATTTTCTCCAAAAGAAAAGGGCACATTATCTACCCCTCCACGATCAAAGGATAACAACATACCTCCCGTTTCATCCTGAATCACCAATTTACCTTTAGGGATATTGTTCCTGTTGGAGATAACAATACCCTGTATATAGACTCCCTCTTGAATCAACCCTACCTCATCATCATTATCAGATAAGTAGTCGAATGTTTCTCTTAATACCGCTATAGAAGTAAGGTTGAGGGCATCATCGTTGGCCAGCGTCAGTTCAAAGGTAGTAGACTGTCCCATATTAAGCCCTGCACTAACTCCAAGGATTTCAAAAGTCAATTTTTTATCCTCTGTAACCACCTCATTATCTATTGCAGTAATGAGAATGGAAAGTTCCTCCTGTCCGGGTAAAACCTCTAAGGTCATTTCCCCATCGGCATCGCTTAGGGGCATCATTGTATAATCCTTCCCCAACAAGGCGGCTTCCGAACTCCATGCTATTCTCACGCTGGCTTTTTCCCTTATCGGTGAGGTCAATATTATATTTAGGGAATAGGCTTCATCTCCGTCCTCCGCCATCGTGGCCTCGGAATTTTCAAAATTTACCGCAGCTGGGGTATCATTATCGATAATGGTCAAAGCAAACTCTTTTTTGTCTCCTGCTATCCATCCCCTCCCCTCATTCTTTAAGCTGAAGTCGATAATTTTCGCATCATTGGTTTTAACTTCATCAGTTGGCAATACCCTAAATTCCAAATAGGTAGACCCCTCAGAGATAGGCAGTCGCAAAACCCCGTTCTCAGCTGCGGGTTCGGTGATGTAATCCACGCCATAAGCGATCTGATCTCTCTGGTCAATAAGTACTTCAAGTACATTGCTCACGCTGGTAGGTCCTGAAAAATTCAATCGCACGACCAAGGCATCACTACCTTCTTTAATAGTTGCCTTTTCTTTATCAAAAGCAATCTTGATAGGGGTAACGGGCGTGGGCGAAATATCTTCACCGTCTTTACAGGAAAAAAATAGTATCGTAATGGTCAATACCAAAAATGGCATTTTCAAAAACAGAGAATCGGTCAAAGGTATATTAGGGTTACGCATTGTTCATTTCCTTTATTAGGGTTAGGACTTCGACCCGTCGTCATCAGGTAGAAATCATATTTCCGATTATTGGTCATTCCGTAATCTATCCTATAAAAAGAGAAGAACCTCTTTCCATATTTATCGCTCCATTGTTAATTCACACTAAAGACAAAGGTAACACCTTTTGTTGAAATTTATATTAATTAATTATCAATTACCACTGATAATCAGAGACTTTGATTGCATTGTCCGCTGTTTTACATTACAAACCCATGAAGAGAAGTTTTTACGTTATCTTCCCACACGTATTTCTTAAGTATCGAGTACTGTATCCTGTTATAATTCAATCAGGGTTCTTATCTATTTACACTTCTGGTAAAATGAAGTGTGAAGCCGTCAAAAGAAATAGCTAACGTCAGATAAATGTATGGTGCAGTGGTCGCTCATGAGGTTCGTAGAAAGAGTAGAAAGAGCTGAAACCTGCACAGAAATTACACTCCCATGATACCAATTCAGGTTTTGAATTCCATGTAGGTTTTGCAAATCATTTTATCCCAATCAATTAGAACTGTGCGTCTAAAAAATTCCGGAAACTTTTAACCCAAAATGTCCATTAGAAAATCTATTCCGGACTTAACTGACTTCAAATCAGTAACTGAATGCGTTTTTT
>CANLOE010000076.1 GCA_947492745.1 uncultured Cyclobacteriaceae bacterium | reverse complement strand
TCTTGTTTTCTTCATTCTTTCTGTAAGTTAACCCTATTGAGCTTTTCTTACTGTCCAGTCAAATGTATACACTCCATTCATTTTGTACCTTAGCACAGCGCCCTGATGGAGAATGAAAAAGAGTTTATAGTTGTGACTAGCTTTCATTTTGTACCTTAGCACAGCAGTTCTTTGTGCTTCCTCTCGTCGTCACCGGTTGTGACTAGCTTTCATTTTGTACCTTAGCACAGCTAAAGCCGTTACATCTATTGCATGAGCTTCGTTGTGACTAGCTTTCATTTTGTACCTTAGCACAGCCTACATGGAGAAATCCATACAGTCCCTTAAGTTGTGACTAGCTTTCATTTTGTACCTTAGCACAGCAATGGAACATGATATAAAACCCAACGCACAGTTGTGACTAGCTTTCATTTTGTACCTTAGCACAGCAACCTGTCGGGGTTTGCCAACCTAACCGTAGTTGTGACTAGCTTTCATTTTGTACCTTAGCACAGCTATTGTAATGCCCATGAAGATATCTATGGCGTTGTGACTAGCTTTCATTTTGTACCTTAGCACAGCCTTTTTTGCTGCCATGAACCACTGCACATCGTTGTGACTAGCTTTCATTTTGTACCTTAGCACAGCAGTTTGTCCAGTCAAATGAACAGCGCAAAGTTGTGACTAGCTTTCATTTTGTACCTTAGCACAGCGGAGCTTTCAGATATAATAAGTGATATTGGGTTGTGACTAGCTTTCATTTTGTACCTTAGCACAGCCGGACGGTACGGTAACGGTATGATCAGTCGTTGTGACTAGCTTTCATTTTGTACCTTAGCACAGCTGATGAAAACGAAAACAAGGACGAATTCATGTTGTGACTAGCTTTCATTTTGTACCTTAGCACAGCGACAGGCCTGAACAATGTTGTCTTCACACAGTTGTGACTAGCTTTCATTTTGTACCTTAGCACAGCGGTAGGCACAGCCATATTCAAGGATAACGGGTTGTGACTAGCTTTCATTTTGTACCTTAGCACAGCTTAGTAAAGTGGATTAGTGACATGGGTTATGTTGTGACTAGCTTTCATTTTGTACCTTAGCACAGCATCTAAACTAAAAGAAGTAACAGAACTGAGGTTGTGACTAGCTTTCATTTTGTACCTTAGCACAGCAAAATATTCCATCCGTCAAAACTCGGTTGAGTTGTGACTAGCTTTCATTTTGTACCTTAGCACAGCACGGCAGCCGCAACGGTCACAGCGTGTGCAGTTGTGACTAGCTTTCATTTTGTACCTTAGCACAGCGCTCGGGATATTGAAAAGGGTGGACCCGTTGTTGTGACTAGCTTTCATTTTGTACCTTAGCACAGCAACACTAGGTATAAAGACAAACAAACAGGAGTTGTGACTAGCTTTCATTTTGTACCTTAGCACAGCTGAATCATCTTTGACAAAACATAATTTAGAGTTGTGACTAGCTTTCATTTTGTACCTTAGCACAGCAGGGTCACAAGAAAACACAGAAGGAAGTAGGTTGTGACTAGCTTTCATTTTGTACCTTAGCACAGCTCATGTGAAGACGATACTACACCTTATGTAGTTGTGACTAGCTTTCATTTTGTACCTTAGCACAGCATACCCCTTTACAAAAGGGTGTATGCCAGTGCTTTGAGTGCATATTTTTCGATTTGAAAAGTCCTGATTTTTAGGTGCAAAGAGGATATTCACGCTTTTCAAAAAAAAACTGCCCTTAATCGATTATCGATGTGAAAATGAAAATGGATAGGTCCAATCACGCTTCGGACTTCAATTGACCCGGATCATGCATTAGTCCTTCTATTGCGGTATTATACTCAAGAAAAAGTGAAATGGGAAATTCGTGTTTCAACAAAATGGAAAAACCCTGCATTGGTACAATCGTCATTGGTAGATTGGTCATTGGGGCCGTTCAGGGCGGAACAGTGCGCTCGCGATGATTTTCGGTCTTTCCCAAATCAATTGCTTATGGATGTAAATAGTTGAAAATCAATAGAATGAACCCAATAAAACGCTCTGGTTTATTGCTATTTAAACCCTCGTTACGAAGTTCCAACGCATGATCCGGCTTAAAATCGCCTATCTTCCTGTTCATTTTGCGTCACTCTGCGTTGAAAATCCTCGGGATAACGCTGCTATTCCTGCGGTGCTTGCCTTGATTGAAAAAAAATGACCCGCCGCGGAATCTCGTATGACATTTGAAACCCAAATTTGTATTACTAATAACTTATCCACGTCTTTGGCCAAATTGATGACCAAATCTCCTATTTAAGGCAAACGGAAAGGTACCTTTACACGGATTTGATCGGAGGTGACCTTCCCCTCCCTTCTGGCAGGTTTCCAAGCGGGACCTGAGCGAATCAGGCGCAGGGCTTCCTCATCGCAACCATGACCTAGACCACGGCGAACACGAAGGCCCGTCAAGCTACCATCCTCCTGTACGGTGAACTCGACCGTCACTTTTCCCTCGACACGCTGGTCCAGGGCCGCTTGCGGATAACGGAGTGCTGTTTTCAAATAACGGTTGAAATCACCTCGGCCTCCAACAGGTTCGGCCACAGTCAGTTCGAGATGGTCCTGCTTTGCTTTGGCGTCACGAGACTGAGATCGGCGATTCGCGAAGACTACTTCACTCAAAACCTGCGAGTCCTCCTCCATTTGCACATTTACAGTAGCGGATGCCTTGGAAGGGGATATTTTTTGGGAAGTATAACCGATATAGCTGAATTCCAAGGTGCTTTCATCGGCATTCGAAGGGATTTCAAGACTATAATTACCCTCGATATCTGTAGTGGTGCCGATAGTGCTTCCCTGTAGGAGGACATTCACCCCCCGGATACCCTCGCCATCGGCTGTGGTCACTTTTCCCTCTACAACGTTGGGTGCTTGCGCATCGGAAGTTGACTTTTGCCTTTTGGATTCGGAGCTTTTCCTGTTCAGAGCTTCTTGTCGAAATTCTTCCGCAGCTTCAGACCGGGTAGCAGTAGGGCCTATCATTCGGCTATTTTCGGGAAGGGTTTTTTCCTCGCTGTTCGAGGATGAGCGTGAGGACTTTTGTTGTTGCTGTAGGATACCCACCTCCTCTACGGGTGCCCTGGCCTTACCGATTTTTTCCTCGACGGGATTAGTGGCGGCCTCGGTTTCCAGCGCTTCTTCTGCTTGGATCATTTCATCTACAATAGCGACGGTCTCAGGAGGGTAAGAGTGAGAATCATGGTGCTTATCGGGCCTATCTTCCCTAGCGACGTCATCGGAGTCTTCGGGTGGGAGGAGTAGGGGGGCTTCTTCTTCTTTTGTGCTTTGTTTTTTGGTAGTTTTATCATCCTCTGCCAAAGGTGCGGATTCTGGACGGCTCTCTTCGGTACGATGCTCTTCCAGGGCCAAACTTCCTTCCTTGTTCAGGGCATCGGTATTCACGAGATAGACGATGCCCCAGGAAGCGAGTGCAAATACGGCGATTGCCGCTGCCCAGCGTGGCCATAAGAGCAGCTTTTTTTTAGGCTTCTCCTTAGCTATTCGTTTTTCCAAGCGTGCAGAAAGCGTGGCCATATCGGTTTCGAACCCTTCTGCGCTCAAAGAAGATAGCCCCTCCAGTGCCTCCGCGTCAAAGTCATCGTCCAAGGCCTCTCGCTCGATGCGGTGCATCTCTTTGGCCTCCAGCTGTCCATTGAGATAGCCCAAGATATCCTCTTCCGAGAGTCCTTGGAAGGTTTTTTCCTTATTGGGGCCGCTATGGTTGCTTTTATTGCTCACTCTTGGATGCTGTTGTGGAATTACATTTAAATTTCATCATTGGCTAATTTGGATACAGTATCGACAATGCTATCTGCAAAATTTCAGCGCAACGCTGCTCCTAAAGAAGCATATAAAAAATAAAAGGGACATTTCATGACAACCCCCTATTTTCAATACATATTTTCAGGTTCCTTTTGCCGTTCTGTACATAACTTTTGACTTTTTTCAACTCATATTCTGTCAGGACTTCGATTTCCTTGTAGGACTTTTTCTTAAGATAGAACAGGGCAATGCAGGTCTTTTGTTCCAAGGGCAAGGTTTCGATGCATTTTTCCAAATGTTCCAGATTGGATTCCAGCCGTACCTTGTCCTCCGTATCATGATGCAGGTGCAGCGTATTATCCATAAAGGTTTCCTGAAATTCTACCTGCGGTCGTTTACTCCGACTTCTCAACTGCATCAGACAGTGGTTTTTCGCCATGACATACAACCAGCTCTTAAAATTGCCGACCTCATGCTTTTTCAGGCTTTCGATGAGCTTTTCGAAAAGCTGCATAACGGCATCCTGACTTTCATCACGGTCCTTCAGATACTTCAGGCAGATACCATAGACCAAAGGCATGTAGCGTTCGTACAGCACACCTAAAATCGAGGTATCGCCGCTCTCTTTGTACAGTTGTACCAGCGTATCATCGCTACGTAAGTCTTTTTGCCCTTGCTGCTCCAATAGTTTACCGAGAATAAAGCCAATAGGTTCTGTGCTGAACCCTGCCCGAAAACAATATTAGAAATTTTTTCCGGCATTTCTTATGGAATTACCCAAGAGCCTACATCCTATAGGTGAATTTATTCCTGATAGGAGGTCAACTCTAGCTGTTTTGGTTTCCTGTAGACTCGGAAGCGTTTTTTTAGTTTGGAAAGAGCATTCTGGCAAAGCCTTTATGGCAATGGATACTAGATGCAAACGCTAAAGCACTTTCCGCAATAAAAACAATAGTGTATCATCAAAACATAGATAACATGCAAAAGAAAATCACGATACTCACCGGCCTACTCCTCATGATCTTGCAGGTAGCGGCCCAATCACAACATAGAGCCGTCACCGGAAGGGTCACCCATGCCGACCACGGTACCGCACTTTCGGGAGTGAAGGTCACTATCAAAGGCACACAAAGGGGCACCGTCACGGGACATAATGGGAAGTACCGAATTTACGTCTCCTCTAACAGCACCGAACTGATATTCGCTCATCCTCAGATGAAGCTTCGGACCATCACCGTAGGGAAAAGAACGATTGTCGATATAGCATTGAAGCCACTCGGAAGTGCCACTGATGATAAAATAGAGGAGAAACGCGATGAAATCGCCTACGAAGAAACCGAACACATCATTCCTTCGCAGCAACCCTTGAACCGGAGCAGGAAGATGAAGGTGAGAGGTTCCGCATCCATCCCTCGCTATGCGACAAGGGAGCAGCAGCCTGATTACAATACCGAAGGCTATGATAGGATTTATGAAAATACCTTTCTAAGAGCCATCAAAGAACCCCTGTCCACCTTTTCCATCGATGTCGATGCCGCTTCCTATAGTAATGTCCGACGTTTTCTGAGCCAAGGGCAGCAACCGCCCAAAGATGCAGTCCGTATCGAAGAGATGGTCAATTACTTCCACTATGATTATCCACAACCGAAAGGAGAACACCCTTTCTCCATCACTACAGAGATTTCTTCCGCTCCATGGAACGACCAACATCGATTGGTACACATCGGTTTACAGGGCAAAAAGATTGCCACCGAAAAACTGCCCGCTTCCAATTTGGTCTTTCTTATCGATGTCTCCGGGTCTATGAATGCAGCCAATAAATTACTCTTGCTCAAGTCGGCCTTTACCTTATTGGTAGAAGAACTGCGGCCCGAAGACCACGTCGCACTTGTAGTCTACGCGGGTGCTGCCGGTCTGGTGCTGCCCGCTACGCCCGGAAATCAAAAAGAAAAAATCCTGACAGCCCTCAACCGACTTCAGGCCGGAGGCTCCACAGCCGGAGGGGCCGGGCTGGAGCTGGCCTATAAAGTCGCCGGAGAACATTTTGTCAATGGTGGCAATAACCGTGTCATTCTCGCCACGGACGGTGATTTCAATATAGGAGCCTCCAGCAATGCTGCCATGGAGCGCCTCATCAGTGAAAAGCGGAAAAGCGGCATCTCTCTGACCGCTCTGGGCTTTGGTATGGGCAATTATCAGGATTCTAAGATGGAAATACTTGCCGATAAGGGCGATGGCAATTATGCCTATATCGACAATATCCTAGAGGCCAAAAAAGTCCTCGTCAGCGAATTCGGAGGGACACTGTTCACCATCGCCAAAGACGTGAAGCTACAGGTAGAGTTCAACCCCGCCAAAGTGCAGGCCTATCGTCTTATCGGCTATGAAAATCGCGTCCTGAAAAACGAAGACTTCAACAATGATAAGAAAGATGCGGGAGAGCTTGGCTCGGGCCATACCGTCACGGCTTTGTACGAGATCATTCCCGTAGGCGTGGAGAGCAAATTTGCCCAAGTGGATGACCTCAAATACCAACATACCAATATCCTGAAACAGTCCTATACCTCCAAAGAGCTGATGGCCGTCAAGTTTCGATACAAAAAGCCCGAAGGAGGGGCCAGCCGACTGATGGTCCATCCCCTGCACGATACCGCTGTATCCTTAACGAAAAGTTCGAAGGACTTCCGCTGGTCCGCTGCTGTGGCCGGTTTCGGGATGCTGCTCCGTGACTCCGAGTTCAAAGGAACCCTGACCTTGGCACAGGTCCTCACCTTGGCCGAAAGTGCCCAAGGTAAAGATGAAGAAGGCTACCGTAGTGAATTCATCCGCCTATTGAAGTCTCAGGAGCTATTGGTAAAGAAGTAAGGTTATCATCAAGCTATAAGGTCGTTTTTAAAGCCAAAGGGATCAATAGGGTTTCGTCATGAGAGCGTAATTGCAATAAAATCAGTGGTTTAGGTGAGGAGGCCTTTGTATCATTGGGGTGTAAAACCTGCGCAGTATAAAACTGCTGATTTTGAAGCAATTTATGCTCGGAATAGGAAGGCTATCGATCAATTTGGGTTAAAGCCATGCAAAAAGGTGAAAAGGGCATTTCATCAGCGATGGAGTCTCTTTTTGCTTTATTGTCTACGGTACGAGTATGGACCGGCGCAGTTACGGATAGAGAAAAGTAACTCTGGGCGAAGGAGTGATTGCGGGTTTGGCAGAGACCTGAACATCATAGATAGGCAGAACACATCATCTGGCGCAAGCGTCCGCATGTGCCTACTTTGGGGTTGCCTGATTTCAGTGTAGACACTGCTAGTGGGCAGTGCCGGCACGGGCAGTTTTGTGCCTTTGGAGCTAGTTGTCCCTACGGCAGACAATACCGCCCTGCACAAGGAGGAAGTAATGTACCCATCAACGGGACCATGGGAGGCTCGGCCGAAAGCAAGGTCACGGCCTCTGGTAGAGCAGAACATCAGTGGCTTTTCGGACGGATTCCTATCCAAAAGGGTAACCGGAGAAACAATGTGCGGTGGAGTGAGAGACTACTTTGAGATGTATCCTGTATTTTTCAGTTGGTCGATATTGACGTATACCTAAGCGCAATTGATTTGGGACAAGATGATTCGTTGACTTAAGAGCCACCATTTTCTAAAGTCCCTAATGACAAGTCTCCCCGTCACGGTTCAACACGATACGGGTTTTTCTCCTTGGCCATTGCCTACAAGGCTTCCCATTTCATTTTTTCTTGAGTATAAATAGGTCGTGCGGAATTCGCAGGTGCAATGCCATTACCTCGAATTTGATACTTTCCCTTCATGCCCATCATATGGATACTTCTTGATTTTGTTGGGGATCTCCTGAGATAGCGCTGCTATACTTATCAATATCGCACACGACTGGCCCCTTTACACTATCCTCAGGACATTTTCCTAACGCTCGGCCCTACTCAGGGAATAGGCGATAGCAAATTCTAAAATAACAGCTGTCGGAACTTCTCTGAGATACTGACCAAATAATCAATGGTCTGTAAAGTGCTTTCCCAAATGAACTGTACACGCTTAGTTGTCGTGACAGAACATCTTTTTAACGGAGAAGCTTTAGGTTGTACCGCGAACCTTCTTTTTCCTGACGGTGACAATACCTCTATCAGGAGTATTTCTATTCCAATCAGTTCAAAATTGTAACTCTATCACGAAAAATAGAGTTTTTTGTAATGGATTAGGAGAGACCATACGTCTCAGTATTATGGTTTAAAGATAAATGAATGAAGAAAGACAAGTTGATACTGGTGGGTATCGGCGCCTCTGCGGGTGGTCTGAAACCTTTGCAGGCGTTGATCGCGAATTTGCCAAAAGAAATCGATAATGTTTCTTTTGTTATAGCACAACATGTCAGCCCTAATTATAAAAGCATGTTAGTGGAGCTGATCGGTCGTGAAACCTCACTAGAGGTTAAAGAAGTGGAAGACGGTATGCGTATTGTACCAAGAACCGTTTATATTACCCCTCCCGATAACGATATTACGGTCGGAGAGGATACTTTACATCTCAATACACCGAACAAAGTAGGCCCAAAGCCTTCTGTAGACAGGCTCTTTGGGAGTATTGCTCAGGTATTTGGGGAAAATTCAGTGGCTATCATCCTCTCGGGTACAGGGCAGGACGGTGCCAAGGGGCTGAGAACAATTAAGGAAAAGGGAGGAATCACACTGGTACAAAACCCCTCCACTGCCAAATATGATGGTATGCCACAGGCCTCTCTCAACACAGGTCAGGTCGCCCTCTCCTTGCAGGCCAACGAAATAGGGAGAGACCTGATGGATATCCTGAAAGATATGGACACGTATAAATCAGAGAATATCATAGAGGAGCGGGTCCAGACCGATGTTGGGGAGATATTGCAACTGCTATCTCAAAGAGTCGGTATCGATATTCAAGGATACAAGACATCGACCATTTACCGTAGGTTGGAAAAGCGATTGAATGAAAAGAATTTTGTAGAAATCGATAAGTATCTCCAGTTCGTCAAAGAAAATCCCGAAGAGCTGGATGCCCTGTTCGATAGCATACTTATCGGTGTTACCCGATTCTTTAGAGACATCGAAGCTTTCGGCGAACTGAACGGAGTGCTGGAAACCATCCTTAGGGAAAAACAGCATGGAGAAAATGTCCGCGTATGGGTTCCGGGTTGTGCTACGGGAGAGGAGGCTTACTCTATTGCCATCTTATTTGACCGATTGCTAAAAGAAGCCGGGCAGCAGCTCAATATTCAGATTTTTGCTACCGATATTGATCCTAAGGCATTAAAAAAAGCCAGAAAAGGGATATACAAAGCCGCAGCAGTAGAAGAGCTACCTGATGATATGCTCGAACATTATTTTATAGAGAATGAACAGGGCGATTTCGAGTTGAGCGCAGCTATACGCAGGATGGTGCTGTTCTCGAAGCATGACATTATTTCCAATCCCCCTTTTCTGAAATTGGACCTCATCAGTTGCAGGAACCTGCTCATCTACTTCACTCAAGAATTGCAGGAACAGATATTTCCCGTGTTTCATTTTGCTTTGAACTCAACAGGGATCCTCTTTTTGGGCAAGTCCGAGAGCATAGGCAATTTTGGACGATTGTTCAATGCCAAACCCTATAAACATAAAATCTACAGTAAGAAGTTGGGAGAGAGTAAGGTGGTCAAATTTCCCTACCTGCGGGTGAAGCCTACCAAATATGGTGGTTCCGGCCAGAAGCATAGTAGTGAGCAGAAAAAGTTTACCATCAATGAGATGCTCAAAGAGACCATTTATAATACCTATGAGCACCCTTATATCGTTATCGACGAAAACTTCGATCTGGTGAAAATACATGGTGACGTGGATCGATTCGTTAGCCTCAAACAAGGAATCGTCACGACGAACGTCCTCAAACTGATTCATAAGGACCTACAGGTAGAACTACGCTCTATTATGGGCAGTGCCCTCCGTAAGGGACGCATGGTTCGGGGTAATCTTCGACGTATGGAAATCACTGACGAAGAGGTGGACTTTGTGAGATTAATGGTCAAACCCGTCATATTCTCCCAGAAAGACAGTTCGCTTTTTGCGGTTATTTTCGAGATGATCAACTTGGACAAAACCTATCTGTCCCTGAGTAGCGAATCCAGTGAGACCCCTGAAAATCCGAGATTGATAGAACTGGAGCATGAATTGGAGGCCACCAAAGAGCATATGAATACCCTCGTGGAAGAACTGGAAACTTCGAATGAAGAGCTACAGTCGCTAAATGAAGAAATGCAGTCCTCCAATGAAGAGCTACAAGCCTCCAATGAAGAACTGGAAACGGCTAATGAAGAACTACAGTCCTCTAATGAGGAGCTGGAGATAGCCTATGATGAAATCGGTATCAGTAAACAGGAAATAGAGCAGCAAAACGACCGTATCCGACAGTCGGAAAACAATTTGATGACCCTGCTCAACAATACGCTACAAGCATTTGTCTTATTGAACAAAAACTACACTATTGTTACCTTCAACAAAACGGCCAATGATATCTGTGAAAAAGTATTTGGCAAGAAATTGGAAGAAGGAGGCTCTTTTATCGACTTCATACCTCCTGAAATATTCGAGGATTTTAAGGATAATTTCCATCGCGCACTGATGGGTGAGTTGGTAGGAGATAACATTATCATGGAGCGTGAGGATAGCCGGGATAATGTATACCTCGACTGTAATTTCACCCCGGTAAAACAGGAAGATACGCAGAATATCAGTGCTATTTCACTCAGCTTCATCGATAAGACCATCCAAAAAGTCGATGCTCTGGGAAAAGAAAGGATCATTGAGAATCTCAAATCAGAGAATAACCATTTACAAACACAGTCCAGCGATAGGGAGAAGGAAATAAAGGGATGGGTCGATTCTTTTGGTCAAGCGGTAATTAACCTAAAATTGAATATCGAGGCGATGAAAAAAAGTGAGCACACTTCTAAGTCCGATATCCAATGTATGGAGGATAGTTTACAGAAACTGATGAAAGTAGCGAAGCAACTGGCCACGGCCACAGCATATTTTAGCGAAACATCTCCTGTAGGCTGACTATTTTGGTAGTAAGGGATTTGTATTGATTTTTTGAGCTAGAGTAGATGAAGGTCCCTAAAGAAGGCTTTCATCTGCTTTTTTTTAACTCGGATCATGCGTTGGAACTTCGTAACGAGGGTTTACATGTCCATAAATCAGGGAGTTTTATTGGATTCAGCATAGCACCGCTATGGTGAATGAAGACCGGTGGGCAAAGCTTCCGGTATGAAGCTATTTATGCGCGGAATAGGTTCTCTATTGATCATTTTGGGTTTAACCAATTTACTTCATTGGATATGTTTTTGGTTATTTGATTGATAATCAATGAATTATTGTAGATGATCTAATGCGCTGGACTTTCTGGAAGGTTTGACTGTTCTTGTGAGGATAACCATTCTCATAATCTGTGGATAATAGACCACAACCTGTTTCGAGAAGTAGTGAAATTGTGTGTTTTAAGCTTTGGCACGAAATTTTCTTACTATATTTTACTATACCTAATCCGAAGCTATGCAAAACAATGCTCATCCCCGACTGAAAACCCCTGTCAGCGAAAACGTTGAACTCATAAGATTGGCACATGATATAAAAAGTCCTATCAAGTCCATAAAGGGGATTATAAACTATGCTCGGATGAGTGTAAAAGATGAAGAGATTCTGAATCTATTTGATTTGATACAAAAGTCAAGTAGTCAACTGGAACAACAAACGGGCAGGATTTTGAATAATATCGTTCATGGCAGAAATGCGAAGACTACGCTTATCAATATCAAACAGCTTTTTTCGGATTTGAAAGAAATGCTCGAACACGTTGACGGTTATACGACCAGCAGAATTACCTTTCTCAGCCAGTTTGATGGTGACTTTTATGGGGTGTATGAAGAAGTCTGTTCTGTGATGATGAATCTCTTGGAAAATGCACTCAAATACAGAAAACCAGGACAGGCAGACCATATGGTCATGGTTACGGTATTGGATGAGGATACCCATATCAATATCAAGATACAGGACAATGGTCTGGGTATAGCGGCCGATAAGCTGAATAAGATTTTTCATCCCGCATACCGTGCCGCAAAACGTATTGCGGATGGATACGGTATGGGACTCTACATCGTGGGGCAGATGATACACCGCATGAATGGGACCATCAAGGTCAACAGTACCTTAGGAGAGGGTGCTTGTTTTGAGGTGCGCTTACCTTTGGACTAGGAAGAATACTTCGAAAAATCTATAAGGATCGTTGAACAACGATGAATCAGCACAGTGAATATATTTTCATGAATTCACCATAGCGGTGCTACGCTGAATCTGATAAAACACCCTGATTTATTGATTTTCAAACCCTCACAACTAGGCTCTAATACATAGTCCGGGTTAAATCCTTATGATGCAGCTTCAGTGCATAATAATTCAAATAGAACAGTCCACGGACATGAGGATTTCTACTGTACAACTCTCCTTGACCGTCCTTTTACTTTTTGATGTTATTCTCAGAGAAGATGGGTCACACTCTTTTCTAAGAATTGGTTGACCACAAAGAGGCATGGGTAAGCATGGCCCTTCTTGGAAGCCGTAGATTGGCTACTACCAGTTCGGCAAAATCTTCGGGTTGTAATACTTTATTCGTATCACCGTCCGTAATTCCAAGTTCCAAGGACATATCTGAAGCTACAGTGCTTGGAGTCAATGTACACACTCTGATATTATGCTTACGGACTTCTTTCATCAAAGACTGGGACATACCGATAACACCAAACTTCGAAGCTGAATAAGCGGAGACATTGGCATTACCATTGAGCCCCGCTGTAGAAGATATGTTGATGATATCGCCTTCATTCTTATCCAGCAAATGAGGTAATACTTCTTTGGTGACATAATACATCCCAAGGAGATTGGTTTGAACAATCCGGCTCCACTGGGCGACGTCCATCTCTATAAATGATCCGAAGGCGGCTATTCCGGCATTGTTGATGAGTATATCGATTGAGCCCAAGTTGTCGATACAGGTCCTGATGCCTTCTTGGACCGCAGCGTAGTCGCTGACATCAAACTGAGCATAGCTCACTTCGGTGCCTAACGCTTTTAGTTCGGTCGCAGCTTCTTGTAGGTTTTTTTCGTTTCTGCCCGTTATGGCAATATGTACTCCTTCTCTGGCCAGTGCAGTAGCGATAGCTTTTCCAATCCCTCTACTGCCTCCGGTGATAATAGCTTTTTTGTTTTTCAGGTCTGTCATTTTTGTAAATTTTATTTGTATTATAAACAGGTAATAGCAAAATGTGCCTATAGACTAGGGTGTGCAGAGTCCAGACCTACTATATAACTGTAGGCGTATTGATGAATCTGGGGCATGCACAGGTCCTTCTGTCGTACTTTATACAGTTGTTTTCAGTCAATGCACCTGCTTTTTTGAATTGCTCATGGCAGTGATTTATTGAACTCAAGAAAACTCAAGATGTACCGCGCTTTGGACCCTCTTGAAAATTTCCGATGCATGCTTTGATTTAAGCCATACTGACGCTTCACATACTACTACCTTTACAATTTGATGTTGTAGGCCTTTAATTTATTGTATAGTGTTTTACGGTCGATATTAAGTACTTCAGCCGCTTTGGTCTTATTGTTACCTGTTTTTTCCAGTACGTTGATGATTACCTGTCGTTCGGCACTGGCATGGGCGCTCTTGAGATTGGTGGCATCGATACCTTCACTCCCCTCGGTTTCCAATTCGGTGTAATCGGGGGAAACGATTTCATTGGGAATACATTCTAAGCTGATGTAATCTCCAGAGGCAAGTAGGACAGCCCTTTTTACTACATTTTGAAGTTCTCTCAAATTACCAAACCAGTAATAGTTTCTTAAGCACTCAGTTGCTTCCTCGTCAAAACCGAAAACATCTTTGTCCAGTTGCTGATTGGCAATCCTCAAAAAATGATTGGCAAATATCATAATGTCTCCTTTGCGCTCACGAAGAGGAGATAGTTCTATCTTGAACTCGTTGACCCGGTGGTATATATCTTCTCTGAAAGTCCCTTTTTTGACGGCCTTTTTTAGGTCTTCATTGGTGGCCACGATAATCCTGACATCAATATCGATATCCTTGACACCTCCGAGTTTCTTGATTTTCCGCTCTTGTAGGACGCGCAATAGTTTGATTTGATTGTCATAGCTGAGATTGCCGATTTCGTCGAGAAATAGCGTCCCTCCGTCTGCCAACTCGAAACTACCTTTCTTATCCGAAAGTGCACCTGTAAAGGCACCCTTAACATGTCCGAACAGCTCACTGCCGGCCAGATCTTTAGGGAGGGCACCACAATCAATAGCTATGAAGGCGGCTTCTTTTCGGTTGCTTTTCTGATGTATGGCCTTGGCTACGAACTCCTTTCCCGTACCTGTTTCACCAAGGATGATAACGGACATGTCCGTAGGTGCAATCAATTCAATGTGTTTCTGTACCGTCTCAGCTTGCTTGCTCTTACCTTTGACAAAGGTTTTTTCTACGCTTCGGTCTCGTTTTTTGACACTGGTCTTTGAACTGCTATCTGTCACTTGGTTGGACTTATTTCTCAGAGCACTGTTGATAGTGAGCAATATTTCATCCGGGTAAAGCGGCTTGGTAACATATTCATAGGCACCTTGCTTTAGTGTAAGCACAGCGGTGCGAACATCAGAGTATCCCGTAATAATAATGATGATAGCTTCAGGATTGACGATCTTGATGCGTTGTATCATTTCCAGACCGGTAGCATCGGGTAAACGATAATCGCACAATACTACCTCGTATTGATGCTTTTTCAACAGTATCATGGCTTCTTCACCCGTACGGGTGTGAGCAGCATCAAAGCCCTTCTTGTTCAGGAAACGTTCCAGCAGGAGACAGATGTCTCCGTCATCATCAATAATCAGTACTTTTTTAGACATTCTTGGGAAGTGAGGTTAAATATCCGACAATAAAATAGTTGTCTGTCAGCTTCGTGCTAGGTTCATTTGCTTTACGATAGTCAAGACAGAGTTGCTATCAAAAGGCTTGGATATGAAATGATCCGCACCCAGCTTTAGCGCATTTTCCTTCTCATTATCATAAGCGCTGATGACAATGGTTTTGATATAGCCCTTCTGTTTCAATAAGGGAAACAAATCATATCCAATCCCGTCGGGAAGGTTCAAGTCTATAAATACCAATTTGAATTGTCCATCTTCAATCTGAAGCATGGCATTTTTCAAGTCATGTGCATAACCCGTAGAGAATCCATGTTTTTGCAAAATACTGGATAACAGCAGACATATTTCCGTCTCATCATCCACAATCAAAATGTCTTTATTCATGACTTTCCTTGAAATTTTAGGGAAATAAGCTCGAAATCATAGCTATCTTGTTTCTATACTGATTTCGACTAATTTCTTTTTGCAAAAATCAAGCCTAAATGTTTATCAGGTGGAGAATATGTTCTTTCGCCCATTGCAAAAATAAATGTAGATAAAATTACACAATTAATACCCACTAATTGTAGAGAATCGTAGATAGCCATACCTAAAAACATAAAAAAACATTGTTTTTATCTTGGCATTCTTTTTTCCCCTTTAAAAATTAGGTATTGCTTAGAATTTATTTTACTCTTTTGTGTACAGAACTGCCAAAAAAAAGAGCGGTATTATTGGTGGAAATTTAGAGGAAGTTATATCTCGGATAGGCATACATAACAATAATACGTTGGAAAATACATTCAATTCGATATAATTGGTATTCATGTTAGCGTTATGTGACAGTTAAAATAACGAACATAATTGGAAAAAATAACACATTTCAAGCAGTCTCTAAAAAGTAATTTTCAGAAGAAACAAAAACAAACATGCCATGAGCAGTTTACTCTATATAATAGCCGTTATTTTATTGATAGGATGGGTATTTGGTTTTTTCGTGTACAGTCTGGGTCAAATCATACATATACTATTGGTACTGGCTATAATAGCGATTATACTAAGGCTCATTCGTGGGAAATCAGTCTGACTTTATGCGTCGAGTTCTAAAAACGGGGCGACGTTGGGGTACTGTATTATTGATTGCTCTAGGGATAGTTATTTTGGTGAGATTGGTCGCTTATGGCACTGACTTCCTGATAAGCCATGAACTCAATCAGATTTCAGGTCTTTCCCATCAGTCGTTGGAGACAAATCTATTTCGATGTTCTTTTCACATTCGTGATGTCCGATATGTCAATACTGCGGACGGCTTGGATTTTCAGTTTGAAAGTGTTTTGATTGAAGGAGTGTCCCTATACTCTTTTTTTCTGAATAGGCACTTGGAAATAAATGATCTATGCTTGAAAAAGCCTCTTTTGCTGTTCAAAAATGAATCCGTTAAGAAAAAACAAACCAAAAAATCTACCGAGAACCTGCCCTTTTCCAAAATATCCCTGCATCGTATACAGTTAGAGGGAGGCTATGTGCATCGTGAGCAGGAAGACAGTAGTTCAGTAAGTTTTGAATGGAATGCTCTTATAGATGATTTGCACGCACCTCTGAAAGTATTTTCAATAGATACGCTATTAAAAGGGATGAAACTGTGCGCTTCGGTACATAACCTTCAATGGTATCCTTCGGACCAAAGTTTCCACCAATGTACCACTAAAATTTCTCTGAATACCGATAAGGGCCAGCTGCAAGGCAAAGATATTTTTTGGGACATGTCCGCATCCAAGGTTAACTTCTTTGAAAAAATGACCAAAGTACGAAGCGGAATGCAGTGGCATATAGCTCAGTTGAACTTCGAAAAACTGGACTTTAAAAAAGCAATTATCCAAAAAACCGTTGAAGCGGAAAAGCTTTATTTAAAAGGATTTATCTGGAGGTCCATGTTGAAGTCCTATCTTCCTCGACCCAAATCCTTTCGACCTTTACCGATGAGCCAATTGCGTCAGTCTCCCGTCAAATTTGACATCGACAGTCTCATCGTAGAGAAAGGGTTGATTGTGTACAGTGAGCAGGCCGATGCCGATAATCCTCCTGGCCAACTTTTCTTTTCGGACTTTTGCTTATCGGGTGCTGGTTTGAAAAGTGATAGCATTTTAGGGCTAAAGGCCAGCACTCGACTAATGGGACAGGGGAAGCTGGAGGTAGACTTTGCCTTCCCACCCGATGCGGATGACCGATACCGTATTTCCGGCTCATTGGGGAGCATGTCCATAAGGACACTCAATCCCATGTTGAACACAACCGCCCATGTGGACATACGGAGTGGATTATTAAACCATCTGTATTTTGATTTTCAGCATGACAGTAGTTATGCCGAGGGCAGACTGCGCATGGATTACGAAGACTTCAAGATTGATTTGATCCATTCTGAAAAGTACCATCAAAAGGGATTGTTATTGAATGTCAAGACACTCATAGCCAATAGTCTGATTATAAGCACTAATAATCTCGACGCGCGGAATCATCGAATAGGAGAAATCTTTTTTGAGAGAGAAAAGAATGCTTCCATTCTTCATTTTTGGTGGAAGTCCCTATTTTCGGGTATCCAATCGAGTACAGGATTTAAAAGGCCACTAAAAGAAATATAGGTAGTTCCCATACTATTTTTGCAAGTACCTATGAGGTGATTCAGACTTTTTCTTCTGGCTGCAAATAAGTCTTGTTTTACCCTGATCTTGACTTTTTCTCCTGACGTAACCTTGGCTATGCCACTCAAAAAAGGCTTCACCAGGGCAAAAATCCTTTATTTTCGCTTCAAAACAAAAAGTCTAAATCACTTCTATGAAAGCAAACATAACTGTCCAAAAAAGCTGGCAAAGAATCGTTCCTAGTGTGGCGCAACTATCAGTTCTACCACTTTACCCATTTTCGGCCCAAGATTCCCCACAAATGCAACCCCTAGCCATAGATTTCATTCAATAGCCCTGCCAGTCGTATACCCGCCTGTACCAATCGGCGCTTTACAATAGAGAAGTTAGTGTACATGTAACGGTAGCGGACATTGTTATCACTGGGTAGATCGTAGACCCGTGCCCTTAAAGCCATGGATTCCTTGGCCCACTCTTCCACTCCTTGACTCTGCCAGGCCTTGAGGTCCTCCTTGTGGACGTGGTCTATTGCTGCGGCCAGCTCAGTATAGCTCAGTTGTTTCTTGTCTATCATACCACTATCCCAGATACGGTGCAGATTGGAATCTTTCCAGAAAAACTTGAGCTTGATATCATTGCCACCTCTATCTTCTCCATTGCCTACATGCAGAGGCTGATGGATATCACCGACCAAGTGGACCAGAAACCGCAACTGTCGGACTTCTTCTGCTTGGTCTAAGGCTCCGGACTTCAGCGTCCTTGTTATCTCATTGATGGCTTTGATGGCGTCTCCTTTGGGATTTTTTTCACAAGCAGCATAGTTCTGCCCTGTAGGTATGGTGACATAGTGCCAAGTATGGGTATGGTCATAGCTACTGTCCGATTTGATTTCGTCCATCCAAGTAGAACACATGCCCAGACTTTCATGATGGAGGATTTGACTGATTCTTTTTTTTGCCTTATTGCTCAAATGTTTCTGGGCAATGAGCCCGACCGTTCGGTGTCCTGTCTGCCCCCAGGCAAGGACCGATTTAGAGTGAAAGGATAGACAAAGTATCAGAGAGACAAAGAATAGTGTTTTCATGGGTATATGTGTTCTTCTTTATGAATGATGGGTACGAAGTTACGAATTCTATTTGTGAACAAATCATCTGATAGGGTAGGAGAGCTATTGCCTATGGACCCGAACCGAATTATCTATACCAGTAGGTAGAGTGACTTTGTAAACATTCTATTGATCAGTATTTTATAGAGGGTTCAATCATGTAGACCATTACCTGTAAAGCTACGCTTTGTCTTGTATTGTTCCAAGCCGACCTTCACTATTGGGTCTGTCAATAGGCGATGATGCGGACCGTATCCAATTGTAGCCTCACCTGGAGCCACTGCCCCAGTCGGTTCTCCTTCTCTTTTTTCAGGTTTGTTTTGGCGCGTACATTCATGGATTTGTCCCATCGGAGCAGGAAAGTAGGTATGGTATCCGGTCCGGAGCTATCCCTGAACTCAATGGCCTCGGCATAGGCGAAACGGTTGATTTCACTATATTCTATTTTGACCTCTTCTCTCAGGTTTTCCAAGGGTAGGGAGCGGGGCTGTAAAGCCAAGATTTTATTTTCCAAAAAGACTATCTGTTCCTCGCGGTCCTTGAGCAGGCGTTCTTTCTCGCTGTACAGGTCGCTCATGAGCCGTTCCCGTTCCTGTTGGGTCGCGATATTGAGATTTTCTATCTCTTTGCTCAGGTCTTTGGACTGGAACAATAGTAGCTTTGCACTTCCAAGCCCATAATCGGCCTTTTTCTTGTTGAGGAAACTCTCTTCTTCGGTACTAACGGTCTCGCCGATGAGGAAAAGCTCTATCAAAGGGAGGGTATCATTATGGACAATTTTTGTATTGATGACTTCCGTCCCCTCGAACTTGATATTTTCGCTCACGAAATTGTCGACACGTTGCTTAAAAACCGATTTTTTGATGACGTCCCAGAAGATAAATGTACTGGGTACGATGACTGCTACAGCAAAGAGTACCATGTAGGAATGTACTTTGGCCCTTTGCTGGCTGTTTACCCAGCTACGTACGGGAAAGTGAAGATAGCGGACCACGGCCACCGTGGACAGGGCTATGAACACGATGTTGATGAAGAACAGGTAGGAGGCTCCCAGAAAGAAAGTATAATTTCTTGTGGCCAGACCAAAACCGGCAGTACACAACGGTGGCATGAGTGCCGTAGCTATGGCTACTCCAGGGATGACATTGGTCTTTTCCCTACGGGAGCCACCCACGATACCCGCCACCCCGCCGAATATGGCGACCAATACATCCAATAAGGTCGGTTGGGTTCTAGAGAGCAATTCGTCCTGTATCTCTTTGAGCGGAGACACCCGAAAATAAATATAGGCCGTCAATAAGCTGATAACGACCGTTATGGCCAGATTTACCAATGCTCGCTTCAGCAGCGTCCAGTCATAAGTGCCTACGGCCAGACCGATGCCCAGTATCGGACCCATGAGCGGGGAGATGAGCATCGCTCCAATGATGACCGCAGTAGCGTTTACGTTCAGACCGATAGAGGCAATGAAGATAGAACAGATCAAAATCCATACGTTAGGGCCTTTGAACTCCATATCCTTTTGTATACTCTCTGTAGTCCCTTGAACATCACAGCCCTGACGGATATCGATACGGTCCTTGATAAAAGCGATAGCAGCTTGGGTAAAACCCTGCTCGGCATTTTCTTTGCTTTCTTTGAGAGGTTCTTCGGGTAAGTTAGGTTCCATCAAAAAGGTGCAGTTTTGAATCCAGCAATATAAAGATACTAAAATAGACCATTCCAAAGGTTTATTTGAATAAAAGATGTTTTTTCATCCTTGAAAACCCTGGCTTGCCGGAAAAGCTACAGCAATTTGCCCAACTATCGATGGATTTTGCAAAACCTCTGCTTTATGAGTGTCACTCGCTAAACAGT
Organism: uncultured Cyclobacteriaceae bacterium; assembly: GCA_947492745.1. Lineage (GTDB taxonomy): Bacteria > Bacteroidota > Bacteroidia > Cytophagales > Cyclobacteriaceae > Aurantiphycus > Aurantiphycus algarum. Next base: position 16,436 of record CANLOE010000076.1, on the reverse strand, counting down.
ATCCCCGATCAGCTACTTTTAATATATGGAAAAGACCGGATCTCGGAGTTCCTTCATTGTCAACCAAAAGACAGTATCTCGAACTTGTAGGTAGAATACGTTGTTATCGATATGTATAGTGCTTACTTTTAACAACGGAGTATTTTAAATCTTTTATTATCATGGCAAGAATAAAAGATTTCTTGCTCTAGTAAAGCCTTTTTTGAGTGGCATAGCCCTCAGGTCACGTTACGATCGGAAAGTCAAAACCAAGGTGATAAAAGCTATAATTTCCGGCCCTTGGGTATATTTGATTTGTTGCTCGGTAATATTTATACTCAACAAAAAATGAAATGGGAAATTTGAAGTTCTTTAGGTCTTGGACAAACCCTGCATTTGCTGACCGGTCATTAGTTGATCGGTCATTGGGATTGTTCCGGGCAGAACGGTGTTTTCTTGATCATTTCAGTAGGTCCCAAAACAATTTCATTTGGGTATAAAAGAGAACAATCCCTACCCGTACTACTTGTGTAGGGGCTACGACTGACTATTTGAAAGAACAAAGACAACATACGGCCATTATTGTTTTCACTCGATTTGCTACTGAGGAAATCGAGTACAAACGATGGATGCGCTCTAAATCCGACAATCTCAAGGCCGCTCGTTTGATGATCGGCCATAGTATAGCCACCGCCAAATCTACCGCCTATCCCGTTTTTGTCTTTTCATCCGAGAAACAACAGGGGCATGACTTTGGCTCCCGTTTGGCGCATGCTTATTCCTCGGTTTTCGATCTGGGCTATGAAAAAGTTATCGCCATAGGTAATGACTGTCCTGCACTGGACAGAACGGTAATAAACCGTGCGGTACAGCAGTTGGACCATCACGATCTGGTTGCGGGACCTACAAAAGATGGCGGAGTCTACCTCTTGGGCCTGCAGCGCTCTACATTCGATGCGGCGGCCTTTATGACCTTACCTTGGCAGAGTTCGGCATTGTTCCAAGTGCTGAATGCCGCCTGTACGCAAGGAACAGTACTGCCCATGCTCATGGACATCGATGATGCCACATCTTTGTGGGAGGTGATAGCAGCGGCAAGGTCCCGATGGTTGCCCCTACAGCTGGTCTTGGCACTGTGGCATCTTCTTGAAAAGAACAATATTTTAATTCGCCCTTTTCCGAGGCAAAAACAGCTCTTGGCTTCAGGCAACCCACTGAAACAGCGTCCCCCACCAATGATGGCTGTATAGTTATCGACCTTTCACAGATTATTTCACATAGCTAAGAACACCCCTTTTTGGGTGTTCCCTTATACACCTTGTTTAAACCCAAAATGTCCATTGGAAAATCTATTCCGGACTTAACTGACTTCAAATCAGTAACTGAATGCGTTTTTTGAATTCGCCGTAGCGGTGCTACGCTGAACCCAAGAAAACGCACTGATTCATTGCCATTTAAGTCCTCATGACGAAGTTCCAACGAACATTTTGGGTTAAATTTTACGGAGTGCTGTCCATAGGTGGCACCTTCTATATCCATATACACTTAAGTATTCCAAAACGATGAGCAAACACTATTATGATGCCGATGATTTGGCAAAATTCGGACAGATTTCAGAGTTCCAGCCTAAATTGGGAAAGAAGTTCTTTGATTATTACGGTTCTGTATTCGAGGCGGGGGCGCTCTCGGAAAGAGAGAAAGCCCTGATTGCCCTCGCTGTGGCGCATGCCGTGCAGTGTCCTTACTGTATCGATGCGTATACATCGGGCTCACTGGAAAAAGGAGCCGATGAAGAGCAGATGATGGAAGCGGTCCATGTAGCGGCGGCGATCAAAGGAGGGGCGGCCCTTGTTCACGGAGTACAGATGATGAACAAGGCCAAGGACATGACCATGTAGAAGGGACCCGCTTCCCTAAGTGTAAAGAGTGGCAGACATTCCTTTGCTTAGGGATATAAGTAGCTTAGAGCAGATTCCTTCAGAAAACCTAAAGCAAGGGCAGGTCAACGATAATGTCGGGATAAAACAGTATACGATTAATAAAGACAAGATGAAAAAATCACTTCAGGCGCAGGCCCATAACCTATCCGATACACAGGTACAATTGGAACTGCTCAATAAAGAGAAAAAGGATGGGGCCGATTTCCCAAAGTTCCATAGGAAATTAGAGGGGATAGGCCTTTTTCCTTTAAAACCCACACAATTGGACATTTTTCAGGTCAATATGGGAAAAATGTGCAATCAGGTCTGTAAGCATTGCCATGTCGATGCAGGTCCCGACCGAAAAGAGATCATGACCCGCGATACCATGGAACTCTGCCTAGCGGCCCTGGCCAAGTCGGATATACGGACTGTGGACCTTACGGGCGGTGCACCCGAGATGAACCCCAATTTCCGCTGGTTTGTAGAGGAAATCACAGCCTTGGGCAGACAGGTTATCGTCCGCTGTAACCTGACCATTATCCTGGCCAACCCCAAATACCATGACCTGCCGGAGTTCTTCAAAAAGCATAAAGTCGAGGTCGTCTCTTCCTTGCCCCACTTTTCCGCAAAACGAACCGATGCGCAGAGGGGTGATGGCGTTTTCGAAAAATCCATCAAAGCATTACAGCTTCTCAATAAAGTAGGCTATGCACAGCCCGATAGTGACCTCAAGCTCAACTTGGTATACAATCCCAGCGGGGCTTTTTTACCCTCATCGCAAGAGTCCATGGAGCTGGAGTTCAAGCGTAGACTCAAAGAGGACTATACCATTGACTTCAACACCTTATTTGCCATCACGAACATCCCTATCAGTCGCTTTTTGGACTATTTGGTCATCAGTGGCAATTATGAATCCTACATGCAAAAACTTATCGATGCCTTCAATCCCGCTGCGGCGATGGGAGTAATGTGTCGTAACACGATTTCCATAGGTTGGGACGGATACCTGTTCGACTGTGATTTCAATCAGATGCTGGACCTGAAACTCCCTGATAGTGTGGGGCAGCATATCCGTGATTTTGATAGGGACAAACTTCTCAAAAGGGATATCCTGTTGAACCAACACTGTTATGGCTGTACGGCCGGGGCCGGTTCCAGTTGCGGAGGGGAAACAACCTGACAAGAGTGGCCTAACCCTATAACAGTCGGATTTAGCGCATATAACTGCCCGCATTGAGATCGATGGTCGTACCTGTGGCGTGTCTGGCCAGCCCACTGGCCAGAAAAGTGACCGTAGGCGCTATATCCTCAGGTTTGGTCAGCTCGGGCAGTGCGATTCCTTCCTTTATCCGGTCGATACCATAGCGATCGATAAAGTCCTGCGCCATATCGGTTTCGGTAAACCCTGGTGCCAGTGAAAAGGCTGTAATCCCCTGTTTGCCATAGGCCCGTGCAAGCGTCTTGGTCAACGCAAGTAGACCCGCCTTGGAGCTGGCATAGGCAGCATAATCGGAAGTGTCCCCTCTAAAGGCTGCTCTTGAGCTGATATTGATAATGATACCGCTCCTCCTATCGATAAAGTGCGGCATTAATTGCTGGCAAAGAAGAGCGGCGGCGCTGAGGTTGACCTGTAATGTCCTGTTCCATACCGCAAACCAAGATAGACTGTCCGACTCCATAGGGGCACTTAGAGCGATGCCCGCATTATTGATCAGTACATCGATATGGCCATAATAGTCCAGTACTTCTTGGGTCAGTCGGTGGATGTCCTCCGTTTTGCCCAAGTCTGCTTGAACAAAAGTATGATTTCCTGCGAGTTCATAGGCCAGTTTTTCTGCTTTGGGGCGATTTTCATGATAGTGGAGAGCTACACTGGCTCCATGTGCAGAAAGGTGTTTGGCTATGGAACTACCGATGCCGCGGCTTGCCCCTGTAAGTAAGATGTTCTTTCCGGATAGATCGACCATAGTAAGAGACTGTTTTGAAGATATTATAGTTGAAATTTGTGATCACTTATTTTGGATAGGACCGAGCGTTAAACCCAAATTGATGGATAGAAATCGTGATGAGCGTATCAATAGCAAAATACCGGCCATTTGTATTCGTTCGGCATAGCACCGCTATGGTGAATGAAGACCGGTGGGCAAAGCTTCAGGTATGAAGCTATTTATGCGCGGAATAGCTTCTCTATTGATTATTTTGGGTTAAACCCAGATCATGCATTAATCCTTCTATTGTGGCTTTAAATAGCTGAAAATCAGTAAATTGAATCCAATAAAACGCCCTAATATACTCCTTTTTAAACCTTTGTTACGAAGTTCCAACGCATATTTCAGGCTAAATTAACGTAAATTATTGGCTTGATTATTGATATTTTTACCTTTGAAAATTTATACAAATTTAGGTTTTAAATGTCGTATAAGATTCCGCTGGTCATTTTGTTTCAATCAAGGCGAGAACCGCAGGAATAGCAGCGCTATCCCGAGGATTGTCAACGCAGAGTGAAGCAAAATGAACAGGAAGATATGCGATAGTTGAAAGCTAAGTTTGTATTATAATCAACATACGTTAAGAAATATGAAGATTCTATTTTTTGGGATAGTGATGCTATCCTCTTTTTTTGCCAATGCGCAGTGCGAGTTACATGTCCATGTCAATAATCTGAAAAAAAATAAAGGAAAGGTTGTGGTGGCTCTTTTTAATAAAGAAGGTGACTTTCTGAAAAAGGACTATAAGAACAAAGTGGTGAATATCAACGGTGATTTAGAGGCAGTGGCTGTATTCAAGAACCTGCCTCAGGGTACTTATGCGGTCAGTGTCATCCATGACGAAAATGAAAATAAGGAACTCGATGCCAATTTTGTAGGTATACCCAAAGAGGCTTTTGGCTTTTCGCGAGATGCCAAAGGGGGATTCGGACCTCCATCTTTTGATGCTGCCAGTTTTTCTTTGGTCACAGGGCGTAAAGAGATTTCCATCCGCTTGACCCACCTTTTATAACAATAACCGATGAATAGGCCCTCAATCCAATTAGTGTGAACGAAGGGTCAAAGTAAAATTGTTATCGACTGTCACAGTATACATGCCCATTGCCTCATTTGGGCTGGTCAATACCTTGACACTGGATTTATTATGGAAGTAATTAAGGAATACGCTAGACCGATTATTCTTAGGGACTGTTTTGAACCACTCCTTTTTAAGTGCTTTTTTTGATAGATGCATTTCCTTGAAAACCCATAAATAGCGCTGCTATCTTCGTCGATTCAGCTTCAGTCTATATCCAGAATAACCGATGACAAATTCTGAAACAATAGCTTCCAGAGCGATCTCTTACTGAACAATTTCCTAGTCTTCCAGTATTTCTACTTCCACACGGACATTCTTTTTGGCACGGTTGCTATGCTTATCATGAATCATCTTTTTACCTCCCCATCCTTTGATTTCCATACGCTCAGGGTCTACGCCATGATGCACAAGATAGTCCTTAATGACTTCTGCGCGCTCGTTGGATAACTGTTTGGCCGATCCATAGCCTTGCTTTACATCTCCCTTTATATTAAAGAAATCGGTATTGGATTCTTTTGGACTGATGATCTTTCCTGGAGCATTGCCATTGGTATGCCCATGGATCCTGATTTTATAGTCTTTGTTCTCGTGCAGCATCTCCAATAATGAGTTCAGTTCGTATTCAGAAGAGTGCATCATGACAGAGGCATCTTTATAGAAATATACGTTGTACATAGTGGCCAGATCTCCTTTTACATAACGTACTAGATCAAAACTGACTACCAGTGTATCTTCCAAAGCATTGATGAAGTACTCGGAAGTATCCTGCGCATAATAATTGAATTCATGCTGCATCTTTCGGTAACCGAAAATGTCACAGATCAAGAGCATTTTTCCCGATCTGTTCTGAGGGTCCTTTATTTTTGTCAGTGTATTGTTTTTATGCGTCCCCATTAGCTTCAGTCGTTCGGTATCGATCAGTTGTATCTCACCATTGACGAGCTTGTCATTTCTCGAATCATATACATTCATATACACATTCTTTCCAGTCATGCTTATGGGCATCCCTTCCGGATGAGAAGGGATTTCCGGTATGAACTCATCACTGGGTCGTTCTATCTTGGCAGTGGTGCTTACCGTGTCGGGAGCGGCCTCTGGGTTATTCTCGTTTTTCTTGGGAGTTTCGGGAGCGGATACAGGGCTTGTCTCTACTGTCCCTTCTTTTTGTTCTTTATCTATAGTTTCCTCTATTTCTATTTCCTTCTCCTTTTCTTCTTCTGGGACTCTTTTTTGGATAATGGTTTTCCCCTCTTCGGAAGTAGCTATGGATACATATACCCAACAGTCATTGAACTTGGTGTCTTTTCGAGTTTCCCTAAGCGTATTGAGTGATTCTTTGAAATTTTCGGTATAAAGTAAGTATACGAAAAACATATTTTTCTTTTGACTGAAACCGTAGTCGGCAGGATGGCCTTCTTTTGTGACTTTGTCCGCAAAATTCTTGGCTAATGCCTCCCAGCTTTTCCCATAAGCTGCGATGACAAGATAATAGCCTGTTTCGAGCTGAGGGCTGGGGTCTTGTTCTGCCCGGTAGCTGATAGTGGGTTTTGTGGAGAGTCCGGGACTGCTAGGGTAGGCAATGCCACAAAAAAATGTTATACAAAACGATGCGAACAAAAAATACTTTTTCATGATTTGGTTTAGGTTTAATCTTGTAGGATTTCTACTTCGACCCTTACATTCTTTTTAGCCTGACTACTATGCTTATCGTATAGCATTTTCTTTCCTCCCCAGCCTTTTACCTGGAGCCTCTTTTCATCGATACCTTTACTGATCAGGTACTGCTTTAGCGTACCGGCTCTGTATTCGGATAACTTTTTGGCACTACCGATACCTTCTTTATGAACCGCTGAAAGGGCAAAAAAATCGTTATCCTCCGTACTTCCGAGGCTGATGATCTTGCCATGAGAGTTTCCATTGGTATGACCGTGGATTTTAATGATCATATCTTCATTTTCCAATAACATGTCCAAAAGACTATTAAGTTCATACTTGGATTCAGGTCTCATAATAGCAGCATCCTTAAAAAAATAAACACGATACAGTACGATGATATCCCCTTTCTGATAGCGCTGCATATCAAAATTGACAATAATGGAGTCGCCCAAGACTTCCACTTTGCCGGCTGTGCTGTCCGTCGTGGGATTTTCCAAATCAATAACGTATTCTACAGGTTTAAAACCAAATATATTGGCGTCAAATTTCACGGAGTTATTACCGTTTTTCGGGTTTCCGAATTGAGAAAGGGTATGTGCTTCAATATCACCTATCTTTTTGTCTCGTATAGGGTCGATGACTTCGACAGTACCTTTCACTTCTTTGAACTTTCCTACATGTACGGTATTGATGTAGACTTTGTAGGTCTTTTCCTCTGGTGCAGTGACCGTTTCTTCTTGTGGTTCTGGGTTTTTACTAATGGGGGACAAGCCTGAAATCCTTTTCGGGTTTTCACTGCCAATGGCCAGTGTACCCTCAAGCGCTACCTCAGAGCTGTCTTTCATTACCTCAAGAGAATCAATATCGGGTACATCAGTGATATCTGCCTTTTCGGAACCGTCATTTATTCCGTTATCGGAAGTTACTCCTGCATCTTTTGAACTAGGGGACTCTTGTAATGTAGGAGTGGATGAGCTATGCGATGTGTTCCCATCATCGGGGCTTATGGCAACGGGATGAGCCTGACGTGGTGTTCCTCCCAGTTCCCCGATGTAGACCCAAGTATCGGCAAACTCCTCTATTTGTTGGATGCGTTTGGCTTCTTTCAGAGCTGATGACTTATCGGCAAACTTATAAGCGTATACATAATATAGATTGGTCGGAGGATGCAGTTCATAAGCCGATTCGAAGTCAAACTGTTTGGTATAGGCAACATATTTTATGGCATTGCTTTTTAGTGAGAAAGCTCCAATCACAACATAATTATGGGCAACGGTACGAGTGGTCTTGAGTTCTTTTCCTATCGAAGGAGAAACGATTATCGAAGAAAAAAACAAAAGAACACCTACTATAAAAGAGCTCCTCTTACAGGTAGTCATAGATAAAAAGTTAAAATAAGTTTCTCAAAAATAGGTATTTCATTATCAAAAAAAAAAGGGAGAGCATCCTTATTCCAATATTTTTATAACCAAAAGATGTTTCTATTGTATTTTTGCACTATTTTGTAATTACTTCAAATTTCTGACTGAGTATTTCACCGTTTTGGTCCATGACTGTAAGTGTATGTTTCCCTTTATCTACCTGTATACCAAAGCGATGATTCCTTCGGGTCGACCCCAGAAACTGATGGTCTATATGCCAGAACACCTGAGATTTAGGGTTTCGATGTGCAATTTCAAAAATAGCCTTTCCCTGTTGTCCGTTCAGCTCCAATGGGATGTATATTCGGGCATTTTTTTTAGGGTAAATGGCCTCCATAACACTGGCATTGGCGGCGGCTTCATGAACACAATCTTTTCTGAAAGGTGGTAAAGGGCGATAGTCGGCATTTTTCGAACGGTAATAATGGGCGATGGCCGGAGGAAGTACAAAACGGTTCTCATGATGGGTGCGGGTCAGCGGTTCACAACCTGCATGAACTTGGTATTTTTCCGACGCATCTAGGTGGATACGTCGATGATAAGGACAGGTACGTGTTCTCAAACTGCTGACCGTTGTGTGCAGTGTATCCACCATATCGCACCATGGTCCGTTTTTATATCCACTAAGACGACATACGCTTGTGCTTTTAAGGTCAGCAAGAGGCTTTTTGAACCAGTGGCTTCGAGGAAGAACATCAAACACATCAAATAGAATGGGGGCTGCTGCTTTAATGCCTGTCAGTCCCGGTCGGCCCTCACCATCTGCATTACCTACCCAAACGCCTACAACATATGTTGCATCCAAGCCTATGGCCCATGCATCTCTGTATCCAAAGCTAGTTCCTGTTTTCCAGGCGATTCTGCGGGAAGTCTCGAACATGCGCCAGGCATTTTCTCCTTCCGGACGATAGACTTCCTGCAAAGCCTCGAACGTTTTCCATATGGCTCCCGCACTGATAGTACCCGTGGATACCGGTGTATCCGAACTATCATTGATTGCCGCTTTCAACTGTAGGGGTCGGAAATTGTCGGGAGAGTAGCGTTTACTTCCCGCACTCCGATTGAAGCGATGGAGGACTCTGCCCAGACTGGCATACATGCCCGTAATATCCCACAGCGAACCTTCCGCACCACCTAAGATCAACGAAAGACCATAATGATGTGGTGAATCATTCAGACCGCGCATACCGATTTTTTGTAAAAGTTGATGAAACTTTTCATAACGGTACGAACGGAGCAAGTTCACGGCAGGGATATTGAGCGATCTTGCGATGGCCTTATCCGCAGGTACGGCACCATCGTAGGTACGGGAAAAATTTTTGGGAGCAAAACCACGAATATACAAAGGGATATCTTCGACTAGGCTACCCGGCATTATTTTCCCTTCTGAAAGCATGGCGGCATATAAAAAAGGTTTGAGTATACTGCCCGTACTTCTGGGGGCATTGATGATATCCACTTGGGCTCCATGCTTTTTGGGGTCGGCCCAATGCGTATTACCGATATAAGCCAGTGTTTTCCCTGAACTGACCTCCGCTATGATAAGCGCGGCGTTGTTGATTTCGTTGTTCTGAAAGTGAGATTGGTAGTGGTTCAGTATTTCCGATGCCTTTTTCTGTAGGTCGAAGTCCAGCGAACTGCGTATTCGCTGTTGTGCCCAACCTGATTTCCGTCCCCTTTCCAGCAAATGAGGGGCATATTGGGGAAGAGGGTAAGGGTGGCCGGGAAGTGGTTCGCTTTTGGAGAGTCGACAGGTAAGGCTGTCGATTTTTCCGCTTTTCAGTAATCGATGCAATAGCCTATTCCGTTTTTTCTCCAGTAGTAAACGATTCTTGCCGGGATGCATGAGCGAGGGACTGTTCGGGAGGACGGCCAGTAAAGCGGCCTCTGCCCAGGACAGATCATTGCCCTGTCTACCAAAATACCGCCAGATAGCAGCTTCCGTTCCCACTACATTACCTCCAAAGGGGGCATGGCCGGCATACAGTTTCAAGATTTCAGCTTTTGAATAGCGCCATTCCAGTCTTGTGGCCAGTACGACCTCTACTACTTTTTCCCATAAACTTCTCGGTCGGCCCTTTCTGGAAAGACGGATGACCTGCATGCTCAAGGTACTGCCACCACTGACGATACGTCCTGATTTCAGGTTTTGCCACGATGCCCTGAGAAAGGCCAAGGGGTCGACACCGAAGTGTCGATGGTAGTTCCTATCTTCGAAGGTGATGAGGCAGTTGACAAATTTATCGGACAGCTCACCTTGTTCGGGAAAGCGCCACTGCCCATCTGCGGCGATGTGAGCTCCGAGTAAGCGACCGTCCTTACTCTCCAGAATACTGCTGTACGGAGTGGTGAACAGGCGTTCGGGAAGGGAGAAATAATAGATGACCGAAACAGCTAATACCCCAAAGAGTACTATAGATAGATGCCTGGGGGACCATTTGTACCATAAGAGCAATCGTTTTACCGGCATAATAACTTATACAAAAAAAACATGGAATACATAGTAAAAGTGCTTCCACTATCCAATTAGAACGACTCAACGGAAATTAAACCTAATTCGGTCTGATAATAAACTATATTGCACCTTTTGCTTAATTTTAATAAAAATAAATTTACATAAAAAATGAAAAAATCGATAAAATTGACTTCGCTGCTTCTTTTACTGACCGGCCTGACCCTACATGCTCAAAGCCTGGAGACAGTACTCGAAAAACATTATTCCTCCATGGGATTCAAAAATCTGAAAAATATAAAAACAGTTGTCATTAAAGCCAGCATGTCCACCATGGGGATGGCCACCAAAATGGACATGTATGTAAAACCGCCCAATAAAAGTAGGATAGAAGTGGACATGATGGGTAATAAAATGATACAGGGTTATAACGGTACGGATGCTTGGATGAAAAACCCGGCTACGGGCGATATAGTGGATGCCCCTGGCCAACAAAAAAAAATGATGGAAAGTAGCAGTCAGATAGAGGGACCTTTATGGAAGTACAAAGAAAAAGGCTATCAAGTCTCCTACGTAGGAGAAACGAAAGTCAATGAAATAGAGTATTACAAGCTGAAAGTCATCGATAATCATGGTGAAGAGGCACATGCTTTTATAAATACGAAAAGCAACTTGCTGGATATGATGCAGTCCGACACTCCCAATGGCGCGGTGACAGTGATGTTCGAAGACTATAAACCGGTAGATGATGTTCAACTTTTTCATAAAATGACCGTGAAGATGGGTGATATGACCCAGATGACCATGACTTATGATGAGATGAAAACCAATGTTCCTCTAGAGGACAGTATGTTCTCCAAACCGAAGTGAAACCTAATCACATAACCTTGGAGTCTTATCGGTATGTCCTATGCTGTACTACCGGACAAGGTCTCTTGGGTTTTGGAGACTGTTTTGAAATTATTTTAGAATTTGTTATCACTTATTTTGGGGAGGACCGAGCGTTAAACCCGGATCATGCATTAGCCCTTCTATTGTGGTCTTAAATAGCTTAAAATCAATAAATTGAATGTGTTTTTCGAATTCACCGTAGCGGTGCTGTGCTGAACCCGATAAAACGCCCTGATGTATTGCTTTTTAAACCCTCATAACTAAGCTCTAACGCATAATCCGGGTCGAAATAATGCCCCGAGGGCATTATTAGTGAAGGGGCCGGTCTGCCGCGAGAGCCATTACAAAGATAGTATGTCGCGCTAGCTAGCGGAAATTTCAACGAAATTAGGTGCTAAAAGAAGTACATAAGAAAGAAAAAGATACATTTTAAAACAGTCTCTATGCCCAAATGCAATTAATTTGGGAGAAATGGGATACATGGAAAATCCGGGAATCACCGGAGTATGAACCCTAATAACTGTTCCATCCATGACTTATCTCACAAACTTGGCTGTGATTGCTCCTTTGTTTCTGGACGACATTTTCCCGAGACACTTTTTCTTTGAGTCTAAGGCTTGTTGTGGCTTATTATGAATAGGTCTGATGATCAGGGTAATGCCCTGAGGAAATCAGCTCCACCTACCTTTGCCGCAGAAGACAAATCGCTCACATCCACTTGAACTACCTCCCCACTCGCCAACAGCACCCAGGGATTGATTTCCCCTTCCAGCTTAAAACGTCTTTTTTGGACACGTATCCGGAACTTCCTGAACCGAAACTTCTTCGCCAGTCTTTGGCCCAGGTCGTCAAAGGTCTTCGCGCCCCGCGCGAAGCCTTTCCGAACGCCCTTCATGGCCACCCTGCCATTATTGGCAATGGCCCGGACACCGTTCCTGCCCACGGTGCCGAGGTCCTTCACCGCCTTGGCGGTGTTGCGTACACTCTGTTTTGCCCCCGTGGCGATGGCCTTCGCACCGGTCCTTGTTGCGCCCCGCACTCCCTGTTTGGCCACGGTCCTGACCGCTGTCTTGGCGCCCCTGAAAGCCGCTTTCGCCCCGAAGAGCAGTGCAAAGACCAGTTCGATGGTCAGCACGGCCAGTCCTCTGGCCAGCTTCGTGGCCCCTTCCACCAGGTTGCCGGGCCAGGCGGCCCCGAGGAAGCCTCCGAAGTGTTTGGCTAGTTAATCCCTTATTTTGCATTTCCTGCCCATGCCCTAAGTATAACATGTATTCACAGGAACTAAATTCGTATCATTAAAAGTACGAGTTGATGCTCTATCCTGTTATGGACAGTAGGAACTCTGCACTGAACCTACAAGTAGAGGGGTGCTTGGCGATACGAAGGGCCCTTGTGTGTGGGTCGGATTGCAAATCCCGAACAGCGGAGCTGTCACGAATCTTCTTCACTATAATTATCAAAAATCTCTTTTGCTTTTGTCCTAATTTTTTCGTCCGGATGTTCGTCACGAATCCTGATCAATCTCCTTAAGCCCATATCCCAGTTAAAGAAAATTCTCTTCTCCAATAAATTCATGACATCGAACTGCACTTCCTTAACTTCACTTTCCAACGCACTGGTAAGAAATGGCTTTAATATTTCCTCTAAACGTCGATACATACTTTCATCCAAAATGTAAAAGCTCAATACTTCATTGATCATCCAGATTGATTTGTGTCGTAATGTACCATCTTGCGAGAGTATAATCGAACAAAGCTCTTCGAATGGAACCAATTCTACGAATTCATCTTCATAGATGTGATATTTGATCATGGCCTGCAGACCTAGGTACTGGTCTGACTTGACCGGAGAGTTTACTCTTCCATAAATACTTCTCAACACCTTTAGCTTAATTTCCTGGTCGACAGGAGTACAATGGGCTTCAAATAGGTTGCAAACATCTTTCTCAATAAAAGTATCTCTCAATTGGGTGAAAATGAGTTCTTGCAGATCATTACTCCTATCGTCCGGCAGCTCGACAATGCGTTGGTCAAATATAATCTGCTCATAGATTGAGAACAGAAGCCCTTGTGTATAAGTATGATTTCTAGAGAAGAGGTGAGCATACCCATAGACCTCGTGGAGCGTAATTGTATCGCTATCCCACACAAATCTCCCCACTGGGATATCCGAAATACTTCGATACTCAATATCTTCTATCACCAGTATATTTTCAATAATCTGTTGATATGGGGGGGAGTATGACAATTTCAACTCTTTATTATCCAAAGAGAAATTACAATTAGTTATTATTGGATTCCCGATCGTGGCATCAAATGATGGACCTTTATCGTCATGACTAATGATACAATACTCAAAACTACATCCCCGTAACGTTGCTTTTGAAAAATCGCTAAAATCTAGACGGCAGGCAAAGAAAATACAGTTACTCAGGTCAAGGCCTGTCAAGTCACAGCCTGTCAGGTCACTGAACAAAACTTCTGTACCAGGTAAAAGGTATGGTCTGTAACTTTTAAAATCTTGATGAATATCAAAAAATCTCATCCTATTCTCCTTATAAATGCTTTTTCAATTCGTCCAAATAACCCACTGCCCATTCTGGCAGGTCCCTTATAGGAGCTTTTCTACCTGAAGCAGAAGCAGCTCCGTATTTTTGTGCCCATTCCACAGCCTCTTGTGTCTTTTTTATTTCCAATGCTAACCTACGTATCACTGACTTAGGGCAGTTGGCCATTCTTTCCAGCTTTCTAGAAATGTTGACCAATGGTGTTAGGTATTCTTCACTTTTAACACCATGTTTGAACCCACGTATAATTTCTGCAGGCTTTACACCTCCCTTGATTTGCTCTGCAATGGTTGCTAAAGCAGAACTACCATCTCCGATAGCGTCTTCTGCTCCTGCCATTGCTTTTTTGATTGCATTCGGTCTATTCAGGTCATTGAGAAGGTTTTGCGCATAATTAACATCAATAGCTACCTCTGGATTTAGTTTTACATGAGGCTCCACCAATAAGGTTCTTCCATCGGTTCCCTTCAGTTCATCCACTGCATCAAGATGATTGGCAGTTTTTGGTTCAATCTCTTTTCTTAATTTAGCTAATTCTTGATTCTCAAGATTGTTAAGGCCAATGTCTCTCTTTTTAATTTCTAGTTTGCGGATTTTTTCACGTACCCTTTTCAGTCTCCTATACTGTCTTCCACTAGCACCTTTCGACATAAGACCTTCTTCAAATTTCACAGCCTGCCCCGACATATTAGGGTTTTCTCTCATCAATCTTTCTGCTTCATCCAATACATGAAAAGAGTCAGCATCTGGGTTGGGGGAATTAGGTTTCGATGTAGGAAAATCATACTTGGCCGTAGGGTCTATAACTATCGCATCTTCGCTCCTCGTTATTTTTCTACCTACCACAACCTCATCAATATTACTGATAACAACACGATCACCTACCTTTGCCCCAGAAGGCAAATCGTTCACATCCACATACTTCACCTCCCCACTCGCCAACAGCACCCAGGGATTGATTTCCCCTTCCAGCTTGAACCTGCGCTTCCGGACACGTATCCTGAACTTCCTGAACCGGAACTTTTTACTTGATACAGTAAATCATTCTTTTTATTAA
Source organism: uncultured Cyclobacteriaceae bacterium (assembly GCA_947492745.1). GTDB lineage: Bacteria > Bacteroidota > Bacteroidia > Cytophagales > Cyclobacteriaceae > Aurantiphycus > Aurantiphycus algarum. The sequence goes on along the minus strand of CANLOE010000076.1, from coordinate 1,426 downwards.
TAATATTAAATACAAGAAAAGCTGAACAGTTTAAACCCAAATCGCAGAACCTAGAGCTAGGTCTTTATAGTTTAGTTTCTTTATACAGGATAAGAATTTTTCAGTTATTATTGGAGTATTATGACTTTCACAATAGAAGATATCCTCACCTTTCCAAGAATCATGTACTATTTCTAATTTTTCTTTCTCTTTTTTCGCTGAAACACCTTTGATTAGAAAGTCCAGTCCATCAACTTTCAACTCCCACTTTTTATTTTTACAGACTTCACAAATTGTCACATCGTAAATCTTGGAAACACAATCAACATCTCGACGCAACACATTAACATAAAAAAATGCTGGCATTTCATCTATACCTACAGCTGAATCTATTTCAAAATATTCACGTTTGGTTACCTGAATTTTTGAAAACCCTACTTCCGAAACTTTCTCAAGAAGCATGACGTCTTTTAATTCACTACTTACAAACAAGCTTTTAACACCAGATATAATGTGGCTACCAGACCAAGTATCGAACAGATATTCTATGCTTGAATATCGAGGGACAATAGGACGGGACACCCCACAACTATCACATGTACTTCGTTTTGTTTCACTGGTTCTTGGCCCTAATTCTCCATCGACGGCCACGGATTCTAAAGTATATATTTTTGGTTTCATTTTCCTACTTACTTGATTTTATACCATTTTGGAGGCACTCTTTTAAGATATCATCCCAATTGTTATTATCTAGCCAATTTTGTGATATCTGGGCAATTTCATCCTTAGATAGTGATCGGCCAAGTTGTTTCGTTAAATCATCGACTTCTGATAGAACGGATTCTATAAAGTCATCCGTTTTATCCGCATATTGCTTGATCGCATTAATAGCACCTTTATTGTTTACTATTCCCCTACTTGCTAATTCATCTAAGCTATCATACATCTTATTCCAAGCAATTCTAATTTTAGAAAGGTGCAACGCACTGTTGATATCTCCTTTTGGAATAGGCTTTAACCTAACAGGTGAATTTATATGTGGTTTACTAAATAAATGAGAGTACCTTGATTTCTTTTCAATCATATGGTGTATGACACTGGTACTTGAAGACTTACCTGTAAAAATTTCAAAATATTCCCTATAGTTGGAGCTTGCAGTAGGCAAATCATCTGCCTTTGACAACAATCTCAATTTGTCATTACCTCTAACAAAGTCTTCTCCCTTCCTGATTCCACTAGGAAGATCTGCTTTATTTACTTCTGTAATTTCCCCCTTCAATGGCCCTTCCATGATTACTGCCCATGGATTGATTTCTCCCAACAAACGCCACCTAGGCCTCTTGACCTCAATTTTGAACTTCCTGAACCGGAACTTCTTCGCCAGCCTTTGGCCCAGGTCATCGAAGGTCTTCGCGCCCCGCGCGAAGCCTTTCCGAACGCCCTTCAT
>CANLOE010000075.1 GCA_947492745.1 uncultured Cyclobacteriaceae bacterium | reverse complement strand
GAACCGCAGGGATAGCAGCGCTATCCCGAGGATTGTCAACGCAGAGTGAAGCAAAATGAACAAGAAGATAGGCGATAGTTAAAAGCTAAGTTTGTATTAAACAGTACCTCATTAATTTTCATTTGGTCGGTATTGATTTTTAATCGTCGCATAGAATTCGAGGGCACAACATTCCACCTGGGTTTATCCTCTTTTCCACCATACTTATTGCTGTACACAATTTTTCCGCACATTAGTTCGTTGAAATTTTCGCAGATAACAAGCTATCTTTATCAATGAGGCTCAGGCGGTAGTAGGTTGCTCTCTTCGCTGGCTAAACCCTCAAGGACATTTTCTGGACACTCGGTGCTACTCAGAATAAGCGATAACAAACTCTAAAATAATTTCTTTCAAAACAGTCTTTTATAATAAAAGACTGTGCGCCACTTCATACTTTCAACTTTACCCAATGAACAGATCGATTGCCTTAGTATCATTACTTATTATTTTCGTGGTCACTTTGCCTTTATTCTTCATAACGATACCTTTGGGTATCAGTATCTACAATAATCTTATCAAGAGAAAAAATCGGGTCATCTTCAGTTATGGTAGTTTGGATATCATGCTCAGCAAGCGACATGAACTTATCTTGAAGTGGGTGAGAATCACAAAAGATAACCTGAAAGAAGAACATTCCTTATCGGAAAGCCTTCTTGTTTTACGAGGTAAAGCGATGGACCGTGAAAATGGGATGGCCATTCGCTTCGAATTAGAGCAGCAGATATCTCAATTACTCGGTGAATTCTTCGTCGCCATAAAGAGTTATCCTGAGTTTACCTCTAACAATGAGGTAATGTCCCTACATCAATCACTTAAAGATATAGAAGAGAAAATAAGTATAGCGCGAAAGAAATACAATACTTCGGTTATTGCTTACAACAACGCTCTAAAGACCGTTCCGAAAAACATCATAGCAGCGGCTATGAGCTATAGTCCCATGGAATCCTTTAAAGCCACAGAAGTGAACAAGGCCAATACTGACCTCTCCAAGCTTCTTGACGGATAGCTATATGGCTCAACCGTTTTCGTCTTCGTCCTCTTCGGAGTCTTTGAGTAGTTTAAAACTAAATGTAGAGCCTTTATCGATAGTACTGGTAACAGTAACCTTTGATTTATGCCCTTCCATAATGTGCTTCACAATAGCCAAGCCTAGGCCAGTTCCTCCCTTTTCCCTAGAGCGGCTCTTATCCACGCGATAGAAACGTTCGAATATGCGGTTGAGGTCCGAAGGAGGAATACCATAGCCTGTATCTCTTACGTATACGATAACGTAACTATCATGCTCTTCGAACCCGACGGTTACATGTGCATTGTCCGAGGAATATTTGATGGCGTTGGAAACCAGATTCGTCAGTACTTGGTGTATTCTTTTCCAGTCGGCATAGACACCCATTTCTTTGCGGGGGGTATCTATCTTGAGTTCGATATCCTTTTTTACGGCCTTATTGTCAAATTGTTCGAAGACCTCTTCCGTTAACTTATATAGGTCGAAGTACTCAAAATGCATTTTTATTTCTCCTGTTTCTATATGGGAAAGGGTCAGCAGGTCATGTACGAGCAAGTCGAGGCCATCCAGACTCTTTGCTGCTTTTTTCAGAAACTTGACCCTGACATTTTTATCTTTGACCGCACCGTCCAGTAGTGTGTGCACAAAACCCTGCGCCGCAAATATGGGGGTTTTCAGTTCGTGGGAGACATCCGCTATAAATTCCCTTCTGAAGGCCTCTGCTTTTTTAAGCTCATCGATTTCCCTCTGCTTCAGGGTAGCGTAGGAGTAGATTTCTTGATTGACCCGCTTGAGTGGGTTAATGGTATTTTTGTTATCCGATTCCACGAAAGAAAAGTCCTTTCTTTTCAGTTTGGATATAACGTGGTCTATCTTATTGATTTCCCTGAAAATAAGAAATTCCAATATGATATAGATAAGCAGGTAGGAAGAAGAAAAGCTGATCAAAAAAGTAACAAATAGGGCATTGTCCGTCACCTCTTTGAACAAGGAAAGAAAGGCCGTAGTAAATACAGATATACATGTCGCCAAAAGCAGCGCTGTTATCCTTGAGCCTATAATCATTGCTTATGGATTTTTTCGGTTTTTATTGAAAAGGAAAATACGAGGCTCACCATACCGTGTAAGCTCTGTGTACGGTTCCCGAATCAATTCAAACTGAATTTGTAGCCAACACCTTTCACCGTAGTGATGTATGCTCCTCCTATTTTCTCCCTTACTTTACGAATATGTACATCTACGGTCCTTGCCAGTACATAGACGTCGGTCCCCCATATATTCTGTAACAAGTCATCTCGACTAAAAACCTTATTGGGATTCTGGGCCAAAAAGTAAAGTAGCTCAAACTCCTTTTTCGGTAAGGAAACTTCTTCATCACTCAACTTGACGGTATAACTGGTCCTATCAATAATCAGGTCCCCTAAATTGATCTGATTGGTGGTCGGCTTCTTTTTGGATTCTCTTCTGAAATAAGCTCCGATGCGGCTCATCAAAGCTCTGGGCTTGATGGGTTTTGTGATATAATCATCAGCACCTACATCGAAGGCGGCCACCTCTGAGTACTCTTCGGCCCTAGCCGTCAGAAAAATAATGAAAGCCCCATGTAGGTCGGGGACTTCCCTGAGCTGTCGGCATGTCTCGACACCATCCTGATTCGGCATCATAATATCCAACAAAATAAGGTCCGGAAGAAATTTTTTGGCTATTTCAACACCCGTTATCCCATCGCTGGCCGTTTTGACCTCATAGCCTTGCTTCTCGAGATTGTATTTCAGCAATTCCAATATCGCCTCTTCATCGTCAACTACAAGCACTTTGTTTTCCTGCTTGCTACCCATAGTAATTCAATTTGATTAGTCCTAATTTTTGGCCAAAGATATTTACCTGATAACCAAGCTATATATTGTATAAGGTTACTCTTAAAGCGGCACTAAATTATGTAGAAAATAGGGCAATAAAAAAATCCACATAATATCTTAACAATTACTTAATGGTCAACCTGATTTGCCCTTGTCCTTTCCTTTTTTGTAGTCTTTGATATCTATTTCTACTGCTCCCACGAACATGGAGGCTTTTACCTTCAATGGTATTTTCTTCTCATCGTCCGAAATCCATACTTTGATGGCATCTTTACCATCGAAGAGGCTGTTTTCGGGCATTTCCGGTGAGATGACCAAAGCCTTGAATTTCCCTAGTTTGGTCTTTACTACTTCACGTCCCAGAAACCTCATATTGAAATGATAAGTAGAATCTTCGAAAAAAGCATCCATGGAAAGGCGGTGCCCCGGATTCATTGCATTAAAATCCAAGGTTCTCAGGTAGTAATACCCACTGACCAGATCCTGAACATTCTCTGCGGTTTCGAAAATCCGATTGGGTTTCCATTTTTCTTTCTTGTAATCGTAGGTCTTGACATCGACCTTCTTGTTTCCTTGGTCTATTTTAACGATTTCATGTTTCCTGTATTTACCCTCTTTGATGATACGGTATGACTGTTGTGGAACCAGAGCGGCAGTATCAATGTAAGAGCCCCATTTGTCTCGGATCTTGATAAATACATCGAACATGCCCGTTGACTTGCCATCGATCTCGACTTTATAACAGACCTTTCCTCCTACTTTATATAATTTGTCACTAATTGTCATGGTACCTTCGGCGGCATTCATAAATCCATAATGAACCCTGTAGGATATCTGCTCACCCCGGGAAAAACACACCTTTGGTTTCTTACTATGGCCGCTATCGTTCTGGACGAAGGCAAGCATAGGGACCAATAGCCATAAATATAGGATAATACGTTTCATCTGATCAAATCTATAACTTTATGATTTCACAAAGATGGATATTCACTTTTAAAATAATCGATCATTGCGTTCAAGTCATTGTTAAATCGGGTTTCCTTTAATTCTACAAACAAATTCTGTTCCGATCGATACCTAAGGAACGACATAAAATAGGTATTATTGGGCAGCTCCCTCTCGAAGACGTTGCTGTAACGCTGGGTATCATGAAAATGAATGGTATCCCCCATGGTCATGATCTGTTGTAGTACTTCTGTTTTTTCTTTTCTTTTTACCTCTGGTGGCATGTCTTCGGTAAAGCTCTTGTAAAGCGTATCGAGTGCTTTGGCACCACGTAGAAAATGCTCTGTAAAGGAAGCATAGTCTTCCAACTCATGTAGATAACTGATGTATTCGGCACTATTGTTCCCGTACTCCCTCTCTAAGAAGCGTTTTGCTCCTTCCTCTCCTATGAAAGAGGCCAAGTTTTCATTAAATGCAATACTATCTTTGACAAAAAGGGTTCCATGTGTAAGCTCATGTATAATGAGTTCACTGAGATCTCCATCACTCCTAAGCAACATATTACTCAATATAGGATCGTCAAACCAGCCCAAAGTAGACCACCCTCCCGGGTTGCGCAAGCCCACATCAAGTCCCTGACCTTCCAACTCTGCGTACATAGCTCGGGCCATATCCTCCTGAAAAAAACCTTTGTAGGAAAACTTACCCACAATAGGAAAAGACCACTCTTTTGCCTCCAAACGAAAGGGTTCACAGGCCGTAACGACCCACATCAGTGGCTCTCCTTTTTGATCGTACATGGAACTGTAGTTATCTGTAGGTTCGAGACCCAGCTCCGTTATGGCAAACTCTTTGGCCTTTCGGATGAGTTTCAGCTTGTGTTTGGTAGAATCGGCTACCTCGGGTGAGTTCAGAAGTTCTGCTACTGGGGTAGCTCCCCAAACTATACGTAATTGTCCCTTTGCCTGAACTAGCCCATAGTACAATAGGCTATGCTGCCATAGCAGCAAAAGTACTAACAAAAACAGGACTGAATAAATGATTTTCTTTTTCATGTTACAGACTTATATACTTAGCTATACTACTGATTTTAACAGTCGGCCAACCTATACCCCGTTTTTGAGGAAAGTATTTTGGACGTGTTGCGTTTTCATCGTTCAAATCGTGGTCCAGATGTTCTCTATCCGCCCTGAACTCCGTTTTCGCCTAAAGCCGGCCGGGCGTTTACCCTTGTGCGGCAGACCGGCCCCTTTCCTTACGCTCGGTCCTATCGATAAAATTAAGCAGGACGAAGTCAGGGGAGACTTCGGGCCAGCCTGTAAGATGCGGAAAATTTTGAAAACGCGGCGCCCGGACAGAAAAATTTTCAAATGAACTACCGGAATTCGGATTCCGTTCAACAGTATACCGGATTTAATGAGGTGAATGAAACACAGTCAACATAACTAAGTATATGAGTCTATCATGTTATACCGTTCGAAGAGTTGACCAGAGGGAATCTTTGCTAAAAGCACTAATCCAAATGATAATTTATCCATGCGTTCAATCCGTATTATACTACCTTATGGGTTCCTCCAAGTGTACGTAAGATACAAGCAACAAGTTAGTATTACCATCGCCTCATCTCAAACTGCGAAGTGACCTGCTTTTGAAAGGTCGGTTGATCCGCCTTTGGCATACAAATCCGAAATTGCCTGAGTCCGCCTGAGGAACTGTTTCAATAATGCATGCCTTATTTTTCATGTGGATGATATTGATTTTTTTATGGTCGCATGGAATTCGCCCGTACAAGTTTATCTCAAGTCGCATACCTTCTCTGCTATGCTTATTGCTGTATGCAGTCTTTTGGCAAATCAATCGTTGAACCCGGATTATGCATTAGCCCTTCCATTTCAGAATTAATACAAATTTAGGTTTTAAATGTCGTATAAGATTCCGCTGGTCATTTTGTTTCAATCAAGGCGAGAACCGCAGGAATAGCAGCGCTATCCCGAGGGCTGTCAACGCAGAGTGAAGCAAAATGAACAGGAAGATATGCGATATTTGAAAGCTAAGTTTGTATAAATAGCTTAAAATCAGTAAACTGAATGCGTTTTATTACTTTTCAAAACCTCATAACCAAACTCTAACACATAATCCGGGTTGAAATCTCCTCAGATAGTGCTGCTATCTTTATCAATGATGCTCATAGGGCTGGCTGGCCCCATCACATGTAATTGGTATAGTTTCACTTCCTGAATCCAACGCGGTAAATCCTCAGGTACTATCTTAGATGTCGGCCTTTCCACTCATAGGTGCCAAAATTCCCTGTGATACCAAAAAAAAACGCATAAAAAGGATATACCACCGAAAGTAACAATGCTGCACCGTATCGACAGGGTTTCCCCATAAACTTCATCACTTGACCAATAAAAAGAGCCTCTGCTATATATTTGGCTGATAACAGCCCGAACCAGAGTGATAAACTTACCTTTGGAAAAAAAAAGGATAAGCTCACCAGGACCAGTAGCATATTTATCATAAAAACCATAAAGGCGGTGAGCATGGCCTTTTTGTTGGCATAGAATCGCCACTTTCCTGCCCAACGTTTGCGTTGATGGAAGAGTTTCTTGATAGTGGTATTTGCTTCTGTTTCTACAATCGCATCTTTGTCTTTGATAAAATGGACCTGTGATGGGTAACGGTCATACACTTTGTGCATGAAAAACTCATCATCACCGGAGGCAATATGCTCATTGTCGCTATAGCCACCAAGTTCAAAGAAGGTGGATTTGTCAAAGGCCATATTGGCACCGTTGCACATATTCGGCATGCCTAACTTCCATGAAGCTGCTCCCGTACCAATGAGAGCGGCCAATTCCCATTGTTGCCAGTACTGAAAAACGCCCGGCATGGCCTTGTAAGCGACAGGACCAAAAATCAATTTGCTATTTTTACCCGAAAACTGTTCGCTGATGATTTTCAGCCAAAGGTCAGGCAATAGACAGTCGGCATCGGTCGTAGCTATGACACTTCCCTTGGCTGCTAAAATCCCTGTTTTCAATGCATTTTTCTTACCATTATGTCCACTTTCAGCACGTAGTAGCCGAAGATTCATGTCCGACGAAGCCTTATAGGCTTGTACAACCTCAGCGGTAGTATCCGTGGAGTGGTCATCGACGATAATGACTTCATAGGACTGTATTGGATATTTTTGCGCTATTGCACTCTCCAGTAGCGCACTGATATTTGCTACTTCATCTCTTGCGGCTACGACCAAGGATATATCGACTTCCTCTGATACAACGGGCCTCTTATTTTTTATGCCCAACCATGTACGCCTCATCAATAATAATAACAGTATATAAGCGATGGTGGTAGCAATAATCATCAAGTTCATGGTGGATTACGAATTATTTTCATTTTAAACATAAACGGTAAGCCCGCGATGGTAGGAAATACGATATTCAACAACCAAACCAACAAACTCCCTAGCACCAGTCTGACTTCACTCACTGCGTAACCTTCAAAAAAGTAGAGTATAGAGAACTCTCTTATCCCTAGGTCGCTAAGAAAGTTGAAGGTAGGCAATACGGATTTCGCCAAAAGCACCCAAGTCACAGCGGCATACAGGGTATGCCATGGCAAGGGGAGCCCTACCGTCCGTAGTACTAGTAGGAATTGTAACGAGAACACAATATACCGTAGCACTGCTAGGCCGAACGCAATGAGCAATTCCTTAGAGGTATATTCTATGATGACCGCTAAGTAATCAAAGGCCAATCGTAGGATTTTCCATTGACTCTGTGACCATAAGGGCAATTGTTTTTTAATAATGGCCATCACCACAGGTATCAATAGCATGAAAGATACTATCAAAATAAAAATATGGGCCGAGAGATGAGAACTGTTTACCAATACATAGGTCCCCCAAATACCGAAAAGTAAGGTAGCCCATAACTGCAACCATCTCCCCAAAAATAGCGCACCGAGCATTCTCTCTCGTCCTTGATGGGGGCTATGCCAAATGCGAGCGGCATAATCGCCCAAGGCATGAGGAGTTATAAAACTTAGGCTAAGACCGGCAAGCACTCCTCCTAGCGCTTCGCTAAAACGGATGGGATGCACTTTTCGAGCCAGAAACCACCATTTGCAAGTCTCCAACAACCAGTTGATGAGCATCAGTAGAAATAATAGGATACCAATCGGTAATAAATCCTGCTCCAGCAATGGAGTGGCAATATCAAGAAACTCATCCTGTAGACGGGCCTTATTTTCGAACTTAACATAAATGAAGGTCATTACAGCCACCAATACACCGCTTTTCAACACTAAAGGTAAAATGCGCCGTAATGTTATTTTTTTAAGATAAACCATATCTCTATATTGCAGCTTTGTATTGTTGATACTCTGGTCGGTTATGTCTTTTCTGACTTCTAAAATTTATTTTTCCGTTTAGGGTATTGGTCTTTTATAAAAGGTAGCTTTGTTTTTGGAATCCTTGACTAGGGAGAACTCAAGCTTACGGCGAACTGTTCTGCAACCATGAAATCAATATAAGTTGAACAATGAGCTTATCGTAAAAATATTGTATATAGTTAAGAGACTGTTTTAAAGTGTATCTTTTATTTTCAAAGGTCACATGGAATTCACAGGCGCGAATTTATTTCGGGCCTATTATTTCCTTCATCATGTTTATTACCGTATGTCATCGCTTGGCACACTCTTCGTTGAAACTTTCACAGATGGCGCTATTATGTCCGACAATGATACCTCTCACGGCAGGCCGGCCCCTTCGCTGATCATGTCCTCAAGGACGTTTTCCAAACGCTCGGTCCTGCTCATAACAAGTTCCAAAATAATTTCTTTCAAAACATTCTCTAATAAGTAATCCTAAAAATGCCAAACACAACAATCCATACCACTCCTGCCCATTACTATTTTTATAGCTGGAAAAACAGGACCTGTGCTATGAAGCGGAGCAACTGGATTGGCTTTTTATAAAACATTATGGAAAGTAAATTAACCAAAAAAAACGACAAAGAAAGCATCATTCTTGGATTGGACCCTGGGACGAATATCATGGGCTATGGACTCATCACCGTTAAGGGTCAGCGCTTGGGCCTACTGCAATATGGTGTCATCCACCTCAGTCGGTATACTAGCCATGAACTCAAACTAAAAAAGATTTTTGAAAGGGTAGTCCATCTGGTAGAAGAGTACTGCCCTGACGAAGTAGCTCTTGAAGCACCTTTTTACGGTAAGAATGTCCAATCAATGCTAAAACTAGGCCGTGCCCAAGGTGTAGCTATGGCTGCAGCACTCTCCAGAGAGATCCCGATAACGGAATATGCCCCGAAAAAAGTAAAGCAGTCCGTTACGGGCAATGGAAATGCCTCTAAAGAACAAGTAGCCAGTATGCTCAAAACACTATTGAACTTTAAGGAAATACCCAAATTACTGGACGCCACCGACGCCTTGGGTGTAGCTGTGTGTCATCATTTTCAAAAAGGAAATACCAAATCGGGACCGAAAAGCTGGAAAGCCTTTCTTTCAGAGAATCCAGGCCGTATAAAATAATCTGTTATCGACCTATTGCCCGGTAATGTAAGACCGAGCTCGCAGGAACTAGGAGAAATAGGTACCTTCCTATGAACAGGGTAATATTGAATCCAAAACCTCCTCCAATGTTTTTCATCAAAATACAATTATCCTGAGATTCGTTGGTTTGGCAGCATGATACAAAGTGATGTTCGGGCCTAAGGTCGCTAGGACAGTAAGCATCTGATTCCTGAGGAAGTTATCGCTGGCGATAGAAAGGCTGCTAACAGCAAATTGAGACTAAACACTAGCAAAACGATGCCTTGATTTTCGCAGCGGTCTGTTCCAGTTCGTTCGGAGATGGGTTGAGCTTGGGTCTACCGAAATCTATATCCGACATCCGGTTGAGAGGCACCAGATGAACATGCGCGTGGGGTACTTCCAGCCCAATGACCGCTACCCCTACCCTCTGGCAAGAAATCGTTTTCTCAATAGCCTTGGACACTTTCTTAGCAAAAAGGTGCAAACCTGATAAGACTTCATCTTCCAGGTCATAGATATAATCCACTTCTTGTTTGGGGACGACCAGACAATGTCCTTCTACTAAAGGGTTAATGTCCAGAAAAGCGATATATGCCTCATCTTCGGCAATGATGTGCCCTGGAATTTCTCTCTGAATGATTTTAGTGAATATACTTGCCATACATCAAAGGCCTATTTCGAGAACTTCAAATTCAATCTCACCTCCAGGGGTTTTTATCTTTGCTTTTTCCCCTTCCTTCTTCCCAAGTAATCCTTTACCAATAGGCGATTCAACAGATATTTTACCCGTTTTCAGATCTGCTTCTTCTTCAGCCACGAGAGTGTAGGTGAATGAAGCTCCGTTTTTACTGTTCTGTATTTTCACTTTGGAAAGTATGGATACTTTTGAAGTGTCTATTGTGGACTCGTCGATGACCCTCGCATTACCTACTACACCTTCTAACTGGGCTATTTTTGCTTCTAGGTGACCTTGTGCATCTTTCGCGGCATCATACTCAGCATTTTCACTCAAATCTCCCTTGTCTCTTGCCTCAGCTATTTGCCTCGCTATATCCGACCTCCCTTTGGTTTTCAGTTCATTGAGTTCTTCTTTCAGTTTATCCAACCCCTCTTTTGTATAATATGATATTTTTGACATAGGATTAATTTTAATATGCTATAAAACAAAATAACGGTCTCAAACTGAAACCGTTTCATCATTTTACTTCTATATTTTTTATTCTTAATGTAAAATTAACTTATATTTCTTCTCTTTCAAAGTCAAATGAAACGATTCGGGGATTTCGTTTCGATTATTTACCAACAAGCTCGGGGATGTTTGATTTGACCTGTTCCAATATTTCCTCGTCAAATTTAGCCAAATAGAGCGTTTTCGCCTTGGTCAGCTGCTCTATAGTCAGTCCTTTGGCGCCTCGCAAGTCCGCTTTATACAAACTGGCATTTTCAAAATCGGCACCCGTCAAATAACAATTTCTCAAATCCGCCTCCATTAGAAAGGCATTCTTGAAACTGGTCTTAATAAGGAAGGCATTTTCTAATCTGGCTTTGATGAGGTAGGCATCTTTGAAATTGGCGCCGCTGGCATAGGCTCCCATTAGATTGGCCTGATTGAGATTGGCATTTTCCAAATTTGTCTGATTGAGCCTGGTATTTTCCAACACGCTTTCTATAAGAAAAGAGTTCGAAAGATTGGCCGAATTGAGATTAGAGCCGCGAAGGTTTACGTAGTTGAGATTTGTTCTTGCAAGATGGCAATTGACCAAATTGATCTCATGGATATCATGACGGTTCAGTCGCTTGACATTACCCACGGTTCGAAAAGCTGCTTCTTCAGACTCCCACAGTCTGAAATCATCGATTTCGTCCTTGTAGGTGCGTATCCTCAGGCGTTTCTCACCGTTTTTGTTCAACCAGAATATGAGTATACCTATAACAGCTATGTCAAAAAGCATGCCGTGAGCCTCAGCAAGTACTTGACCAAAGAAATTATGGAAATCTTTGAGATAATAACGCAGACTGAGCCCTAAAACAATTACTGCCAAAAACAGCAATACTATAGCGGAGGTCAGTATAGGCTTCTCCAAAATTTCATCTACCCGTTCCTTAATCTTTCTTATTCGATTGGAGACTTTCATTTATAATTCCTAAAAGTGGTCTATGAGACTGTTTTAAAATATGTCGTTCATTTTTTCCTTTCCTTTGTGCAGGATTTCGCTTAAACCTCCGCAAATCGTAGCATTACTGCTCCTGTGCATCTTGTCTTGTTCTATACCAACAATGAACGATACCAAATCTTAAGGAGATTTCTAAATGCTCAAAACATAAAAAATCAAGAAAGTAATAAATAAAATTCTGATGAAACTTCCTAGTTTTCCTTAAAATTTAACTAACTCATTTTTCAGTTTTTCAATCAAAACCTTATTGATTTTTCGGTAAGATTCATAAGTCCATCCTGCTACGTGTGGCGTTAAAATTACCTGATCTGACTGCGATAGAAAAGCCAAATCCATTTTTTGTTCCTTAGTCAGTGTAGCTAACTTTTCATTTTCCAAGACATCCAAGGCAGCCCCCAGCACCTTACCTTTTTGTAGCCCTTTGACCAGTGCCCTAATGCTCAGTATGCCTCCGCGAGCGGTGTTGAGCAGATAGATATTGTTGGTGAACCTATTCAGAAAGCTTTCGTCCACCATAGCTTTGGTCTCCGGCGTCAGTGGCACATGTAGACTGAGTACTTCTGCACGACCAAACAAATCCTCCATGGGTACCTCTTTCGCATATTTGCTTGGAAAACCCTGCTTGTATTTGTCGAAAGCCAATACTTCACAGCCAAAAGAAGATAGTCGTTTCGAGAATGCTTTTCCCATATGACCATAGCCTATTAGGCCCACTGTTTTGCCCATTAGTTCCACTCCTCTGTTGCCTTCGCGGTCCCATGTTCCTTGCCCTATTTCCCTGCTGGACTTCGTTATATTGTTAAACAGTGCCAATAGCATCCCTATGGCATGCTCGGCCAAGGCATCGCGATTGCCTTCTGGTGCATTGATGATTTTTATCCCCTTGCTGATGATTGATTCTACTTCCAGATTATCGATTCCCGCACCGGCCCTAACAATGTATCTCAGCTCATTCGTGTAAGACAACAGTTTCTCGTCAACATTGACCTTACTCCTTATCACCAAGCAATAGCAGTCCTCTAGCTGTGGATAGACTTCCTCTTGTTCAATCTGAGGGCGATAGATGACATCGAAGCCCAAGCCTTCCAACAAGGGTACGATACTAGGGTGCATCTCATCTATAATCAAGCATTTCTTTCTTTGCACTCCCATTTTTGGTATGTATAATAAGGTTGATAAGGTGATATGATATCTGTTATAATAACGAATGAATGGTCAAAAAATAAATAGCCAGTCCCAATATATCATTGGTAGTCGTAATGAATGGACCCGAGGCCAATGCCGGGTTGATTCCGACCCTATCCAGTATCAGAGGGGTAATGGTACCTACAAAAGAGGCAATCAATACCACAGAAAAAAGGGCAATGGATACGACCATGGCTACTTCTTGTCCTGTCCCCAGCAAAAAATTACCCATGAAGACCATCCCCGAAAGTACCAGTCCATTGAGTATCGCTACCAAGAGCACTTTTATCAGGCGTTTGAACAGTGTGTGACCAAAAACGGACTTGTTGGCCAGGCTTTGCACTACGATGGACGAAGATTGTATGCCCACATTACCTCCGGTGGCCTGTATCAGAGGGATAAATGAAATGACTATGGTCAGCTGAACTATCCCCTCTTGAAAAGTATCGATCAATTTTGCTCCTACCATACCACCGGTCATCCCTATGAGCAACCATGGTAGTCTGGCCCTGGACAGCATCCATACACTGTCGTCTTCTTCGACATCTTCCGATATACCCGCCATAAGCTGACGTTCTTCTTCGGCAGTCTCTGTAATAACATCCACTATATCATCTATGGTGATGCGCCCTACCAGACGTCCGCGTACATCGACTACGGGTATGGCATCCAGATCGTATTTCTGCATCACGGAGGCTACCTCTTCTTGTTCGGCCGAGGTTTCTATACGAATGACATCTTTCTCGAAAATATCATTGATTTTTGTATTGTCATCGCTCAATATGATTTTTTTCAATGATACTCTGCCCAAAAGGTGGTTTTCGTTATCGACCACATATACAGAGTATATTTTCTGAACGTTTTCGGCCTGCCTTCTGATTTCTTCTATACACTGCACCACACTCCAGTTGAGATTGGCTTTGATCAGTTCCTTGGCCATCAATCCGCCCGCTACATCTTCCTCATAGCGGAGCAGCTCAATGATATTGGCTTCTTTTTCTTCATTACCCAAACGGGCTATAACATTCTCCCTCTCCTTTACTCCTAGTTCATTAAGGATATCGGCTGCATCATCGGAATCCATCAGATTGATGAACTCGGCAATTTCAACGGGATTGAAAATTTTAAGAAACTTGGTCCTGACATCCTCATCCAGGTCCCTCACTATATCAGACCCTATCTCCGGTCCTAAAAGATCGATAACATATTTGCTCTGCTCGGTATCGAACTCGTGCAAAAGTGCTGAGATGTCCGCAGGGTTGACGCCTGTAAGGCTTTCAAGAAGAAAGGTGTCATCCTGTTTCTCCAGGGCTATTTGAAATCGCTCTAAGTATTCTTTTGATAATTCAAACTGGGTCAGTTGTGCCATCACTCGTATCTATTTTACAGGTCAAAGCGATAAAATCATCGACCGACAATTGTTCTGCCCTCTTATCAAGGATCTCCAAGCTTCTAATTTCCACTGGTAAATTTAGTGGTTTTAAAGCGTTGCGCAATGTTTTTCTACGGTTTTGAAAGCCTTGTTTTACAAGCCTAAAAAAGAGCTTTTCGCTACACTCCAGTGTCTCTTTTTTATTGCGCCTTAATCGGATAACTGCTGAGTTGACCTTAGGTGGAGGATTAAATACCGAAGGTGGTACTGTAAATAGGTATTCTATGTCGTAAAAAGCTTGAAGCAGTACACTTAGGATTCCGTAAACTTTATTTCCCGGCGGCGACACGATCCTGTCGGCTACTTCTTTCTGAATCATGCACACCACTTCCTGTACAATGGTTTTGTGTTCCAGGACTTTGAAGAAAATTTGGGAGGAAATATTATAGGGGAAGTTACCGATCAGTCCCATAGGCACCTTGAAATACCTCGAAAAATCCATCCTTAGAAAATCCCCGGCCAATATATCTTCACGAAGCTGCGGAAAAGTCTCTCTTAAATAAAGGATAGATTCCTCGTCGATTTCCATTAGTTTCAAATCCACACCTGCTCTCTTTTCCAGGTACTTGGTCAATACACCCATCCCTGGCCCTATTTCGAGTACCTTCTGATAGCCTCCATGCATCAACAGGCTGTCTACGATTTTTCCAGCAATGTTCTCATCTTTCAAAAAATGTTGGCCTAAATGCTTCTTGGGCCGTACCCCCTTCTTCGTCATAGTAATTCTCCTTTCTATTTCCTTTATCCTATCAGTACTGTTTAGAGCCTGTTTTGAAAGAAATCATTTTAAAATTTGTTATTACTTATTTTGAGTTCCGAATCATTTGACAAAAATAGCAGCATTATCTACGGAAATTTCAACGAAATGATACGCCAAAAGACTACATATAGCCATAAAGCATAATAGGTAATATGTTCATTTTGAAACAAATACTCTTTACTCGAATTCTATGTGACCGTTGAAAATCAAAAATACTCATTAAAATAAAAGATACGTCTTAAAACAGTTTCTTACACTTTATTTAGTATTCGCTACTTCCCTTCCATCATTCGGACTCTTGCAATACACGATGCGCACGATTGAACACGGCTATTTACTGTTGGGCCTAAATAATTACAAAAAATACACTAAATTATAGTCGCAAAACTAAAACAATTAATGAATTACTCCATAATTTTAAAGTTCAATAAATTTTAATGCAACCAATGACTAACAATAGGAGACAGGAAAAACTGAAAATAGGTATAACCATGGGCGATATCAATGGAGTAGGCCCTGAAGTCATCATCAAGGCGTTTACAGATACTCGCCTACTCAATTTTTTTACTCCTGTTATCTACGGTTCTACCAAAATACTGTCTTTTTATAGGAAACTTCTTAAGATAGATGAGTTCAATTACTCTCAGGTAAAAAATCCAGGGAACTTTTTGGCGAAAAAAGTCAATGTAGTGAATTGCTGGGAAGATTCCCTGGAGATAAAGGTAGGCGAAGTGACCAAAGAAGCAGGGACAGCATCGTTTCAAGCTCTGGAGAAGGCTGTCGGTGATTTGAAAGATGGCCTTATCGACGGTGTAGTGACGGCCCCTATAAATAAATACAATATACAACAGGAAGGCTTCAATTTTGCCGGACATACTGAGTATTTCACCGAACAGTTCCAAGCAGAAGATAGTCTAATGTTCTTGTGCAGCGAAACATTGCGCGTTGGTATTGTTACAGGACATATCCCTTTACAGGAGGTAAGTGCTGCCATCACTAAAGAGAGCATTCTTCGCAAATTGAAAATTATGGAAAGCTCACTTCGAGAGGATTTTGGTATAATAAAACCTAAAATCGCGGTGCTGGGACTTAATCCTCATGCGGGTGAAGAGGGACTGTTGGGCAGAGAGGAAAAAGAAATTATCGGCCCTGCTATAGATTTCTTCAAAAACAAGGGAAAATTGATTTTTGGCCCCTTCCCAGCAGATGGTTTCTTTGGTAATGGGCATTATAAGAAGTTTGATGGTATATTGGCCATGTACCATGACCAAGGCCTTGTACCTTTTAAAACTCTGGCCTTTAATAGCGGTGTAAACTATACAGCGGGATTGCCCATCGTGCGTACTTCTCCCGATCACGGTACAGCACATGCCCTTTCGGGAAAGAATATAGCGAAAGAAGGTTCCATAAGAGCCGCTCTATTATCGGCTTACGATATCATTAGAAACCGTAAAGAGTATCAACAGGCACATCAAAACCCGCTCAAAGCCGTAACTAAGGAAAAAAAACAGTTAAATAAGGGTTAATCCAGAAAAATATAGCTACTCTTTCAATTTGACATAATATTTTCCTAAAATTGTTTATACTCTGGTTCTAAGGCTTTAGAAGCTATACCGAAGCATTATGGATATCGTCACTAGACAGCAATTAAGTATTTTAATTCAACTGGCAGTTGTGGACAATCACTTTTCCAAAGAAGAAAGGGATAAAATATATGCCATTGCCAGAATGAAGGACTTTCCCAAAAAAGAAGTAGACGATATCATTCGGAATCCTGAGACTATCGGCTCATATGGTGCACTATCGGACAACCAGCGTTTTGACTACCTGTTCAATTGTATCGAGTTAATGCTTGTGGATGGAAAAATAATGGAACAGGAAGTACTGTTCTGTAAGAACATCGCTATCAAATTAGGTTTTCGACAAGATGTCATTGGCTTTATCGTCCCCAATATGGACAAAATCGACCGTCCCAAACTAAGGATTCAGATTATCAAAGACTATTCTCAATACTCAAAACGTTGAAACACGAGAAATCAGCACACAAACACCAAAATACTTACAAATAGCTTTTCAATCCAGATTTATCTTTGTAAATTTGCGCTCTTGAATTGAAAGGAATAGAGTAGTGAAAAAATCCGCGGACTATATCATTGATATTTTTAAACTCAAAAATGGATTACATGAGTATGAGTTTAGTATTAAGGATAATTTTTTCGACGAATTTGAAGAGAGTTTGATTGAGAAAGGATTCGTAGAGGTGAAAGTCTCTCTCGATAAAGGAGAGCGTCTTATCAATGTGGGTTTTATGATTACAGGCCACTTAACCTTGACCTGTGACCGGAGTTTAAGGGAATTTGACGAAAGTATTTCGCTCAATGAAAAAGTACTGTATCAGTACGGTGATGTAGAAGAATCTGATATCGATAATGATGAAATCATTGTCATTTCAAAAAATACCCAGAGTATTTCTTTGGCCAAGCTCCTTTACGAATTTCTTACTTTATCCCTTCCAATGAAAAAGCTTCACCCAGAGTTGAGAACCGAGGAAGTTCCAGAAGATGGTATGCTCGTATACCGTTCCGGTAGTGAGGTTGATAACAGTAATGAGTCTTCAAAAACACCACCTATCGATCCTCGATGGGCGAAGCTGAAAGGACATGGTAGTGAAGAAAAGAACAATTAAGTGAAAATACGATATAAAAGCATATCATTATAAATCAATAGAATACAATGGCGCATCCTAAGAGAAAAACATCGAAAGCAAGAAGGGACAAAAGAAGGACTCACTACAAGGCAGTGGCTAAGCAGCTTTCCGTTTGCCCTACTACAGGAGAACAACACTTGCCTCACAGGGCTTTCTGGCTTGAGGGCAAACTTTATTATAAAGGTAAAGTAGTAATGGAAAAAGAGGTTCTAGCGTAGAAAGAATTTTGTGAGAATTGTATTGGATACAGTAGGCAGTGAGTTTTTCCAGACTCAAATCTAATATCAATATCACAGGTTCAGCGAGAGTTCTGCGACTCCTTTTCGTCTGGAAAAGTACTTTTTCAGACGAAAAGGGTACCATTATCGAAAAATTATCTTTAAAGCATGATGTATTTCTTTCTTTACAGATATATCTCGCGCCAGCGAGTTAATCAATAGGAAAGATTGCTCTATTGCAAATTTATTCTAAAGAGGGTTTCCAGCTTGGCCTACGAGCTTAAAACCTAAACGTAGAGCATTAAGTACTTTCTGTAGTATAAGAAATACAAGTACCATGACGGTAGGTAGCACACATTTACCATTATAATTCTTTTGGATAGAATTACATGCCTTATAGCTAACTTCTCCCCTATGAAGTTAGGTAAGTAGGGCTTTATATTAGCTGCCGGTACTATTGCCGACAGCAAGTCCTATGTATTTTAACCTATCTAGTGATGGCCACTGCGTCTGCGCCATAGGAAAAACCGCTATCCTCAACCTCGCAGTGAGTCTAGAAAAAAAATATGAAATGGTATATTACCTGCTATATCTTGCCCATCCACAGTTCAAAACAAGTAACTATCTTAACTTTATCGCTTATAATGACGGCAGAGGCTTATTATAGGATAATGTCAATACTATGGTTCACGATGGTTTTACCTTCGATAATATACTGAAAATGGTCAAATCTTTTTATAGCTTAGTCCTCCGAAGGAAAAATTGATACTATTTTCTCCATCGGTTTAATGATTGAGCCATTGGCGACAGTCCTAAAATATTGACATCAATGGTAGCGTCATTATTGGTCATAATATTAAAAAAAGACCAGTAAAAATATGATATTGCAAATCAAAAAATAGTTGAAGCAGATATTCATATAACAATTAAGGATATCTTAAAAAGGTAATTACTTTTATCAAAAAAAAATTCATGGGTAAAATGAGAGCTGCGATTACCGGTATTCATGGGTATGTCCCTGATTACGTACTGACAAATGCTGAACTGGAGACCATGGTGGACACCAATGATGAATGGATTGTCAGTAGAACCGGCATCAAGGAAAGAAGAATACTGAAAGGCGAGGATAAGGGCACTTCCGTAATGGGAATAGCAGCCGTCCAAGGCCTAATAGAAAAGACAGGCATCTCAGCAGAAGATATCGATTTACTCATATGTGCCACGGTCACTCCTGACTTGGTATTTCCCGCTACCGCTAACCTGATTGCAGCGGAAGTAGGCGCGGTAAATGCTTTCAATTATGACATAGGAGCTGCCTGTTCCGGCTTTATTTACGCTTTGACCACAGGTGCTCAATTTATAGAAACGGGTAAGTACAGAAAAGTTGTTATTGTGGGCGCCGACAAGATGTCCTCCATTATCGATTATGAGGATAGGTCTACCTGTATTATCTTTGGCGATGGAGCGGGAGCCGTACTCTTAGAGCCCAATGAAGCAGGTGATGGTTTGATTGACAGTGTCCATAAAAGTGACGGTGCGGGTGCGCAATACCTACACTTAAAAGCCGGTGGCAGCCGCAAACCGGCCAGTCATGAGACTATAGATGCTCGTGAGCACTACGTATATCAGGAGGGATCTGCTGTATTTAAATTTGCCGTGACCAATATGGCCGATTATGCCGCCAAAATCATGGAACGGAATGCTCTAAAAGGAGAGGATGTCAAATGGCTCGTCCCACACCAAGCAAATAAACGTATCATCGATGCCACGGCCAACAGAATGGCCATAGGTGAGGAAAAAGTCATGATGAATATCGAGAGATATGGTAACACAACGAGTGGGACTATCCCTCTACTCCTATGGGACTATGAGTCTCGGTTAAGAAAAGGGGATAACCTTATCCTTGCTGCTTTCGGCGGAGGGTTTACCTGGGGTGCCGTGTACCTAAAATGGGCCTATGACCCAAAAGATTGAAACAGTCCATTTTGGCTTGTTCGTATTGAGTTGATGTGCAATTTTACTATTAAATAAAATAAATATGGCGACAACTGCCGATTTCAAAAACGGTCTCTGTATGGAGTTCAATAATGGGCTTTACAGCATAATAGAGTTTCAACATGTAAAACCCGGTAAAGGCCCGGCTTTTGTAAGGACAAAATTACGTAACCTCAACACAGGTAAAGTCGTTGAAAATACTTTTACTGCTGGACACAAAATCACTACCGCTCGTATAGAGAGGCGTTCGCATCAGTTTTTATATAAAGATGACATGGGATATCACTTCATGGACAGCAACTCTTTTGAACAATTATCGTTGCAAGAAGAGACCATCCAAGGTTCCAAGTTCCTAAAGGATGGACAGGAAGTTGAGATTATTTTTCATGCGGAAACGGAAACGGCACTTAACTGCGAGTTACCTCCTTTTGTGGAGTTAGTTGTGACTTATACAGAGCCTGGACTGAAAGGCGATACTGCTACCAATGCTACGAAACCGGCAACATTGGAAACAGGTGCGGAAATCCAGGTACCCCTATTTATAGATCAAGATGAAAAAATAAAAGTGGATACCAGAACATCATCTTATGCTGAACGAGTTAAAAATTAAAACTGAAAACCAATAAACGCTGCGCATGAAAACGAAAGAAATCAGAGATTTGATAGATTTTATATCCAAGTCAGGTCTAAACGAAGTAAATATTGAAACAGAAGAGTTAAAACTCTCCGTGAAAAGGGAAGCTGAAGTAAAGACACAGGTTATTGAGACCCCTACTACTGTAGCCTTGCCGGCAAGTCCATCAGTAGCGGCACTACCTGTTGCAACCAATAATGCAGCTCCTAGCGAAACAGCCGAAAGCGGTGAAAGTAACCCCGTAGAAGCCAATAACAATTATGTGGAGGTGAAATCACCCATGATAGGAACATTTTACCGGTCACCGAACCCTGAGTCACCCGTTTTTGCATCCGTCGGTGATACCATCACTTCGGGACAGACAGTATGTATCATCGAAGCTATGAAGCTTTTCAACGAAATCGAATCCGAAGTTTCAGGGACAATTGTTAAAGTTATGGTGGAGAATGCCTCACCGGTAGAATATGACCAAGTACTGTTCTTAGTTGACCCTTCATAACAAGGCAAATTCAGACGGCTGAGGTCTACCGGAATACCTCAGCAGTTAGACTATCTGATTGAACCACCAATCAGAACTTTCATATCATTTTGCCAACCATTAAATCGAAACAACGTGTTCAAGAAAATATTAATCGCCAACAGGGGAGAGATTGCATTGAGGATCATCAGAACCTGTAAAGAAATGGAAATCAAAACGGTCGCCATTTATTCAACAGCCGACAAAGACAGCCTCCACGTTCGCTTTGCCGATGAAGCTGTTTGTATAGGTGCCGCCTCTAGTGCTCAATCGTACCTGAATATCCCCAATATCATAGCCGCCGCAGAAATCACCAATGCCGATGCTATACATCCCGGATATGGTTTTCTAGCTGAGAATGCCGAATTTTCCTCTGTCTGTCAAGAATATGGCATCAAGTTCATCGGAGCTTCCCCTGATATGATCAATAACATGGGAGATAAAGCTTCTGCGAAAGCTACCATGAAAGCAGCCAATGTACCTACGATACCTGGCTCTGAAGGACTGCTGGACAGTATCGAACAAGGGAAGAAAATCGCCAAAGAAATCAAATACCCTGTAATCCTAAAGGCCACTGCCGGTGGCGGCGGTCGAGGAATGCGTATCGTCGAAGACGAAGGGGGCTTTGAAAAGGCATGGAACGATGCCAAAATGGAATCCGGAGCGGCTTTCGGTAACGATGGGCTATACCTTGAGAAATTTGTAGAAGAACCGAGACATATCGAAGTTCAGGTCATTGGAGATAGTAGCGGAAAAGTATGTCACTTATCGGAAAGGGACTGTTCTATACAAAGAAGGCATCAGAAACTTGTCGAGGAAACCCCCTCACCCATTGTCGACGACGAACTTAGGGAAAAAATGGGCCAAGCAGCTATAGCAGGTGCGGAGGCCATTAAGTACGAAGGAGCTGGCACCGTGGAGTTTTTAGTGGATAAACATGGGGACTTCTACTTTATGGAGATGAATACCCGTATTCAAGTAGAACATCCCATCACAGAAGAAGTAACTGATTTTGATCTGATCAAAGAACAGATAAAAGTAGCTTCCGGAATCATGATATCGGGTAAAAACTACTATCCCAATCTGTATTCCATGGAATGTAGAATCAATGCCGAGGACCCTGCCAATGGATTTCGACCCTGTCCAGGGAAAATCACGAACCTGCACATGCCCGGTGGTCATGGTGTCAGAGTCGACAGCCATGTATATGCAGGCTATGTCATCCCTCCAAACTATGATTCAATGATTGCAAAACTCATCATCACTGGTCAATCCAGGGAAGACGTTATCGTAAGAATGAAAAGGGCCTTGGAAGAATTTGTTATCGAAGGCATTAAAACCACCATTCCTTTCCATATCAAACTGATGGAAAACGAAATATTCAAATCAGGTAAGTTCACAACAAAATTTCTTGAGGAAAGCTTTAACTTTGATGATCTCAAGTAGCTAATTGCACTTAAGTATTTCTTAAAACCTTCTGTACCTGAGTCTTGATACTCATTGTACAAGAAGGTTTTTTTATGGGAGTTGAACTAAAAATGATCAATAGCCTTCCTATTACGAGTATAAATGACTTCAAAATAAGCAGTTTTACGCTGCTCAGGTTTTATACAAACTTAGCTTTCAAATATCGTATATCTTCCTGTTCATTTTGCTTCACTCTGCGTTGACCATCCTCGGGATAGCGCTGCTATTCCTGCGGTTCTCGCCTTGATTGAAACAAAATGACCCGCGGAATCTTATACGACATTTAAAACCTAAATTTGTATTACACCTTAGTGATACAAAGGCCTCCTCAGCTAAACCACTGATTTTACTGTATTTTATACCCTCATCATGAAATACTATTGATTATTTTGGGTGAACCCAAATTGATGGATAGAAATCGTGATGAGCGTATAAATAGCAAAATACCGGCCATTTGGATTCGTTCGGCATAGCACCGCTATGGTGAATGAAGACCGGTGGGCAAAGCTTCCGGTAGGAAGCTATTTATGCGCGGAATAGGTTCTCTATTGATCATTTTGGGTTGAAGCAATATGACCGATATAATTCCACAGGGCATCCAAAGCTTGGATTTGTATTCCATTTCACAATGAAACTTTTGTAAGTCTTCAAGATCAAACCCAGATCATGCATTGAAAAATCTACTGCGGACCTAAATAGCTGCAAACCGGTCGTTGCACTACGTTTTTTGAATTCACCATAGTGGTGCTATGCTAAATACAATAAAACTCTCTGAGTTATGGATATGTAATCCCTCGTGACGAAGTTCCAACGCATGATCCGGGTTAAAATAGATTGACTTTATTTCAGTCATTTCATTGAATCCAGTACATCGTTGAACGCAATCCGAATTCCGGTAGTTCATTTGAAGGTTTTCCTGTCCGGGCACAGCGTTTTCAAGATTTTCCACGTCCCACAGGCTGGCCAGAAATCCCTATGGGTTTCGTCCTACTTAATTTTTATCGATAGGACCGAGCGTAAGGAAAGGGCTCGGGGAACCCAACCCTTTCAGCGAAGGGGCCGGTCTGCCGCGTAGGAGTAAGCGCCCGGCCGGCTTGAGGCAAAACGGACCAAAGGGTAGATACAAAGATGTCCTCTACCCTTTTGGCAATGAAAAGATGTTTTCGGCAAGAATGTATATGGGTAGGGTCAAAATGAAGCAACATTGACAATCCTATAGCTAAGCATATAAGTCCAACGGATGATATATCGACAAATTGTTAAAATAGTTGGTATATCTATGTATATAAGTCTGAAAATAGATATAGGCAAAACCGTATACTCCCAAACCCGCCTCTACATCCGCTAACCCTTTACAAAAACAGTATTATATCATGATTTAAAAAAAACAAACTTGGTATATGTCCTTCAAGCGAAGGAAACCCTTTATTTTTATCTTATTTATAATCAATCAGTTAAATCACTGAAAATCATTTAAGTCATTTGGACGACAATCCAATAATTCTCAGTAGGTATAATTGTAAATTAATTATAATTAGAGAGTTGCATAAAAATGAAGCAGATTCATCATAGTGTATTTAGAAATACACTGAAATCTACTTTCGTATACCTGTATTGTTCTGTAATAATTTCAAGTTTTTGTTACCACCTATTTCTTTTGTAAAGTAAAACACAATAACTGCATTTGTTGTAAGGATTTCATTTAAGCTTTAGGGATATATCACCAACGGAATAAGGTTTGAAAGTACAAGTGTTATAATTCTTGAACAGAGCAAAACGGTTATAAGGCTAAAATAACAGCTCCCGAATATTTGAAACCACACACTTATACTATATGAATTCGATTATGAAAAACTTCCACTTAGGAACCTTGATAGTGTTGATAACATTATCGGCCAAGCAATTATCGGCACAAGCTATCCTTGATGGCTTCATGAATAAACAAGGACAGGCCACAGCCGTACTCAGTTATTCATCAGAAAGTTATGATGAGTTCAAATTCGGTACGGATATCAGAGACGTTCCCCCTCCGGTCGGTGGAAAGATTACGACCAGTAGTTGGAATCTTTTCGGGGTATATGGAATTGTTGATAACCTTAACGTTATTGTTAATCTCCCCCACATTACGGCAAAAGGTGATGGTAGTACCGACACTCGAAGTCAAGAGGTCTCGGGTCTACAGGACATTATCGTCTATCTTAAGTACAGACCTGTAAAAGTAGAACTTGGCGGTGGTGAGTTATCGCTTGTTGGAGCTCTTGGTTTCACGACCCCACTCAGTGATTATGATGCCAACGACCTTCTTTCTATCGGAAATGCTTCTACCACCGGTGAAGTTAAGGTTCTAACGCAATACAAGTTCAAAAATGGGCTGTTCGGGAATGTGCAGGCAGGTTATAGCGTTCGTAACAACAATACTCCCGATGCTACCATACTTTCGGCCAAAATAGGTTACGCAGGAGCCAAGTTTTATGTCGATGCCTGTTTGAGAAGTCAGATTTCCGATAGTAGCGCCCCCGATCTGGAACGTCCTGCGGTTGTTGTTCCATTCAATGAATACAGGACCAATTTTACACAGTTGGGTATAAATGCTTATTATCCCATCAATCAACTAATAGGTGTCACAGCAAGTGCTTTTGATTTTATCAGTGGTAGAAATGTAGGGCTCTCCACGGGTTTTTCCGCAGGTGTTGTTCTCAATGTTGGCGGCTAACCCTAGCTGATAATGAAGTGATCTGGACTTTTTGTTTTGTACCGATAACTTTGGCTTTTGTACCCTAGTGAAGGCTTGTTTACGTTGTATATCCGAGGCTGCGAAACCTAAAAAAGACAAAAGTAGGGTGCTTTATTTGAAATTCGCAGGCAAAAGAAAAAGTCCAGATCACTTCAATAATCAAATCAATAAAGGGTCGCATAATTGCGGCCCTTTATTGATTATAAGACACCGGAGACTATTTTGAATTATATCTTTTATCCTCTCTAGAGCTTCTTTTGAAGCATAATTTCATTGAAGTACCCTTCGGTGGCATCGCTATCTTTGTCTGTTGAGGCGGTATTTATAATATGTGATAACAAATTGCTACTACAACTAACAGCCTATAAGTACTTAGTAGCCCAATACAATAGGTCTGGGTCGGGATAATCTACTGAAGTAAAGCTATCTTCACTACGAAAACCCCTAATGACAATCGTATAAGTAAGGACACCTTTTGCTGGCTTTACTTTTGGTAAGTCCTTGATTCATTCTACTTGAGAATACTAAGGTTTTCATTGTTAACCTTCGGCAACCAAGCGCTCCAGTTCCGTATACCAATCGGGTCCATACTTACGGATAAGAGGGTCTTTCAAGAATTGATAAACAGGCACCCCTAGCTCGCTGCCCAAGTCGCAGGCATCGCTACAAATGGACCATTGATCATAGTTGAGGGCTTCGAATTCGTCATATTTTGTCACTCTAATGGGATATAAATGGCATGAAATGGGTTTTTTGTAGGAAGTTTTGCCCTCCAGATAAGCCTGTTCAATACCACACTTCAGTATCCCTTTTTCGTCATAGATGGCGTAAGCACATTCCTTACCACCGACAGTGGGCGTGGAGTAGTCCCCTTCCTCATCAAGAATATAAGTTCCCTGCTCTTCGATAGCATCAATACCCTCTTTACTGAGATAGGGCTTTACCGTATCATATATATCATCCAAAACTGGCAGTTCCTCTTTCTCAAGGGGTGCCCCCAAATCCCCCTCCACACAACAGGCTCCTTTGCACTTGCTCAGATTGCATACAAAAAAATGCTCTTTGACATCATCCGAAATCAATTGTTTGCCCAATTCTATCATAATAATAAATGCTAAGTATGGCACAAAAATAAGCTTTATCAGTGAATACTTCAGAAGTTCCGGAGATATTAGCAGCTGTTCACGGCAAATTATATTAGATGAACACGTTATACCCAAACGCAATTCATTTGGAGGAAGATGATTCGTTGACTTAGGCGCCGCTATTTTCCAAAGACCCCAATGACAAATCTACTCGTAACGATCCAACATTATATGGATTTTCCCCCATGATCATTGCTTATCAGATTTCTCCATTTCATTTTTTCTCGGGTATACGTCATCATAGGGTCAATTCTCATCGAAAAACAGTGTCAAGAAACTAGGTATCAAGTTTTTTGCAGACTTCGTTTTCGATGCACTGTGTCTGGACCTCATTGGCAGATAAGCTTTCCAGAGTAGAAAAGAAAAGCCTGCAAAAGCTGCAAAATGAGGCTCGCAAGTTGTAAATTGCACAATAATATCAGACTAGAAGAATGGATTTTTTAGAGAGCCTTAACGAACCACAGCGAGAGGGGGTAATCAATACGGATGGTCCTACCATGATCATTGCGGGTGCCGGTTCAGGCAAAACCCGAGTGTTAACGTATCGGATTGCTTATTTGATGCAGCAAAAGCAGGTGGACCCTTTCAATATACTTTCCTTGACCTTTACCAATAAGGCTGCAAGAGAGATGCGTGATAGGATCGAAAAAGTAGTCGGGCATGAAGCTAGAAACTTATGGATGGGTACCTTTCACTCTGTCTTTGCACGCATCTTACGCTCGGAAGCCGACCGCCTCGGCTACCCGAGCAATTTCACTATACTGGATGCTGATGATTCCAAATCGCTCATCAAGACGATAGTCAAAGAGATGGGACTGGACGAAAAGATATACAAGCCCAATGTCGTCTTCAACCGAATATCGGGAGCAAAGAACAGGCTGGTTTCTTGGCAGCAGTACATCAACAGCCCCATATTGCGCTCTGACGACGAAAGTAATATGAAACCCAAAATGGGCGAAATCTATAAGACCTATGCGCAGCGCTGCTTCAAGTCCTCTGCTATGGATTTTGATGACCTGCTATTCAACACTAATGTACTCTTCAAAGACCATATCGATGTGCTCAACAAATACCAGCAGCGCTTTCATTATGTCATGGTAGATGAGTTTCAGGATACCAATGTTTCCCAGTACCTGATCACTAAAAAGTTATCTGCTGTACGACAGAACATCTGCGTGGTCGGTGATGATGCACAGAGTATCTATGCTTTTCGTGGGGCGGACATACAGAACATCCTCAATTTCGAAAAGGATTTTCCTGACCTGAACATCATCAAGCTAGAGCAGAACTATCGCTCTACGCAGAATATCGTGGAAGCTGCCAATAAGGTCATTACCCATAACAAGTCCCAACTCAAGAAAAATGTATGGACGGCCAATGATCAAGGAGACCTTATAGAACTCATCCGAGCCAATTCCGATAATGAAGAAGGCAAATTGATCGCTTCTTCTATTTTTGAAGAAAAGATGAACGGGCAAAGGCCCAATAGTGATTTTGCCATTCTCTACAGGACGAACAGTCAGTCAAGGGCCATTGAAGAGGCACTTAGACGTATGAACGTTAAGTACAAAATCGTTGGAGGCCTCTCTTTCTATCAAAGAAAGGAAATCAAAGATCTGCTGGCCTACCTTCGGTTTTCCATTAATCACAACGATGAGACCTCTTTCCGTCGTATAATCAACCTTCCCAAAAGAGGCATTGGAAGTAGCAGCGTGGATAAGATCATCGTGGCCGCAGAAAACAACAATCTCAGTATTTGGGAAGTGGTCAGTAATATTTCCAACTACATGAGTGGTCGCGCAGCTAATGCCATCACTGATTTCGCGACGATGATTCAGCGTTTCCGTATCGAAACAGAACGTAAAGATGCCTATGAAGCTGCTCGGGATATTGCCAAAAGTTCGGGTCTGTTACGGGAGCTTTATGAAGATAAGACCATAGAAGGGCTTAATCGTTATGAAAACGTGCAGGAACTACTCAATGCCATCAAGGAGTTCGTAGACGATCCTGAGCGTGAAGATAAAAGTTTAGGGGCTTTTCTACAGGAAGTCACCTTACTTACGGGTGTGGACAATGATAACAACGATGACGATGTTGTAACCCTGATGACCATACACATGGCCAAAGGACTAGAGTTCAAGATAGTCTATATCGTAGGCATGGAGGAAGACCTTTTTCCAAGCCAGATGATGTTGAGCAGTAGAGAAGACCTGGAAGAAGAGCGACGCCTTTTCTACGTGGCCATTACACGGGCCGAGACAAAGCTTTTTCTTAGTTATGCACTGAGTCGCTATCGCTTTGGACGTTTAAAAGGTTGTGAACCTAGCCGCTTCATCGATGAAATCGACAGCAGTTATCTCAAAGTAAGTAGTAAATTCAACTACAGTAACAAAGGTAACGAACAGACTAGATCTCGTGCCGAGAACGATAGTGGTTATGCAAAGAACCTTGTACAAGGCATAAAACGGTCCAGCCGCCCCACCCCTACTCCCGGCAAGAGTAAGTATAAAAGTCCCCGCGACTTTCAGCCCAGTGATACCTCCAAGCTTAGCGAAGGCATGAAAGTGGAGCATCCCAAGTTTGGGTTTGGCCGCGTAGACTCCATTGATACCAATGGCGCAAATCGTAAGGCTAAAGTAATTTTCGAGGATTTTGGAGAAAAGACATTATTACTTAGCTTTGCTAAATTGAAAATTCACGAATTATAATCATTCATCCGTAAAACGATGGATTCACCTATCCTTCAAACTATGAACGAGTACAATACCGGCAGACTCCCCGTTATCCTAAAAGAGTATGGCAGAAATATTCAAAAACTGATTGAGTACATCAAGAATATAGAAGACCGAGAGGATAGGAACAATTCGGCCAATACACTCATTGAACTGATGAAACAGGTCACCCCTACCCTAAGGGACACTCCCGAAACGACACAAAAAATGTGGGATGATCTTTATATCATGGCCGGTTTCGAGTTGGATATCGACAGCCCTTACCCTATCCCCGAAAAAGATGTGCTGGAAAAAAAACCCGATCGTATCCCTTACAATACACAAAACATCAGGTACAAACATTACGGTAAAAACATAGAACTCCTTGTTAGTGAGGTTATCGATATAGAAGATGAGCAAGAACAACAGAATGCTATTATCTACATCGGTAAACTAATGAAAAGCTTTCACGCCAGTTGGAACAAAGAGGTCATCGATGATGAGGTGATTGTGGAAAATATAAGGGTACTTTCCAAGGGAAAACTGATCATAGACCTCGAAAAAGTTCGCGAAGAGAACCTATTTGAATCCCTGTACAAAGAGAAGAAACGAAGTACTCAATCCAGTAGCAAGGGAGGTAATTTCAATAGTGGAGGCCCCAGGGCAAGAAACAACAACAGTAACAGTAACCGAAGTAGCAATAGCAATAATAGAAGAAAAAGAAGTTAATGGCATCATTCACTATACAGGGTGGCAATACGCTTTCCGGGGAAATCATTCCGCAAGGAGCCAAAAATGAAGCGCTACAAATCATCAGTGCTGTTTTACTGACACCAAAGACCGTCACCATAGAAAACATCCCAAATATACGTGATGTCAATAAGCTTATAGAGCTCATCGGTGATATGGGGGTCATCGTAGAAAAAATATCGGAGTCTACGTGCAGGTTTACAGCGAAAGACATCGATATCGATTACCTGGAAACAGATGATTTCAGGATAAAAGCCGCTTCACTAAGAGGGTCTATTATGATTCTCGGTCCACTATTGGCCCGCTATGGCCGTGCAAAAATACCCAAACCGGGAGGTGACAAGATAGGCAGAAGACGCTTGGACACCCATTTTCTAGGTTTTCAGCACTTAGGCGCTAAATTCAATTATGAACCTAAGGACGGCTTTTATAATATAGATGCTTCTAATCTCAAAGGCACTTACATCCTATTGGATGAAGCCTCCGTCACGGGAACAGCCAATATTATAATGGCGGCTGTACTTGCCAAAGGAAAGACCACGATCTATAATGCCGCATGTGAACCCTACCTACAACAGCTCTGCCGCATGCTCAATCGGATGGGTGCTACGATTTCAGGGGTAGGCTCCAACTTGATTACCATAGAAGGAGTAGAGGTACTGGAAGGTACAACGCACCGCATGCTGCCGGATATGATAGAAATAGGCAGTTTTATAGGACTCGCTGCTATGACCCGGTCCGCACTGACCATAAAAGGTGCAGGAGTAGAACATTTGGGATTGATTCCCACTGTATTTCGCAGAATGGGTATCGCCATGGAACTACAGGGAGATGATATCTTTATACCCGCCCAAGAAAGCTATGAAATAGAGACTTTTATCGATGGCTCTATTATGACCGTGGCCGATGCGCCATGGCCCGGATTTACACCTGACCTGCTCAGTATTCTCTTAGTAGTTGCCACGCAAGCCAAAGGTACAGTGCTGGTACACCAG
Organism: uncultured Cyclobacteriaceae bacterium; assembly: GCA_947492745.1. Lineage (GTDB taxonomy): Bacteria > Bacteroidota > Bacteroidia > Cytophagales > Cyclobacteriaceae > Aurantiphycus > Aurantiphycus algarum. The sequence continues at coordinate 5,988 of CANLOE010000075.1, read as the reverse complement.
AAAATGTTTGAAAGTCGGCTATTCTTTGTGGATAAACTCATCGATATGGGCGCGCAGATCATCCTTTGTGATCCTCATAGGGCTACTGTGATAGGACTGAACAGAAAACAGGCCCTAAGAGGTATCAAAATGACTTCGCCCGATATACGTGCCGGAGTTTCACTGCTAATAGCGGCACTCTCCGCTGATGGTGAAAGCACGATATACAATGTCGAACAGATAGATAGAGGTTATCAGTATATCGATGATCGTTTGCGCAATCTCGGAGCGGTCATAGAACGTGGCCAATAATAAGAAAGCCTATATTGTGATCTTTAGAACTCAAAGAAATTAGCGGGTCTTAATCTTACCTTCAAGAAAGCGTAAAACAGAAAATCAATAAATGGAATAGCCCTTATTTAGTCATTTAATGATGTGACGGTCATTGACACATGATCATTAGGTCTATTTTCTATCTGCTTTTCATGAGTGCGACCTTGTCCCATCTTCAGGTGATTGTGTTCGATATCTCTTAATGCGCACATCTTTTGAGAAGCAAAAATAGATGCGTTCTTTTACTCCCAATTGTGCGTTTGCTCATTGTTGTGTCTATCTTAACCCAAAAAAATCAATAGTCTTACTATTTCGGACATAAATTGCTTCAAAATCAGTAGTTTTACGCTGCGCAGGTTTTATACCTTAATCATCAATTGATTCATTGTATCGATTGATTTCAACAGCATTCATCGAACCTATGGTTTGATTCATTGTATCGATTGATTTCAACGGCATTCATCGAATCTTCGATTTAGTTTACTATCGTGTTTGTCTTTTTGATAGTGTTCATGAACCTTCGGTTTAGTTCATTGTGGTGTTTGTTTTCCATTGGAGTTCATGAATCTTCGATTTAAGCCTCCTCACCTAGGCCGCTGATTTTATCGTAATTATGCCCTCATCACGAAATTCTATTGATCAATTCGGGGTTAATGGTTTCGTAGAATACGCTGTATTTGGAACTTTTCCATAAAGGCTTAAAATACGATGGATCAATAGGGCTTCTTTAATTCGGTATGGTACCACTACAGCTGACATAAAAAAAACCTCTATTTAACTTATTTTAAGATATTTAAGTCTATAATAGTGGAACTATTGTAAACTTGGGCTTACTACAGATTTATGTTTTAAGCATTGTCTGAAATTTTGCCCATCATTTATTTTGTTCAGTCAAGGCGAAAACCGTATGGTAGTAACGTTATCAGGAGGGTTTCAACGCAAGATAGGACAACAAAATGAATAGGAGGATATGCGGACACTCGAAAGACAGTTTCGCATAATATAGCCTAATTTAAGTCTATCAATAATTTATGGTCTACACCTCCTAAAATAAGGAAAAGGTGTAAATATGGTGCTCGGCATCTTCTTTTTCGAATTTTGTCATTCTATTTTCTTTCTATGTATTTGAGTACAGTTACATGTGGTTTTTTATTGCTATTCAGTACTTTAAAGGCCTTCTCCCAAAAGCCTGTAACTATACCTGATCACACTCAACTGGAGCTCATCGACATCAAGCAGCTGGGACGTGAGCATACTCAACGGTTTGACCTTAGCGGTATCGTAAGTGATAATGGTGCAATCCATGTAGTCGCGGACAAACACTGGAATACTTATATCTATCGTATTAGCCTATCGGAAAAGGAGTGGAATATAGATCATAAATTTGCCCTTGATATCCATAGCGATACCACTGATTTTGAAGGGATTGATTTCTGCAAAGACTTGTTCTATCTCATCGATGAACGAAAAAATATTGCCTATACCGTAAATCACAAGGGTCAGTCTCAAGCCATCCCATTACAACTTGAAAGCTATGGTGAAACTCCTACTACTTGGTTGAAAAATACAGGTTGGGAGGGTGTGGCCGTTGATTGCGACCATGAAACCATCTATTTAGCAAAAGAAAGACAACCTAGGTTTATCATAAAGGCATCTTTACGGACAGGTGAAGTATTGGAAAAGTTCAGCACTCCCGAAAGTGAGAGCAATGATTACTCCGATATGAAGTTCGAAGAAGGGTACTTGTACCTGCTGGAGCGTAATGGTAATTTCATTACTAAAGTAGACCCGAACAGTCACAAAGTCGTTGAAAAATTATCTTTTCGACATACGAACAGTCACCCGAAGGGAAAGCTCTTCGAACCCAGTAAGTATGGCATGGCAGAAGCCCTTTTACTCACTGAGAAAGAAATATGGATAGGCCTCGATAACAATGGGCTAGAAGTATCCAAGTATGCCAGAAAGAGACATAAACTCCGTGGACATTATCCTATATTGATGCGTTTTCATCGTCCCATCGGTTTTTGATGTTATACCATTCACCAGATACTCCTACTTATACTCAAGCGTAATTGGTTTGGGACAGGATGTTTTCTCGGATGTAACGGTGTCTTTAGGAAACATTTCCAGTGCCCCGTTCACCCATGTACAATGGATGATATACTTCGTTACTTCTGACCGCTCCTTTGAGCTAGTCACCTGTTCCTTTTCTCCAGGGTATACTACCCACCCTCGCTGGAACAATTAGGTCTTCCCGAAGGTGGGTATACTTTTTTTGAATGAATGGGGTTAAGCCCAATCATGCATTAAAAAATCCATCAAGATACTGAAAAGCTGCAAATCAGTAAGTCAAATGTATTTTTTTGAATTAATCGTAACAATGCTATATCGATTCAAAAAACACATTGATTTAACCCAAAATGTCCATTAGAAAATCTATTCCGGACTTAACTGGCTTCAAATCAGTAAATGAATGCGTTTTTTGAATTCACCGTAGCGGTGCTACGCTGAACCCAAGAAAACGCACTGATTTATTGCCATTTAAGTCCTCATGACGAAGTTCCAACGAACATTCTGGGTTTAACCCAAATTGATCGATAGAAATCGTGATGAGCGTATAAATGGCAAAATACCGGCCATTTGGATTCGTTCGGCATAGCACCGCTATGGTGAATGAAGACCGGTGGGAAAAGCTTCTGATATGAAGCCATTTATGCGCAGAATAGGTTCTCTATTGATCATTTTGGGTTTAAGGCTACTTCAGTTCCCATGACGAAATCCTATGGATCATGTTGGGGTCAAATCACCTCAAGAATATCTCCCGTAGGATTGGGTACACACGTTGAACAAGGTGTATGTTGATCAGAGCCACCCCCTTTAAGGGCCTTCTCCGCCTCGGGATTCATGTGGGTAACGAAACTAGTGATCTTCAATTCTTTTAAACTCATCTTTTTTGATTTCATAAGTATTTGATATTCGGTGGATGCCTACTCTGTTCTGGGTTTTCGGCAAAGGCCCATTAACGGTTATAAGTCATGTAAATGGTACCAATAAGCATTACATCTTAGAGGCGAAAATCTTTTGCTTCTCGATTTATGGATACGATTGATTTTTATCAAACAAACCGTTTTAGTAAGTTTCAATTCGTAGAGGACATCTGTGAGACGGGCCCGAGTTACCCTATCTGTGTGCCCAATCGATATATGAACTCTAGTATAGAGTGACTTTTGCCGCAACTATGTGACAAAAGCAGCGTATTATATGGAAAAAACAGATATGAGGATATGAGCATCGGCCATGGTTTCTTTCCTGTATTTGGAAAAAAAAGCTCCTTGGGAGCTGTGCATTAGTTATCGAACTGTTTAGGTCTGATTCAATGATACCTTCGCCTCCATGGACATGCTTTAGTTAACAGTATAAAAACCTCATCAAGCTTATGACTTGTGCCAATAACTCAGTATCTTCACTTCGATAAACCTGAATCATGCATTGGAACTTCGTAACGAGGGTTTAAATATTAATAAATCAGGGAGTTTTATTGGATTTAGCATAGCACTGCTATGATGAATTCAAAAAACTTAGTGCAACGACCGGTTTGCAGATATTTAGTTCCGCAATAGATTTTCTAACGCATGATCTGGGATAAACGAATCGAACCTATGATAGCAGCATGACTCACACCATAGCTAAACCCAGTTATAAAGACATGAGGACAAGCTTTGTTGCACTCGAAGCTCTTCTCACTGAAGGTCCATAAATATCAGTTATTTTCACACTGTAAATGTTGGAACCATGTACTGATGAGAAGATGCGGAATTAAAGTATTTTTTATGTTTTGACTATCTGTCTACGATTGTCAATTTTTTTCATTCGAATCCATGGCACGGAACAAAAAAGACAAACTCAGCATTCTTTTCAAAAAAAAAGGCATCTACTTTCCTATCTATGTGATACTCGGCTTGCTGACATTGAGCAGTTTTTTCATGTTCTATAATATTGTCAATATCAAACAAAACCGACAGGTACGTAATGACATCAATACTATCGAAAGTGGAATAGAAGAGATACTCAGTGACATTCACCGCTCTGACCTAGGCCTAAGAGGGTTCTATATCAACCATGACAATAGCATGGCCCTACCTGCGAAACACGCAGCAGATAATTATGAGAGTACTTTCGATTCGCTCAGGCATTATTTCAAGATTTACGGTTTGGATATCATTGGGCTTAACGATATAGAAACCAAAGTAGGTGATTATCTAAGGTTGAATATCCGCCTGATTGATATGATCAGCGAAAATAGAACCGAAGAAGTAAAAAGTATTTTACGAAAAGATCTTGGAAAGACATTATATATAGAATACATCAACTTTGTAGGGCCGACCAACGAACGTCTTCAGAAATTACTGGATAACTCAGAAAATGAGTTTGGGTCTATATTCTGGAATACCCTGTACCTTCAAATCTTCCTGACTATTATCGGCATACCTACGCTTATACTCATCATTGCTCAATTGAACAAATCCAATACTATCCGTAAACAGCTCTTCGAAGAAATCTTAAAGAACATAAAGAAATATATATTTGACGACAATAAAAAGGTATATGTAGAGGATGAGAAGGATGTTATCCTGGAACTGACCAACAACCTTCGGACCGCTTCCAATTTCATCAATAAGATATCACTAGGAGACTATAACATTGTCTGGGAGGGAATGCGGGAAGACCTGAAATCCTACAATGAACATAACCTGGCAGGGGAACTGACGAATATGCGAGATCAGATGAAAAAGGTCAAACGGGAAGATACTATTCGCATTGAAATGACCGAAGGCATCAGTAAGTTCGGCGAAATAGTGAGAAGCCAACAAAAAGACCTCAAAAGTCTTTCAAAAGTCATCATAAAAAGTCTGGTCAAATACATATCGGCGAATCAGGGTGGTGTCTTTTATGCCAATGAAGATGACCCCGGAAATCCTTTTTTAGAGCGTTATGCCTGTTATGCCTATGACAAACAACGCCATGATGAGTCAATTATACTACCGGGCGATGGACTGCTCTGGCAAGCGTATCGTGAGCAAGAGACCATTTATATGGATAACGTCCCCAATGATTACCTAGAAATCACTTCCGGCCTCGGAGGTGCTTCTCCAGGATATCTACTCATTGTCCCGCTCAAGGTCAACGAAGTGATTATGGGTATAATGGAGCTGGCGTCTTTTCAACCTTTTCACAAGTACCAAATAGAGTTCATTGAAAAGGTAAGTGAAATCACCGCTTCTACCGTCAACTCTATTAAAATCAATGAAAAAACACAGTCTATTCTTGAGCAATCGCAGGAGCAAGCAGAAATAATGCGTGCCAACGAAGAGGAAATGATGCAGAACATCGAAGAGCTACAAGCTACGCAAGAGGAACTGAGAAGAAAAGAGCTAGAAGCGGGCAAAACCGTAGCCATGATCCAAAAGGAAACGGAAAAACACAAAAAAAAAGCAGAGCAACTGCAAGAGGAACTAGAAAAACTAAAGGAAGGTCATACATCAGTATGACCTGTAATCAGATATCCTTATATAAGGATATGGATTTTCAGTAATTTATTTGAAGTAGTTCAGACTTAATCTGACAGTTAGGATTAAATTTAAATGTCCAGTTTAAAGTTTAACCCTAATTACTGTC
>CANLOE010000074.1 GCA_947492745.1 uncultured Cyclobacteriaceae bacterium | reverse complement strand
GCTGCAATGTTCGGCACTATCCCATAAGCCCGAAGCAAAGGTTCCATGATAGGCGAAAGCCGTACCTTGTCCGTTTTCGGTAGTACACTGGATAGACGTTTCACAGGACATGAAAGCAAAGGACCATAGGAGGACGATAGGACAGGCTCTATCGAATTACAGGGTGCATGGAAGGCACAAGCGGAGATTCTTGGGTCAGATTTGTTTACTATCAGCTGATTTTCTATCTTGAACCCTCGATTGTACCGATAACTGATGACTTATACAAATTTGGGTTTTAAATGCCGTATAAGATTCCGCGGGTCATTTTGGTTTCAATCAAGGCGATAACCGCAGGGACAGCAGCGCTGTCCCGAGGATTGTCAACGCATAGTAAAGCAAAATGAACAGGAAGATAGGCGATTTTAAAAGCTAAGTTTGTATTATAATCGGGATTTTAAAATGAATCCACTTACCTCTTTCACGCTATCATTGAACTATCAAACTATTGAAATCAACAAAAACAGTACTGTCCCTTTTTATTCTGACCTTATTGCTGACACAGTGCCGCCAAAAGGATATCGGTCTGTTGGAATGGCATGAAATGCGCCTGTCCAAAGAGTACACTTCCATGAAGGAAGCATTACAAGACCCCCACAAAGTATATCGGCTTACCCTAAGGGGAGAGGGGGCGGCGACGATTCCCAAAGGAATCCCCAGACTGATCAACCTACAGGAACTGCGTCTCATCTATTTCAAACTGGAGGAGTTCCCGAAGGAACTGTTGCGCCTCCATAATCTCCAGACCCTAGAGCTGGGCAGTTGTAGCTTGAAAGCCATCCCCAAAGGCATAGCTTCCCTGCAGCACCTCAAGATGCTTTCTTTCTACCACAACGCCATCGTGGAAATACCCGCCGAACTGGGCCGGCTGAAAAAGCTGAAGGAGCTGTACCTACAGATGAACCTGATCGAAAGCCTACCGCCCGAAATCGGTGGACTGACCTGGCTCAAAAGGCTCAACCTGTCCAGTAATCCCCTTTCCACACTGCCCGAGGAGATCGGCGAACTTCAGTTTCTCGAATACCTGGACTTACAGGGTGTGCGCCGAGTGGATTTCAAGGACCACCCCAAGGAGACCGAAGAGTTCAATACACGGTACAAAGACAAAAGGCCATTGAAGTCACTACCCGAAAGCTTCACACAACTGAAGCGACTGGAAGAACTGGACCTTGGTCACAACGGGTTACGTGAACTTCCCGAGAACCTCGAAGCCCTACAACGACTGCGCAATATCGATCTCGGTTTCAGCGATATGAAGGAATCGGAGGTGGAGCGCCTCAGAGAGGCACTGCCCGATGCCGACATCAATGCAATAGGTACGCCTGGAAATAATTTCTGATGTATGGTCACCATGCCCTCGAAAACCTGCGGAAGTGTCCACTGGGACCTCGCGAACCCAATGCCATAGTCCATCACGTGGAGCGGGAAAAGGCAACTGTTATCATAGAAGCCCACGATATACCCAAATGCAATAGGTTCGTTACCATTACTATTCGGAACACCGTATCCACTATGAAACTACCGATAGGTAAAGAACAAAATGCCCACTATATCGGAGCTGCCCTGATGGCCCTGGCCCCGTAGCTACTGCTTTGATAAAAAAACGAGACCGTTTTCCCGATGAACAATGTGACCTATACGCTGTTCTAAGTACATATGACCAAGATGATAAAAAAGAGGGACCTACCGCAGAAGACCTGTCCACACTGTGGCCTCACTTTTACATGGAGGAAGAAATGGAAACTTAACTGGGAGTCCGTCCACTATTGTAGCGAACGCTGTCGAAGACAAAAAAGGACATCCCCATAAAACTGCTACTATGTTATCTCATATCGGAATCGACTTCGGTGCCAAGATGGCGGGTACCACGGCTATCTGCTATTCGGAGAGCGATACCCTCAAACTGCTACAAAGTGCCAAAAAACAGGATGCCGACCGTTTCATCCTCGATTTTGTCTTTGAACGACAGCCCAGACAGATTTTCATCGATGCCCCGCTCAGCCTACCCTTGGTCTATACACAAGCGGAGCAAGAAGAGGATTACTTCTATCGTGCCTCGGACAGGGAACTGGGGGCCATGTCGCCCATGTTTCTTGGTGGTCTGTCGGCGCGTGCCATGCGGCTGAAAGCGCTTATCGAAAAATCGGGCATACGCTGTTTTGAAACATATCCTGCGGCATTTGTCAAAAAAATGCTCATAGGAGACCATGAATACAAAAAAGATATCGAAGTTTTCAAGTACTACTGTAAATGCAAGTGGAACGATAATCTTATCCTGCCGGCTACTATGGATAACTGGCATCAAATCGATGCTTTTCTGGCCTGGTGGAGCGGTCATCGACATCAATCCGGACAAACACTGTCCTTTGGAAATACCGTAGAAGGTACAATAATCATCTAGGTATCCCTGTTATCTATACCTAAGAGAATGTGAATCGCGAAATAGCTCAGAGTACAGTCAGGGGATAATGAAGTTCATTGGTCATCGGGGAGGCTTCCCAAGGGCGTAGACCGACCAAAAATATCTTGTCCCAAACCCATTGAGCCTAAGGGACTGTTTTAAAATTTATTATCATTTATTTTTGGAAAGGACCGAGCGTTAAAATAATGCCCCGAGAGCATTATTAGTGAAGGGGCCGGTCTGTCGCGTGAGCCATTGACAAAGATAGCCTGTCGCGCTGGCTAGCGGAAATTTCAACGAAATCAAGAAGTACATAAGAAAGAAAAAGATACGTTTTAAAACAGTCTCTAAGTATATCGATATCAATACCATTTCCAATAAGTAAGTAATACAAATTAGGGTTTCAAATGTCGTATAATATTTCGCGTGTTATTTTTTTCAGTCAAGGCGAGAACAGCAGGGATGGAGCGCTATCCCAAGGGTGGTCAACACAGAGTGAAGCAAAATGAACAGGAAGATAGGCGATTTTAAAAGCTAAGTTTGTACAAAGCCATCAAATATGAGGAACTTTTAAGTAAACATCTAAAGAAGATAGAGGCCATAGGATCATCACTTAGTATAGCCTACATACGTCGCTGGTCGGCCTAGCGGTTCAAAATCAGTCTAGAATGGCATTTTCTTTACCATTACGCAATTTTCGCAGTATTATCCCAAATTGATCGATAGAAATCGTGATGAGCGTATAAATAGCAAAATACCGGCCATTTGGATTCGTTCGGCATAGCACCGCTATGGTAAATGAAGACCGGTGGGCAAAGCTTCCGGTATGAAGCTATTTATGCGCGGAATAGGTTCTCTATTGATTATTTTGGGATTATCCAATAAAAGGCACATTTGCAATTTCGCAATCTAAATAGATTAGCTTATACTAAATAATTTAGTAAATTTGTTTATGGATAATACGCAATTCAAAGGAAGAGGTACTCAGTTACAATCCCACAACCCTTATCTGAGTTCAGTTTATGTCACTGAGCATAAAGAAGGTCTGGATGAAGCATTGCTGACAGCTCCGCAGACGAAGGTGTTCTATGAAACACCAAGGAAGATCGTCAATAAAGTGGATAGTCCCGACCTCAAGGCGATGTACTCACTGAACCCTTATCAAGGTTGCGAACATGGCTGTACCTACTGTTATGCACGGACCACACATGAGTACTGGGGCTACAGTGCGGGCCTGGACTTTGAAAGTAAGATTATCGTCAAGAAAAACGCCCCCGCACTTTTGGAACAGCAATTGCTGCTAAAACGTTGGAGGCCGAGTCCTATCATGCTATCGGGCAATACGGATTGTTATCAACCACTGGAGAGAAAACTGGGCATTACACGCAAGTTACTGGAGGTGTTCCTGAAATACCGACACCCGGTAGGCATCATCACCAAAAATTCCTTGGTCATCCGGGATATCGATCTCTTGGAGGAATTGGCAGAGCATCAGCTGGTCCATGTGTATTTTTCCATCAACAGTTTGAACGAGGACCTGAGAAAAGTACTGGAGCCAAGGACTGCCAGTGCGCTCAAAAAAATGAAGACCATGGAAAAACTGGCTTCGCGTGGTATACCGGTAGGCATCATGGCAGCACCCTTGATACCTGGACTGAACCACCACGAAATACCAAGCCTGCTCAAGATGGCTGCGGAGCATGGCGCCAGCGAAGCGGGCTATACAGTGGTTCGGCTCAATGGTACCATAGCACAGTTGTTTGAGGACTGGCTGGAACGGCACTTTCCCGATAGAAAGGAAAAGGTATGGAACCAAGTCTGCTCACTTCATGGCGGAAAGGTCAATGACAGTGTGTTCGGACGACGCCAACAGGGTGAGGGACCTATTGCCATGGCCATTAAAAACCTGTTCCATACATCGAAAAAAAAGTATTTCGGGGAGCGTAGCCTGCCCGCCTTCGATGTGAGCAAGTTCCGAAAAGGAGGAAACTATACGCTTTTTGAGGGCTGAACATCCCTTACGGGGTTTTGTGCAAAGTATAGTAGACCGCGCAAAAGGTTACCAAAAGCATAGCTATAGAGTAGTATTAACAAAGACCAATAGTTGATCACCGATTTATATTCAAGCAGTAGCGAATTGGGCGGTTGGCCAATAGAAAGCCTTACTATGGAGAGTCTGTTAACATTTGTTATCTGAGGGTCGGTCATCAGAAATCCTATCGTTCGAACAAGCTCTTACCATAGAAAACCATCGAGTTCCAAACCATATTGCGCTTGGGCATGATCAAGTGATATTCTTCGCTCCACTATACACCTATGGAGTGTACGCGCAGTGCGACCTTGTCCAGTACTTTTTTAGAGATTGTAGGAACAGTACGCATTCCCTAAGCTTCCGAATGGTATCAGATTCTGAACCCTTTAGCGGAGTAGTCTCGGTATGGACGGGAGCTACGGATAGCCACGAGAGTAGTTTGAAAAGATATTTGATTTGAAACCATCATGAAAACCTGGAAAGAAATAGTGAACGACCCGGAGGGAGGTCAACTGGTAGCCGCTTTCATGGCCTATATGACCTCTACAGCTCTGCCCTCCATAGCCCTATGGATGACCGATATCCAAAGGGTAGCCGACGTATATATGACCATCTCTGTACGGTTCAGGGATATTATGGGAGTGGCACTAACGACTTTCTATCACACCACATTGACCCTGACCTTTGTCGGTTTCATCGCCTATATCGCCATCAAAAAGACCATCGTCAGAAGCCCTATCAAATGGTCTTTTGAGCGCTTTCTGGAGATGCGACAACAGATAAAATCCAAGGGAAGGTCCTACTGGTACATCCGCTGTTTTCTGGCCAGCGGCACCAACACCTCCAAAAAAACGATAAACCATATCAGTGGTTTTCTAAAGGTGGAGTATACCGGGGAGGTCTATCCGGTGAAATTTATTGATAAGGGGAAGGTCAAAAGTACTGAAGAGCTTACTCCCATCGCTCCGGGCGAAAGTCTGGAGATCTGCATTCACCTTAGCCATGAACATGCTCCCAAAGGGTGGAAAGGCCTGTCTCCTGCTGTTTTTTTGGAGCGGTTCGTTCCTTTTCGTTTTTATATTATCATCGATGGGAAGAAGTTCGTCCACCGGTTTTCCGAGAAAAAAATCAAAAAAGAGCTGTTTTCCATCATTTATAGAAAAAACAAAAAACGTAGGGGCCACTTGTTCAGAGACGGATACTCTTGGAAATAGAAATACAGCACCAGTAGACTAGGATAGGTAATTTTCTACATTGTTATTGGCATCGCATCTCTGTTTTTATAGGTTTAACCCAAAATGTCCATTAGAAAATCTATTCCGGACTTAACCGGCTTCAAATCAGTACCTGAATGCGTTTTTTGAATTCACCGTAGCGGTGCTACGCTGAATCCAAGAAAACGCACTGATGTATTGTCATTTAAGTCCTCATGACGAAGTTCCAACGAACATTTTGGGTTAAACCCTCGTTACGAAGTTCCAACGCATGATCCGGGTTAAACATACCGTTCCATCCAAAAACACCCTGTCCCAAACCAATTGTGCTTGAGTATAAGCGCAAATACATCTATTTCACTGATTTGAAGAAGTCTGTTCCGCAATAAAAATCCGCTCTAAAAAAATAGGCCGGATTCTCATCTTTAGGACATAGGTTCTTCTTGCTGATGGGTATCCAAAGGCAAGTATAGTAGCATCAAATCTCTATATCGACCAGATTACGGGTGATGTCCTCCATAGTTTCGCGTTTGCGAATCAGTTTTGCCTCACCATCAATGATCAGTACTTCAGGAGGCCTCAAACGGGAGTTGTAATTGGATGCCATGGAGAAGCAGTAGGCTCCCGCATTTTTGAAAGCAAGTAAGTCCCCTTCCCTGACTTCATGCAATTGTCGGTCCCAGCCAAGGTTATCGGTCTCACAGATATAACCGACCACGGAGTAGACATGTTTCTCACCACTAGGATTGGAAATATTTACGATATCATGATGGGCATCGTACATCATCGGTCGTAAAAAGTGGTTAAGGCCGGAGTTCACACCTACAAAAGTCCTCGCCGGTGTGGCCTTGACCACATTTGTCTTGACCAAAAACAGACCTGCCTCGCTGACCAAGTATTTTCCGGGTTCAAACCACATCTCCAGTTCCGTACCATACTCTTGGCAGAACTCTCGAAAGGCAGAACTCAACTTCTTGCCCAGTTCTTCGATACTCGTTACGATATCCCCTTCTTGGTAAGCTACTTTAAAGCCACTGCCAAAATCAATGAACTTCAGTTCAGCAAAGTTATTCGCGGCCTCAAAAATGATTTTTGACATCTGCATAAATACATCCGCATCCAGAATATCGGAACCCGTATGTACATGAAGCCCGATGACGTCCATCCCATATTTATCGATGAGCTCCAGTACATCCGGTAACTGGTAGATGGAAATACCGAATTTGGAATCCGCATGTCCCGTAGAGATTTTTTTATTACCACCGGCCATGATGTGCGGGTTCAGCCGTATGCAGCAGGGCTTACTGTTACCATAGGTCTCTCCAAATTTTTTCAGGATGGATAGGTTGTCAATATTGATCATCAAACCCAACTTTACCCCCTCACAAATCTCATCGAATCCCACACAGTTGGGGGTAAATAAAATGTCCTTGGCCTCAAAACCTGCCTTGAGCGCAAGTTGTGCCTCTTGAATGGAAACTACGTCGATGCCTCCACCGTGCTTACGGATAAGTTTCAGAATAGCGAGGTTCGTCAGTGATTTGGCGGCAAACTTTATTTTCAGCTTATTGCCCGCAAAGGCCTTTTTCAAGCTTTCCAGTTGGTTTACTATCTTCTCGGCATCATAAACATACACGGGAGTACCGAAGTTGTCGCAGATTTCGTGTAGGTCCAAGCCCTGTACACGGTAGGCATCATTGGTGAATTCCATAAAATAAATAGTATAATTATTATATTTCGGCCAAATATAATGCTTTCATGTCACCAAAAAAAGCAGGAATGCCGACATCATCCTGCACTACATTCCTAGGACAGGAACAAATGGGAAGATCATCCGGAAGCATAGTCTTGATTATACCTGTATTGTAAGAAGTAAGTATCCGTAGATAACCATTAGGAATTTCAGCAGGGTAGGACCTTTCCTAAATGAACTCCTATCGGCTCTAATCGATAGCGTCCAGATACGATTCCCTTATTTCTGCCTAGTATATTATACTCAAATGCAATTGATTGGGGGCAGGATGATTCGTTGACTTAAGTGCCATTATTTTCTAAAACCCCCGATGACAAGTCTACCGGTAACGGTTCTACACGATACGGATTTTTCTCCTTGGCCATTGCCGATAAGGTTACTCTTTTCATTTTTTCCTAAGTATACATCAGCTTCGCTTAGCCATTAGCACTCCTATTTGGGCTTGTTTACCCCGCAAAAAATGACTAAATTCAAAGACTAAATGTTAAGCCAGTTTGACTGGTGAAAAATAAAGGATAGGATATACCGAAAGACTGTTTTGAACTGTATCCAATCTATTTTCACCTGTTTTATTGATTTCCAATAGGTACGTGGAACTCGCATGGACAATAGTCAACTCAAGTTTTCAATTTCTTTGAGCCTGTTCATTCGTGTGCTTCTTTTGGTATTCAATTCATTGAAAACCCGCAGATAGCGCAGTTATCTTTAATGGCGCTGGGATGGTCCTTTCGCTAAAATTGTCCTCGGGACACTTTCTTCGCGCTCTGTGCCGCCCCCTTCTGCTTCCAAAATAAGCTATAACAAATTTCAAATATAATTCCAAAACAGTCACTGAATCCTTTGGATTTTCCTGATTGGTTCGCAAAATACTTTCAAAAGCGACCTTTATCATATAATTTTCCGATTCTTTCAAACTCTCAAGACCTATGATTCAAATTATACCTTCGATTGTTATTCGCGATGGAAAAGTAGTCCGTCTCTTGGGCGGGGATCCTAGTAAGACGAAGGTATATGACGAAAGTCCTATCGATCTGGCCATGCGCTTTGAAGACATGGGCGCTGAGGTAGTACATCTGGTAGATTTGGACGGGGCGCGTAGGGGACAACCTGTCAATTATCACATACTGGAAGCCATCGCGGGCTATACAAGCTTAAAGGTTGATTTTACGGGAGGTATCCATACCGATGGTGACATCAGTAAAGCCTATGAATATGGTGCCAAATACATCACTGCCGCCAGTGCTGCCGTCAGTAGTAAGGAACTGTTCGCCTCATGGATCATCTCTTATGGTAGAGAGAAAATAACCTTGGGAGCAGATGCCATGGATGGAAAAATAAGAATCCGAGGATGGGAAAAAGAAACCGATATCGATTTGATGGACCATATCGACTATTTTTACCAGCGTGGTCTGAAATATGTAAAAACTACCGATATCGCGAAGAACGGAGGCCTTCAAGGACCATCGTATAACATTTATCAGGCCATTTTGGATAAATTCCCCGATATTCGGGTACTCGCCAGTGGAGGGGTAAGTAAAGTAGAAGAAATCGAAAAGCTGAACGATATGGGTGTATTTGCCGTTATTGTAGGCAAAGCATTGTATGAAGGACAGCTGGACATGAACGAACTCAAAAAATTTATGCAGAAAGTAAGTTGACCATTTGTTTACTTCCTAAACACATCGTAAATTTACGGAATACGGCTAACCTAAAAAGGTCAGCCGTATACTTTAGATAGTAAGTCAACACCATACTGCTTACTATCCTATTCAACCCAAATAATTATCCTATAATTATTTCACTAATTTTCATTTAATTCAGCTGCCGGGAATGATTTTGATACCAAAGGTAATATCAAGGTCATTATCCCCGACAGTAGAACCTGAGTCTGTAGTCTTTTGAACAGTACCATCATCCAAATCCGGCTGATGCTGAAGTTTGATGGTGAAAGACCCTTTTTTCTCTTCATTGACTGGCGTCCAAGTAGTTCCTGTCAGTCCGAGTGGTAGTCCATTTTCATCGTTTTCAGCGGCATCATAATTGACAATATCCGCTCTATCGTCTATGTTTCCGTTACCATCCGGGCTAGAAAACAGTCCTTCTGTCCATCCGAAAAAGAGCATATGTTCTTCTGCTTCCTCTTCTACTTCTGCACTGATATCACTTTCTTCGCCAGTAGCCAAGCCATTGGTCAGTTCGATATTCATACGGTACTCGATACCTCCTTTTAATCTAATGGAATCACTGGTCGCAAGGGGTTGCGGTCCCGTACCGTCGGGATCAGTAGCCATCACCTCTACTAGCGTTCCAGCTGTTCCTGCCATAGGCAAAAAGCTGAGCTTTACTTCTGTAATCAACTCGGGTATATTCTCTTCTTCTACCTCGGGCACACTATCATCATCACCACAGGCAGCAGTGAAAAGAGAACATCCCAGTAGTAATGCTAGAGGGTAGGGATTAAGATTTTTCATCATTTTACTATAACGTTTTGTATTATTTGGGTTCTTCGCGCAACGGTTATGATACAAAGTAAATCAAAATGCAACAATGTTGCAAACTTATGGGCCGAAATTTGTCTTTCCTTATTCCAACGGTCCATATTCCCATCAAAAGGAATATTTTAACCCCAAGGTAATATTTCTACCCATATCGTCAGCATAATAACGGAGTCGATTGGTATACTCCCGATAGACGGCATTCGCTACATTGAACACTTCCAGTTTTATATCCAGTCGATGTTCGCCCCAGGATTTGGCCATTCCCATTTCAAGGTTGAGCAGAGCGTAGGCATCCGGCACATCTTGAATATCGAAAGTACGCAGGTCCTCCTCGAATGGATTGCCGCCGCTAATGGAAAGCCGTTCTAGTTCTCTGGGGAAAATGACTCTCTCTGGGCCGTTACGTTGTCGGTCGTTATAATTTAGCCCTATTTTAGCATGGAGGTCCTCCAGCCCTTTCCATTTTTCTTTATGATAGGACAGCGCTACTTCCAAGGTATTATTGGGCATGTATAGAAAGCGGTCCTTGTTTTTGGCATCCCTTACACTGATATAGCTGGCCTTGGTTTCAAGGCTCCAGTTTTTGACCAAGTCATAGGTAGCTGCCAAGTCGACACCGGCAAAGAAAGCATTGGTCTGACGGTACCAGTAAGCGACATACTCACCTCTCTGACCTATGGAGATGCTCTCGGGTCTGAGGAATATATAATTGGCTATCCAGTTGATATAGGCCGTGCCCTCCAGCACGAGTCTGTCTTTTCGAGACAGAAAAGTATTGGTCCATTTCAGTGCCTGTTCGTTTTTGAGGTTATCCACATTCTTCGTGGGTAGACCGAAGTTATCCAAGGCCAGTCCATACTCTACCGCTGCGACACCTTGATTGAGTCCAAAGCTATAAAGCTCGGCCAAGTTCGGAGGGCGCCAGGCCGTACCTATGTTGGTAGTGAGTGAGGACTGCCCTCCAATGTCCCACGAGGCCCCTATGGTACCCGTTATATTCGTATAATCGAGTGTGTTTCTAAATACTCTGTTGATGACATCACGTCCAGAGATATCATACCGTTTTCTATCAAACCGAAACCCGGCCTCCAAGGACCAGTGTTCATAATGAAAATGCTGAATGGCATAAGCGCCAAAGGAAGACTGGTTGAAATTGGGTATAAAGGATTGGGATTGTGTACCTGGGATATTTCTGTTCTCCTGACTAAGGTAATTGATACCAAAGTTTCCATGATCTTTCTTGAAAAGATGGTGTTCCCATTCTAAATCCAAGGTGCTGGTAGTGATGGTCAGGTCCAAAGAGGGAAAATCCCTGAGGCTACTTCTACGTACATCGAATTCTTGACGTTGGTTGGTCTGGAAACCATAAATCAGGGAAAGCGAACCTAACTTGAAGTCGTAATGACTTTTGATATTGAGAAGGTCATGCTTGACCTCTTGTCTGGGGGCGCCGATACGATAGGTAAAATCCAGTACGGGGTCCGGTCGCTCAGCATCCAATGCTTCCTGCAGTTCTTCCAGACTGGAAGAGGAGGTAGCTCGGAGTATCCCCAGTTCGGTATCATAGCGGCTGAAAAAGGCTTCCAGGCCCCACTTTTTTTGATGAAAACCAAGGGCTCCCGAAAAATTCAGCTCTTGTGCACCTGTATTGGTCAGGCTATAATTAGGTGTTTTCTTGTCCCCCGACTTACGGGCCGTGCCCTGCACTCTCCAACCCAAGGTACCTTTACCCAGTTTTTGTCCTCCCTGTAGTGTAGAGGAGGTAACTCCCGCCCGACCATTGCTCATGCCCAGTATATAGAGTTCTCCTTTCAGCGTTGTCTTGTCCATCAGCTCCGGTGGGTTGACAATAATTACCCCCCCAAGGGCATCGGAACCGTACTTGACCGAGGCGGCACCTTTGACCACCGATAGACTGGAAGCAACAAAAGGGTCTATCTCCGGCCCATGATCGGCCCCCCACTGCTGCCCTTCCAAACGTACGCCGTTGTACAAGGTCAGTACACGGTTACTATGGAGTCCGTGGATAACGGGCTTGGAGACGTTTACTCCTGTCTGTAAGGTACTCACTCCCGTGATGGACTTCAGTGCATCACCCAGGTTTTTTCCCCGCTCTCGCTCTAGGGCCTCATCGGAGAGTGTCTGAACAGTAGTACTTATACCCTCACTCACTTTTTGGTCACTAACGGTGACTTCATTGAGCAAAAGATTGTTCTCTTCCAAATAAAAGTGATGCTCACCTTTCACGCCCAGTGTTATGTGCTCACTGAGGGTACCATAACCGACATGGCTGATCTCTATGGTACAGGAAGACGGGCAGGGGCAGAGGTTCTTCAGATGGTATTTACCTTCTTTGTTAATGGAGACTCCCACCTCCAATTCGGGAATACGCACAATGGCTCCGTAAAGTGGTATGCCCGTCTCACGGTCCACAACTTTCCCGGAAACAGAACAGTTGCACTGCTCTTGCGCGAACAGCATCGAACTCGGCAATAAGAAACTGCCGACAAGAAATATGTTTGCTAAATGCTTGATAATGATATATAAGTTTATTACAAAATTAGATAATCCGCAACAGTGTTGCAAGCAAGGGTGACGACAAAACCACTCATGAAAAATAACGGGATAGCTATATCAGGTATCAATTCACGGTTAATCCGTATACCCTTCTATCCTGTATCATGGTTTTATCGAAGACAGAGAGACTGTTTTAAACAGTATATCTTTGATTTTCATAGAACATATAAAATCGACATGTACAAATTTATCTCAGGCCCATTATTGTATTCAATCCAAATTTAGTCTTTTGACGCTCGATTACGCTGAAATTTTCGAAGATAGCGTTTCTATTTTCGCCCATGATTCTACATTTCGAATAATCGACAACAAATCCCTACTACAGTATCTTACAAAACATTCTCGGGGACTGTTTATCGAAGGTGGAATCTATTCTGGGATTATGAAGAACAGGTGCCTGTATTTTTATTTACAGATGAATTTTGGATGGTTTATTGGTGGGGCAATCATGTCCTGAATACAGAGAAGTCGAATTTTCAAAACTTAATCGAAGCGATCGGTAAACTTAAACTTTTGAAGAAAATAATTGATAAAATTAAAGGAAAGCATGGAGTCTGACTCAGATTTGGTCTTTGAATTACGGTTTTTTCTACTTTCCGTTGGCTTACTTTCTTGAGAATTATTGGGAGACTCTTTGTTATCCATTAGTTGGTTTTTTTGAATAACGTTGGTATTGCGGCCGGAAGGTGATTGAGCTCTATCAGAATAAGAAGAGGATTCACTGAAATACTCATCCTCTGAAGAAGGGTTCTCATCATCTTGCTCTTGCTCTTGTCTTGGCTGTTCATTGCCCACATAGACACCTTCTTGCGCACAGACCAGAGTTATAGAACTCGAATAGAGAACTACAATCAACAAGCTAATCATCGGTAGCGTATATATGTTTTTCAAATATTTAATAATAGCTAATACTTTGTAATGTACGAAATATCCTTCTGTAAGTTTCAATAATTGTGAGGATTATAGCGACAAAAATGAATTTAACCTTTTTTTTTAAGCCATATAGGTATTCAAGCGTCCATCAAATTGCTATGACCATGACCGTCTTGCCCTACCATCGGAAATTGATTCACCAATGACTTGTGCCAACAAGTTATACAAATTTGGGTTTTAAATGTCGTATAAGATTCCGCGGGTCATTTTTTTTCAATCAAGGCGATAACCGCAAGGATAGCAGCGCTATCGCGAGGATTGTCCACGCAGAGTGAAGCAAAATGAACAGGAAGATAGGCGATATTTAAAAGCTAAGTTTGTATTAATTGTTTGAATCGGGTTATTCTACTACAGTTTCAAATCGGTTGAGTTACACACATTTTTTGAAGTATACTTAATCACAATTGATTCGGGTTCAAGATTTTCCGTCTGTCATTTTATCAATCCATCTTCACTGGGGTATATTGTACTGTCTTCATTGAACCCGGATCATGCAATAGCCCTTCTATTGCGGCCTTAAATTGCTGCAAATCAGCAAAGTGAATGCGTTTTCGAATTCACCATAGCGGTGCTACGTTGAATCCGATAAAACACCCTGCTTTATTGCTTTTTAAACCCTCTTAACTAAGCCCTAATACATAATCCAGGTTGAAATAAGGGCGATTAGGCTATACTTCATTGTATTAAAAACCAAAATTTCACTAATTTCGCCAACAGTAAACAGATATAGCTATGCCACTGACCATGCGGGTCCTCAAGTTGGACGATATCCATCAGATGTTCCTCGCCTTCACAGATGCTTACAAAGACTATCCCTTCGGTGTGAATATGGATGAGCCGAAGTTCATCCATCGGTTTGTCCATAGAATAGGTATAGACTTTGACTTCTCGGTTGGGGTATTCCTCAAGGATACCTTGTTGGCTTTCTGTTATACGGTCATCGGAAACCACAAGGGTATCAAAACCGCTTACAATTGTGCCATTGGCGTGAGAAATGCGTACAGGGGACAGCAGTTACCACAAGCGATGTATACCTTCCTTCTACCAAAGCTACGGAAGGCGAACATCCTGAGGTGTACACTGGAGGTACTCAAGACCAATGCTATAGCTATTCATAGCTATCGGAAAATCGGTTTTACAGAGAAATCGGAACTACATACCCTTCATAGGGCGGCACCGAATCTTTCTCCCATGAAGTGTAACTCTCCCTATACCATTACTAAAGTGATCAGGCCAAGGTGGGATACCTATGCACCCTTCGGCCCACATCCACTTACTTTTATGGACTGCAACGAGCAAACAGAAAAAAACCTCCATTACTACGGCACATTGGAGCTACATGTGTTCGGACACTGTATCGGGTATATACTGTATCAAAGAGCCACGGCCCGTATCCATCGATTGGGTATCGACCCGAAGTATCGCCGACAGGGATACGCTACAGTACTGCTCAGAGAAGTAGGCACGCTGCTTGAAGGCAAAGCTCTAACGGTAGCCCACATCGATGAAAACGCCGATGACCTTATGGCTTTTTTCAAAAAAACAGGATTTGTACCTTATGTGAATTATATCGCCATGGAAATGGATGTATAGACTATTTGATGTGCGTCATTCATTTTTTATTGTGTGAATGATTTCCAATTGATTCCATTAAACCCAAAATGTCCATTAGAAAATCTATTCCGGACTTAACTGGCTTCAAATCAGTAAATGAATGCGTTTTTTGAATTCACCATAGCGGTGCTATGCTGAATCCGATAAAACTCCCTGATTTATGGATATGCAAACCCTCGTTACGAAGTTCCAACGCATGACCCGGGTTGAAAATACAAGTGGTTTCTTTTTTCCTCCCCAAAACCGTACGCATTGACACTATTGCCAAAAAAAATAGCCACTCGATCTGACCGAGTGGCTATTTTTTCTTTTGATTCCTACAAATCCGCAGTATAGTCATTCCCTGGCATCTTTGGGGCTTTCGGCCAGATCATCGCCCGATAGAAGTGCAAGCACAAGGACATTCTTCCTTTGCACGGACCCTTTGGCCATTACTTTTAAGTTCTGCCGAAAGGCATTCCGAATGACGAAATCGCTTCAACAATAGGCTATTGTTATTCGTCACGATAGGCCTTGAAAAGTGCCGTGGCATTATGCCCTCCAAAGCCAAAGGTATTACTGAGTGCATATTCGATATTTTTCTTGACACTTTTTTCCAGCGTAAGATCGATAAATTCGGGTATCTCGGGACTCGGTGTCGTGGTATTGATGGTCGGCGGGATGATGCCTTCTTGTAATGCCTTGACAGAAGCGATGGCCTCTATGGCGCCTGCCGCCCCCATAAGATGTCCCGTCATGGATTTGGTTGCACTGATACTGATTGTTCGGAGATGGTCCCCGAACATACGTTGTATGGCATTGATCTCGGATAAGTCTCCTACGGGCGTGGAAGTCGCATGCATATTGATATAGTCAACAGCAGAAACGTCGACGCCCGCTTCTTCGATGGCAGCCCGCATGCCACGGATAGCCCCTTCTCCTTCGGGGTGTGTGGCCGTGGTATGATAGGCATCAGCTGTCATTCCCCCTCCGACGATTTCGGCATATATCGTAGCTCCCCGTTGCTTGGCATGGGTGTATTCTTCCAGTATCAAAGCAGCGGCACCTTCTCCCATGACAAAGCCATCTCGGCCCGTATCGAAAGGGCGTGAAGCCGTCCCAGGGCTATCGTTTTGTGTGGAGAGTGCCCTGAGGGCATTGAACCCTCCGATGCCGGCCCTCGTAATCGGGGCCTCTGAGCCACCGGCGACCATCACATCCGCTTTGTTCCATTTAATATAGTTGAAAGCATCGACAATGGCCGTGTTGGAAGAAGCGCAGGCAGATACAGTACAGTAATTGACCCCTTTCAGGCCGTGTTTGATAGAGATAGCTCCAGAAGGGGTATCGATCAGTATCTTAGGGATAAAGAAAGGGCTGAAACGGGGAGTACCCTCCCCTTCGGAGAACTCCAGTACATCGTTTTCGAAAGTATGTATACCGCCATTGCCAGAGGCCCAGATAACACCGAACCTATCCAGATCTGTTTTATCCAGTGCCAATTGCGAATCGCTGATAGCTTCGTCTGCACTGATCAGCGCATATAAGGTAAAAGGGTCGTTCTTGCGGATATCCTTACGATCGAAATAGTCGAGAAAATCAAACTCCTTCAGCTCACAGGCAAATTGTGTCTTGAACTTAGAAGCATCGAACTTGGTGATGGGACCCGCACCCGAGGTACCGGAAATCAGGTTTTTCCAAAAAGTCTTTAGATCGTTTCCGATGGGGCTCAGTGCCCCAAGACCTGTGATCACCACTCTTCTTGTATTCATGTATTTTTTATTTATCGTATTAAATCTTGTTTGATCTGTTCTATTACCTGTTCAAAGGCATTTTCCGTCAGCGTCCTGTTGACCTGTGATACCCCGATAAGGCTCGTCAGTATCAAGGAGGCCTTATCAGAAGGTTTTCCCTTGAAATCGAAGACACCTGTTTTCAGTCCCTCTTCCAATACGGAAGTCAGCCATTTGCGTACGGTGGCAGCCGTATCGTTCAAGGCTACTTTCAGAGAGTCCGGAATCATAAGATAATCGGAACTCAAAGCTCCAATGAGACACATCTGATTACCCCCCGACACATTGTCCCGATAGATAGCAATCAGCCAGTCCAATTTCTTCCATGGGTCGAAACCTGCATGCTCGGGACCAAGTGTGCATTCTTTGAACCAATCCATAAAACGTATCAGCACATCATTGGCCAAATGGGACTTAGTGGGATAATGGTAATGGACAGCCGCATTCTTGATGCCGAGCTCGGAGGACACCTGATGATAACTGAAAGCATAATAACCTCTGGCCTGTAGATGATACTTGGCCAAATCCAAAATCTTCTCTTTGGTATCGCTGCTCGTTTTCACGATGCAAGTATACCTACTAACTGTTAGGTAAGCAAATAATTTCTTGTCTTTCGAGTCAAGAACTACTCCCCTCCCAGCAAGGGCATATTAAAAAAATCATGGAAAATTAGCCTACAAGAGCGTTTTGAACGGTATCTCTTTCATGTCATCTTTGAGCGCATAAACCGTTGAAGTTTCAGAAAATAGCGTAGCTATCCTTTCCACTCGGGTGGATGGCCCCTTCGCGAAAATGTTCTCAGAACATTTCTCTACGCTCGTTCCGTACTCAGAATAAGCGTTAACAAAATTTGATTATAATTTCAAAACAGCACTAATGCGACTACCTACACCATCATCAAGATACAGAGTCCCATTGTTTCTTGAGCAACTGGTTTTTCAAGCCAATTCTTCTATTGTAAACCTAGCTCTGTTTTCGGTGGAAAACACTGATTGCAACCGTCTCAAGGAATATCCAATATGAGCCGCTCCCACCTACAACTGCTTATCGGTCAGAAAACAGAAGGCCATGCGGTGCGCTTTAGGCCCGACATGGGATGCTCCATCTGCTACTGATGAATGTCATGCGTGCACCCTATGCACGTCCTGATTTTTCAATGCACTGTAGTATAACTTTGTTCCTATCAATGAAGCGTGAGCAGGTCCAATACACCTTATAAAACGCTATAACGAAACCGTCGTAGAACAAAATTCTTCCTATCATGAAAACCAATGATTATATCAGCCCTGATGTTGCCAAAAAAATCGGAGAAAAGCTAAACATCAATTTTGATTCCTTTCACCTATTGGAGTTTACCGATGCCATGAACCTTGAACTGAATGCAGAACTGAAAACCGATCCGAACATGGTCCCTGAAACGATCTCTGAAGACGAACTAGAAGATATCGGCCGGTTGACACTCGCACATATCCATCCGTATACGGATTGAAGTCAAATCTCGGGAGTAGCACTACGTGCTACTCCCGACTGTTCCCCTACCCTGTCAGTATCAAATGTATAAGGTCATGAAACAATACACCATACTGGTCCCCATGGACTTTTCGGACTGTTCCAAGAATGCCCTGGACCATGCGCTGAAAATCGCAAAAAAAATGAATGCCAAGCTGCTGCTATTGCATGCCTATCAGATGCATACTTTTCATGATGGGGTATTGAGTCCGAGTAGTATCGAAAGACTGGAGGAGAGCAAATACAAGCAGACCTACGAACAGTTCGATCAATTAAAAGAAGGGTTTCCGGAACTGGGACAGGTCTCTCATCAGTTTATTATAGAATGCGCCTTTACCGTCGATGCTATCGCTGCCCAGCTCAACAACAGAAAGATAGACTTGGTGATCATGGGTACCAAAGGGGCAAAGGGGCTCAAGGCCATGACCATTAGCAGTAATACTTATGTCGCCTTACAGTCCATGACCTGTCCTATACTGGTCATCCCTGAAAATGCCGACTTCATCTATCCGAAAAACATCGCTCTGGCGGCAGATTACAAAAAAATACAGCAGCTATCGACCTTGAACCCTCTATTGGAAATAGCACGCTTTTTTGGCTCAAAGATCCATGTTCTCCACTTTAGCAAAGCAAGCCATATCACCCAAAGGGAGGCCGAAGAAGCGAAAAAGCTGGGACAATACCTTAGGGGCATATTGCATCGCTATTACTTCTCCTTTGGGGATGAGACCGCGGACGATATCAGTGAGTATATGGAAAAACATGAAATCCAGTTACTGGCCATCGTACCCAGAGAGCATGGTTTTTTCGAACAGTTTTACAGAAAGAGTTGGACACGAATGATGGCCTACCAATCGGATATCCCCTTTGTGGCGCTCCCCTATCGGTAGCTCTACTTCTCTGTATTTCTCTTGTCCACTTCACTTACTCCGGTCTATCGGACCCGCGCTGGGCTTCGAAGCATCCGACCATAGTACACTAATGCTACAGAACTATCGGGATGAATTTTGTCCTATTCATATTCGTCCCTGCCAATGGGCGCTTCACAAGCGGTGCCGATAAGCTAATAGGACACATGCCATTTTTTGATGCGTTCCAATTGTGGGATGTCCTTAATAATGATTTTTCCCGGCTTGGTCTCTAGGATTCCTTCTTCTCTAAAATCGGAGATGACCCTAATGACCGATTCTGTGGCTGTCCCCACCATGTTGGCGAGGTCTTCCCTGGATACGGAAAGCAGCGCTTCATCTTCCTTTACTTTGAACTTATCATTCAGGTCCAATAAGAAAGCAGCTGTCCGCTGGCGCACGGAATTATAGGCAAGCGCCAGTAAGCGCTCTTCCTTTTCGTTGACTTTCTTGGAGAGCATTTCGATGAATTTTCTGGCCATCCCTACATGGCCAAAAATAATCTTATCGAACTCGCTATTCGAGATACTGATGATTTCCGTATCTTCCATGGTCTCAGCACTGTCTTTATAAGGACTTTTTTCCAACAGTGCCTCGTAGCCTAAAAAATCACCGTCCGCATATACTCCCGTGATCAGTTCCTTACCATCTTCATTGATACGGACGGTCTTTACCTTTCCTTTATGAATAAGGTACAAATGAGTGGGGTGTTCGTGGACACGGTAGATATCATGTTTTTTTCGGTACAGCTTGGTCTTCCTGTTCATGTCCAGATCGATCATGGGCTGTAGCTTATTGCTATCGCTGATAAAATTCTGTAGTTCATTACTGTCCGCCACATACTCTTTTTGCAGCGCTTCCTGCTTTTTTAGTCTTACTTCTATCGCTTCCAGTAGTTCGGTATCGTCAAAAGGCTTGGTAATATAATCATCGGCACCTAAGATCATGCCTTTTCTGAGGTCGCTGCGTTCTGCTTTGGCCGTGAGAAAGATAAAGGGTATCGCGGCAGTTTCCTTCTTCTTGCCCAGGATATGCAGTACACCATAGCCGTCCAGCTCGGGCATCATGATATCACAGATAATCAGGTCGGGAAGGTGTTCTACGGCCTTTTCCACACCTACTTTACCATCCTCCGCTGTCAGTGCTTCATAGTCGGATAGCTCCAGTAGTTCTGCTATGTTCTCTCGTATGTCTTCATTGTCCTCGATGATGAGTATTTTCTTCATGGTTTTTATTTTTGCCTTTTGGGTAGTTTTAAGGTAAAAGTAGAGCCTTCGTCGACCGCACTTTCAAAGTGGAGGCTTCCCCCGAGTATCTCCGTATAGTTCTTGACGATATTCAGTCCGAGGCCTGTTCCTTGTATGTTCAGTGCGTTCTTCGCTCTGAAAAAACGCTCGAACAGATGCTTTTGCTCTTCTTCGGGGATACCGATGCCTTGGTCCTCTACGGAGATGACCACTTGATCGTCTTCCACTTCCATCCGGAAATGAACCGTCCCCGATTCCCTCGAATACTTCAGTGCATTGGAAATCAGGTTGATCAGTATGTTTTTCAACAAATGTTCATCGGTAACGATTTCCAGGGTATCGGTCGAGAGACTGGTCAGGATTTCCTGGTTTTTCTTTTTTATGGGATGCATCTCATCGATGACATTCTGTAAAAGCTGGTGCAGTGGTACGCTACGGAAGTTGGGAATGATTTTTCCTTCTTCCAGTTTGGACAGGGAAAGAAAGTCGTTCAGTATCCCATTGAGATTGGCTATGGCACTCTTTATTTTTTTCAGGTGTCTCTTTTCCTTGTCACTTTCACGCACCGTGGAATAGCGTTCGATCAGTGCCGTCGATGATAGAATGGTACTCAACGGGGTGCGGAATTCATGAGAAGCCATCGTCACAAAGCGCGATTTGAGTTCATTGAGTTCGCGCTCCTTCTTGAGTGCGATATTGGTCTCTTCTTCTGCTTTTTTCCGCGTCTCTACCTCCTTCTCCAGCTCTATGGTTCTTCGTTTTACCCTTTGCTCCAGCTCCGAGGCGTATTGTGCCAGTTGTTCTTCGTTTTTTATCAACACGGATTCCATCTCCTTACGAGCAGTGATATCAATCATAAAGGTCGCTATGTGCACCTGACCCGCAAGCTCAACGCTGCTCAGGCTTGCCTCTAGGGCAAACTCTGTTCCGTCTTTCTTCAGACCCAACAGGTCACGGCCCCGCCCCATTTTACGGGGTATAGGGTCCTGATGGAAACCGGACCGTAAGTGTACATGATGTTGCCTGAACCGCTCAGGGATCAAACGCTCTATTTCCATCTGTGTCATCTCTTCGGAACTGTAACCGAACATTCGCAACGCCGCCCTGTTGGCCACGATAATATGCCCCTCGGGGTCAACTACTACTATTCCTTCTTCACAGGCCTCGAATATAGCCTTGTAGGCACTCTCTTGACTTACCAATATCATTTGCTTTAATATAATGCTACAAAATAAAAGATATGATTTATATGAAAACATGATAAAAGTCATCTTTTGGGCTGATTCCTGTAATTAGGGGAATCATATATCATCTCTAAGCCCCATGGGTACGGGAGATGTAATGCAAACTTATATGAATTATTGGGAAGACCATGCCCATTATACTCTAGCATCCGATTACGGATGATTGCTTCCTTTTCCGGTTTCCCACCTTTTCGGGAGCATCATTTTCTTAACACTAGAAGACGATTTCCATGGGCCTATTTGGGTATACCTTGTTGGCAAGAGCATAATAAAACAGACTCCAACTAGGTTTTTTTTCATCTCAACAACGGCACTTATTGGCCCGAAGCCAATGCCTCCCCGTAACTATTGGGGCCATAAACAGATACGACACGGCATACATAGAAAACACCTGTCCAAAGCAAAAGCCCCCACTCTGAAGAAAAATACAAAGCCCTCAATTCACCCATATTCAACATAGCTCCTAAATATAATTGTCTATCTGCTTTTTCTACCGTTAAACTTGATTTGTGACCTTAAATCAAAAAACATCCTCTAAATTCTATCCAAGAAAACCGATGTACCGCCCCTTTCAAATGACTAAAATCGAAACTCAAAATATCTTAATCGATAGCTTAGGTCTTGACCTAAAGCAACATGGATTTATCAACGAGCACTTGGCTTATGCAGATATCAGAAGGATAGTCCTGACAGAGCAGATCACAGGAGTACTGTTCGTATACCGGATGGTTTTTGCTGCGGTTACTTTCCTTTTTGCTATCGCATGGATTCTGGCTCTGATAGATTGCCGTCAGAGTGCATCTACTGTAGAGTGCTGGCATATCATTCTTCCTCCGATAAGCCTGAGCATTATTGTAATAGCCCTTGTCGTATCCGCCTTCAAAAAGCGATGGATACTCAACATACACATGGTCAGTGGGCATCATATTCGCATCAACATCACTGATATCCATAGCAAAGGCCAACTCCACCAGCTATACCGTCTTTTAGAGAATAGAACCATACTGGAGGGATGGAAATTGGCCTGAGCCACCTCCCATCAGCTTTACGGTATTCTAACCATCACTGTTCTTTACGTAACAGTTTGTCCCGACGAGGTCTTTTCAATACCTGAAAAACAGTCCATGGGATAGTGTATGGACAGAACCCCTGCTGTCCGGAGAAACAAAGTAGTAGAGACCCCGTTTTGAAATGTATCTTTTCTTGAGTATACTTAGTGTCGAATAGCCATTAGGGCCGACCATCTCTAAATTTGACACATTGGACCTTAGCTCGTTTTTGTTGGAGATACATCCTATCGATAGTGCTGCTTTAGAAGAGTATACTGCTCTCTGGAGGCCTGTAACCTTCAAGAGGAAGACAATGATGACTTCGCAGGGCCAAACGGAACGGTTTATGTACTTTGTATTGGAAGGAGCGCAACGCTCCTATTACCTCAATGAAGGCAAGGAACATGTTATGGCTTTTACCTATCCGCCCTCTTTCTCGGGAGTACCTGAGTCTTTCTTTCGACAACAGCCATCGCAGTGCTTTTTAGAGTGTATTACCAACAGTACCTTCTTACGGATATCCTTTGAACAACATCAACACATGATGCAGCGACACCGAAGTATAGAAACACTTTTCAGAAAGGTAGGCGAAACCTTCATCAGTGGCCTTATCGAGAGGCATTATGAGCTGTTGGCCTTCAGTATCGAAGAACGGTTGAGGATATTTTTACGGCGTAGTCCACATTTGCTGAACATGGTTCCCCATAAACATATGGCTTCCTATTTACGTATCGACCCGACCAATTTCAGCAAGCTATTGGGGAAAGTCCTTGACTGATATTATGGCAATCAGGAGACTGTTCTTAACGATATCTCTTATATTTTTAAAGGTCATATGAAATTTGCATGTACAAATTTATCTCGGAGCTGTTGCTTTCTTAACCATGATCATTGCCTATATAGAACTAGCGAACTGTCGTTTCATGAGCTCTATTGAACCCAGAGTGTTCGTTGGAACTTCGTCATGAGGACTTAAATGGCAATGAATCAGTGCGTTTTCTTGGGTTCAGCGTAGCACCGCTACGGTGAATTCAAAAAACGCATTCGGTTACTGATTTGAAGTCAGTTAAGTCCGGAATAGATTTTCTAATGGACATTTTGGGTTGAAAATATAACACAACGGTGAAGCATAAAAAGTGTGCAGGTGCCATGTAATCTTGGTATAGACCAAGAGTTTACAGCGGACTTTTATGGAGTATTGTCATAACAAACACCAAACCCTATTCAGCGATGGTATCAGAAAAAATAGTACAATGGAACAAGGAAATCGTAGCCACCACCGAACTTTTCAAGGACAGGTTTCAACACTTGGAAGAAAGGGAAATGAACCTGAAACCCACTAGTGGAGCTTGGAGTATTGCACAGCATATCGATCATCTGATTATCATTAACAACAGTTATTTTCCGATTCTCGAAAAGATGCAATGTGAAGGTTACCGCCCTCCGGTATTGGCCAGAATTTCTTTTTTGCATCACTTCTTCGGAAAGATGATCCTAAAATCGGTACAACCCGAAACACTGAAAAAGACACGTACCTTTCCTGTTTGGGAACCCGGCACGACCCAAGTGGGAAACGATATCCTCCATCGCTTTGAGGTCAATCAGCAAGCTTTGGCAGCGAAAATAGAACAGTCCCGAGCTTTGTTGGAATCAAGAGCCATACTGCACTCCCCCGCCAGCAAGTACATTTTCTACCCTCTGGAGACTACTTTCGATATTTTGATCGTGCATGAAAAACGGCATTTTCTACAAGCGGAAAAATTGCTGGAGGACATCCGCAAGACCAAACCCGTGTCGATTTGAAAAAATTATTGAAAGACATCAGCACCTGCAGCCTCTGCAAAGAGCACTTGGCCCTAGGGCCCAATCCAGTGGTATCAGCGCATCCCGAGTCCAAACTACTGATTGTCGGGCAAGCACCGGGAACCAAAGTACATGCCTCGGGAATTCCATGGGACGATGCCAGTGGAGTACAGCTGAGAAAGTGGTTACAGTTGGATTCAGAGACTTTCTATGATACATCACAGGTTGCTATTGTACCCATGGGCTTTTGCTATCCCGGCAAAGGGAAGTCCGGCGACCTTCCCCCTAGAAAAGAATGTGCACCACAGTGGCATGCTCCTTTGCTGAAGTCGATGCCACATATCGCACTGGGTCTACTTATCGGTCAGTATGCCCAGCGGTATTACCTAAGGGAGAATGCCATGAAAAACCTGACGGAGACCGTTAGGAATTTCCAAGCCTACCTGCCCCGTTACCTTCCCCTGCCACATCCATCGCCTAGAAATAGGTTCTGGCTAAGCCAAAACCTTTGGTTCGAAGCAGAAGTCCTTCCTGTTTTAAGAGAAAGGGTCGGGGAGGTGCTACAAAAGAAATGAGTCACGGGATTTTCTTATTACATGGTCAAATCCACCAAAATACAGGTCATCACCCGATTAGCTTTACACCATAGCTCATCACCTAAACCGCTGATTTTAATATATTTTATGCCCTCATCACGAAATCCTATTGATCATTTTGGGTTCAATAAAACCGAAGATTCATGAACTCCCTAAAAAAACAGGCACCCTGTACACTAAATCGAAGATTGCTTTGTCCATATCCATAAACGTGTCGTCAAACTCACCTTTACCGATAAGGAATGGTATCTTTTATGGAATCAGCGAATTATCCTTTGACACATAATTTTGTTGTCCTCTTTTTGTCCGAATCACTGGATAACAGTAATGAATACGATACAATCATCATCCATTTGGAAAACAACACCTTAGGGCATCGTGTACCGACGGGCCATCAATAAGGCTGTTAAGCTTATCTGAAAATCGACAAGATGAATGTACCTAATGATAACTTTTTTCATTCTATTACGTATTCCATTGCAAAAAAATAAATGAAGTTAGCGAATCTCCTATTTTATCTTTATCTCATGATAACAGAAGAGGTTGGATAGAAGAACGAACTTAGTTAAGTCGATCTCAATGAACATAACACAAACAAGATCAATGTATATGAATTTTTTTGCCCACGAAAAGGTTTTTTTAATTAATAAACCCAAGTAAGTTCTAGAGGCTCTATCTGCAAGCAGCTTTAGCTCTGATAATGAGACTATCATGGATTTTATTCAGAGCATTTTCAAGTATCATTATACTCTATCCGGAATAATCGATTGAACAATAGTTGAATACACCAGTGTTTTCGATTCTTCAAATTGATAAATCTTGACTTTTTTTCTTAGGTAACGGTTAAAGTATAATTATCTATTTTTCAGTGTTTTACGTCGACATTTAAGCTCAAACCGCTTTATCGATATTGATTCTCGCACTTACGTACCTTCCGCTCAGAAAATTATTTTGTTTTTAGTGATTACTTTTTTCACTGTCGGTTGTATGGATAACTGAAATGTATTTTTAAACAATCGGTAAACAAAAAATCGTGCAACTATTTTTAATTGAAAGCGAACCACGCAAAGCTTATTTTTCTGAGCAATACAATTGCTCAAGTAGAATGCTATAGTAATATGATAAGCGAAATCTAGAAACTGAAAAAAACAATGTTTATAGTGTTGGTCATATAATCGATCAACGATAATGCGCTATGGGCAATTGTTTTCAGTTTTTAACTTTGCGAAGCTACTCCCCCCAAAGAGTGTGATTTGGGGCAACCTTAAACAAAACCATTTATAGTGAAGTTTCAATTCAGAGAAAACCAAGGAATCAGAAGGGTCTTTAGTTTTTTAAAGTTTTGATGTCGTTTTTTAGATTTAATTGTCGGTAGTATTCTTTTTTAATATTAGAATCGACTCAAATAGGGCTGAGCTGGCAAAGGTGTAAAATCCATGATTGTAGAGCATCTGGATTTGACACTATTGTATGTTGATAGAGTGGCCCTGTCTTCGGAGTCGACCATCGATTTATAACGACATCGTTCTGATAAAATCAACAAAGGTTTTCTGCCTCTTGGTTTTCCTGATTTGAGATGTTGAAGTGATTTGGACTTCTTCTTTTACCTGCAAATTTGACATTTAGCAGTCTTATTTTGTCTTTTTTAAGTTCCGTAGCTTTGGCCATGCAAGGGGAAAAACCTTCATCAGGGCACAAAGCTAAAATCACTTCGTTTATTCTCCTTGCCCATTGATTCTTGTTTTTCACGAAATTCCAGAGCTACTTGCAAGTTCATAGAAAATCTTTCCCTCACTTTCCGAAGTAGGTCACACCGTCGGTCAGGAAAACCTTTTGCCCCCTTTCCCAGAGGCAGAGTGAGAATTTTTCGGAAGCTACCTAAAGTATGAAGCCCCAAAGCACCACCTGCCTATTTGCTATAAGCTTGACCGATACCCGTATCTTCAGGCATGGACAGCTGTACGATGATCGATATAGTCTATAGTCTATGTGCTTGGTCGTAATTGGATAAACTTAAGTTTACGCTCAAAGAATTTAATCGGGATTTCGGGTTACATCCCTTGTTCTCTGGGGTAGAGATTCTGTTTTGGAATAACCGAAATTGTTACCTGCGCCCAACTTTCAGATAGATTTTGAGCCACAGAATCGATAACGGTGAACCCTTAGAATGTAAGAAAAGCCATGCCACAAAAATACTCTAACGAGAACCAAGGCTGTTGGACTAAAATAGCACTGTATTTTATCGGAAATTTTCGATAATAGAGAATTAAATGGGCAGAGACCGATTCTTAGGGACCCATTACCAAATGATAGATTTTCCAATTCTTTATAACTATATCCAATTTATAATGAAATACGTTTACCTACTTCTTTTTATTGTGACAAGTTCCACACTTCATGCCCAACTCCAAAAAGGGGCCGTGCCGGTGGAGCTTCATACTGCCAAAGCATATCAAATGTCATCATTGCAAAAGAACAATGCCCAGAACAGGGTCGTTGTTACCCCTAGGCCCGGATGGGCGGACAGTTATTCAGTCAATGGGAAGTGTTATTGTGCCACTACTTTCGACCATGGTATCGGCGAGTACCGCGTCATGACGCCAGCGGGCATGAAGTCTGTCCGAGAGATCTGTAATAAGATAGGTCGCGGACCGGGAAAAGGGCGCAATCCTGTCTACAATACGGTACAGTGTGGGCATGAACCCGGCCATGAAGATGCGATTACCATCAATGGACAAAGAGTGAAGGATGAAAAAGTATGCCCCGGTAGAGTAGACCAAGGTTCAGCGGGCTGTCAGAGAAAAGGCCCCAAGTGGGACCTCAGTGTTTTCAATCGGAATAATAGCGGTCCTGCCAACGATCGGATAGTGACAATACAAAAGGCCAATTCCAGAGGTTTCGGTATCGACGGCGGCCCTGCGGGAGCAAATGGGCAGAATACGTATCTATGGTCCCATAACAAAAATAACATCAATCAGCAGTGGGTAGAAATCAGCCGTGGCAATGGTTATTACTCTTATAAGAAAAGAAACACCAATTTCTGTCTTGACGGTGACCGTGGCGGGGCCAATGGTCAAAACCTCTACCTATGGAGCTGTAGTGCCTCCAATCAGAATCAGCAGTGGAAAAAAGTAAGTGTAGGTGGTGGCAAAGTCCGTTTGGAAAAACGCAATGCCTCCGGATTTTCCATCAATGGTGGCAATGGTGGTGCCAATGGTCAGAATGTCAACCTGTGGGCATCAAGCAATAGCAATGGTAATCAACAATGGATTATTGCCCCTATCAGTACTAATGCAAGAGTGCAGGAAGCCTCCATCGCTGGGCAGAAGGGCATCAATCCTATCCTCTTCTATCCTAACCCTGTAAAGGGTATCCTCCATATCCAAGGGGTATCAACGGATGAAACCATTACGATTTCCGACCTTTCGGGAAAGGTAATGATGAACGGTACTATAAGTGCCAGCGGAACGCTGAATGTTGAAAATCTGGAACCCGGCGTCTATCTATTGAATACTACTGAAAAAATCATTCGCTTGGTCAAAGAGTAGCTATTGCTCTGGACAGGTTCCAAATACATTCATTGTCACTTTCTATAGGGCCTCGGTATCCGCTCTTATGACAAAACGGAACGAATCCAAAGTCGAAAAATAGAGCATTGAATATCAGTAATTTAAGTAAAAAATGGCTGCTCGGTTCCGACCGGGTGGCCATTTTTTTTACTTATACTCAAGCCTGATTGGTTGGGGCAGGGAGTTTTCTTCAACCCAGATCGATCAATAGGATTTCGTGATGTGGGCATAAAGTATACTAAAATCAGCGGTTTGTATCCTTCTATTGCGAAATAAACAGATTCAAATCTGTGAAATGAGTGTGTTTTTCAGAATTCAACCTTGTGGTGCTACGTTGAACCCAAATGACCATTCTACTAATGACTTATCCATCAAACTGGGTAATGATCATCCTTTTGTCTATAGACAATATTTTCCCAAAATACTTTCTCTTGAGTATAAAACAGACACAAAAGTGTGCCAATACATCATCAGGTTTGATTGATTACGGCAATACTTGCCGATATTAAGTACAGGTTTCCAAACCTTTAAGTTTGCTGTTTTGGTCATGATACATCGAAAAAATGGCTTATATTTAATGTATAACCACTGCATTTATGAGACCCTACACAAAGGAAAAAATCCTCGATTCCATTGAGGCTTTGGACGAAGGCCAAGAGCAGAAAGTATTGGATTTTATCAACGACATACTTCTAC
Organism: uncultured Cyclobacteriaceae bacterium; assembly: GCA_947492745.1. Lineage (GTDB taxonomy): Bacteria > Bacteroidota > Bacteroidia > Cytophagales > Cyclobacteriaceae > Aurantiphycus > Aurantiphycus algarum. Next base: position 8,019 of record CANLOE010000074.1, on the reverse strand, counting down.
TCGCCAGAAAAGACGAAGACTATGAGCTGTTCAAGCGCCACGCGATAGACGAAATCAATCAGGCATTATCGGGCAGGGACTTGGAAAACCCAACAGGGTTTTAGACAAATCATCCCTCGGTACCTTGATGGAGAGAAGAATCCTTAGCGGTCTGGAGACTGTTTTGAACTATATCTCTTTTATTTTCTTCTGTACTTCTTGATTTCGTTGAAATCTGCGCAGATAGTGCTACTATCTTTGTCAATGGCCCACTCGGCAGGCTGAATCCTTTACTAAAATGCCCTCAGGACATTATTTGCACGCTCGCACCTCTCCAAAACAAGCGATAATAAATTCCTAAAACAATAGCTGCCAAAACAGTCGTCCCTCACCTGTCTTTTCAATGATGTTGTACATAGTGGGACCACTTGTCCAATGCAGCGCTGAAGTCTTCGGGCAGTTCTGAGTCGAACTGCATCGAAGCTCCCGTTACCGGATGTACAAAACCTAGGGATTTGGCATGAAGTGCCTGTCTAGGGATAATCTTGAAGCAGTTCTCCACGAAGGCCTTGTACTTGGAAAAGGGGGTACCCTTCAGTATTTTGTCTCCGCCATAAGTAGCATCGTTGAACAAGGTATGACCGATATACTTCATGTGTGCCCTTATCTGATGGGTCCTGCCCGTTTCCAGGTTGCACTGAATCAAGGTCACATAGCGCAAACGCTGGAGGACTTTATAGTGGGTAATGGCATTCTTCCCAAAATCTCCCTCCGGAAAGGGTGCCGTAATGCGCCGGTCTTTCAGACTACGACCAAGGTGTACATCCACCGTTCCGCTGTCATCCTCGGGTTCTCCCCAGACCAGGGCATAATAGGTACGCTCGATATCATGGTGAAAAAACTGCTTCGCCAGCCCTCTCATGGCGGGTTCGGACTTAGCGATGACCAGTAGGCCCGAAGTGTCCTTATCGATACGGTGGACCAGACCGGGACGTCCTGCATTGCCCTCCATCTCGGGCAGCTGACCAAAGTGATGGACCAGCGCATTGACCAAAGTCCCGGACCAATTGTTATAGGCCGGATGGACGACCATACCCGCAACTTTATTGACGACCAGTAGGTCATCGTCCTCATAGATGATCTCCAACGGTATATCTTCGGGAACCACTTCGGTATCCCTGGGAGGCTCCGGCAGGGACACGGTGATTACATCATTGGGGCGGACCTTGTAGTTCGGTTTTACTTCCCGCTCGTTCACTAATACAAAACCGTCCTTGATGCCCTCCTGTACCTTGTTGCGGCTGACATTGGGGAGACGGTCCATCAAAAACCTGTCGATACGCAATAGCGTCTGTTTGGGGTCGGCTTCGATGCGGTAGTGCTCGAACAGCCCCTCTTCTACTTCTTCTTCGGGATGCTTATCTTCCATAATTGCAAAATTGATACAAGTATACTCAAAGAACAGTAAAATGGGAAAGGTATCCTAGGTTAGCCTTTAGTAAATCTTGGTCCGTTCTCTAGCGATTCCTGTCTTCCCTCTGTTCTATTATCGCGAAAGCGATTACTTTTGCAGCCTATTCCTATTACAATGAAAAACAACCTTCAACCCTTGTTCGTACTGAACTTCGCTGCACTCTGTATCTCCAGTTCGGGCGTACTGGGAAGCCTGATGACCCTCCCTGCGGCACTGACCATACTCTTGCGCTGTTTTGTGGCCATCTTCTTCTTGTTCCTATTCAGTAAGCTGTCGCGTGCATCGTTGAAAATCGACTATAAAAACCACAAAGGCTACTTTTTCGGGAGCGGTGCGCTACTGGCCATCCATTGGGTGACCTATTTCTATGCTATACAGCTATCGGGTGTCGCCGTGGCCATGATCAGCCTGTTCAGCTATCCTGTGATCACCACATTACTGGAGCCTTTGTTCTTTAAGAACAGGATAACCCTTAGAAACTTCCTGGCCTCCATAGTGGTGTTGTTGGGACTGTACTTTATTGTCCCTGATTTTGATATGGCCAATACCAGGACCACGGGAGCCTTATGGGGTATCTTTTCGGCTCTGTGTTATGCCCTGCGCAACCTGATGAACAAGAACTATGTAAAAATCTATTCGGGTTCGGTCATTATGTTCTACCAATTATGGGTGGCGGCCATCCTATTGAGCCCTGTGCTGTTCTTTTTCCCTTTGGATATAGGTTGGACCAATACGGCCTATCTACTGACCCTGGGCTTGATCACTACAGCTCTGGGACATACACTTTTCGTACGGAGTCTCCAGCATTTCACCGCCAGTACTGCCAGTATCATTACGGGGATACAGCCTGTTTATGGTATTCTTCTTGCTGTGATCTTTACCCAAGAGCAGGTTTCTCTTTCTACGGTCATCGGAGGTCTGTTGATCTTGCTGACCGTGGTGGTAGAGGGGCTTTCCCACTATAGATTGTCGAAGATTGATAACACCGCTCAGAAGTCATGAGCATTGTTCCTATCCAAGCTATCGACCTCACTGTCTGCGCGCAAAAAGGCCTGCGCCTTTTTGTCAAAAGAGAGGACCTGGTCCACCCCTTACTATCGGGCAATAAATGGTACAAGCTCAAATACAACCTGCTAGAGGCCAAAGCCCGGAATAAAGACACACTGCTTACCTTCGGTGGTGCCTACTCCAACCATATCTACGCTACTTCGGCCGCGGCCCATATCCATGGGATGAAAAGTATCGGTATCATTCGCGGGGAAGAACACCTACCGCTCAACCCTACCTTGCAACAGGCACAACGTTTCGGTATGCAACTGCACTATCTGGACCGGAGTCGCTACCGGAACAAGGAAAGCCCCGAACTGATGAAAGAACTCACGGACAGCCATGGAGACTTCTACCCCATACCGGAGGGAGGCACCAATGCCCTGGCCATCAAAGGTACCCGAGAAATCGTCAAGGGCCATGAGGAGGACTTTGATTACTGGTGCTTGCCCGTGGGTACGGGAGGTACGATAGCAGGTATTGTCAATGGGCTTAACGGTCGCGGTCAGGTCATCGGGTTCTCAGCACTGAAAGGGGACTTCCTCCATGGAGAGGTACAAGAGCTGCTGAACCGCCACGGAGGAGGAGAACTCTCGAACTGGTCGATAGGCCATGACTATCACTTCGGCGGATATGCCAAGGTCAAACCGCCACTTGTGAAGTTTATGGATGATTTCAAGGAGGAAACGGGCATCCCTCTGGAACCTATCTATACGGGTAAAATGATGTATGGTGTCCTTGACCTTATCGCTCAAGGCCATTTCAGGAGAGGTTCGCGCATACTGGCCATCCATACGGGCGGTCTTCAGGGTCTGGATGGTTTTAGAGAGCGTGGCCTGATCGCGTGATTTTTGAAGGAGGTAGGGATATAGGGGAAGAGATAGTTTTGAACCCAAATTGATCAATAGAGAACCTATTCCGCGCATAAATAGCTTCATACCGGAAGCTTTGCCCACCGGTCTTCATTCACCATAGCGGTGCTATGCCGAACGAATCCAAATGGCCGGTATTTTCCTATTGATACGCTCATCACGATTTCTATCGATCAATTTGGGTTGAAGGGTATTTCTTTATTTTTCATAGGTATTCATAATTCCCAATTCCTAACGGACACTTGGAATTCGCAAGAATGCCATTCCTTTCATCTCCGGTGTTTACTTTTTGCCTCATGCTCATTGCTAAAAGTGATCTTCGGGTACATCCTTTCTTTGGACCTAGGTCTCACCTAATCTCCAAAACTTCCCTAAGCTGTACTTGTCATTGTTGATTTTTTCAAAAAGGTCTATCGCCCCTCCAGTGCCCTCATCCCCGAGCAGATGAGCTGCCATTGCAAACGGAGCTGGGCTTCCCAGGGCATTGCTTTGAGGCCTCGCGCCATGGCTTCCTTCCTGACCTGTTCCATAGTGGTTTTTTCGATCATTATTTGCGTTTTCCACGATTGGAACTGCTCCTTCCACTCGTTCAGATAGGGGTCGGGCCACGTCAGTGTTCTTACCCTTTTGGGAAATAGGAACAGGGGCATTTCGGAAACCAGTGTGAGGCAATCGCCCCCAAGGCTCCGTATGGATTCCATGGAACTGGGATAGAACTGTTCCGCTGTGGCCGAGTCGCCCTGCTGTAAAAAATAGGACCTCATCTGTGCGGCATCGGGCCGGGTACAGAATCCTTCGGCAATACGCCGAAAGCCTTTTTCTCCGAACCGATCTACATCGTACAAAGGGAAGCCGAGTCGCCGTGTCCTTTCGGCACATTCCCGACGCAAATCTTTCGTGCGGCCTATCCACGCTTCATCGATGAGAAACCAAGCCCCATAAGCACTGCCCATCCCATGAAGCGATACGTGCAGGTCAAAGGAGCCTTTGGCTTCTTGCCAAAAAGTATACACCGCCTCGCTTTCCGGTCGCAGCGAGGGAAATGCTCCCTGTATGGGATAGCCGAATTCCAGGTCCTCCCCCGGTGCCTCGCGGACAACGTACCGAAGGTATCGGACCAGATCGGTCTCGCTATCCTCATCGGTATACCAGGCTCGGTTCAGGGATTCTCCATCGGGGTTGGTATGTGGTACTATCCACCAGTTGTACTTGCTCAGTAGGTAATGGTCCTGGGACAAATGGCTCAAGAAGGTGACCAGTTTTCTCAATAGCAAGGGACCTACGGGCTCATCGGCATGATTGCCCGCAATGAGGCTAATGTTCTTACTGCCCGAACCGTAGCGAAAAGCTTCAATGGGCCTCCCCTCTCTAGAGGTACCTATAAGTTCTCCGCTCACTTCTGAGGGTGTGGCCATCAATATACTGTCGATATAAAAATATGGAGTAAACATGTTCCGGAATGGTAATGTACCCGTCTATAGATGACGATACAGGATAAAAAAATCAATTGAGCTTTTTAAATCCCTCGGGGACGGCAAACACCTTTTCGTCCATCGGGGCAAAGGTGACATGGCGCAAAGAAGCCTCTCCGATTTGGTCCGTAGTACCTTTTTCTTCTTCCCATCCCCAGAACCGCCACTGCATGGCTATCGGTATGCCTTCTACGGATTCGTAGGATTCGTAGGTAATCGTGTGGGGATTGGCCTCGGCTTCTTCCTTAGTAGCGCCGGCCGTCACGATATAGGTGGACATCTCTATCCGGTGCTCTTCGGGGTCGGTGAAGACCCAGTACCAATCCTCGGGTGTATCTCCCGTGCCGGAAGCAAAAGTGAGCTTCTGGGCGGCATAGGGTTCCCCCTTGTACTCCTTCATCTCTTTTTCGGACCACTGCGTACCTGGGTCGCTCAGCTTATAGGGCAGGGAAAAAAAGTAAGACCAGGTGAAGGCATCGAACTTGACCGCTTTCTCATCTTCCATTTCCGGTGAGTAATGTATCTCTTCGCCGATAGTGTATATCTTGTTCCCGTCGTTCAGGGCCAGTACACCTCTGGCAGAGTTGGTCTGTAGGGTCATCGTCCCGTTAATGCGCTCCTTGCCGCCAAATGAAACTTGGATACCAAAGGATACAGTCTCTTTGGCCAGAAATCCCTCTTTATTATGAGCGTTTTCAATGGCCCGAATCGAAGGTGATACTTCTTTTTCTACTTTTTCCGCTGGAGCTTCTTCTACAGCTACGGTTTCCTGTGTTTCCGCTGCTTTTTCCTTACAGGAAGGCGAACAGAGGCTAGTGGAGGCCAAAAGGAGCAATGCATAGGGGTTCGTTTTCATTATTCTGCTGATTTTAAGGACATAGTTATAGCTGGGAACAATCATTTATCTTAAAAATGGATAAAACACGTCGGTTGGATTGTTCATTGAACTACAAGATTGAAAATTTATATATTATGGTCAATGGTAATACCGATTATTAATGATTTTCAGGGATTTTTTATGGCCTTGATCAATAACTATGGAAAATGATGGCTTTCGAAGTAGTCTTGATCTGTAGCAGAAAGTCCAATGACAGACCTGGACCAATCCCGTATCATGCATTTTCACTACGCTGTTTATCTCCAAAGGTGTTCATAAAATGATAATTCGCTGATTCCATAAAAGATACCATTCCTTATCGGTAAAGGTGAGTTTGAGGACACCTTTAAGGATATAGATAAAGCGTGGTTTGTCTCCTTCTATTGTAGAATAAACTTCTACAAGTCATTGAAAAGCAGGTGTTTTTTGAACTGACCGTAGCGATGTGCTGCACTGAACCCAAGAAAATCCGCTGATGTATTTTGCCTTTCAACCCAAATTGATCGATAGGATTTCGTGATGAGGGCATAATTGCAATAAAATCAGCAGTTTAGGTGAGGAGGCTAATTGCATCGCATCATTAAGGTAACGAACCTGCGCAGCGTAAAACAGCTGATTTTGAAGCAATTTATACTCGTAATAGGAAGGCTATTGATCATTTTGGGTTAAAATCTATGTCTTATGGAAAATTTACTGACCGTCACAGCTTACCTTATTTACCTACCGATAGCCATTGGCCTTACGATCTTCGTCGCCAAGGTATTGTTCAAGAATAGTCTCGTGTTCATGATGGACATATTTCAATGGCCGAGAGAAGATTGCCCTATCCACCAATAAACTGTTTCGGATAGGGTTTTACCTGATGAACATCGGTGCGGCACTGTTGGTGCCGGAAATGTACGGCACTACTACGCAGGATATGATAGAGGACCTGAGCAGTAAAATCGGTGGTTTTTCCATCTACCTCGGTATCATGCTCTTTCTGAACATGTACTTACTGTTCCGTGGCAAAAGAAAAGCAGGTGAAAAACGAAGGGCCGAAAAGCGCAGTACTGCGCTAGATACGACTCTGGGCTAAGGAGAGCGGTATTTGCCGAATAAAATGGCACATTTTTTATTATTGGGATAGAAAACAGCTATCTGCCAGGTAAAAAAATCGGTCTTTCTAATCATAAGGTCGGTACCTGACAAATCACAATTTTTTCCTTGCAGAATAAGAGTTGCAATCATTGAAAAACCCTAACTTAGAACAAACAAAAGTTGCTTTGGTACCTAGGTTAATAGGCCTGTACTTTCCGGTAATAACTCTGAAATCGACAATGTTCTGATTTCAAGCTGACTATACCCAAGGCAAGTCCAACACTAAAGTATCAGGGCTGAAAACAGTATCGAAAAAGAAACTTTTCCATTTAAAAAAATAAATATGGCTACCATCAGATTAGGGGATAAAGCCCCCGATTTTACAGCAGAAAGTTCAGAGGGAAAAATCAACTTCCATGACTGGCTGGGCGACAGCTGGGGTATTTTGTTTTCCCACCCGGCAGATTATACACCTGTCTGCACTACTGAGCTGGGTACTGTGGCCAAGTACAAAGAAGAGTTTGCCAAGCGTAATGTGAAAGTAGTCGCGTTGAGCGTGGATGGTGTCAGCTCACATCAGGGCTGGATAAAAGATATCAACGAAACACAGAACACCACGGTGAACTTTCCCATCATTGCCGATGAGGACCGCAAAGTATCAGAGCTTTATGACATGATCCATCCCAATGCCGATGCTACACTGACTGTCCGCTCGGTCTATGTTATCGGTCCCGACAAGAGCATCAAGCTCATCATCACTTATCCCGCTTCCACGGGCAGGAACTTTGATGAACTGCTCCGAGTCATCGACTCCCTACAACTGACCGCGTACCATAAAGTAGCCACACCTGCCAACTGGCAACATGGCGAAGATGTGGTCATCGTACCCGCAGTGAGCAGTGAGGATGCCAAAGATATCTTTCCGAAAGGCTTCGAGGAGGTCAAACCTTACCTACGTATGACTCCGCAGCCCAATTTGGACCAATAAAGATGAAAGACCCGAACAGGGTCAGCCCCCCTAGCTGGCCCTGTTCTTTTACCCCCTCAACTATCCAGCTTGCCCAGGACACCGATTACCTTCATCCGGCACATTTTTCCGCTTGAGATTTTTCCGCACGGCATGGACAGGGCATGCCGCACCGCCCCTCGCGAATCCTAGCACTGTGTCTGTTTTTTTGGTAAGCTAGGATTTCAATTACTCATACACTGGAGGCATGC
>CANLOE010000073.1 GCA_947492745.1 uncultured Cyclobacteriaceae bacterium | reverse complement strand
GGAATAGCAGCGCTATCCCGAGGATTGTCAACGCAGAGTGAAGCAAAATGAACAGGAAGATATGCGATATTTGAAAGTTAAATTTGTATAAAACCTGCGTAGCATAAAACTGCTGATTTTGAAGCAATTTATGCTCGTAATAGGAAGGTTATTAATCATTTTGGGTTAATTTCTTGTACGGCAGGCAGGCCCTTTCGTTGGCTGAATTCCTCAGGACACTATCTTCATACTCAGTCCTACCCAAGATGAGCGATAACAGATCACTGGTACAATGTCAAAATAGCCCTTAAGTCAGAATCTGAAAATTAGTTGGTATGACCTATAGTCTGTGACCATGATCTTCTTGTGAGGGACTATCTGTGACCGTATATGACATGGCTATACTTTCAAGAGATGCTCTCTCGTGCCTTTCTTGACCAAGGCAATCAATTCTTCCTGGACCGCCCAGTCCTTTGCCAGCTGAGCGATGGCGGAGGTCTCCATTTCGGTAACATAACCCTTTCTGTAATTGACCTGCCATACCATAGTGATGTACTCACTCCTTTTGTATTTGGGCATATCCCCAATGATATCGCTCAGGTAGGCCTTGGCCCTATCAAAAGCAGAGATATAATCTTCTGCTATAAATCTATTGGCCCACTTCATCTCGGGTAGAGCATCAAGGGCAGTAGCTGCTTCGATAAGGACCTTTTCTTCTTCCTCATCAAGTCCATGATAATGCAGGATGACGGATTTCAAGAGCATGTATGCCCTTTTTTCTTCTACGGTCATGATAATTAAAGCCAAGTTCACACAAACTTACGGGTTCTGGGCTGTAATCGTCAAGAGTTCTTACAAAAAGTTTTACCTATGTAACATTTTGTGCAAGATGGGTTTGCTTGGGCTGGCATCAATGCTTATGCCCATGACCTGTAGATTTAATAAGTAGGTTCCATCCTTGATGTCAGTATGGACATAAATCAGTTCGGTAATAGTGCAGTGTTTTCGTGGAGCTTCGGGTACCTTCCAGAAAGCGTGGTGGGCAAGGAGTTGACCTCCGTCGACCTCTTTGTCGATGGAGGGGAGGTCGACCAAGAGGTGCTCGATGCCGAGTTCTACAAGTAATGCGGCCCCAGCCTCCTCTAGATAGGGTGGGTTCGTACCCGAGTAACGCCGAAGAATCTTATCGGAACTATTGGGCAGTGTTCTGATAATCAATGCCTCTGCTGGGGTTTTGCCGAGCTTGGCCGCCAACTGTTCTCGGGTAATCACCAAGTCACCATTTCTCGGTATAGGTGCTATACTGATGAGTTCCGCAAAAAAATGATAGCGTTGTAGACAGCGGTCGAGTGTCGCCTCAGGGTCGGCTACGATATGGCCATAACATTCGGTATGTGTACCATTGCCATGTGGTGTCAATGTGATCTTCTGATGATTTACGCTCCCGCCCCGCGCTACGCTGCCCATAAAGTCACCTTCTACAATCGTTTCAAAGTGTACCTCATCTGCCCAATAGCAATTGGGGTTTCCTCCACCTGCTTTCAGGGTCAACCCTATGTCCAATGGTTTGTCCAAGTCGACTTTAAGCGGCTCGTTTCGGTACTGAAGGTCTATGGTCATGTGGATGTCTATTTGATATGTCCGAACACTTGAGTTTCGGAAAGTAGATTTACAGGTAAATATCGTATAAAGGAGGGATATTTGACAGCGCATCTATCGCAATGTTCCCATATAGGCTTTTTTGACCGCAAATGATGCATTAGCGCACCCTTGTGTCTGTTTGACCCAAAGTGATCAATGACCTTCCTGTTCCGAACATAAATTGCTTCAAGATCAGCGGTTTTACGCTGCACAGGTTTTACACCTTAATAATCAATTGATTCATTGTATCCATTGATTTAGTTCGCTCATTGGATTGATTTTTAATGGTGCTCATGAACCTGCGGTTTCAAGGGCATTCATCGAATCTTCGATTTAACCCACATTGATCGATAGAAATCGTGATGAGCGTATAAATAGCAAAATACCGGCCATTTGGATTCGTTCGGCATAGCACCGCTATGGTGAATGAAGACCGGTGGGCAAAGCTTCCGGTATGAAGCTATTTATGCGCGGAATAGGTTCTCTATCGATCATTTTGGGTTTCAACCTGAATTATGCATTGAAAAATCTACTGTGGATCTAATACAAATTTGGGTTTTAAATGTCGTATAAGATTGAGCGGGTCATTTTGGTTTCAATCAAGGCGATAACCGCAGGGATAGCAGCGCTATCGCGAGGATTGTCAACGCAGAGTGAAGCAAAATGAACAGGAAGATAGGCGATATTTAAAAGCTAAGTTTGTATAAATAGCTGCAAACCGGTCATTGCACTAAGTTTATTGAATTCACCATAGCGGTACTATGCTAAATCTAATAAAACTTCCTGATTTATGGATATGTAAACCCTCGTTACGAAGTTCCAACGCATGATCCGGGATAAATGGTTTCGTGAATCGCCGTATCTGGAGCTTCACCATGAGGACTTAAAATGCAATACAGCAGTGGGTTCTATTCGATCCAGTGTGATGCGACTACGGTCAATTCAAAAAATACATCCATATCACTGATTGGAAGAAGTTTATTCCGCAATAGGAAAGTGGCAAACCACAAGTTCGACGAATACCCTTGAAATCGATGGATGCCTTGATTGAGTTTTATTGGTGTCAGCGAATGACCATATCATAGATATCTATGGAGATATGTAGCAGAGTGGACTAAGTGTACGGTTCGGGTTGAAGGTAGGGCTACGATTGCTATTCCAAAAACAGGTCGGCTGCGATTTTATCTGCCAGTAATTTCCCCTTATCGGTCAACGATAGCGTATGTTTGGCCCATACTGCCAAACCTTCCGCCACGATAATTTGGATATACTCATGATGTACCTCATAAAGGTCTGTACTCCACTTTTTCAGAACATGGGCGAAGTCAGTCCCCCATACCGTCCGAAGTGTTGTCAGAATATATTCATTGATATGATCGGCTTTTGCCAGTACGTCCACTTCACAGGGTACGGTACCTTTTTTGATGGCCTTGACATAGTTCAGATTATGAGATAGGTTATACTGTCGCTGTAGCCCATTATAAGAATGTGCACTGGGTCCTATCCCTAGATATTTCTCTTGCCTCCAGTAATTACTGTTATGCTTGGAATGAAAGCCCTGAAGGCAGAAATTGGAAATCTCATATTGCTCATAACCGACAGCACACAACTCTTCCAGTAATATTTCGAACTGTTTAGCGGCCGTTTCTTCTTCCGGTACGGCTAATTTACCCTTTTTCAACCAATTGCCGAAGACCGTTTTTTCCTCGATGGTGAGGCAGTAGGCGGAGATATGTTCGGGGCCGATAGCGATCAGTTGCCGAAGGTCCCTGCGCCATTGCTCATCGCTTCTCATCGGGATGCCATAGATAAGGTCTATGCTTATATTATCGTAGCCCACTGAACGTACCGTGTCCAGGCAGTCCAGAGCCTCGTGGCCGGTATGTGCTCGGTTCAAAAAACGTAATACTTCCTCCTGAAATGATTGTATACCTATACTCAGTCGGTTGACACCTAAATTTTTAAAGTCCCGCATACGTTGGAGATCCATGTCATCCGGGTTGGCTTCCAGTGTGATTTCCGTTTTCGGGTCTACTTCGAAAAGGTCATGTACCGTCTCCAAGAACCTTTCCAGCTCCACCGCTGTCAATAAAGAAGGTGTGCCGCCTCCGAAGTACAGTGTTTGGATAGGCTCTTTGTCCAGATACGTTTTTTGTAGGTGCAACTCCTCTATCATTGAAGAAAGAACTTCCGACTTTTGCTGAAGTGTCGTACTGAAATGAAAATCACAATAGTGACAGGCTTGTTTACAAAAGGGGATATGGATATAAATGCCGGCCAAGATACGATAGGGTCAGGACATGAGAGATTAAAGAGTAAACATCAAAGCTAAAGCATTTGAAGGTATAAAATGAAGTTATACGCTGAGTTCTCCATCAATCTTTGTCATTTTACTCGTTAATATGCCGTTTTTCCAATAAATTGCGAACAAAATCTAGTGTAATGAAGCTGGCCAGTTTCACAATGATTATTTTTGTTGGAGGAAATTTCGGTGAGAAGAGTAAGATGCTGCACCGAATGAAGTGATTAAGGGCATGCTTTTCGAAATAGTCCAATCTTTGGTTATTGTTATGAGAACCGTCTTTTAGGAACATCATTGCTCATTTTGCCTTTATTGGATAGAGATAGCAACATTCCCATTTGTATTTGGCGAGATTCCAATACTTATCAAGATTACGCGTTTAGTTCTCTATTGTATCTTGTTTTTAGTGGAGTTCATAGAAAGGCAAGTTCATTGATTTCATGGTATTCGTCGAACCTGTGGGGGTGGACTTTGTTATGAAGGCTGAAATATTCAAGGACTAAAATGCTTTCTTGGATTCAGTGTAGTACCGCTACGGTTAATCCGAGAAATACGTCTATTTCACTGTTTTTAAGAAGTTTTAGCCCGAAATGGAAGAGCTATGAATAATCCGGGCGTAAAGCTGTGCTATGAGTTCTAATGCATGATTTGGGTTTAATATGATGGATGATGTAGTACCCGTATCTATTTTTGAATGACATTTTGGAGAAGTTTTAGAGGGAGTATCATTGGTTGCCTGTTCTTTGGGTGGCTGTTTTTCTGTTATGGAGCCTTGACGGCGCAGGTAGTTGATAGTCTAGAGATTGTCGAAGCGGATCCTGCTCAGGTAATCAAAGACTTGAGAGAAGACTGGCTGTATCACCGCTCAGATAGAGATGCTTACTTACCCGTCGATTTGGAAAGAAAGACTTCTGTGGGTACCTCCGTTAGTTTTGTATTGGATGGGCTCAGGTACTCTGAGTATGACTTTCTGGCGAAGCCCACAAAAAAGACCACCTTTTTTGCGAACGGTCAGGTGCTGGCTTATTTTCCTCAGACAACCGAAGTACACTGGCCTATTGATAGTCTATCGAAAAGCTTTGGCAGTGACAGCCTTTTCATTTCCATATATAACCCTAACAGAATACCGACCGGAATGGTCACAAAGGTCGTCAGTTATATGCCTAAGGCTTTTTCAGATGTAGGAAGGGATAACTTTGAACTCTCTGAGCGGCCAATATCCGATACTCGGGATTTCTTTGTGCTGGGCCTATTGCTCATCGTCTTTGTATATGTCCTAATGGGCTTATATTATGATCGGACAGTTTGGGCCTACTATCGAGTGAGCGATGCTTTCTCCTTAAGAAGCAGAGATGAGCCGCTTTATAAATCCAGACCTTTTAGCAAGGCCAATATTTTCATTATCCTATTGCATAGTTTGGTCCTGTCCTTTTTTATAGTGATGCTCTCCCACTTCTTGCCCGAACGCTTTCTGTTATGCTATTATTTCGACTTTGAGAGTATAGGGGAGGGGTTTTTGAACTGGACTTTCGCTATGCTAATGATCTTTGCTTTTCTGTTATTGAAATATTTCAGTATTTATACATTTTGCTTGATCTACAGGGCCAACGACTTCAAGAACACGCATTTTTTCAGCTTCATCAGATTGTCCATGATTCATACTGCTGCCCTTTCGTTTTTGTTATTGGCATTATATTTTGTGTTTAATATCAAAAGCCCTTTTATCTACCAGAACCTGATCTATCTTTTATTGGCTGCGATGTTGTTAAGGACTTTACTATTGTTTTTTAAGCTAATGAATTTGGTCACGCATAGAATTTTGTATTTATTTTCATACCTTTGCGGCACAGAAATAATACCTTTGGTCATCATTATAAAGGTTATTTTGTATTAGTATACGTCTAAGAATGATTTAGTGATTTATGGCAGATCAAGCAAAAAACGGTTTACGTCAAGTAAGCAGTATCCTAGTATCTCAACCCAAGCCCTCAGATGAAAAATCACCTTATTTTAGTTTAGCCGAAAAGTACGGGCTAAAAGTAGATTTCAGGCCTTTCATACAGGTAGACCCTGTTTCTTTTAAGGAATTCAGAAAACAGAAAATCGATATTCTGAACCATACCGCTGTGATTTTTACAAGTCGCAATGCGGTCGATCATTTTTTCAATATCTGTACGGAAAGCAAGATAGAAATGCCCGCTGATATGAAATACTTCTGTATTTCTGAACAAACGGCCAATTATCTACAGAAGTATATTATTATCCGAAAACGAAAGATATTTACAGGACGTAGAACGGCAACCGACCTGATAGAGATTCTTAAAAAACACAAAAACGAAAAGTATATCTTCCCTTGTTCGGATATTCGTAAGAATGATATCCCCAATTTTCTGAAAACAAATGGGTATAATTACTCGGAGGCAACGATATATAGAACAGTAGCTAGCGACCTTTCCGATTTGGACAATGTGTATTACGACATCATTGCCTTTTTCAGTCCCTCGGGTATCAATTCCTTACTGGTCAACTTTCCGGATTTTAAGCAGAACGAAACCAGAATAGCTGCATTTGGCCCTACAACCGCTAAGGCCGTGAAGGATGCAGGTCTTGAATTGGACATCGAGGCCCCACTCCCCAATGCCCCCTCGATGACAGGTGCTTTGGAATTATATATCAAAAAAGCGAATGGACTTTAAGGGTGTTTTGCAATAGAAAGGTGTAGTTGTCAGAATTTTATTACATCTTTCTTGAAGAGAAGACTTGATAGTTTTTGAAAAAAAACATTATATTTAGCTCTGCTTTAAAATTTATATGCAAAAGATTTTTTCACATACACTATCCATGTTGCTTTTGCTTATCAGTTTGAACGCAATAGCACAGACTGATATAGGCTTTACGCACGCTAATGAACTCTATTATAACCCTGCCTTCGCTGGAGTGGATGGGGTCACTAGAGTAATGGCCATCCACCGCTCCCAATGGTTGGGATATCAGTCCACCTTTGATGATGGTGGAGCTCCTGTCACCCAGTTCATCAGCTTAAATACACCTATTTTCAAGCTTAACAGTGGTTTTGGGTTTCATGTCGTCAATGACAATCTAGGTGCCCAGAACAATTTGGAAGTACAGGGTTCTTTTGCTTATCACTTAGGACTAAAGAATTCTAAAATGAGTTTTGGTATCAAGATGGGTATATTTTCACAATCACTGAATTATGACAGATATAGGGCAATAGATCCAAGTGATGTAGCGTTAAGAGGAAAGAACGGTAGAGAATCACAGATTCGCCCCGATTTGGCACTTGGAGTTTTTTATAGAGCTGAGAAATATTTTGCAGGTGTCAGTTTCAACCATTTGTTGAGGTCGGAGTTTGATTTTGGAGTCGAAGCGATTAGAAATGCTCTGGAAAACCATTTGAATGTCATGTTTGGATATGTATATAAAATGAACGATATGGTGATAACCCCCTCTTTCATCGTACAAACCGATTTCAATGAATATACTTTTCTGTTGTCAGGGCTAGCTACCTATAAGGAGAAGGCATGGGGAGGGTTAGCTTTCCGCCAGTCTGAAGATTTTAATGCCATGATGGGATACAATTTTTTGAAAAGTCGCTCGTTGGGAATAGGGTATTCGTTCGGTTACATTGTAAAAAATCGAAATGCTAAACAGACGACATCTCACGAAGTGATGCTCAGGTATGATTTGCCTGTAAGTGTGGGCATAAACAAAAAATCTCAAAGGACACCCCGCTTCCGGTATTAAAATTAAAAACGTTTTGCTTTTTAGAATAAAATACACAATTTAAAGTGCAGAATTTTTTGATTGATGACGGATTTAGTCTGAGGCTTATATTTTTTTTTAAATGTAATTTGGCTGTTTATATTAATTGACTTTGTTGGCTTTACTTTATACTCAAGTATAAATTTTTAAAAAGAAGTGTTATGAATAAAATTTTGAATTTTAGAGGGCTATTTATTCTCTCTCTGTTAGTAATTTCTGCGATGATGGGAGGTTGTGGATTGCTCGGACTTGGTGGCGCAGGAGGAGGCGATCAAGGAGAGTTGGTCGGTGTCCCCAACCGTGAGGGATGGGTCATGGCGCTTCCTTATGGCATGGTACCGGTACCCGCAGGTACGTTCCATATGGGGCAAGCTGATGAGGACCCCGCTGCCACCCAGATTAATTTCAACAAGCAAGTCACCATAGGGTCCTTTTATATGGACGATACTGAAATAACCAATAACGAATACCGACAGTTTGTCGATCACCTATTAGAAGATTCCGTCAGTGTTCTTGGTGAGGATTTGATTTTTGAAGAATATTATCCCGATACTACGGTTTGGGTGAAGGATTTTGCGCATCATATGGGAGACCCATTGCAAGACTATTATTACTGGCACCCTGGTTATGACCAGTATCCAGTGGTAGGAGTATCATGGGATGCCGCACAGTACTTTAGTGAATGGAGAACAAGATACTGGGCCGATTACCGAATCAGTGTCGGCGAAGTACCGATGCCTGCATTCAGACTTCCCAACGAAGCAGAATGGGAATATGCTGCACGTGGTGGTAGGGATATGGCCAAATATCCTTGGGGTAATCCTTATATCAGAAACTCCAAAGGATGTATGCTGGCCAACTTCAAGCCCGGCCGAGGTAATTTTTATGATGATGGATTTTCATACACTTCTCCGGTAGCCTCTTATTTCCCCAATGATTACGGCCTCTTTGATATGGCAGGTAATGTATCAGAATGGTGCGAAGATGCATTTAATCCAGCTTCTGTCCCGGTAGTATGGGATTTGAACCCTACCTATTATGATGATAACGAGATGAGAAAGGTCATTCGAGGAGGATCCTGGAAGGACGTAGCTTATTATCTGGAAACAGGTACACGGTCTTATGAATTCAAGGATTCTACCAGAGCTTACATCGGATTCAGAAATGCGATGACCCACCTTGGAAGGTCCTCTGGAAATGAATTTTAATATTATTTTTTAATACATCTTTGCATTCTTTCAATAACTAAAATCTTAAAACAATGAGTAGTAAAAAAGGCGGATTTTCAGATCTTTTATATGGTACTATAATGCCGAAGATATACGGTATTGGTGCTGCAGTAGTAATTGTAGGAGCTCTCTTCAAAATTCAACATTTGGCCGGAGCAGGTCTTATGTTGACAGTAGGTCTTCTTGTAGAAGCAGCTATATTTTTCTTAAGTGCCTTCGAACCCAGTAAATCCGAGCCGGATTGGACTAAGGTATACCCTGAGTTGGCAGAAGGATACTCTGGCCCCGCAGGAGCATCGCGCAAATTACCTAGTGGTAAGAAAGGAATTTCTCCCTCACAAGAAATGGATAAAATGCTCGAAAAGGCAAAAATCGGTCCCGAACTAATGGAAAGTCTCGGTAAGGGGATGCGAAATATGGCTGAATCAGCTTCCAAAATGTCCAATTTGGCCGATGCTGCAGTAGCGACCAATGAATACGCCAAAAATGTGGGAACGGCTTCTAAGTCTTTGTTGGACATGAACAAGTCCTACGCTAGCACTATGACAGCAATGTCCGATATGGCCAATGCCTCAAAAGATGCAAAGGAATATCATTCTCAAGTACAAAACGTCACTAAAAATCTCAGCGCATTGAATGCCGTCTATGAGATGGAACTCAAAGATGCCAATAGTCATCTGAAAGCGATGAACAAGTTCTATAACAACTTGACTGCTGCCATGGAAGGCATGTCCAAGGTAGGCGAGAATTCTCAACAGTTTACTACAGAGTTGAGCAAACTAACAGGAAATCTTACTTCCCTGAATAAAGTATATGGTAGTATGTTGACTGCGATGAAGGGTGGTGCTTCATCCGGCCAAGGTTAATTTAATGTTTTACATAACTTAAAATTTAAATCTTATGGCAGGAGGAAAAGAAACCCCCCGACAAAAAATGATCGGTATGATGTACCTAGTATTGACAGCACTGCTGGCCCTACAGGTAAGTAACTCTATCTTGGATAAGTTCATATCGATCGATCAATCATTGGCAATACAGAACAAAGTATCTGATGCCAAAAACGGAAAAACACTTTCCAGCATTAGTAAAAATGTAGAGGAAAGAGGAAGTCAGCCCAAGGAAGTAACGGTGCTGAATAAGGCCAAAGAAGTCAGGTCTCTCACCAATGAGGTGATAGACTATGTTTCCGGTATTAAGAAGGATATTACTGGCGAACTGGATGAAAATGGCCAAGTACAGGGAAAGAAGTCAGAAGATGGCGTTGAAAATTTGATGTTGGCCAAAAAGAAGGGCGAGGAGTTAAAACAGAAATTGAATGAGTATGCTCAGAAACTCAGTCAGGTGTCCGGTGTGGACATCGAACCTTTGGCGAAAGATCCGAGTGAAATCGACTATCTCAAAAATGATAGAGATCAAAAGAACAAGAGCTTTGCAGAATTCAACTTTATGAAAACCCCGAAAGTAGCGGCTATGGCCACACTGACTGAGATGATGTCAGAAGTACGTAGGGCCGAAACAGATGCTCTGGAAAAATTGGCAGAAGAAGTAGGTGCAAAGGATATTAGTTTCGATCAAATCGTACCGCTTGTACGGCCCAATTCCAACACGGTGGCGGCAGGTGCGAAATTCGAAGCACAATTGTTCATTACAGCCTCTTCTTCAGGTACAACGCCCAAGTTCATGAGAGATGGGTCCGCTTTACCTGTAGGGGCTACTCCCCAAGGTATTAGCTATGGTAAAGTAGAATTTACCGCTACACCTGGAGCATACGATCCACAAACATTGATGGCGAAGAAAAGTTTTAAAGCGCAAATTGCACTTAAAGACACAACTTATAACATCAATCACGAATATTTTGTGGTAAAACCCGTTATACAAGTACGGTCGGCAGCACTTTCTGCTTTGTACCTGAACTGTGGCAATGAGCTGAACATTCAGGTTCCCGCTTTGGGCACCAACTATAATCCCAGCTTTAGTTCAAATGATGCTACAGTCATCAAAGGAAGTAAGAAAGGTCTGGTCACTGTCATACCCAGCGGAAGAAGCAAGGTGAAAATCAGTGTCAGTAGTGGTGGAAGTGCACTGGGTTCGGAAACGTTCAGTGTGAAAAAAGTACCGCTTCCTTCCTACTCTTTCAAATTAAGGGGCAAGGAAGTCGATTTTAAATCAGGGGTAAAAGCTACAGCGATGCGTTCGCTTACGGTGAAAGCGATTGCCGATGAGAATTTCGCAAGGGAGGTACCCAAAGATGCAAAATATAGAGTAAGGGAAATGAACGTGACCTTGGCAAGAGGTACTCGACCTGTTGTAAACCAAAGGTTTACTTCTGAAAGCCTGAACCTCTCAAAATTTGCAACTCAGGCGCGGCCTGGCGATAGAATTGTAATAGAAATCAAAAAAGTGACCCGTAAAACGTATCAGAAAAAGAACGAAAGGGTAGCTACAAGGAATGAGATATATACCATTCCATTGAATTAATAAATTTTTATTGATATGAGATATTTGAAAGGTTTAGTTCTATTTTCTTTAGTGCTATCGGTGGGTACTGCTTTCTCACAAGAAGCAGAGACCCAGTATAACCCAAATTCAATCGATCCTATCCCCAAGTACGAACAATTGTTCAAAAAGAGAGTATGGGTCAATATTGATTTGAAAGAAAAGCAGAACAAAGGTTTTTTTGCTGTCAATAGTCAACTTCCGCAATTTATCATCGATGCGGTAAGGTCAGGAGAATTAGCGGAGACTATCTACGTCAATGATTCATTGACCACTAAGATGAGCAAAGAAGAATTTCTGGAAAAACTGGTAGCTGTCGAGGCTATCCCCGTAGACCCTTGGGATGGAGATACCGAATATTATGAGGGTGATGAAGTCTCCTATGGTGGAAGAAACTATGTGAGCCGTTATGATGAGAATCTAGGGATTACCCCGGGTACGGATGATGAGTACTGGGAAGCAAAGCAGGGTGGTGGTGCCGAGGTATACCTTCCCCATCAAATCAGTACTCTGCGTCTAATGGA
Organism: uncultured Cyclobacteriaceae bacterium; assembly: GCA_947492745.1. Classification (GTDB taxonomy): domain Bacteria; phylum Bacteroidota; class Bacteroidia; order Cytophagales; family Cyclobacteriaceae; genus Aurantiphycus; species Aurantiphycus algarum. Next base: position 25,653 of record CANLOE010000073.1, on the reverse strand, counting down.
GGACAGGATTTTCGATAGAAGACGCTCTCGTATGTATTATGACATTCAGTCTGTTGAAATCATAATCCCAGGCACCGAGACAGTCAGTGGTATCGATAAAGAACTGGCAGTATTCAGCTATAAGGACTTGGAAGATGTTTTCAGGAACCATCCCGAAGAAGCCATCTGGTTCAATAGTCAGAATTCGGCAGAGAACAAAAACTTTGCGGATGCCTTTCTTTTGAGATTGTTTCACGGAAATTTGGTCAAGGTAGAAAATCCGGACAACCTGTACATCGTAGACGTATATGATAAGAGCCGTAAAGAAGGTGTAATGGCCTCCGAATGGCTGGACGTACAACTAATGGAAAAAGAACATAACCTTTGGGAATTTTAGTATAAAAAGAATGCAAACAAAAAAGGTCCACCTTGGTGGACCTTTTTTGTTTTATAGAACTGGGCGGCCATCGCTTATTTATCCCAAATTGATCAATAGGATTTCGTGATGAGCGTATAAAGTGCAATGAAATCAGTGGTTTAGGGGAGGAGGCTTAAACCGAAGGTTCATAAACACCTATAAGGAAATAGACACAACAGTGAACTAAATCGAAGATTCGATGAATGCCCTTGAAACCGCAGGTTCATGAGCACCATTAAAAATCAATCCAATGAGCGAACTAAATCAATGGATACAATGAATCAATCAATTGATGATTAAGGTATAAAACCTGCGTAGCGTAAAACCACTGATTTTGAAGCAATTTATGTTCGGAATAGAAAGGCTAGTGATTATCTTGGGTTTATCCTAAAAGTACCTGCTTGCCGCCCGACATCGGATAGCTATAGATCATTCTGGAGCGAAAAGCACGTGTTCTTTTGAAGATATGTCAAATGCACTTCATTTCAGGGAAGTGTTGACCTTTATTTCTCCGTGAAGTGTGCGGTGTACGGGGCATTTGTCCGCGATTTCCAGTAGGCGTTGGCGCTGTGTTTCGTCAAGATTGCCTTCAAGTTCCAAAAATCTTTCTATATGGTCTATTTTACCTTCTCCGGTCTTACAGCCCTCGCAGTCCCTGGCATGGATCTTATCATGCTGCAAATGGACCTTGACTTTCTTGAGGTCCCACTTTTTATGGTCCGCATACATGCGCAGTGTTATGCCCGTACAGGACCCCAAACTGCCCAGTAACATGTCGTAAGGTGTAGGGCCGAGATCTGCCCCCCCTAGGTCCGTGGGTTCATCCACCACTAAGCGATGATGTCCTGCGACTACTTGGGTAGTATAGCTTTCCTCTGTACCCGTTGTTACCTGATGAGGACTCTCCGGTGCCTGTTCTTCTTTCTCTTCGCTAATATAGCGCTCTACCCATGTAGCAATCATATTGCCCGCATAACGGGAGTCTTCCTTCTGTGAGAGAAGGTGGTCCGCACCGTCCAAAGACACAAAACTCTTGGGGTGTTTCGCGAATTCATAGATTTTACGGGCATTGTCCACGGATACAATACTGTCTATCGGTGAGTGCATGACCAAGAGTGCCTTGCCGTACTTGGGCTGCTGGTCGACGATACTATTGGCATCGAGGTCATCGATAAATTGTTTTTTGATGGTAAAGGGCCTTCCCCCGATACTCACAGTAGCCGTACCTTGTGTATTGATCTTATCCAAACTTTCCTTGAAGAGACGCTGCACATGGGGTGGGTCTGCGGGCGCACCGATGGTCACTACGGCCTTTACACTTTCCATCCGATTAGAGGCCTGTAATACGGCCGCACCTCCCAGAGAGTGGCCGATAATTAGCTCGGGAGCCATATGGTTGGCTTTCAGGTATTGATAAGCAGACTCTAGGTCATCCATGTTAGATGAAAAATTGGTGTCCGCAAAATCACCCTCACTTTGTCCCAATCCTGTGAAGTCAAAGCTCAATACGGCTATCCCATGTTGCGTAAGGGCCCTACTGATATGAAGGATAGCAGAAAAATTCTTATTACAGGTAAAGCAATGGGCAAAGATGGCAAAAGCCTTGGCCTTGCCATTGGTCGGCAGCTCCAGTTTGCCCGACAGGCGTTGTTGCAGTTCGTTTTCAAAGTGTATTTTTTCGGTAGCCATAGATTCGAGGTACGTAGGTGGAACAATGTGATGTCCAACGAAATTAACAAAGTAGAAAGAAACAAACTGTCCTTAAAGAAACAAATACCTGTCCTGTAGCCCAAAAGTTATGCGACTACAGTTGCCAATACCCGATATACGGCATACCTTTTTGGATTAAGGCTTGTCCTTCTGCCCGTTTCCCGATTTACTTTCGCTAGAGGACGCTTCTACGATAGGCTTTTATAGAATTCTGGTACCGTTGCTGACCTCGATGGTCGGCGATAAAAGAACAGTGCCTTTTTCTTCACAGACTGCCGCCAGTACCAACACTTCGGATTTGATTCCTGCCACTCTTTTGGAGGGAAAATTGACCACGGCCACAACTTGTCTACCGATGAGCTCATGAGCGGAATAATTTTCTGTTATCTGAGCAGAGCTGGACTTTATACCTAGCGTACCAAAGTCTATTTGAAGTACGTAGGCGGGTTTTCTGGCTTTGGGGTTCTCCTGCGCCGAAACGATGGTACCCACAACGAGACCTACTTTCAGGAAATGGTCGAAATCAATGGTTTCTAAGGTACTTAAATCGATCATAGTTAAAGAAACATATAAATCTCGGCAATATGGGTATAGAAGCACCTTAAAATTTCGGAATCGTTGAAAAAAGACACTTCGGAAGCAGATACCCTTTTTCGTGACCTTCCCAGTCGCCACTGTAGTACGGCTCGATACGAAACAATCTCGACAGTCTTTGTAAAAGCCCTCTTGGTCCATATCCTTTTGGGACTATGTATGGTATTCTTGGATTATTTTCAGGACTGATCTTACGATTGGAAAATAGACCTAGAGACCGTTATGAAAGATGGTATTCTAGAGTCTGTCATCTATCATATTGGGTGCAAGATTTCTGACAAAGATAGTAGCGCTATCACCGGAATTCTCAAGGCAAGATAGAATAAAACGGATAAGGGGACATGCACCATTGAATGATAAATAGGGATTAACGAAGTTTTGCGCTGGAAAAGCACCCAAGAAAATGAGAGACGCCTTCCGGAACAGCACCTTGTAGTATTTCTCCCGAGTTTTAACCCCAAACGATCAATAGCCTTCCTATTCCGAACATAAATCGCTTCAAAATCAGCGGCTTTACGCTGCGCAGGTTCATCACCTTAATGATGCATTAGGCCTCCTCACCTAAACCGCTGGTTTTATTGTACTTTATGCTCTCATCACGAAATCCTATTGATCAATTTGGGTTTAATTTCTTGTCATATAAGGCTAGGTATACGACTCATAAAAGGCATCATAAGAACAAAAATCCTTTGATTTTGGGTTCAAATAAAAGTTTCACATCACTTCTTTACTTTTTCCTGAGGGGGATAAAAGAATGAAAGAAAATCCACGGTCATGTAGTTTTAGTAGAAAAAGCGACCAAAGACTATGGTCAGGTACCAAAAGCCGGCGAAGTTTACTAACTTTCCATCTGCTTTGATAAATAGTACAGGCGAAATATAACTTTCAAGATGCGTATAGAAGAAGTAAAGGACTCACCTTCAGCAAAAGAGTTTTTGAGATTGCCCGTAAGGTTATATAAAAATGAACCCTACTGGATCCGGCCTTTGGACAAAGATATGAACGAACTCTTTGATGCCAAGACCAACAAGGCCTTTCGACACGGCGAATGCATTCGTTGGATAGCAAAAGATAGCAATGGAGCAACCGTAGGACGTGTAGCTGCCTTTTTTAATAAGAAGACGGTCAACAAGGATAACGACCAACCTACGGGAGGTATTGGCTACTTCGAATGTGTCGAGAATGAAGAGGTCGCTTTTGCACTCTTTGATCGAGCCAAGGAGTGGTTGGCAGGAAAAGGTATGGAGGCCATGGACGGACCCATCAATTTTGGAGAAAGAGATAAGTGGTGGGGACTTTTGGTCGATGGCTTCGATAAAGAACCCAATTACTCCTGTAATTATAATTTCGCCTATTATCAAAAATTCTTCGAAAACTATGGCTTCAAAGATTACTTTCAGCAATATACTTATGGGAGGAAAACAGCGGCTCCTTTTCACCCCAAGATAGCTAAAAAAGCAGAGCGGATATTTGAAGATAAAGATTATCGCTTCGAACACCTGACCAAGGACAAACTGGAAAAGTATACCGATGATTTCATGACGGTCTACAATAAGGCTTGGGCCAAACATGCCGGGGTGGCCAAGATGACCTCCCTCCAAGCGAAAAATGCAATGAAGCAGATCAAGCCTATCATGGATGAGAAGATCATCTGGTACGGTTATTATAAAGACGAACCCGTAGCATTTTTCTTATTGCTCCCTGAGGTCAACCAACTCTTCAAATATGTCAATGGCAAGATGGACCTCGTCGGTAAGATGAAATTTTTATGGCACCAGTGGCGCAAGTCCTGTAATAAAATGTTCGGTGTGGTGTTCGGTATTGTTCCGGAACATCAGGGCAAGGGCTTGGAAGGAGCACTCATCATGGCCACGGCCCAGATGGTCCAAAAGGATTATCATCGCTATGAAGACTTGGAAATGAACTGGATAGGTGATTTCAATCCGAAAATGATACGTGTCGTAGAGCAGGTCGGTGGCGATGTAGTCAAAACGCACATCACCTATCGTAAACTGTTCGACTCCGATCGACCCTTTAAAAGAGCGCCCTTGCAGCATTAAGTTGGGGTGGGGCACTAGTTTACTTTGTACAGGGCATTCAGGAAATGCCTTTGATGTTATAGAGAAATTTGAAATAAACAAGGAAGGCCCGGCAAAAGCACTTTTTCACCTAAATTTCAGTGTGAGATGAGGCGGTTGATTTGCGGATACTTTGGTAGTAAAGGCATTACACTGACCAACTTTTCCTTGAATTTAAATAACAATAAAAACGCTGGACTGTTATCCGCTAGAGAATGCAATAAAAATATGATATCAAAGAAACAAAAGACAGGAGTACTTCTTATCAATTTAGGAACTCCCGACAGCCCATCGGTAAAGCATGTACGCTCCTATCTCTCTCAGTTCCTCAATGACCCTAGAGTGATCGATATCCCTTGGTTACTGAGGAAGATACTGGTTAACCTCATCATTGTGCCTTTTAGGGCACCATCTTCAGCAAAGATCTACAAGAAACTATGGACCGATGAGGGCTCTCCACTATTGGTCTATGGCAAAATCGTTAGAGATAAGTTGGATACGGCGTTGGGCGATGGTTATCACGTGCATTTGGCCATGCGTTACAAAAAACCGGGTATCCCAGTGGTATTGGAAGAGATGAGGAAGCAGAATTATGATAAGATCACGGTAGTAACCATGTTTCCACAATATGCTTCGGCCAGCACGGGCTCTGCTCTGGAAGAGGCCATGCGTGAAATAGCCAAGTGGTGGGTTATCCCCGAACTAAAGGTAATAAGCCAGTATCACCAGCACCCCAAATTTCTGGAGGCAGTGGTCGCCAGGGCTAAGCAATACGATGTAAAGGATTATGAACACATCCTTTTCTCCTATCACGGCCTACCTACCCGGCAAGTGGATAAAGTATATGAAGAAGGCCTTTGTGAAGATAAGAACTGCGACCATGAACTGACAGAGGAGAACAAATATTGTTATAAAGCTACATGCTATGCTACAACCAGGGCGGTAGCCGCTAAGCTTGGACTGGAAGAAAAGGACTATACCGTTTGTTTTCAATCGCGCTTGGATAAGAAATGGCTGGAACCTTTTTCAGATAAAGTGGTAGAAGATCTAGCTAAAAAAGGAATGAAGAAAATACTGGTTTTCTCTCCTGCCTTTACGGCCGACTGCTTGGAAACCATCATAGAAATCGGTGATGAGTACCAAGAGATTTTCGAAGAACATGGTGGTGAGAAGGTACAGCTGGTCGAGAGCCTTAATGATCACCCTATCTGGATAGATTGTCTCAAAGACTTGGTACTGGATAGATCTTGATATGATGGCTTGATAAAAATACCGACCGATAGAAGGGGGTAGTATTGCGGCCCTAAATTCAGGAAATGGCCAATATCGGTTTTTTCTGTAGGTTGGGTATGGATATACTGAATGTCGTACCTGTACCTAAAGTAGATTTCATATGTATCTTGGCACCGATTTTTTCTGCCGCTTCCTTAGCTAGGTAAAGCCCTAGACCGGAACCGGAATTTTCCTCATTAGCGCGATAGAACATATCAAAGACCCTATCCATACACTTTGCTTCAATGCCCTGACCATTGTCCATGATGTATATCTCCGATTTTTCTTCGTCCACTCGTACATTCATCTTCACTAAGGGCGCATCGTTATCTTTCCTTTGGTACTTAAAGGCATTGGAAAGAATATTTTTAAGGATGATGTTTAGCCGAAACTTATCGGTGTAAAAATTTTCTTCCTGTAGAATATCGATTTCGGTTGTTACCTCACTGTGGTTCTTGGCCTCTTTCCGTAAATTATCAAGCAGGGACTGGGTCGTTTCTTCAAAATCTATGGAGGCCAGTTTGATGGCCAGCCTTGAGTTCTTAGAGTGTACGGCCATTTCCTTGATATAGTGCGCCATACTTTCAAGACTGATTTCCATGAGAGGGATTAGGCTTAACTGCTGTTCCTCGTTGTTCTCCATTTTGAGCAAATGGAGGAGTCCCATGGCAGAGGTCAGCGGGGACCTCAGGTCATGCGAGGCGCTGTATACGAACTGGTCCAGTTCACCTTTGACCTTTTCCAAATGCCTGTTCTTTTCCTGTAGCTTGATTTCTGCATTTTTCAATGCGGTAATATCGGTGATATTACTGATATAACTAATGACGTTGCCTTGATGGTCCAGTTCGGGCGTACCTCGGACAATGACCCATACGACTTTCCCGTCAGACCTGAAATAGCGGCATTCTGCTTCAAAAAGACCTTTCTTTTGGTCTGCGCCTTGTTGCCATAGTTTGAAAATACTCTCTTTATCTTCAACATGTATATCATTGAACCATTCCTTACCTATGGCTATTTCATAAGGAATACCGGTAATCTCGGACCAGCGCTTGTTCACATAGGTACAGGACCCTTCGACAGTACTGGTGAAGATGCCTGCCGGAGAAATCTGCATCAGGTTTCTCAGTCGTCTTTCGCTCTCTTGCAGTGCCAGTTCGGATAATTTTTGCTTCTCCTTGCTTTCATACTTGCTGTAGGCATGTTGTATTACTCGATGCAAGCGATCGAGCCTCGCTTTCAGTAGATAGTCAGTGGCACCTTTTTTCAGAAGTTCTACGGCAAGTTCCTCTCCTAAAGTATCTGCTATGAATATAAAGGGGGTGTTCGCGGAAATACTCCTACAATAAGACAGAATACTGAACCCATTATAGCTATTCGACTTATAGTCCACTATGACCACAGCTGTCCTCATTCTCTCGAAGTGGGATTTGAAAATATCTACAGTGGAGGTCAGGTATAATTCGTCGATAAAATCGACATCTGAAAGCGCCGTTTCGATAAGGGCAACATCTTCGGGATTTTCTTCCAATACAAGGATGTTAACTTTTTTCATTTGTTTCTCAATTGAATAAAAAGATACCTATCAATCGTGTTTCTTTATCTATTCCAAAATTATCACTGGTCAAGTCACCATATATAATCGGCGAATACCCCTTGAAGTGACAATTGCGTACTCCTTCGGTATGCGCTAGGACTTTGTTATGAGTGTCCAAATAGCCCTGGGTAAGGGTGTTTTCTTGGATTCAGCGTAGCATCACCACGGTTAGTTCAAAAAAAACTCAATTGTTGATTCGCTTTATTTAAGGTCTCAATAGATTTTCCAATGCATAACAAAGGTTTTATACCAACTTAGCTTTTAAAATCGTCTATCTTCCTATTCATTTTGCTTCACTCTGCGTTGACAATCCGGGATAGCGCTGCCATCCCTGCGGTTCTCGCCTTGATTGAAACTAAAATGACCCGCGCAATCTTATACGACAGTTGAAACCCAAATTTGTATTACTGAACAATATACTTGTCCTTTTCCCAATCCTGTCAATCAACACTAATAACGATTTGGGTTCCCCCGCCCATCTAAAAGGCAGCAGGACCAAATGATAATCATGGGTTTATCCTAAGTACCATTGATCTAGCGCTGTTACCGGGTAACAACAAACCAAAAATAGTTCTATTACAGGCTCTTTTTGATGATGGCCCTATAAGCAAGCTCATTAGGGATTCAAGACTAAACATTACGAATAGGCTCGGTATGGATACAATAGCGATATCCTTCATCTACCTTTTCATGGGTATACCCATGCTATGGGGCAATACAAATTATGACTTCTAAGTAGCACCAATCCCCTTGCTGATTGAGTTCAATGGACTATCTATCCCGTGATAAAGTACAAGAAACAACAATCTGCGAATACTTCAAAAGGTGTAGCCCTCGGAGAACTCAATGGAAGAAGCGATAAATGCTATTGAAATCAATAGATATAACACATCAAAATGAACTATACGATTTTATGCGGTGTACAAACATAAATTTGCATAAAATCTCCTAAATTATCTTTGATTATCGGTGATTATGATATCGGATAACCTCAAGCATGCCATCCTAAACTGAGGTTAACCAAAGAAGTACGACCCATTTTCGCCCCATGACCCAGAGTCCGTTTTGAGAGATATTATTTCGAAGCAGTCTATAACTGGTCATCGATAAACCCTTGGGGGAACTCTCTTAGCGTCCATATAGGATACTATACTCAAGGATAATCGTGTAAGCTTCCGGACTAGTGTTACTCATACAGAATGCAAAAAAAACTATGGAATCACTAACTATAAAAAGAGTATGGGTAGTTTTCCAATAATACAAATCTGGATTTCTTATCTCGTATAAGAATTAGTGAATCATTTTGCTCCAGTCCAAATCGCTTGATAGCAGCACTATCGTAAGATTTGACAACGCAGAGGGAGAAAAAATGAACAATACCCTATACGAAATTTGAGAGCTATATCTGTATAATACCGATTTAAGTATGAAATGAATCCATAGATTTTGCGGACAATTTATTCTTGATAAAAAAACAAGCTTTATAAGAAATGTTTTGAGGACATTACCAACGAATAGGCTCGCCCACACCGCAAAGGTCAGGGATGGCAGCGCCAAAACACGTGATAAGGAATAAAGTAGCAAAAAGGTACGATCTACCTTACAATCAATATGATTTCACTACTCATAATACCCAAACCCAACCATCAAGGTTGGGTAGACATCGGAACAACAAAAAAGCAAACAGCGAATGACCTAATATCAAAGGTCAATATTCCAACACTACCCAAAAACTTACCGGTATCGTTACCGATTTCCTGCTTAAGCATAGATAGACCCATTACAGGTAACCATAATATACACGTTAAACCCAGATCATGCATTGAAAACCTACTGCGGATCTAATACAAACTTAGCTTTTAAATATCGCCTACCTTCCTGTTCATTTTGCTTCACTCTGCGTTGACAATCCTCGGGATAGCGCTGCTATCCCTGCGGTTATCGCCTTGATCGAAACCAAAATGACCCGCGGAATCTTATACGACATTTAAAACCTAAATTTGTATAAATAGCTACAAACCGGTCGTTGCACTACGTTTTTTGAATTCACCATAGTGGTGCTATGCCAAATCCAATCAAACTCCCTGATTTATGGATATGTAAACCCTCGTTACGAAGTTACAACGCATGATCTGGGTTGAACCTAAGCCCAATGTATACAATGGAGCTTCATGAAAAAGGGTTAAGCGCAGATAAAGCTATTCCCCAGTGAATATAATAAAGATTTTGAGATGTACAGGGATATACCGGATGAAAATTAGCCCATTTGATCGATCAAGGGTTTGGCCGATGGTAGTGATGGTCTATACCTCTACCGAGTATAATGCTTTCAATTGACCTGCGGTATAATCTATTTCTTCTATAGTGTTGTACTTGCTGAAGGAGAAGCGTACCACTCCTCTTTCCGAAGAGCTATTCAGGTTGGCTATGACATGCGAACCTGCCAGTGCACCACTGGAGCAGGCACTTCCACCAGAAGCGGATATGCCCTGAAGGTCCAGCTGGAATACCAGCATATCATTGATGGTCGAAGAAGGTAGACTGACGTTCAGCACAGTATATAAGCTCTCTTCGGATTGATGACACTTGCCATTGAAAGCAATGCCCGGAATGCCCTCTATCAACCTTTCCATCATCCTATTTTTTAAAGCTTGTATATGCTGCTGATGTTGAGCCATATCGCGATAGGCAATTTCCAAGGCTTTGGCCAGACCGATGATACCATACACATTTTCGGTACCTCCCCTCATGTTCCGCTCTTGGGCACCACCGGATATAAATGGTTTTATTTTTTTCTTTTTGGATATATAGAGAAAACCGACACCTTTTGGTCCATGGAATTTGTGAGCAGAGCCTACTATACCATGGACTTTCAACTGGCTCAGGTCATAGGCATAATGTCCTATGGTCTGAACCGTATCAGAGTGAAACAGCGCATCATATTCTTCGCATAACTCCCCGATTCTCTGGATATCATAGATATTTCCTATTTCATTGTTGGCATGCATCAGAGTGACCATTGCCTTAGGGTTTGCTTTTAGCAGTGATTCCAAATGCTCGTAATCCAAACAGCCCGTTTCTGAGAGTGCGACATAGTGAAGTTTTACCTTTCCCCTCTCGGCAAGCTCCTCTACGGTATGTAATACGGCATGGTGCTCGATTTTGGAAGTAATAATATCTGTTATACCCAGTACATCCACACTACAGCGAATCATGGCATTATCCGCTTCGGTCCCTCCTGAGGTGAAAATAATCTCCCCTGGACTGGCATTCAGTAAAGAAGCGATCTGCTTACGGGCATATTCGATACCGGACCTCACTTCCCTGCCATGGGCATGTGTAGAGGAGGGGTTGCCATAGTGATGGAGAAGGTAGGGCTTCATGGCTTCGAATACTTCCGGGTCCAAAGCTGTCGTCGCGGCATTATCGAGATATACTTTCATTGTCTTTGAGTTTATAACATCCAAAAAAACCGATTACCTCTAAAGGTCAATGAGTCTTAACGTTGATCGAAACCAGTTGGTTCATTGTAACCGCCCATAATGGATGTGTGCAATGAAAATGGCCTGACACTACAAAAATTTTGGAATCATGCTTCTTTCCATACCCTATAAAAACCTCATCGGTAAAAAACGGAGAAAGTACCCCAAAGATAACTTCTAGGGGTACAGCAGCATCAGCCCTATATGGGAGTAAGTTAGGCTTCATTGTATTGGATACCTATCCGTTACCAAGAGGAATTCGCTACTTAACGGTTATTCCCGTTTACCTCTCTTTGATCTACACTTTAGCGGAGACGATTTCCTTGATATCCGAAATGATCTTATTGGCAAGATGCTCTGCCGTAGCCAAAGAAGGAGACTCCGCATATATCCTGATAATGGGTTCGGTATTCGACTTTCTCAAGTGCACCCATTCATTGTCGAATGTTATCTTAACTCCATCGATGGTATTTACAGGCTGTTGAGCGTATTTTTGTTCTATCCCTTTTAGCACTTGATCGACATCGATGTCCAGTGAAAGGTCGATTTTGTTCTTGGAAATGAAATAGTTGGGATAACTTGCCCTTAACCTGGAAGTGGATTTTTCTGATTTTGCCAAATGGCTCAAAAAGAGCGCAATTCCGACTAGGGCATCCCTGCCATAATGCAGTTCGGGATAGATAACACCACCATTTCCCTCACCACCGATAGTGGCTTTCGTGGACTTCATTTTCTCCACAACATTGACTTCTCCTACCGCAGAAGCATTGTAAGTGCCCCCATGTTTTTGGGTGATATCCTGTAGCGCTCGGGTCGAAGATAGATTGGATACCGTATTGCCACCTTTCAATCCGAGAATGTAGTCAGCTACTGCCACTAGCGTATATTCTTCACCGAATGGGGAGCCATCTTCACAGATGAGTGCAAGCCGGTCCACATCGGGGTCCACAACGATGCCAAGGTCGAAAGAACCGTTTTTCATACCCGTAATGGCATGGGTTAGATTCTCGGGCAGCGGCTCTGGGTTATGAGGGAAGAGCCCATTGGGCTCACAATAGAGTTCTTCTATACTTTCAACGCCGAGCGCTTTGAGCAACAGTGGTACGGCAATGCCCCCTGTAGAGTTGACAGCGTCCACTAATACCTTGAACTTTTTCTTCTGTATGGCTTCGGTATCGACTTCGGGAAGGTCCAGTATCAAGTCGATATGTTTTTTCAGATAGCTATCGTTCCGGCTGTATTTGCCCAGTTGCTTTACCGAAGAAAACTCCAAAGTACCACTATCAGCGATAGCGATGAGCTCAGCACCCGCATCGGCGGATAGGAATTCTCCTTTTTCGTTCAGCAGCTTCAGCGCATTCCACTGCACAGGATTGTGACTTGCTGTCAGTATTATACCTCCACCGGCATTTTCCAAAGGAACGGCAATTTCTACGGTAGGTGTAGTGGTCAGACCTAAGTCTACCACATCGATACCCATGCTCTGTAATGTACCCGCTACCAGTTTGGCGACCATCTCGCCCGAAGGGCGAGCATCCCGACCGATAACGACCTTTGTATTGGCCGAATGTTCTTTGACCCAAGCGGCATAGGCGGTGGTGAACTTGACGATATCAGTGGGCGTTAGGCCTTCTTCGGATTTTCCCCCTATGGTTCCCCTGATACCCGATATGGACTTAATTAGTGTCAATGTGGTATGGATTTGATTTGTGGTGAGCAAATGTAGTGATTTTTATTCCTACCGAAAAAGTATTTTTTCTACTTCCTGAGAGCTACTGTCCTACAGGGAGTATGTCAAATATTGAACTTTTTAGAGGGTTCAGAGATTGTAGTGAGGTATTGAAATCTCTCACGGAATCAACGTTATAAACTACCCTGCTTCATTAGACCGCTCTTATTGTTCTGATGTTTTGTGTCTTTGCATAAAAAAGAAATGAGTGCTGCTGAATTTAACCCAGGTCATGCATTGAAAAATCTACTGCGGATCTAAATAGCTGCGAACCGGTCGTTGCACTACGTATTTTTGAATTCACCATAGCGGTGCTATGCCGAACGAATACAAATGGCTGATATTTTGCTAATTATATGCTCATTACGATTTCTATCGATCAATTTGGGTTTAACCCAAATTGATCGGTGGCATTCCTGTTCCGAACATAAATTGCTTCAAAATCAGCAGTTTTATGCTATGCAGGTTCGTCACCTTAATGATGCAAACCTGTTGAAATTGATTAATTTTATCAAATTATCAAGAACCAATTCGGGTAAGGAGAGGAGGGATGAGTTGACCGAAGTACGAAAAGAAAATATTCAATGGGGCTTGAAAGATTTGGATGAGGTTCGTGTCATGGCTTCTGACGGATTTTGGAAAGGGCTTACGGGCCAATGAGTAAACCGATTTCAGCCTTATGATCTGTTCTCCCTTTTGAGAAATGTTTTGCGTATCAGGAAATGTCCGAACTCTGAATGCTCAATTTCCAAAAAGGAAGTCTCCGATTTTGAGGCATTGCTCAGGAAGTTTGAGCGAAACAGTTCCATGTTCCTTGAATTTTATCCTTCCTCACAAAAATATCCTAACCTTAGGGATATTTCATAATTACACTTCTGTTTTCTGTTCATTTGAAGAAAACAAAGCCATTATTGTTGCACTCGATCAATAAAAAACCTAACCATCGAGATAAAGAATGAAATCCCACACAGCTGATTTTCAGAAAATAGCAAGTTAGGCAAACTTGCCCATGACCTTATTTACTTCAGAGTCAGGGTTGCCACAAGCCTCGTCTTCACCCATTTTTTTCCCGCAGTAACCGCAGGTAGCCCCTTCTTTGTTCAGAAAAGGACTCTGTGAAGCACAGGTACCCTTGAACTTACCATTTTTCAGAAAAATGAGCCTTACGGACATCAAGGCAAAAAACAAACCGATAAAACCAATCGTAACTAATGCGGTTGTCATATATTTATAGTATTGTTTGTGCAAAAGTAAATCTTTAAAGTTAAAACAAGCAATGCGTGATGAAAGTTTCGAATAAATACGTCTGCTCCTCGCCCTTATGAACAAGATAAAAACCACCGTAGATAAGAATCGACCTGCCAAGCTCCAGGCTTTTGACCGTTTGCTGACCATTATGGATGAATTGAGGTCAAACTGCCCCTGGGACAGGAAGCAGACGATGGAAAGCCTAAGGCACCTGACCATCGAGGAGACCTACGAGCTCTCCGATGCCATTCTGGAAAAAAACGCTGAAGACATCCGTGGTGAACTGGGAGACCTGATGTTGCACAATGTCTTTTATGCCAAAATAGCCAGTGAAACGGATGACTTCGATATCGCGGATGTCCTGAACAGTGTCTGTGATAAACTGGTCCGCCGTCATCCACATATCTATGGAGATGTACAGGCCGATGATGAACAGGCTGTCAAGGAAAACTGGGAAAAGATAAAACTGAAAGAAAAAGGAAATACTTCCGTTCTGGGTGGGGTACCACAGTCCTTGCCTGCGGTGGTCAAAGCCATGCGCATACAGGAAAAAGCAAGAGGTGTCGGCTTTGACTGGGATGAAAAAGAACAGGTATGGGCGAAAGTCGAAGAAGAAATGGAGGAGTTCAAAGCAGAATTCGATAGTGAAAACGGGCAGATGCCGGACAAGGAAAAAGCGCAGGACGAATTCGGGGATTTGCTCTTTTCTTTGATCAATTATGCGCGATTTTTGGAAATCAACCCAGAAGAAGCATTGGAAAGGACCAATAAGAAATTCATCAAGCGCTTTCAGTACCTGGAAGTCGAAGCGGCCAAAGATGGCAAGCAGATGGGCGAGATGAGCCTTGAAGAGATGGACGGGTACTGGGAGAAGGCCAAAAAGCAATAAAAAAAATGATACCATGGCAGGAGCAACTATCGATTAACGATTGCTGACAGCATTCAGCCTCCAGTCATATTTCATATAGGTGATATCCGCGTCTTTTTTGATGCCGGTCGTAGTATGCTCATTAAGATAATCAATGAGACTGATTCCTTCTTTCTTGAAATCACTTCCATACCATAAAAAAATCCTTGAGAGGCTCACTTTATCCCTTTTCAGTTGGTTTTTGATAGGGTTTCGAAGGAAATCCCCAGCTTGGTCGTCCAATTGTTCTTCCAGTCGGGCAGCTTCATAGGCTTCGTTTCTAAGTTTGGGACAGGATATGGCTGCGCAGACCAGAGCGAAGTGTATGCGCGGTTCCCCAAATTGCGTTCTTATGATATCATGCTCGATATTGTCCAGATTGATAGGCTTATCCCCTAATGGAATAAAATCGATCTGCCAAGGGGTATTGATGCGCGGAATCTGAAGGCTGGGGCCAATGTCCTTGATACTGCCGATGGGATAGTAGCTTAGTATCAAGCCTACCGTGTAGGCATTATAGGCATTGATCCAGTAGGCCAGTCTTTCGGCTTTGGACCAGCTCTCATTGGGCACATTCTCCTGAAGTAGCGCAAAATAATCTTCCAGTTCGCCTTTCCTTTTTATAAAACAAGGGTAATCCACATAGCCTTGTTCATCCACACAGTGTTGTAAAAGACCGTTCCATGCCCTGTGCTTTATGGGCCGCGAATTTTCATCCGAAGGGTTGACATGGCCACAGCCGCTGAGGAGAAGGATTATCAGTAAGGTACATGCGACTTTCTGTATCATTATGGAAGGAATCGGGGAAGGATAAACACCATATAGTCAAGTTTTCTTCCCTCGAAATTAATATTTTAATATTTTTAACGAAATCTACTATCAATGAATTGGGGAATTTTACTTAGTTTAGATTTTGTGGCCTGAAACAAAAACTAAAAATCACCTTTAAATGAATTACTTTTTAAGTGTCTTAACGTTACTTTTCGGTTTTTTGGTGGTCTCTGTTGCCTCCAGTCGGATAGCTACGTTATTTCAAAAAATAAAACTCCCGCTGATCACAGGGCTGCTGATCATGGGAATTGTCTCCGGTCCGTTTATCCTGAACCTCGTCCCCGTACAGGCCAAGATGGACCTCAGCTTTATCAATGATATCTCTCTGGCCTTTATCGCCTTTGCCGCAAGTGCCGAACTGTACCTCAAAGAACTTAGGGACCGTTTCAACAGTATCAAGTGGATGACCTTTGGCCAGCTGGTCGTTACCTTTGTGCTGAGCAGTGTCGCCGTATTCTTCTTGGCGGATTATGTTCCCTTCATGCAAAGCCTTTCCACGGATGCCCGTATCGCCATTGCCATACTTATCGGGACCATATTTGTTGCTAGATCTCCTGCTTCGGCCATAGCGGTCATCAACGAGATGCGCGCTAAAGGTCCTTTCACACAGACTGCTATCGGCGTGACCGTTATCAAGGACTTTTTGGTCATCGTTCTCTTTGCCGTTAACTTTTCAGTGGCCAATGCACTCGTCAAGGGCATCGATTTCAATTTTGCTTTTCTGCTCATCCTGCTCATGGAGCTGTTGGTCTCCTTCTTTCTGGGATATATCCTAGGGTTGCTCTTGCGTTTGGTCTTGCAGTCGCATTTTCATCAGTATACCAAGACCGTGGGCATACTTATCCTCGGTTATAGTGTATACCTATTGTACTATTTTACCAAATCCTATACCCTTGATGCTTTCGGTAAGGAATTTCTGATCGAGCCTTTGCTGATCTGCATTATCGGTAGCTTCTATGTCACCAATTTCACCAAGTTCAGGTATGAGTTCATCAAGATATTGGAAGAAACAGGGCCTTTGGTATACATTACTTTCTTTACCCTGACGGGGGCTTCCCTTGCACTGGATATTTTGATGGAAGTATGGCTTATCGCTCTCATACTCTTTGCCGTACGCTTGATCTCCATGGTTATCGGTGCCTACCTGGGAGGGACACTGGCCGGAGACCCACCTTTGTTCAATAGGATCAGTTGGATGCCCTATGTGACACAGGCAGGCGTAGGGCTTGGTCTAGCCACAATTGTGGCCAAAGGATTTCCTGAATTCGGTCAGTCCTTTGCTACCGTGGTCATAGCCGTTATTGTACTGAACCAGATCGTAGGTCCACCCTTGTTCAAGTGGTCCATCAATATCGTCGGCGAAGGACATCGCCGGGCGGATACCCCGGAATTTGATGGTCTTAGGGATGCCATCATTTTTGGCTTTGAGAGTCAATCCATCGCATTGGCCCGGCAATTACAGGAGCATGGCTGGGTAGTCAAACTGGTCTCCTTAAAAAACGATATCGACCTGAAAGAGTATCCCGATATCGATATTCGCATGTTTAAGGAAATATCCTTTGAGTCCATGGAGTCCATGGATGCTCATTTGTCGGAAGCCATGGTGCTGATGCTGACCGATCTGGAAAATTACCAGCTCTGCGAGATGATCTATGAGAAAATAGGTACCAAAGACGTTATTGTCCGCCTGAACCACCGCCATAATTTTGATAAATTCCACAAACTGGGAGCCCTCATCGTAGACCCTTCTACCGCTATCGTCAGCTTGCTGGACCACTTTGTGCGCTCACCACAGGCGGCTTCCTTACTCTTGGGCATGCAGGAAGGACAGGATACCATAGATCTGGAACTGCTGAATCCCGGACTGCATGGACTCTCGCTACGCGACCTGCGCCTACCGCCCGATATCATCATATTATCCGTAAAGAGGGCGGGCCAGATGCTCATCAGTCATGGCTATACGCGGTTAAGGCTAGGCGATCAGCTGACGGTGGTCGGTTCCGTGGAAAGCCTGCGCAATATCACCTTGAGGTTTGACAAGCCGAAGTGATCTATAGTGAGAAAACGGAAGTTGAATCTACTCAAGAGAAAATGAAAGAGGAAATGAGGCCATATCAACAGCTATGATGTGACGCGCATAGGGTACATTGGTCATTGTCATTAGTCTCCAGGACGTTCCTATTGATCACAATTGTTCAAAAAGGAATCATCTTTTCCCAAACCAAGTACGATTGGGTATAAATCGAACAGAAAGGCCACTTGTGGTATTACCCAGTATCCGATTCCTCTTCTACTTGCCCTTCAATATCCATTTCCCGAATACAGGGATTGTTTTTTCAAAAATCGTAGTAGAAGGCTTTCTTTCGCCTTTCAGGCAGGGATTTAACCCAGATCATGCATTGGAAAATCTACTACGAATCTAAATAGCGGCAAACCGGTCGTTGCGCTAAGCTTTTTGAATTCACCATAGCGGTGCTATGCAAATCCAATAAAACTCGCTGATGCATTGCTATTTATGTGCGGAATAGGTTCTCTATTGATCATTTTGGGTTAAACCCTCGGCACGAAGTTCCAACGCATGATCCGGGTTTCAAATGTTACCCGATGCGATTTCTTTGCTCTATGAGTTCAGAGATAGTCCCCCTACCGTCGCACTTGACCGTAATGATTTAATGAACTATCTTAGAAGTTATAGATTTGATTAATAGTAACTGTTAGAAAAAAGAACGGGTTGAAATTTTCCCCTAATGTATCCAAGAAAATAAAAATACTTCTTGCCATAGCAGCGGTCGATTAGGCGGTTATATTTATGGCCATCAGTCCGACAGGCTCGTTTGATCCGGAGGAACCGGGGTTTTGGGGATCTATCGGCTTCGGATTGTTCTGTTCATTCGGTATGTTGTTCTTTATGAACAAGTACTATGTAGAAGGCGAAGAAAAAAAGTGAAAGACTGACCTTTGCGGTATGCGAAGGCATCTGTAACAAATAAAAAAGGCTGCACCGGATGCAGCCTTTTTCAATGGTTCTCCCTGGCCTTGGCATCCGCTAAGACCCGAAATAGGGAGAATGTCCGTTCGCTTATAAATAATTTTACTTTTCTGATGGTCAGTATGTTATGTGGAGGTGCGAGCAGCTGCTATTGGCTGCGGGTTGTTCTGCCTGTTCATGGTGAACAAAATGAACATATACCCTACCGAGAACGGTGCCAAGGAGTGTAATACATTGATTTTTAAAACAATATATTTTGTGTCAGATCTTTGTGGAAGTCGGGGCTTATGGGGCCTTTTCAGGGATTACAAAATAGTTGAGAGCGGTAACATGTGCCTCATTCCACCTGATTATACGCTATTCCAGAGGCACACTTTGTGTTAAAGCGTCCTTTTTTTCTATCTTTGCGCCCATGGCAAAACAAGACGATAACCTTCTGAAAAAAATCATTTCCCATGCGAAAGAATATGGGTTCATCTTTCCTTCCAGTGAGATATATGACGGTCTGGCGGCCACCTATGATTATGGGCAGAACGGAGTGGAACTGAAAAACAACCTCAAGCAGTACTGGTGGAAGTTCATGGTACAGATGCACGAGAATATCGTAGGTATAGATGCAGCTATTTTTATGCATCCGACCACTTGGAAAGCCTCCGGTCATGTGGATGCCTTCAACGATCCCATGATCGATAACAAAGATTCAAAGAAAAGGTACCGCGCCGATGTCCTCATAGAAGAGCATGTAGCAAAGATAGAGGCCAAGATAAAGAAAGAGGTGACCAAGGCGGCCAAGCGGTTCGGGGAGGACTTCGATGAGGCACAGTTTCTGGCCACTAATCCCAGGGTGCTCGACAATCAAAAGAAAATCGAGGCCATCAATGAGCGCCTTAAAAAAGGTATGGAGAGTGACTTGGACGACCTCAAATTATTGATAGAGGAGTTGGGTATCGCCTGTCCCGTATCGGGCTCCAAGAACTGGACCGATGTGCGACAGTTCAACTTGATGTTCTCTACAGAGCTGGGTTCGCTGGCCGATGGTGCCAGCACGATTTACCTCCGTCCGGAAACAGCGCAGGGCATCTTTGTCAACTTCCTCAATGTCCAGAAAACAGGGAGGATGAAAATCCCTTTTGGCATAGCGCAGATAGGAAAGGCATTTAGAAATGAGATTATCGCCCGACAGTTCATCTTCCGAATGCGGGAGTTCGAACAGATGGAAATGCAGTTTTTCGTCAAACCGGGAGAGGAACTGGAGTGGTATGAATCCTGGAAGCAGAAGCGGATACAATGGCATAAGGCTTTGGGTCTGGGAGAAGAGAACTACCGCTTCCACGATCACCTCAATCTGGCACACTATGCCAATGCCGCTTGTGATATCGAATTTGACTTCCCCATGGGTTTCAAAGAACTGGAGGGTATCCACTCGCGTACCGATTTTGACCTGAAAGCTCATGAAGAACATTCCGGTAAGAAACTACAGTTTTTCGACCATCAAGAAAACAAGAGTTATGTGCCTTATGTCATCGAGACCTCTATTGGCCTTGACCGACTGTTCTTAGCGGTACTTTCGGCCTCCTATACTGAGGAAACACTCGAAGACGGTAGCGAGCGTACTGTACTGAAAATACCTGCCGCACTGGCGCCGACCAAGGTAGCGGTGCTGCCCTTGCTCAAAAAAGACGGTCTTCCCGAAAAAGCAAGAGAGGTCATCGACGGCCTCAAACTGGACCATACCTGTCAGTACGATGAAAAAGATGCCATTGGCCGTCGCTACCGACGACAGGATGCCGTCGGTACACCTTATTGCGTGACGGTGGATCACCAGAGTCTAGAAGACGGTACAGTAACCCTTCGGCACAGGGATACCGCTGAGCAAGAGCGTATATCCATTGAAGCACTGAACGATAAGATAGTACAACTGGTCAGTTTCAAAACCTTATTGGCTGCGCAATAATAAGACGCTGAGGTTTTATACTCAAGAAAAAGTGAATTGGGAAATTTGGGTTTCAACCCAAAATGGAAAACCCCGTATTGGTACAATTTGATTGGTAGACTGGTCATTAGGGTCGTTCTGACCGGAAATTGCTTCAGTCTGTTCCAGAACAATTTCATTTGGGTATAACCCTCAGTGGGGATGGTTGAGGAAATGGAGTGGATTCCCTTTATACTCAAGAAAAATGAAAATCTTATAGGCAGTGGCTATGGGGAAAATCCGTGTAGTGTTGAATCGTTACGGGTGGATTTGCCATTAGGGTCTTAAGGAAATAGTGGCACTTAAAGTCAAGAAATCCATCTTGTCCCAAATCAATTGCGTTTAGGTATATGTCCCTAGGGACTGTTTTGAAATGTACAATCCACCATAGCGATCATGAAAATGTTCTTCTTTGTCGCAGCTTTTTGCCTATCCGTTGCCGATATTGATTTTGCCGGAGTAATAGACTTTTTGTTTGGCAGCGAGAATTTTGGCTTTTGTGTCCTGATGAAGGCTTTACCTCCTTACATATCTAAAAATAAGGAACTTAAAAAAGACAAAGTAAGGGTGCTAAATGTGAAATTTGCTGGTAAAAGAAAAAGTCTAGATCACTTCTCCTATAGGAGGTAGGACTACCTCCCTGTTCTTCAGTATTTTTCATACCACTGAAAGTGCTTATGGATGATAGCCTCTTTCTTGGCTTGGACAAATTCCAGATAAGCTTCGGTTATGGGGTTGAAACGCTTTCCCTTTAGCCATATCAGATTCCAGTGAGTAATGATGGGCAAGCCCTCAGCGGGAATGATCTGCAAGTCTCCGTTGAGAAGAGAATTCTTCAGGCCAATGAGCGGCATGATGGAGCAACCCAGCCCAGCCAGTACCGCTTGCTTTACTGCCTCGTTGGACGTGAGTTCCATTGTCTTTTTGAGTGGGATGCGATGTCCTGAAATATACCGCTCCATAGCCTGTCTTGTGGCGGAGCCTTGCTCCCTATAGATCAAGGGTGTCCGCTCAAAGGTCTCCCGCGATATATTCTTGGCTTTAGGGTTTTTGTTCTCTTGACGTGCGCCGATGAGGTACAGTTTGTTCTTCATCAGTTCCACACGCTGTATCTGTAGGTGTTCGGGAAGTACGGATACCAAAGCAAAGTCGACCTCGTTGTTCTCAAGGCTATGGAGTACTTTTGATTTGTTCGTGACATCCATCTTCAGCTCTACTCCAGAGTGCAGCTCCAGAAAATCGGCTAGAAAGTAGGGCATGACATACTTGGCCGTCGATACGATGGAAATATTGAGTTGCCCAACAAGAAAACCCTTATAGGCCAACGTCCTGTTCTTGATCTCATGTACCTCTTGGAGTATCTTTTCACTGGCAATGGCTATCTCCTTACCAAAATCGGTCAGGTATACCTGACGACCGATAACTTCTATCAGAGGGATATCGAACTGTTCCTGAAGTTTTTTCAGTTGGATGGATACCGCAGGTTGAGTCAAGTGCAGTGCTTCTGCCGCCTTGGTGATACTAAGGGTTTTTGATATTTTGAGAAAAATCCTTAGCTGGTGCAATGTATAATCCATAAAATGTGTTAATGATTTTTATAGTAAATATAAATAAAAATATATAAATTCTTTTGGCTTACTTTGTGCTATAACCAACTAAGACAATTATGGAAAAATTACATCCATTGAAGCCTATCGATAGTGCTTTTTCTGTGGATGAAGCCGAAGAAGTATTGTGTGCGCTGATCAGTGATAAGGTCAGGTTCTAGAATATACAAATCCTAAACCTGCAAGAGAGTTTCGGAAGTGATGCAGCACATGTGAAAAGAAAAGCTAATCAGTGGGAAGCGGAGAGGTTGTTGAAGAACGGGGCGCAGTGGCAGAAAGCGACGTTATCCTCCGCCTGAAAATCAAACCGACTGAGGCAGTCGTCTGAACTCATCCATACCTATAACGCTACATCAGGTTTTCCATTAGGGACAGCAAAGGATGTAGCGCCCTAGGCCAACTACTTTCCACCTTTTGCTTAAACCCAAATTGATCAATAGGATTTCGTTATGAGAGCATAAAGTGCGATAAAATCAGCGGTTTAGGTGAGGAGGCCTAGTGTATCATTAGGGTGGCGAACCTGCGTAGCGTAAAACAGCTGATTTAGAAGCAATTTATGCTTGTAATAGAAAGGCTATTGATTATTTTGGGTTAAACACGGATCATACATTGGAAAATCTACTGCGGATCTAAATAGCTGCCAATCAGTCGTTGCACTACGTTTTTTGAATTCACCATAGCAGTGCTATGCTAAATCCAATAAAACTCCCTGATTTATTGCTATTTGAACCCTCGTGACGAAGTACCAACGCATGATCCGGGCTAAAAATAAGTTATACCGAAACACAATTGGTTTGGGACAAAGCAAAAATAATTACAAAGTTACTATTCCGTCCTGAACGGCCCAAATGGCCAATTCACCAATGACTTTTGTACCAATGCAGGATTTTGCTATGATAGACCGAACTCTAAATTTCCCATTTCATTTTCTCTTAGTATAAAGGCCATGAAGTGATTGTAGACCATTATTTTGCCTGAACATTTACATAACCTCAATTATAAAGTATCCGATTACCAATGAATTTTGACTTATTGATAGATAATCTGACCAATCCGGCACTGTTGTTCTTTTTTCTGGGAGTCATCGCAGTACAATTGAAGAGCGATCTGGAAATACCCAAGAACTCCTCGAAATTCATTTCGCTTTACCTGTTGTTCTCTATTGGTTTCAAAGGAGGTCAGGAACTGGCGCATACTCCTATGGGCAGTGATATTCTCTGGATTTTGATTTTTGGGATACTGCTGGCGCTAACAGTTCCTTTGTACACCTTTTTTATACTTCGGCCACGTGTAGGTGTGGACAATGCAGCGGCCATAGCTGCCGCATACGGTTCTGTAAGTGCGGTCACTTTCGTGACCTGTGTTTCGTTTATAGAGATGCTGGGACTTGACTTTGGCGGATATATGATAGCGGTAATGGCATTGATGGAGGCTCCCGCTATCATCGTAGGGGTTTTGCTACTCTCACTCTTTGGTAATGGTGCAAAGAAGGAAGTCCCCATGGGAGCTTTGGTCAAACACTCCCTGACCAACGGTAGTGTACTGCTGATTATCGGGAGTCTGTTCATAGGTTTTCTGGCCAATGAAAAACAAGCTCAGGGCATAGCTCCGTTTACGACAGATATTTTCAAAGGCTTTCTGGCAGTATTCTTACTGGACATGGGCATTACCAGCGGTAAGAAACTATCTTCTTTCCTGAAACATGGGTGGTTTCCGTTACTTTTTGCGATTATCATTCCATTGATCAACGGTCTGGCGATAGCCTATATCAGTAAAGCGGTCTCTCCGATACCCGGCGACCGGCTGCTCTTTTCCGTACTGGCGGCGAGTGCTTCTTATATCGCGGTACCGGCAGCTATGAAACTGGCAGCTCCTAAGGCAGATGTAGGCCTGTATATCCCCATGGCCCTTGCGGTTACTTTTCCATTTAATATCATTTTGGGCATTCCTCTCTATCTACAGTTGATCAACTATACCTTATAGTTCACTGCACGGTATTTTGGATGTTTTTACGTAATACCTTTTATATCAGTGGTATAGTGCTGGCGATGGCAGGTATATCTTTGTCTCACTATCCTAAACTCAAAGGTCAGCGAAAATGGGAGATAGACAGTATTGTGGGAACAAAACTATTGCCGAAGTAGGAAACTTGCCCTATTCTGCTCTGGAGGACAAGTTCCATTTCGGTAGACGATAAGGATTACATCAAATCCAGTAATATAAATCTGTACTGTAGGATTGAGAGGCTGTTTCGATCTGTATCTCTTTTATTTTCTTAGGCACTTCTTTTGGTGTACAATTTCATTGAAAATTCGCAGATAGTTTTGTCATCGTTTCTTACACGGCAGGCTGGCCCCTTCACGAAAATGTTCGGAGAGCATTTTCCACGTTCGGTTCTCTTTAAACCCGGATCATGCATTGGAAAATCTACTGCGGATCTAAATGGCTGCAAACCGGTCGTTGCACTACGTTTTTTGAATTCACCATAGCGGTACTATGCAAAATCCAATAAAACTCCCCGGTTTATTGTTATTTAAACCCTCGTTACGAAGTTCCAATGCATAATTCGGGCTAAAATAAGCGATACCAAATTTCAAAATACTATCTTCCGGAACAATCTCTTACTCCTTGCACCAGTTCATAACATCATCTTCATCGGTAGAGATAAAATGTTCATAATCTCTATCTCCGTCCTTACCACCCTGTACCAGATACTCAATGGTTACCTGTTTGGCCATATCGGGGACAACAACGCCCCATTTTACCAAACCATTTTGGTCTGCCAGGTCACCTGTCATGAGCCAGATGTCCTGCATTTCTTTAGCGAACATGGTTTCGATGTCCTCGACGACAACCATGATGACGTCCACCTCACTTTTTCCCATATTATCCTTACATTCCTGTAGGCCTTCCTCATAGCTGGATAACTCATTGCCTTTCAGGAATCTGAAATAGAGGATATGATTATCGACAATTTTCATAATGTGGGCCTTTTTTTTACTCTCGTTCATGATCGGTTTGTGATTTAGTTAAAAAATAGATGAAAAGGAATAGTACTGATTATTGATATTTGGTGCGAAAAATACGCTTCTTTTCTCATGAAAAGTAAGAAACTGTTTAGAAAAGTACCGCTTACTTTCTTGGATACTTCTTTTGACATAAATGTTGTTATACAAACTTAGCTTTCAAATATCGCCTATCTTCCTGTTCATTTTGCTTCACTCTGCGTTGACAATCCTCGGG
>CANLOE010000072.1 GCA_947492745.1 uncultured Cyclobacteriaceae bacterium | reverse complement strand
AATTCAAAAAACGCATTCATTTACTGATTTGAAGCCAGTTAAGTCTGGAATAGATTTTCTAATGGACATTTTGGGTTAAAAAAAACAGAAGCTACTCGACAAGTATCGAATAAAAAAAGAGGCTGTCTCCATTAAAGGGACGGCCTCTTTTCTTAGAAGGGTATTATATCGCATAATCTATACTTGATTATAGGATTGAAATTTATCTTGATTAACTTCTTGCTTTCTTGATGTTGGAAACATAACGTCCCTTAGGGTCGCGCTGGCGATTGGGGCTTTGATTGTTCCACGCAAAATCAAGTTCGTTGAGCAGGTTTTTTCTTTCTAGAGATAGAGGTTTTTTGGGCCTACGTTGACCGATTACCCAGAGTGACAGCTCAGGGTCTTCTTCCCAATACTCCGGTACCCTGGCATGTCCGAAACGCGTATGGAAATCTTTCAGCTTATCGTACATTCTGTACCATCTTAGCTTCTTTTCCCTTTGGATGTCCTCACTCCATTTAAAACCTAAGCGTTCCAGCATGTCTACCTTCCACTGCTCCATTTTTCCTTTATAAAGCCTTTGGGTTTCTATCCATCGGCCCAGTTTTTCATCGGCATCGTATTGGGAGGGTACGTTGCAGTGCCCGTTTTCGGCATTGAATTTCTTCAGCCGAGTATACATGTTGAGCCATGCCTTCCTTTTTTCTTTTCTGATATCCTCGGCCCAAGCGAAGTCAATCTCATTCAGCTTTTCTATTTTCCATTTTTCCAATTTGTTTTTAGAATGTCGCTGTCGGGAGACCCAGCTTGAAAGTTGAGGGTCTTCCTTGGATTTGGAAGGGACCTTGCAGTGTCCCTCTTTACTTCGAAAGATCTTGAGCCTGTTGTACATTTTCTTCCAGTTCTTGTCCGGAAGCTTCTGCATATTCTCACGCCACATAAAGTTGACGCTGTTCAGCTTATCTTTCTGAGTGTCGGAGAGGCGATTAGGGTACTGCCGTTGTCGATAGACCCATTCTGATAATCGTGTGTCCCCTTCGTGAAGGTGAGGGACCATGGAGTGGCCGTTCTCCGTATGGAATACTTGTAGCCGTTCGAACATCTTGTCCCAGTTGATATCCCTAAGACTCCAGAGAAAACCGATTTCTTCCAGTTTCTCTTTCCGGTACTCAGGGATAGTATCCCGTATCTCTTTTTGACGGGCTACCCAGCGGGCCAGTTGTTTATCCTTTGACCAGTTTGCAGGTACATTGGGATGTCCTTCTGATTCGTTAAAGGCCAACAGTCGCTCGAACATTTTGTCCCATTGTCCATTTTTCTCTGCTTCTATGGTACTGCACCAAGCGAAGCCTACAGAGTCTAACTTTTCTTTTCTTTCAGCGGAAATCGTATCCTTTAACTCCGCTCTACGCTGAGTATGCACCCATACTCCCAGCTGTGGTATCTTTTTATAATTGTAGGGGACTTTTGAATGTCCATTCTCCTCAATAAAAGATAAAAGTTGGTGATAACGGTACAGCCACAACTGATCGAAAGAGTTATGGGGAGTCCAATCAAAATTCAGACTATCCAGTTCTGTCACTAAGGAGGAATCGAGCATTTGCTTTTCTTCTCTCATCTTGGCGACCCACTGATAAAGGTTTTGATGTTCTCTTGATTTGCTTGGCACGTATGTGTGCCCATGTTCCAAATGGAATAGCTTCAATTCACTAATCATAAATCGAAAAAATCTTAGGTTAGTATATGTATTAAGGTTGCAATTTCGGAGTACATCATGATTCGGCGAGAACCACCCATTGGTTATGACCGAAAAGAATAAATGATGCTATTCGACCGTTTCAATTAATACTCCTAGAATTTGGTAATTCACTTATTTCTTACGTAAAACAAAAATTATGGTCATCTTTTTAGCGTGTTTTTATTTGAAAATTTAAAAAATCATATTTAAATACAAAAAATTATATGTAAAAAAATATTTATATCAGTGGTGCAATGATTTTATATTCGGTAATTGTATAATCATTATTGTTAAATGAAAGCATACTTAATCTTTATCAAGATGGTTATTTAGAATAGCTTTCGAAAGCAAGTTTAAGGTATTACTTCCTTTTATCTCAATGGTTTCGTAATTTATTTTGCCTAAGTCACTAATGTTGACATTTGACCGCTAATACTTGTGTGGAAACCCTCTGTATATATCAAATATGTCATTTGTGATTGCTATATAGGTTTCATATCAAATAGCATTGTGAGTAGAGCTGGGGTACCATCGATTTAAGTTTGATTTTAATGAATTTAAGTTCTAACAATTTTTTTGAAAGGTATTTTGAGTTTGATTGCATACCATCATTTACCGCCACGAAGGTATTTTTCGTTCCACGCTACGCGTTGATCAAGCTCAAAATGGTCATTGTACTTTCTGGTGTACAGTCTCATTATTTTAATATTGACTACTTAACATTACATGGGTATTATCGTATAGCTGAGGCCATGCGCTTTATTTTTAAATGCATGATTCTATACTTTCAACCATCATGAAAAAACGAATGATAAATCTTGTTTTGGTGATGCATGAACACTTTCTGAATTCGTGGAAAAATTACTGTTTCTCCTATTGAAAATTGAGGCGAAGTAATGCATTTCTTCCAACAGAACGCCGCACTACGAGTTATTTTTACATCATATATGCTGGATACAGTGTTACTTTTATAATAGTAATCATGCTTATAGTGTTGAGAGCCGCTATCACCTAAAAGTCTATTTTGATTCCTGTTTTGCATCCTTTCTATGCGACTGTTTTCAACGATATCTTTTTGATTTAGTCAGTATTGATTTTTGATTGTCGAAGTGATTTAGACTTTTTCTTTTACCTGCAAACTTCACATTTAGCATCCTTATTTTGTCTTTTTTAAGTTCCGTAGCTCTGCTTATGCAAGGAGAAAAAACTTCATCAGGGTACAAAAGCCAACATTCTCGGTGCCAAACAAAAAGTCTAATACAAATTTGGGTTCAATCAAGGCGAGAACCACAGGGATAGCAGCGCTATCCCGAGGATTGTCAACGTAGAGTGAAGCATAATGAACAGGAAGATAGGCGATATTTAAAATGTAAGTTTTTTGTAAATCAATTTGTTGCATGGAACTCGCAGTAATGACATTTGTCTTGAGCCAATTACTTTCTCGATGATGCTCATTGCTGTATGTACTTCTTTTGGCGCCTAATTTCGTTGAAATTTTCGCTAGCTAGCGCGACAGGCTATCTGCCCCTTCACTAATAATGCCCTCGGGGCATTATTTTAACGCTCGTACCTATCCAAAATAAGTGATAATAAATTCTAAAATAATATCTTCAAAACAGTCTCTAACTGGCTTGGTTGAATGAGACGGTGAAGGAATTATGACCTGAGGCAGTCCTTTTCTCACATAATCGTTTTGTCATTGTACATTGTCCTAAGGTTTTTTGTAGTTTGGAATTTGTGTTAGTAAAATGGTTGTACTCCGAACCTAAGGGAGCACCGATAGAATCTTTTAAAAAACTATATCGATTATTATGATTTTAGATACCGTCGACTGGATTTTCATCATCTCTTTTTTCTTGATTTCATTGGTCATAGGTATAACAGTAGCGCGAAAAGCAGGTAGTAGTACTTCCGAATATTTTCTGTCGGGGCGTAGTATGCCCTGGTGGTTGCTGGGTGTATCCATGGTGGCTACGACCTTTTCTGCGGACACGCCCAATCTGGTGACCGATCTTGTTCGGCAGCGAGGAGTATCCGGAAACTGGGCTTGGTGGGCTTTCTTACTGACAGGTATGTTGACCGTTTTCGTATATGCTCGCTTATGGCGCCGTTCGGGGGTGCTGACTGACCTGGAGTTCTACGAACTACGGTATAGTGGTAGAACAGCGGCCTTTTTGAGAGGTTTCAGAGCATTGTACTTAGGCTTGTTTTTCAATGTGATGATCATGGCCACGGTTTGTTTGGCGGCTATCAAGATTGGTGGGACCTTATTGGGACTTTCTCCTTGGCAGACTTTATTGATAGCTTCTGTGGTCACGGTCTTTTATAGTGCCCTAGGTGGTCTGAAAGGGGTATTACTGACGGACTTTTTTCAGTTTTTTATGGCCATGATCGGTACGGTATGGGCTGCTGGTTTCATACTGGACCTACCCGAGGTGGGAGGCCTGCAACAGTTACTGGAGCATGAGGCCGTGATAGGTAAGCTGAACTTCATCCCCCGAGTGGATGATACGGAAACACTGATTGCGGTGTTCATCATTCCTTTGACCGTACAATGGTGGAGCGCTTGGTACCCTGGAGGCGAACCCGGAGGAGGTGGATATATAGCCCAGAGGATGCTTTCGGCCAAAAATGAAAAACATGCCGTAGGAGCTACGCTGTTCTTCAATGTTGCTCATTACGCACTCCGTCCTTGGCCATGGGTCATCATTGCCTTGGCCTCCATTGTTGTATTTCCCGATTTGGAGACTATACAGACACGTTTTCCAACTATTCCTATCGAATTTATCGGTCATGACCTGGCTTACCCGGCCATGCTCACCTATCTGCCCCATGGCCTTTTGGGACTGGTTATCGCCTCGCTCATTGCCGCATTTATGTCCACCATATCCACGCACCTCAACTGGGGTGCATCCTACATTGTCAATGATTACTATAAGCGCTTTATCGACCCGGAAGCCAAGGATAATACACTGGTCCGTATCGGCCGGCTCTCTACTCTAGGGTTAATGCTCCTCTCTGCGGTACTGGCCCTTTTTATGAGTAATGCGGTCCAGATATTCGAAATCCTACTGAGCATCGGCGCGGGTACGGGCCTCATCTTTATCTTGAGATGGTTTTGGTGGAGGATAAATGCCTATACCGAGCTGACGGGTATGATCGTTTCCTTTTTGGTAGCCGTATATTTTGAATTTATCCACGTAAAGATAGGCTTCGAAGCTATGCCGGGACATTATACCATGCTCTGGGGAGTCGGCATCACCACTTTTGCCTGGCTTACCGTTACCTTACTGACACGCCCCACGGAAGAAGGACAGTTGATATCCTTTTATGAAAAAATAAAACCCTCCGGACCTGGATGGAATCGAATAAGGTCGAAAACGGAGATGTCGGAAAGCACTGCTACCAAAGAAGCCCTGCCCTTACAGGTATTGGCCATGACCATCGCCTGTTTTACCGTATATGCTCTGCTTTTTGCTACAGGCTCGTGGATCTATGGTGATTTTTCCATCGCAGTAGTCCTTGGGCTATCGGCCTTGGGAGGCAGCGTTATTCTATGGTTATTATGGAAAAAAATCAGGTGATGTCCTATACCTGCTACTCTAATACAGTGAGTAGAAAATATCGCTATGATTTTAGTTAAACCAATTTGTTGAATTATAAGTATAAAATGAATCATGTTTCGAAGGTATAAAATACTCCTCGTTATTTTCAGCGGCATCATCAGCTCAGCTTATGGACAAAGTGCTTTCGAGTTCAATGGCAAAACTGTTCTGCCCGGAACAAAGGAGCATTTTACGATTGATATTTCCGATGGGGACCGCCACACTTCCATTCCCATCACTATTTTTCACGGTAAAGAAGAAGGCCCTGTATTGGGCATCACTGCCGGTGTTCATGGTTATGAATATGCCCCGATACTGGCGGGACAGCAGCTGATTGAAGCTATCGCCCCGGAAGAGCTGCGGGGGACTGTTATCCTTGTACAGATTGCGGGTCTTGCCAGCTTTCTGGGGCGCTCTCCCTATGTTAATCCACTAGATGGAAAAAATCTTAACCGTTCTTTTCCCGGGCGGCCGAATGGTTCTGTCACAGAAAAGATTGCTTACTATATTTCCGGAAATATCATCGCCCGAAGCGATTTTTTTCTGGACATGCACAGTGGTGATGCCCCCGAAGATCTGATGCCCTATACTGCCTACTACCACCATGACACAAAGCTAGAGATATCAAAAATAGGTAGGCAAATGGCTACGAACATGGGATTTGACCATGTGGTTGTTTTCAATACGACAGGTAAAGAATACATGCAAGAGGAATCCCCTAGTTTATACTGTTCAGCAGAAGCTTTCAAAAGAGGGATTCCCGCCATGGATATAGAGTGTGGAAGATTGGGTAAAGTGGAAGACCTATCCATAGAAAAAATCAGGATAGGAGTGATGAACCTGCTTCGACAACTAAAAATGATGTCAGGGAGACCGACTTTATCCTCCACAGTCAATATTATAGAAGAAAGGTCTTATATCAATAGTGCAGAGACCGGTATTTTCTATCCGTCAAAATCTGCCGGTGACCAAGTGCAAAAAGGTATGGCCCTAGGGTATCTGACCGATTTCTTCGGGCGAAACAAAAAAGAGGTCTATGCAGATAAGGATGGAATCATTCTATTTATGCTGGGAACCCCTCCTGTTAGCAAGGATGAAACCCTGATTGTTATCGGGGTATTGAAGTAATCTGTACGCTTCTCTGATTTGATAGAGGCGCTGTCAGTAAGGTAGGGCATGCACAAAGAGATTTGCTAAAATGATTCTCTTCCTTTGCAATTATGAGCCTTGACGATAGTTACTTAATTTAATCATGCGTTGGGACTTCGTAACGAGGGTTTACATATCCATAAATCAGGGAGTTTTATTGGATTTAGCATAGCTATGGTGAATTCAAAAAACTTATATACTTAGCTATACTACTGATTTTAACAGTCGGCCAACTATACCCCGTTTTTGAGGAAAGTATTTTGGACGTGTTGCGTTATCATCGTTCAAATCGTGGTCCACATGTTCTCTATCCGCCCTGAACTCCGTTTTCGCCTCAAGCCGGCCGGGCGCTTACTCCTGCGCGGCGGACCGGCCCCTTCGCTGAAAGGGTTGCCCGAACCCTTTCTTTACGCTCGGTCCTATTGATAAAATTAAGCAGGACGAAGTCAGGGGAGACTTCGGGCCAGCCTGTGGGATGTGGAAAATTTTGAAAACGCTGTGCCCGGACAGAAAAATTTTCAAATGAACTACCGGAATTCGGATTCCGTTCAACGGTATACCGGATTCAATGAGGTGAATGAAACACAGTCAACATAACTAAGTATATGAGTCTAAAAAATTATTGAAACGACTGATTTTAAGCTATTTATATCCGTAGTAGATTTTTCAATGCATGATCCGGGTTTAACCTAAAATGATCAATAGCCTTCCCATTACGAGCATAAATTGCTTCAAGATCAGTCGTTTTACGCTGCGCAGGTTTTATACAAACTTAGCTTTTAACTATCGCATATCTTCCTGTTCATTTTGCTTCACTCCGTGTTGACAATCCTCGCGATAGCGCTGCTATCCCTGCGGTTCTCGCCTTGATTGAAACCAAAATGACCCGCGGAATCTTATACGACATTTAAAACCCAAATTTGTATTACACCTTAATAATCAATTAATCCACCTCACCTAAACCACTGATTTTAGTGTACTTTATGCCCTCATCACTAAATCCTACTGTACAAGTTTTGGTATATCACTAGTGTAATTTAAATGCAACAATGTTGCATGTTTAATAACTTAAATATATTTTTGCAATATTACAATTGCTAAGAGAGGTTTTGGCAGCTATTATTTTAGGAATTTGTTACAGTTTATTTTGATTTCAAAATGAGTTAGGGCCGAGCATCAGAAAAGTCTCCCTAGGACATTTTTGGGAAAAAGACGGGTCTTCCGCGCGGAAAGGGGCAGCTTGTTTTTCGCAGGGGAGATTTTTCATGCGAATTCCATGTGATCGTCGAAAATCGATAAACGCATGCCAAAATAAGAAATACACTCTAAAACAATCTCTAAACCCTATAAAGTAGTTCAAAGACAATCGATGTCGTTTTTAATTGAAATGAGCAAAAGGATATGCATCGCTGGGGCAGCAATTATTTTACCTTAGATTGTTCTTAAATCACAAAAATGAGTAACAAAACCATTGCTATTACCCTAGACAAAATAGGTATCTGTACCTCTATCATCTGTATGCTTCACTGTGCGGTCGTACCTGTGGTCTTGATCCTCGGGGCTGATTCACTGTTATGGTTCACTGAGCTGGAGTGGGTAGAGCATTTGGTCATAGGCTGTTCGCTACTGATCGGTTTACTTTCCTTTATTGGAGGTTATCGCAAGCATGGGCAGCATTTTGTTCCCGTTCTTTTTATAGCTGGTTTTTTGTTATTGGTCAGCAGTGATTCCATTGTATCCGATTGGCTGGCGGTATTGCTCTCCGTGGCTGGGGCATTGATCATTATCTATGCCCATTTGGAAAATATGAAGTGGAAGCGGATAGCAATAGTCCGTTAGTTGAACTTGAGTGAAAGTATATCCAACAGAATGTAAACCGAAAACCGGACAATGGATATGTTGCATAAGGTCGGTAATGATCTGGGTACTGAGAATCATTCTGTATCGTGTGGGTTTCATTCAAAAGATAGTTATGTCTCAAACCCGATGCAATAGGGTATGCGTGGGGAATCCCAAATGGAAAGTTCCGGAAAAGCAGACTCTTTGCGGGTAGAATAAGAATCGCTCATGTTTTGTAGGCCTAAATAGCGTCATGAAAATACATTACTCTCTCAAAGGGTTTCAAATCAACCGCCTTGTATGAAAAGCAAGTACTACTTGACAGTAACCCATGAGTTTTACGGACAGGAGGCCGCTAGATACCCTTCTATATTTTAAGATATCGTAACCTACCAAGATATAATAGCCGATGAACCTATTGAATAAAAACAAAAAGCTTCCTGTTACCGTACTCAGTGGTTTTCTGGGTGCGGGAAAAACTACTTTGCTGAATCACGTTCTCAATAATCGCCAAGGCCTGAAAGTAGCCGTCATTGTCAATGACATGAGCGAAGTGAATATCGATGAAAAGCTGGTGGCCAATGGTACCAAGCTATCTCGGACCGATGAAAAGCTAGTCGAGATGAGCAATGGTTGTATCTGTTGCACTTTGCGTGAGGATCTGATGATAGAAGTGGAAAAACTAGCGAAAATGAAAAAGTTCGACTATTTACTCATCGAAAGCACGGGCATTTCGGAGCCTATTCCCGTAGCGCAGACCTTTTCCTTCGCCACTGGGGATGAGTTGTACGACCTCACACAGATCAGCCAACTGGACACTATGGTGACCGTGGTGGATGCCCTGAATTTCTTTCGGGATTTTGGTAGTGCCGATACCATTCTGGACAGGTCCATGACCGATGATCAAGAGGATAGCCGTTCTATAGTCAACCTACTGACCGACCAAGTAGAGTTTGCCAATGTGATCTTGCTCAACAAAACCGACCTGGTGACCGAGACACAGTTGGGTCTTTTGGAAAAGACCTTGCACAAACTCAACCCTTCCGCAAAAATCATCTGCACTACAAATAGCCAGATCGATCCCAATGATATCTTGAATACGGGACTCTTTGACTATGCTGTAGCGGAACAGTCTGCGGGCTGGTTACAAGAGCTGGAGCTAGCGCAGAAGGGTATTTCCCATAGTCCGGAAACGGAGGAGTATGGCATTGGTTCTTTTGTTTACCGCAGCCCGCGGCCCTTACATCCCCAGCGGTTTTTAGATTATGTCAGCCTAGATTTCCCGACGACCATCATTCGTAGCAAGGGTATCTTCTGGATAGCTTCCCGTTCGGACAAAGCCATCCTTTGGAGTCAGGCCGGAGGTTCGCTCAAAGCGGAAATCTATGGTCGATGGTGGGCCAGTGTACCCCTGAAACAAAGAGCAATGAGCCAAGCTTACATTGAAAACCAAGAGGAAATCCAGTCCAAGTGGGATGAAAAATGGGGGGACCGAATGAACGAACTGGTCTTCATCGGACAGGATATGGACCAAGGGAGTATCACTGCGGACATGGATGCTTGTTTACTGACCGACGAGGAAATCATGATAATGCAATCCGGGGATGAATTTGTGGACAACTGGCCGATATGAATTTACTTCGCGATATACCATTGCTCAAGGGTACACGTACGTACCCCCGTCAGATAATCAGCGACTCATGGCAGGATCGTGATGTGATTTTATCACCGAACGTCAACTTATTCTGTTGGCGAAGACCTGTGGAGGAGAGCATCTCTCACTACTTGGAGCTATTACTTAGCCATACACTGCATCCCATTCGGTGCACTGTGCATTCCGGTAACTTAAAAAAGGTGCTTCTTCAGCATAGGGAAGATTGGGACAGGACCTATTTGGCTCAAGGAGACTTATTTTGGCAAGACGTACTCGAACTGGCGCAAGGTTTTCTTTCTTTTTCAGAGACGGATACCGCCACTTTACACCTGAAGGTCATCCATGATGATGCCTGTTCCAAGTTTCACACCGATGGCTACCGCTTACGATTGTTCACTACCTATCATGGCAAGGGTACAGAATGGCTTCCCGAAAAGGCCCTGAACCGCGCAGCACTGAAGAAAAGCAATGCTCTGATTGTCAAAGATAAAACGCAGATTCGGCAAATGGGAACATTCCATGTAGGGATCCTGAAAGGGGAAATCCCAAGCACTTCCTTATCGGTCAAAGGAATAGTGCACCGTTCACCTAAAGTCTCCCAGTGGCAGGAGAGACGTATTATTTTAAGAATCGACCTATGAAAAGAACACCCGTACATATCATCACTGGATTTTTGGGAAGTGGAAAGACTACATTCCTGAACCATTTTATCAAACATTGTTTGCCGGAACGGATACTCGTCATCGAAAATGAATGTGGTGATACCAATGTGGATGGTGCGCTGATCATGGACGGTGTAGAAGAAGTCGTGGAACTCAGTGCGGGATGTCTCTGCTGTACCTTGGCGGATGGCCTGCTGGATATCTTGGAGGCGGCCAGTAAAAAAAGAAACCAATACGACCGTCTCGTGATCGAGACGACAGGTATTGCCGACCCTAGTTCCATTGTACAGGTGTTCTTGGAAGACCCACGGGTCGAGAAAGCGTTTGAACTACAGCAGGTCATTTGTCTGGCCGATGGGGGCATGATAGAAGAATGGCTTACCGAGGCCGAAGAAGCCTTGCGTCAAGTGGTGCTGGCCGATGCCCTTCTGATCAATAAAGCGGATAAAATATCCGAGAACCGCCTTCTACAGGTAAAGGAGCTGTTAGAAGGAGTAAACCCTTATGCCAAAGTATTTACAGGTTGCCATGGTATATTCCCAATCGTTGATATTATGGATACGGGCACTACCGAACCTAAATCTGTAGAATCCATATCCGAGGATAGAAGAGATCATTATGAACATAGTACGGGGGAGAACAACACGCATAAAATCACGACTTTCAGTCTGACTTTCCCACACCCTTTGGACCTGAATCACCTGTCACTGGAACTGAATAAAATAGTGCGGCTCTATCGCCATCAAATTTATCGCGTCAAAGGATTCATAGCTTTACCTCACTACCCGAACCGCGTTATCTTGCAATCAGCAAGGAGTACGTTCATTGTCACGGATGGGTCACCGTGGGAGAGTACCGAGGATAGGGTAGGTAAGCTGGTGTTTATCGGTCGAGGTCTGAAACGGAAGGTTTTTGAGAAAATGTTCAACCGACACATGGTGGAGCTTCTTAAATCATCGCCAAAGTAATATGTTCATCAACAGCCGATCACTCAAAAGCTTTATTGTCTAAATCGGTTGCCATGGAATTGCCTATACCGCTATGATTTTAACCCAAATTGATCAATAGCCTTCCTATTCCGTACATAAATTGCTTCCTACCGGAAGCTTTGCCCACCAGTCTTCATTCACCATAGCGGTGCTATGCCGAACGAATACAAATGGCCGATATTTTGCTATTTATACGCTCATCACGATTTCTATCGATCAATTTGGGTTTAAGGTCAGTGACGAAACTTCTTATTGTGATGGGACAGGTGGTGTATTTGGCCTTATATGAAAATTAAAAGAGCAAAACTATACTGATCGGAGCCCTTTCTTCGTAGTTATATAGAATTTTTTAATGTACCATTGAGGATAACGAATTGAAAAACAGTAAGTATAGATGCATGTTTTATTGAAAGCTTTTGGGTGGATACTACTGATGACTCTACTTTATTGTACAAAATTGCCGGCCCAAGGTATATCCGACGAACTTCCAAAAGAGAATACTGTAGTCGCTGAAAAAGGGGATGGTGTATTTTCCTTATTACGTAGGCATGGTCTGAGTCCAGCACTTTATAGAGAGGCATTTTTAAAACTGAATGTTACCCGACTTAAAGAAGGGAAAACATTGTATCTAGGCGAAACCTACGTGCTTCCCACACAATCACAAGCAGATTCTTTACTGGCTAAAGGCAAAATACATAATACCCCGACGGGTAAAGCTATTTCGGATACCGTGGCCAGTCCACCGATAAAAGTGAAATCAGGAACGATTTCTGCTAAAAACACCATTAATAAAAAGACTGTAATCCTCCAAAAGACAACTTCCAATAAAAAAGACCGCCCAGTATTGAAATCAGAAGTACTGAAAAGCACCAAGCAGGTACGGCATCCTATTTTCGGAGAGCAGTATGCTGAGGTAACGCTGGTCGATGAACAGTTGAAAGGGACCGTATACTACCTGATATCCGGGCATGGAGGCCCTGACCCGGGTGCAGTGGACGATTATGGGATGAGTAGCCTTAGCGAAGATGAGTATGCCTATGACGTGACATTACGACTGGCAAGAAAACTGATATCCCATGGAGCTACGGTCTATATCATTATTCGTGATGTGGACGACGGCATCCGAGATGACACTATTTTGATGATGGATACCGATGAGTTATGCTATCCTGCGAAAAGAATACCCAGAAGCCAACGTCTTCGCCTGAAGCAGAGGACAGATGCCGTCAATCGACTTTATTATCGGCACCAGGGTAGTTATCAGCGGCTGATAGCACTGCACTTGGACAGTCGTAGTCAGGGAGAGAATATCGATGTCTTTTTCTATCACCATCACAATAGCCAGAAGGGTAAGAAACTGGCCCATACTATTCACGGTACCTTTCAACGCAAATATGCCCGATACCAGCCCAATAGGGAATATCACGGTACCGTCGGTGACCGTAGCGGACTCTATGTCATCAAGAACACACTTCCACCCGTTGTTTTTATCGAACTGGGCAATATCAAAAACGAAAAGGATAAAAAACGCTTCTTGATTACCGATAACCGTCAGGCTTTGGCCAAGTGGATAGGAGAGGGTGTCATTAAGGATTACCAAGAACGATAGATGTCCAGTGTCCTGAAGGCGAAACAATTGTAGCGGTGTGTCCGGACCGCTCCCGTTGTGGCCAAAAGACTTTTTGCAGCGAATGTGTGTAGGAACGATACGGTAAATTATCACGGAAATATACGCATGTCACCACTTTTACACATGTGTGGTTTAAGCTAACGTCTATTGAGGATACGACGTTATTATATCTATATTCACTTCCCATAAACTTAGGTCTGTTTAGTAAGGGCTTATCACAAAGGTTTGACAACTATTGATTTAGGAACTGTCATCGCTTATTTTATAAGGGTAGGAGTGTGAAAATGAGTCTTCCAGTGAAGGAACCGATCTGCCGCGTGAGCTATGGACAAAGATAGCAGTGCTATTACGAGAATTTTCAACGCAGGAAAGGACAACATAAAAAAGAAGATATGCGATTTTTGAAAGGTAAGTTTGTAGAACAGAAGGTCTGATGGACAGTGCTCGGATAAATATTATCACTATGAAAACAATTCCCTATACACTAATACTTCTGGCAGTGCTGCTTACGGTCAGTGCCTATACTCTTTTGCCCGAGAAAGATAAGCCCATCAAACTGGAAAGTGAAAAAGTAATCTTGGTGGAACTGTTCACTTCACAAGGTTGCTCCAGTTGTCCTTCTGCGGATAAATTACTGAAAGAGAGCATGACCAAAGCAGAGGAGATGGGAGTAACACTACTCGGGCTATCATTTCACGTCAGTTATTGGAATTACCTTGGATGGAAAGATCCCTATAGCTCCCAGACCTATACGAACCGTCAGCGAAAATACGGAGAGTCCTTTGGGCTTCGGAGCATTTATACTCCTCAGATGGTCGTTAATGGTAAGTCCGAGTTTGTAGGCTCCAATCGACTGCGCTTGGCACAGAGTATCAAAAGTAATCTATTGAAAGAGGCCCAAGGGCAGATAGCCGCTGAAATCAAGCAGAAGAATGGATTATATGAAATCAGTTATAGTTTGGAAGACCATAAGAGTGGCACAGTCCTAAATGTAGCACTTGTGGATGATCATGTGGAAAACTATGTATCAAGAGGAGAGAATAAAGGAAGGAATCTAAGTCATGATAATGTAGTTCGTTCTTTCAAAACCTTTCCGGCAAAGAAGAGTGCTACGGTAGGTCTGTCCATACCTAAGAAATTTGATTTTGATCAGGGCAGCGCCATACTTTTCGTGCAGGATAAAACCAGCATGGAAGTATTGAGCGCTGTACGATTAACCCCAAAATGATCAATAGAGAACCTATTCCGCGCATAAATAGCTTCCTACCGGAAGCTTTGCCCACCAGTCTTCATTTATCATAGCGGTGCTATGCCGAACGAATCCAAATGGCCGGTATTTTGCTATTTATACGCTCATCACGATTTCTATCCATCAATTTGGGTTAAAAACCTCGGCCAAAGGTCAGTGATCTGTTATCCCGCCATAATTTTTGCTTGCGTGTATACAAAAATGGTAAAGGGCTTTCCGATATTTCGGAAAGCCCTTTGTTTTATAATTGCTCTTATTATATTACAGTTGCGGTATTGATTTTACTCGCATAATATCTTA
Source organism: uncultured Cyclobacteriaceae bacterium (assembly GCA_947492745.1). Taxonomy (GTDB): domain Bacteria; phylum Bacteroidota; class Bacteroidia; order Cytophagales; family Cyclobacteriaceae; genus Aurantiphycus; species Aurantiphycus algarum. The sequence goes on along the minus strand of CANLOE010000072.1, from coordinate 23,125 downwards.
CTCGCCTTAGCAGTACTTGCCGTAGCTGTCGACTGTTGCACTTTTTCATGGAAAAGAACGAACTTATCTATACCGTGTCCTTTGGAGCGAGCCGATATTTCGATGGTATAGTCCCCAGCGGTGGGAAATATGACAAAGATGGCGTGAGGGTTATTGTCACTGGTATAAGAACCCCAGTGCCACTTACTCGCAGTATTCATGTATATTTTGAACCACCCGTCTTTACTGCTTCCTTCGGGTTTGGTCGATTCCTGTCCGGCACTTTCGGGTATAGTGTCCAGTTCGGAGTCATTGGGGTATACAATATGCCCATCTTTTCTTTTGCCATAGAAATGTTTCGCATCCGGTATGCGCAGCCATGAGTCATTGAAGTCCGTAGTGGACGTGCCTTCTGTAATACGGGACCTCCATACAAAATTGTAAGTACCCGGTGTGGATACGCGCACAATATAGGTCAGCAGACCATTGCCAGGTTGACCAAAACTATCTTTCCCTTTCCAGACCAAGTACCCTTCGCCGGAAAAATCATCCAGTTTTTCATCATAGGTCCAAGTGGCTTTTGCGTAATCAGCATTTTCGGCCTCCACTATAATCATACTATCTGTTTCTACAAATATAGGGGTTTGGCTGTTCTCACAGACGACCATGTCTTGTTGGGTCGCTGGTTCTTCTACAGCACTCCTATCGGTAGCTTGGGTAGGCGGAGTGTCGTTATCACAGGAGAAATAGGTAAAAACAGACACTAATAGTACAAAAGAATAAAAATTGTAATTCATGATATTAGGTTTTTAGGTTTTAAGAGATTGTTTTGGCGTTTGTTATCGCTTATTCCGGGTACAGGATCATTGACGAAAATAGCAGCGCTATCTGCGGGGATTTCAACGAAACCCTGCGCCGAAAGATTACAAACAGCAATGAAGATCATCGAGAAAGTAATTGGCTTAAGATAAATGTCATTACTGCGAATCCTGGGCGAAGGTTAAAATCAATACCGACCAAATGAAAATGAAAGATATACTTTAAATATTCTCTAAGTGAAAATAGGTGATTTCATTTGCTTTAAAAAGAGGTTTTTCACTATCCTCAAAATTAAGATTACTTTCCTTTTGACCCTCTTTTTTTTGGTTTTTTGTATTTCAGCTTCATTTTCTCATTGTGACTGACTTTACTATTGACTTTTAGGTTTTTAGATTTTTTCTCATGAAACGCAGGCCCTGCACTTACTTTCTTTTTACTTTTAGTGTAAGTACTTCCTGTGAATGCTTTGGGTTGCTCGTACTCTGTGAGGTGTGTTTCGATGTTCACCTCATCGGGGAGCAACTTCAGGTCCAAGGGCATTTTCATTAGGTTTTCAATAGCGAGTTTCGCCGCATTGTCCTTTTCAGTGATAAAGCTGATGGCGATACCTTTCTCTTCGGCACGGCCCGTTCTCCCGATACGGTGAATATAGTTTTCAGGTATTTCGGGCAGGTCAAAATTAAGTACGTGCGATACCCCCATAATGTCCAGGCCTCTGGCCACAAGATCAGTGGCGATGAGTACGCGGTAGTTACCGTTCCGGAACTGCTCCACACTGTTAAAGCGATGATTCTGTGCTTTGTTGGAATGAATCACACCGATCTGCTCGGGATAACGATGTTCGATTTCAGTAAAGAGCAGGTCTGCCAAACGTTTGCTGGCAGTGAATACCAAGACCTTTTTCATACTATCTTCCTTATCCATGAGCCAATGCAAGAGGTTGACCTTGGTATAAAAATTAGGTACGGCATAGGTACTTTGATGAATGTTCTTTAGTGGGGTGCCTGCGGGAGCGGCCTCGATTTTTTCAGCTTGGATGGTAAAGGCATTGATCAGTGTTTCTACTTCAGGGGACAAGGTCGCGGAGAACAACAGATTCTGCCTTTTATCGGGCAGTAGGTCGAAGATACTGTTCAGTTGTGAGCGAAAACCTAGCTGGAGCATCTCATCTACTTCATCAATGACCAGTTTTTTGATGGCCTTCATCTTAAAGGCACCGTTCAGTGCTAGGTCCAAGGTACGGCCAGGTGTACCCACGAGTATATCCAGGCCTTGTAGTACTGTAGCTGTCTGCGTATTGATATTGGCACCTCCATAGACGCCCGTGACCACTATGTTCATGTAGGAGGTCAACTTTTTCACTTCTTCGACCACTTGTACGACCAGCTCTCGGGTAGGGACCAGTATAAGTATGTGCGGATTGGGATCCTTATTGAATTTCCATAGGCGAAGACAGGGTAGGAGATAGGCCAGCGTTTTGCCCGTCCCTGTCTGTGCGATACCGAGAAGGTCCTTTCCCGACATGGCTACAGGAAAGACCTTGTGTTGAATGGTCGTGGGCTGTTCAAGGCCTTGGTCTTTCAAGGCGTTCAATAATGGAGTAGTTAAGTTCAGCGCTTCGAAATTCATGGGATATCAGCTTATAGGGTAAATGTTTTGTTATGGAAGTGGTTCGGACTTTTCTTTTAGCCTGTTTCACTCTGGTGTTGATTTTTTGATTACGGAAAGCGAAGGCATGGCCATCCGTATTATTCCCATTGATTCATGAGCTGTTCGGCGATTTTTTTTACAATACCGACGACCAGTGCATTGCCCATAAAGAAGGCGCGTTTGCCATCGGAGATACCTTCCACTTGGGTATGGTTATCGGGAAACATATTAAGGCGCTCCAGTTCTATGGGAGTCAATCGTCGTAGGCCTTCTGAAGTGGGTATGACATGCTTGAACCTCGATGCCGATTTTCCGCCCTCACCCGTGATAATGGTACGCGATGGACTGTCCAGCGCATCGGGAAAGACCATACCACCTTCGTTATAGTGGTATTCAAACCCCTCCTTTGTCTTTCTGAGCTCATTTTTGGCACCCTTTAGGTAGGTCCATTTGTCCATAGCTTCGGGCGCTATAAAGTAGGATGGGGCCGCAGGTTCGGTCTGAAGGATGTCTTTCAGAGTACATCTTGGACCAGAGTACTGGGCCTTTGTTTTACCCGTATAGATGGTTCCACCCAGCATGATACCCGTATTCTCGAAAGGAGAGTGTTTCCCTCCTCGGTTAAACTGCTCAGAGACCTCTACCAGGTCACCTGTCAGTGCGAAAGATACCAACGGGTCCTTGGACATCTCGAATACAGCGGGAAAGGCTCCTCCGATGACACCATTGCTACTGAGCCAGTTTATTTTGTCCACTTCTTTTAGCGTTCGGTACAGTGGGCTGGACCGATGGTATCCCAGAAAAAATACCCTTCTCCTTCTTTGTGGCATGCCATAATCGGCGGCATTGATGACCCGCCATTCTACCGCATAGCCCAGTTCATCAAGGCTCTTCAGCATAACGGCAAAGTCACGACCTCTTTGCGCTGAGGGGGACTTCAGGAGACGATCGACATTTTCCAGAAAAAGATACTTGGGCGGATGCTCTTTTTGACTTAAAATACGCTGAATGGACCACCATAGTACTCCTTTCTTGCCTATGAGCCCCTTCGAATTGCTCAACGTCGTGGCCACAGAATAATCTTGACAAGGAAAACCGCCTACTAAAAGATCATGGTCAGGTATGCTTTCCGTTGCTACTTCGGCAATATTACGATTACTATGTACTGCATCGGGCCATCGCGTGGCATACACTTTGGAAGCATGCTGGACTTTGGTAGAAGGCTCCCACTGATTGCTCCACACTACTTCAAAGGCGCACTGGCTTTCTGAGTTATTGGCTTGTTCTAGACCTAGTCTAAATCCGCCGACTCCAGCGAACAACTCCACTACTCTAATTGTACTTTTACTCATATTTTACTCATTTCGAACAGTAAATATCGACAAAATCAAGATGATTTGCTGATTTTATAAAATGAATATAGCAGAAGCTTATCCTGAGAAACCGCGAGTGCATGGAAAACCGGATAGCTTTGACCCAAATTGATCAATAGGATTTCGTTATGAGGGCATAAAGTATACTAAAATCAGTGGTTTAGGTGGGGAAACTTACTTGATTATTTTGGATTTAATTGTATTGCTAACAGCGCACTGGTAAAGCGAATCGACACCCAATAACGAAAATCGGTACTGTTTGAAAGCTATGTTTTTGTTAAACCTGTAATTCCTTTTTTGATTTTGACTTTGGATAGGTATGTTTACGAGAATAGTATATTGCGTAACCTTATTTATTAAATCAACATCTTGTTCTATATTAGCTTAGTACGTAAACTTACACAAACCTATGGAAGGGGATAGCCTCTCATTATGGGTTTCTAAAACTATTGGGAGATTACACAGTTAACTAATTGTCATATATTATAAATTGAAATTTGAAAGCATCAATGCAACTTAGGATAGGGGGAGTACCTGAGCATTTCAATCTGCCTTGGCACCGATTGTTGGATTCCGGTAAACTGGACACACACGGTATCGAAGCTACATGGCAGGATTTTCCTGAGGGTACAGGTGCCATGATCAATTCACTCAATGAGGGTACGGTAGATATGGCCATGTTACTGACGGACGGTGCAGTAGCAGGTATAGATAAAGGAGGAGCCTTCAAAATAGTCAGTTTTTATACCGTTACACCGTTATTATGGGGTGTTCATGTACCCGATCGTTCTTCGGTACGGGATATGAAAGATACCAAAGGAAGGTGCTATGCTGTAAGCCGCTATGGGTCAGGGTCGCATCTGATGGCTTTTGTTCACGCTAAGAACCATGCATGGCCTTTGGATAATCTACATTTTGAAGTCATCAATAATCTCGACGGTGCAAGAGCGGCCCTCAAAGAAGGAAGTGCTGAAGTGTTTTTATGGGAAAAATTTACCACTCAACCTTTTGTGGATAATGGAGAGTTCCGAAGGGTAGGTATCTGTCCGACACCTTGGCCCTGCTTTGTAATCTGTGTCAGGGAGGAAGTTCTTGAACAGTCCAAAGTACAGATTGCCCAGGCGATAACGGAAGTACAACAACAAGCAGCATTACTGGTCACCCACCCTCATCGTATCGCGATTATCGCTGAGAAGTACCAGCTCCAACCCGAAGATGTTGAGGAATGGCTCGGACTAACAGCTTGGGCCAATAGCACGTTCGTGGATAAGGCCGTGCTGGAAGAGGTCAATAATACTCTCAAAGAACTGGGACTGGTCAGCCAAGAATGTTCAACGGACAACTTGGTCTATGCTCTTTGATTCGATTTATTTCTTACAATTGAGTGACTGTTTTGACGGATATTATCTTAGGATTTGTTATCACTTATTCTTAGTGTAGAATAGGAGGGCCGAACGTTAAATTTACTCTTATGCTCATAGGGCCTATACACTGTGGGTGATTTTCTGATGGTTTATTCAGCACTTGTATTGGAAAGTGATAGTTGTTCTGCCAATATCCATGCTGTAGTCCAGCAGGCTTGGAAATTAAAGCCTCCCGTGATGGCATCAATATCCAATACTTCTCCTGTAAAGTGCAATCCGGGAAACCTCTTGGCCTCCAGGTTGCTAAAGTTGATTTCGGATAAAGAAACGCCACCACAGGTAACGAACTCTTCCTTGAAGGTACTTTTTCCTTGGATATTGAAAGTAGCCTGTGCCAGCTCTTCCATTAGTTTGTTTGACTGTTTTTTTGCCAGTTCGCCCAGCGGCTGTCCCCTGCGGACCATAGCTGTCTCTGTAATCCGTTGCCAATAACGCTTGGGTATACCCGGAATGCTTTCATTGATAGGTAATTTTTTGGGATGGGTCTTTCTCAGGTCAGCGATATAGGTGCCTACCTCCCGAGGATGTTCTTTCCCCATAAAATTGATCATAATCGTAAAGTCATAACCCTTTTCGGCCAGTGCTCTGGCTCCCCAAGCGGATAGCCGAAGGATAGCGGGACCACTGAATCCCCAGTGGGTGATGAGCAAAGGTCCCTCGGCCACTAATTTGGTGCCAGCGACTTTGACCTGAACATAAGGGAAACTCAAACCTTGCAACCCTGCTATCCTTGTATCCTTACAGTTAAAGGTAAACAGGGACGGTACCGCTGGAACGATGTCCAGACCGAGCTGTTCCAGCAGCTTCCACACCGAAGGCTGTCCCCCTGTGGCCATGATGACCTTATCGACAATAATCGTGCGACCATGGTCCATAGAGAGGGACCATTTTCCATTTTCCAAAAGATGCAGTGACTTTAGTCCGGAGCGGGTATGTATACCTACTTGATGCTTTTGTGCCTCGGACAGGAAGGTATCAATTATGGTCTGAGAGTGATTGCTATTGGGAAACATTCGTCCATCAGATTCCGTTTTCAGACTTACGTTCCTTTCGGAAAACCAGTGCTCCATGTCCTCAGGACCAAAAAGCTTGAAGAGCTGCGACAATCTTTTCCCTCCTCTGGGGTAGTTTTTTGATAAGGCGATAGGCTCAAAACAATGGTGGGTGACGTTACAGCGACCGCCTCCGGATACCTTGACCTTACTGAGCAGCTTACTGCTCTTCTCATGGATATCTACTTGCCACGACGGCTGTTGTCGGGCAAGATTGATAGCGGAGAAAAAACCGGAGGCACCTCCTCCTATGACGGCTACTTTCATGTAATGTTTTTAAAATAAGGATACTACAGACTTATCACTGATATAAATATAGCACTTCAAACGCTACATACCCTATTGCTCATTTTTTCAATTAGTGAGCCTATATTTATAATGCACTGGATAAACCTGCTAACGCTCACACAAAATACTCATCGAATTCGGGTTGTACCTGTAGCCGATTCCTATTTTACTTTTATCGCTGTACTAAAATGAAGGAGATCATCTCGTAGTCGCTTTCGTTTTTGATAGCGAATGTACCTTTTCATAACAAGCCCTCATATAGCTTTCGTATTCGTCTATGATTTTTTCCCAGTTGTACTCATTGCGCACTTTCTCTACATTGAAAGTCACTTTTTCATATTCTTTGGGCTTATTGGCAGTAGTGAGCGCTTTGGAGACATCTTCGGCATCCTTGAAGTAATAGGCCTTATCCAATAGCACGTCTCGGTTGAACACATTGTCATGAGCGCAGATCAAGGTGCTGGAGGCCATGGCTTCTATCAGCGAAGGGGGAGTGCCTCCCACGGTATGCCCATGCAGGTATACATTGGAGTGGTAGCGCAGATTGTTCAGTAGATTGATGTCGAACACCTTTCCGAAAAATAGTATCCTTTCGTCTTTGAACTTGTTTTTCAGGTATTCACCATGCTTCGTCTCATGGTTTCCGATAACCACAAGTTTACGGTCCACATTGGTTTTGGAAAAGCCCTCTATCATCATGGCCGCATTGTTTTCGGGTTCCAATCTGGCGACGATAATATCATATTGATAGGGCTTTAGACCTTGCTCCTCTACCATTTTGGCATTAGGGTTTTCGAATACATGGGCACCATAGGCGATATAATGTGAGTCCATGCCAAATTTATCTTTGATGTGTCGTTGTATGCCCCATCCGTCGGCAATTCTAAAGTCAGAGTGAAATACGGCCAACTTTTCTGCGTATTGAAGAAATTTTTTGGTGTTGCTACCGTACTTGTCCCTCTTCCATTCCAGTCCATCCATATTGGTCATAGTGATGGCCTTTTTCGGTAGTAGCCAGTGCCATATGGAGTTACTGTTATATCCTAGTTGTAGGATAATGTCAAAATTTCTCTTTCGGGAGTCCAGTATACAATTGAGATCGTAGATAAACTGTCCCGCAGTACCTATTTTACCCTCAGGGTCGTACTTATGGAGGATATGGACACCATTATAGGTTTTTTTCTGATAGGCATGGGTATGTATAGCGTAGACATAGACTTCGTGTCCATAGCGCAGAAGTCCTTGAGACAGGTACTCGGCCAACTGCTCGAACCCACCGTAGTTATTGGGTATCCCTCTGCATCCTAAAATCGCGATTTTCATAGTGTTTATGGCTTAAGTTGTTCTTCGTTGTTCTCTTTATCCGTTATTGTATATGCCACTGTCGTTTATCTTACTATTGTTGTATTCTATGCACCTATACGCCTTTTTATAGCTTCTCCTATGTTTTTCATCCTTCTGATATTGAGGAGAAAGGACCCTATCAATTTGATAGGGAAGCTCAAGGCATATCCCCCTACCGCTATCGGATTAGGGGAGGTCTGCTGTATTGGATAATCGAACTGCTCCATTTCCTCCTTACAGATATGCTGGCAGTAATATATCTCGGTCTTATTGAGACCTCCTGTTTTCCATGCCCCTTGTTTGCTTCTATCTACTCCCGTTTTATCATTATCCTTATCCGCGGCATTGGAAGAACCGATCTGTGGTACGTTCAACATGTCCTTATTATAAGAAATACCGGCAAAAGCACAGATTTCCTTCATATGTTGTTGAGGTGCTGCTAGGAAGTCTTCAAATTTTACGAGATGCACACTGGGATGCTCACTGTATTTAATGACAGACGACAGATTCAGCTTCCATAGCCGACTCATGGTGATCGGGTGATAGTTCATCCATGACCGGAACGATTCCTTGAGTGGTATATCTCTGGCACCAGGAGCTGTTTTCGAACCTAAAAATCTGACTTTCCACTTTTTTTTCTGAGAGAGCAGTATATCCCGGGGATCGCGAACCATATTGATGATTTTGGCATTGGGATAGAGATCCAGTATCTCCTTTAGGTATAGGACATTTCTGGGGGTCTGCTCACAGGGTACGGACTTGCCGTTTTTCTCCGCCTCTTGGCACATGAAATAGGCGAAAATACTGTCATGTCCGAGAGGTATACCCTGTTCCAAGGCTGCTTTTATCTGATCGGAAGCCTCTTTCTTGAAATCTTTCGGGTCACCTTTGACCAAATAGCCAATACGCTCTGCTTTGAGCAGGTGTGCGTATAGCTCTATAGCAGAGGCCATCATTTCTTTCTTATCTTTTTCCTGAGCAGACCATAGTTCTTCAAAGAAGTGCAGCTCGTGAAAGGTGAATACCGCAGGGTTACGCCCTAGTATACGCCCCATCATGGTAGTGCCACTTCGGCTATTGCCGATGACGAATATCATTTTTGCCTCATTCATGATTGGTATTGGTTGATTACCTGTGTATAGATCTGCAATAATTGTTGGTAATGTTCTTCTTTGGAGAAATTGTCCTCCACAAAGGACCTCGCGTTCTCGGACATGCTACGGTAGGTCTGCGCGGATACTTGACTGGCCATGGTCAGCGCCCCTGCCAAAGACTCGGGCTGTCCGTGGGCGAATAGGAATCCTGTCCTTTTTTCTTGGATGAGCTCTGGGATGGCCCCTATGCTGGCTCCGATAACAGGTGTTCCCGTAGCCATGGCTTCGGTGGTGGTCAGGCCGAAGGGTTCATACCACTCCGATGGGATAATGACGAATTTCGATTGAGCGATTTCCTTGGTCAGTTCCTCTCCCTTCTTGAACCCAAGAAGCTGTATGTTACTGATGCCATTATCTTGAATGAATGTGTCGATGTCTTCTTCCATTGGGCCTGTCCCCACTATCCTCAGTTGTAGTTCGGGTCTTTGACGAAAAGCTTCTATTAGGGTGAGCACACCTTTTTCCTTGATAAGCCTACCGAAAAATAGAAAATGATCTTGCTTTTCCGTGCTGTAAGGATAATTGTCGATGTTGAGGAAATTGTACAAGCGTGTTGATTTGCCCTCGAATACACTTTTGAGGGAAACATGTTTATTGTAAACGAAATCACTGATCATGATAAAATGGTCTATCCACTTTTCACAAGGTATGAACAGATCACGGTAATAGGCTTCCATAGCAGAGATGACACTGTAGCCATAACTTTTTTTATTGCACTTATTGATAATGCAGTGATGATAACCACCACTACCGCAGCGCTCGCAGAGCTGATCATTACCATTGATCATCGTGTAGGTAGGGCATAGGAGCTTGTACTCGTGTACGGTCATTACCATCGGTACCTTATGTTTTTTGAGTACCTTGATGATAGAGGCCGATAAGCGACTCTGAAAGACATGCAAGTGGGCTACGTCCGGTCGATGGACTTTCAATAGGGCATCCAACTTATCGGCGGCTTCTCCTGAGTGAACAAAGCGCAGGGTAGCTTTCACTTTATCCACGAGTCCCTTTTTATCAAAATACTCGATAGCGTCCACAAAATAATCTTCGTAGACAGTAGGGGCGTTGTTTGGGTCTTTTGTGCTGAAATAGGAAATCTCATGCCCATAGCTTTTCAAAAGTTCGGCCGTTTCGAAATAGACCTTATCGGACCCTCCTCGTATATAGTGGAAACAATTGACCTGAAGTATTTTCAGGGAGGTGTGCGGAGATACGCTTGGTTGTGATTTTTGGGTCAAGGTATAAATAGTAAAACGGTTTTTGAATAAGGGTTTAAGCCACAGACTATTCAGTAAAGAGTCATTTGGAGCAGAAAATTTACATCCTTTATTTTAATTTCCATAGAAAGTATCTGTTTGCCCCTTGATTTCACATAGATACAATCCGTTCTGGGTGAAAAGTCCCATAAACTCTACGTAAACCGTGATAATCAAAACTAAAAAGTGACTTTCAAATTACTTTTACTCAATTGCGATAGCAAATATACTTTTTCCTACTCTTTGTCAAAATACATGAGGATATGTTAATATTAAAACTTGTACTTAAAATGTAGTGTCGTAGCCCTTGATATATAGGTTTAACCCGGATCATGCATTAGCCCTTCTATTGCGGCCTTAAATAGCTTACTTGCTAATCCCATGAGACCATCGAACATCCATAGCACCCATAGGAAAGTAAAAGATACATTTTCAACAAGGACCCCTAGGGTTTGTATGTCCGAAAGCGTTTTATATCTAGTAAAGATACTATCCGAACGCTTATCGCAACATTGCTATACCCGTAAATCTTTCATAAAATTCGGCCAATGACATGCTCAGATGGTTGATGTGGTTTTTTACGAAGTATACTTTCAAGACGTTCTTGTTCAGTTGGTTATTTTTGCAGTAGAGTTGTAAGTTTTGATGATGGGCCCGAAGTTCTTGGGTTTTCCTGATTCACCTTGCTGAGGTAAACCCTTTGATTATTGAAGTATTGACCTTCACTTTTCTAAACAGTAAGAGATAGTTTTGAAATTGAAATTAAATCTTGTTATCGCTTATTTTGAATAGGGCAGGGCGTTAAGAAAATGTCCTGATGAAATATTTAGGGAAAGGGCCAGCCTACAGCATGAGCATCATCGGCAAAGGCAGCAGCGCTATAAGCGGAAATTTCCACGAAACTACGTGTCAAGAAAAAGGATATGAGAAATGAGCATGATGGAGAAAACAAGAGCTTGAGATGAATTTGTACCTGTGGATTCAATTTGTTCATTGATGATCAATTATATGTACGAAAATTAAAAATGCATTTGTAAAATAGTATTTATGGAGAATAAGGTGATGTATCTCATTTGGAGGAGACATATAGCGAGAACTGCCGAAATTGGTAGATTTTCGTTCAATCCAAAATGTCCATTAGAAAATCTATTCCGGACTTAACTGACTTCAAATCAGTAACTGAATGCGTTTTTTGAATTCACCGTAGCGGTGCTACGCTGAACCCAAGAAAACGCGCTGATTCATTGTTATTTAAGTCCTCTTGACGAAGTTCCAATGAACATTTTGGGATCAAAGTTTTTTTAGAGGGTACAAGGAAAGCCACATCGATACGCTCGGGTTTTATTACGGAATTTCTATATTGTCTAATAGGAAGCGGTAAGCCTATAGCGTGTTATACAAACTTAGCTTTTAACTATCGTCTATCTTCCTGTTCATTTTGCTTCACTCTGCGTTGACAATCCTCGGGATAGCGCTGCTATCCCTGCGGTTATCGCCTTGATTGAAACCAAAATGACCCGCGGAATCTTATACGACATTTAAAACCCAAATTTGTATTACATTTTAATAGTCAGACTGTAGTGTCATAATTAGCAAACATAACTTACAAGCTTTTGGCATTACTTCCGTTATGTAATGCATATATTAAAAAAACGACGATTACAGTTTGGTCTAACAGGTGAGGCTTAGCTGGAGTGGACGCCACTGTAAGTATGGTATGTCCTTATATATACATGGAAGAACAGTAATTATAGAGTAATCAAAACCATATCAATAAATTAGCCAATTAGTAAAAATGAAATTAGCAAAGGATACAAAAGTATATATCGCCGGTTGTGGTGGTATGTTGGGTAAGGCAGTTTACGGTTATTTTTCTAATCGCACTACGGTAAAAGCCACGGATATTGATTTGAACGAAAGTTGGTTGGAGAAGGCCGATGTAAGGGAGTATGCGGAAATGGAAGCTTCTATTACTTCTTTTGCTCCCGATCTCATTATCAATCTGGCGGCACTGACTTCCTTGGAGTTCTGTGAAAAAAATGCCGATAATGCATGGAAAACCAATGCATTGGGAGCAGAGAACGTTGGACTTATAGCCAATCAACTGGATGTCCCGACAGTATATATCAGTACTGCTGGTATCTTCGATGGTGAGCAAGAGTTTTACAATGATTTCGACGAGCCGGGTCCATTAGGTATCTATGCGAAATCAAAGTACTATGGCGAACAGTATATCAAAAGGACGGTCAGGAAACACTTTATCTTCCGTGCCGGATGGATGATGGGCGCCGGTCCTGACAAAGACAAAAAATTTGTCAACAAAATCTATCAGCAGATTTTGGCAGGAAAAGACGAATTATTTATTGTTGATGACAAGTTGGGCACACCTACCTACACCAATAGTTTTGCTGAGGGCATTTTCAAGGTCGTGGAGACCGATCTTTATGGCCTTTACAATCAAGTCTGTGGTGGTGATTGTAGTAGGTACGATGTCGCAGTGGAGTTTGTGAAGTTACTGGGTATGGAAAATAAGATAACCGTGACGAAAGTCTCCTCTGATTACTTTAAAGAAGAATATTTTGCTCCTAGGCCTGCCTCCGAGAAGCTGGTCAATATGAAATTGGATGCCCGCAATATCAACTTCATGCCACACTGGAAAGATGCCCTAGCAGATTATGCCAAGGTATATCAGGAACATCTACAGAAAACCAGTGTGAGTGAGATATAAGTTACCTTTTCCTTGGCACAGATAGGATTTCAGCTATAAAAAAGAATCCAAAAAGCCATTGGTCCGGCTTTTTGGGTTCTATGAAGTGATTTGGACTTTTTGTTTTGAAGCGCAAATTGAATATAGAAACACTTCAGTGATCAGTGCCTATCAATTGTTGTATTTTTTTGATGAAAATTAGTCTAAACTTATTCGCATACCGATAGTTGATACTCTTTTTGTAATGGAGCCTATTATTTGAGATGTGGAATGATGATGAATAGAAAAAATGGCTCTAAATTCAGGCATTATGTTATTGCAAATCTGTGACGGATGATTTTTATGTTCATTTAGAAGACTGTTTTGGAGTTGTCATCAACGATTTATTATCGCTTCCGGAGTAGTACATGAGATGGGGCCAAACGTTAAGAAAATGTCCAGAGGACATTTCTAGTGAAGGGTCAGCCTGTTGCGTAGGAAAAGGCTTAGTGCTAACCTACGAAAATTTCAATGAAATAATACGTCAAAAGATTACATACAGCAATGGGTGTGATGGGAAAAGTATTCAATTTGAGATAGATTTGTACCTTCGAATCCCAAGTGGTTTTTGAAAATCAATAAACTCACGAGAAAATATAAGAGATTGGATTTTAAACAGTCTCTTATATAGATATCAATGTAGATTATGTCAGTAAAGAATATATTAGTAATAGCAGGGTGGCTTTTATTACTGGGCATGTGTTCCTGTGTATCCAAGCGAAAATTGACCTATGTGAAAAACACACAGAAAGGTACCTATATCATCCCTCAGCGACCGGATTATCAGCTCCAGGTCGGAGATAATATCTCTATAGAGATCGAAAGTACGGACCCGGCTTCTTCAGAATTCTACAACCTGAAAGAGGAGGGGTTCAGTGGGCCTTACAATGATGCTTTCATCTACCTCAATAGTCACTCCGTCAGTAGTGAGGGAGAAATAAAAATCCCTATTCTCGGTACTTTCAAAGTAGAAGGAAAGAGCCTGGGTTCTACTACGGCACTATTGGAAAAGGCACTGTCCAAACACTTGAAAAACGCCAGTGTGTTCGTAAAGCTGGTCAGTTTTGAAATAACGGTTCTCGGAGAAGTGAAAAAACCGGGCAATTACCTCCTTAGGGACAATGAGGCCAATCTCTTCCGCGTATTGGGACTGGCAGGAGACCTGACCGATTTTGGGAAAAGAAGAAATGTAAAAATAGTACGTCGTGAAAAAGGCGTTTCAAGAACGATTGTTGTCGACCTGACCGATGAAAGTGTACTGACCTCAGAAGCCTATCACCTCTACCCTCATGATATGGTGTATGTAGAACCCATGCGGTCGAAGCCCTTGCAGATGAATCTCAAACCGGTGGGCGTACTATTGTCCGCCACTACATTGATCATACTCATTCTGAGAACCCTCAATTGATATTAACCTATAAGAAAAATGAATACGGTAATTGGGCAAGCGGGCATTGACATCGGCGCCATAATAAAAAAAATAAGAAGTAAGTGGTACCTCTTTTTGGTTTCTGCTGTTCTGGCATTTTTTATCGGTCTGTTACTGGCGATGTACCTACCGCCAAAATTCAAAGTAACTTCCAGTGTACGGGTAAACGATGTCGCTACCTCAAAAGTAGTGGAAGATCTTTTTGATGGAGTGCAATTGGTCAAGGACCAGAAAGTAATCGCCGATGAGATAGCTATCTTGAAGTCCTACAGTCTGGTCAGTCAGACCCTCCGCGATCTGAATTTTAAAGTGTCCTATTTTCAGGAGACCCTTCTGAGGCCAAGAGAGTTTTATCAAGATGCTCCCTTTATCGTAAAATTGGACAGTACCATGCCCCAGATGGTCAATATTCCCGTGGAAGTTCGCTTTCTGGATGCCCAGAACTATACTATAGAAGTCAATGGAGAAAATGTAGAGATATACGATTTTCAAAATAACCGACTACTTCGGGAAAAGATAGATAAAGTAGAAATCAGCGAAACCCTAAAGGTCGGTGATTACTTTGAACATCCTTATTTGAAATTTCAGCTGACCCCCGATGCCTACTTTAATGAGGAAGTGAAGGAAGGAAGGTATTTTTTCAAGGTCAACGATCTGGACCGCCTTACGGAAAGGTATCGGAAAAAGCTGGGCATTGCCACTATAACCAAAGACGCCTCTATACTGGAGCTGAAGATAGAAGGAAAACTCAAAAACAAGGAAATAGATTTTCTTAACCGTCTGGTGGAACTCTATGTGAAAAAAAACTATGAAAAAAAGAACAGCTTGGCCATCAGCACCATCGAGTTTATCGATCGGCAACTGATGGGCATATCGGATTCGCTGAAAAGAGCGGAGAAAGATCTAGAGCGTTCAAGGAGCAATATCAACGTGATGGATCTCAGCTATGAATCCAAAAATGCTTATGATCAACTACAGGAGCTGGAAAAACAAAAATCTACCGAGCTGATCAAGTCCAAGTATTATAACTATCTCCTGCGCTATGTCAAGAGCAATTCCGGTAGTGGAGATATTGTTGCCCCTTCGGTTATGGGTATCCAAGACGCTACGCTGAACAACCTTATCAACAAGTTGAGTGAGCTAGAAGCAAAAAAGGTAACACTGAGCTATAGCGCCAGAGGAGAGAACCCCCGCGTGAAGATGCTGAAGCAGAACATCCGAAATACAAAAAAAGCGATATTGGAAAATGTCAACAGCATCAACGTTTCCTCGAAGATTACACTGGACAATATCAATGACCGCGTATCCTCTGTGGAGCAGACCATCGATGGTCTACCGCAGACAGAGCGGCTTCTTCTGAGTGCGCAGCGGCGCTTTGAGTTCAATGACAATATCTATAACTATCTATTGCAAAAGAGAGTAGAAGCAGCCATACTCAAGGCCTCCAATGCACCGACCGATATTATCGTCGATAGGGCACAGGTAGAAGGAAACAAGCCCGTTTCTCCTAAAAAGCCATTGCTACTGGGAGCTTCGATGTTTGCGGGTCTACTATTTCCTCTGATGTTCATCTTTTTTAAAGATATTCTATCCAACAAACTCCTCTACCAGGGTGATATCGCCAAGCTGACACAAGTTCCCATAGCGGCAGTCATACAGCGCAATAGAGGAAGTAGACAGGCCAAAGGGATGCACATGGTCGCTTTAGGTAAGTCCGGTCTGGAATCCTTTAGGGCACTTCGGATGAAAATACACCATATGACCACGAATAAGACCATAGGTATCAGCTCACTGGTCGGTGGCGATGGAAAAAGTTTTGTGGCACTTCACTTGGCCAGGACCTTCGCCATGGCGGGCAAGCGCACATTGCTCATCGATGCGAACATAGACGCCCCTAGTTTACACGAATACTTTCACATGCGCAATGCCCCGGGGCTAAAAGATATACTGGCAGGTAAACCCGAATTGAAAGAAGTAGTGAAAAAAACGGATAACGGAAAACTTTTCCTGCTTCCTGCCGGAGATATCCATACGAACGGTACGGACCTCTTCGATAGTGACCGCTTTGCCAAGCTCTTTGCCGCTCTGGAAAAAAGCTTCGATCATATCGTTGTAGATAGTGCAGCACTGAACAGGACCTCGGATTATTTTGCACTCTACCCCTTATTGGACCTCAACCTCTTTGTAGTGAGGAAAAATCATAGCCCCATCGATTTCACACCACTGAACGAGATGGTAAAAGATGCCGATGAAAATAAGTTCCATGCGATTTTTAATGATGCTTAAGGGCTTTTCGTCTTATGTTCAAGTCTCTAGCGCTCAAGGTACTTCATAAAATTCAACATAAAGATCATAAGGAACTGTTATCGGGTGCCTTCTTGGCTTTGATGTTCAAGGGTTTCGGTCTGGTATTCGGTTACTTGTTCACTATTGTAGCGGTACGGGAGCTGGGTGTCACCGATTTTGGGATTTTCGCCATGGCTCAGGGGCTGTATCAAGTCGCTGCGATGATAGGTAGGATGGGTTTTGACTCTTCGGTAGTAAAGCACGTCTCCCAGCTTTCCTTCAAACAGGACCATGCCCGCATCAAAGAGGTATATAACAAAGGCCTGAAAGTAGTATTGCTGGCCGGAACTGTTACCGTTCTTTTTTTCTTTCTGGGTGCCGATGTATTGGCCACATATGCTTTTGGAAAGGAAAATCTGACAGGAGCATTTCAGATTATGGCATTGGCGGTCCTGCCATCGATTATCCTTTTTTATAACAGTGGTGCACTGCGAGGATTAAAGAAAATCGGACACTTCTCCGCATTGGTCAATTTTGCGAATTTTTTCTTGGCAACGATTTTGTTGTTGATTTTACCCAAGTTCCTGGCCATCGAGCGTATGCTCGAAGTTGTGTTTGCCATAGGAGTGACGCTGGCCGCTCTATATAGTTTTATACCTTGGATCCGCCACTCGAAGTTTCGGGAACACAGGCCCTCTTCCGAACTGAAGACCAAGGACCTGATCGATACCTCATTGCCCATGCTGTTTTCCGGTACTTTGGTAACCCTTAACGGATGGACGGATACGCTCATCTTGGGTGCCATGGTGTCCGAAGACGAAGTGGGTATATTCCGTGTATTGCTACGGGTATCATCAGTAGCCAATGTCGTGTTGTTTGCCGTTAATAGTATTTCGGCACCTAAGTTCGCACAACTCAAGGATGCTAATGATACCAAAGGTCTGCAAAGGTATGTCACACAATCTACAAAGCTCATTGTGTTCTCTACCCTCCCTATATTGTTGCTGATAGCGGTATTCTATGGCCCCATACTGTCTCTTTTCGGTGATGCCTTTGAGCCGGAACTTTATGTATGGGCAGTCGTACTGCTATGTAGTGGGCAGCTTTTCAATGCTTTCTGCGGGTCGGGAGGGATGTTGCTGATCATGACGGGACATCAAAAAGCCAATCAAAACATTATACTGATTTCATTTGCCATCAACATTGTGGCCAACCTCATACTGATTCCATACTATGGGCTCTTCGGAGCTGCCTTTGCTAATATGATAGGACTTGTTCTCAGAAATCTACTGTATGTACTCTATACCAATAAGCGAATGCAGATCAATACTATTTATAACCCATTAAATCACTTGAAAAAAACATTATCAAAAATACCTTGACCGGGTATGGCCCCAAATTCAATAATGTAGGACCGCAATTACCAACTCCATAAACCTTAAACTATGTCAGAAAAAATCAAAATCATGATTATCGGAGCGCAGAAGGCAGGAACTTCTTCCCTGAACCGATACTTGGCCAAGCACCCTGATTTCATCACTCATGAGGATTTGGAGTTCACCTACTTTATCAATGATAAAGAGTATGCGGAAGGCTACCAAAAAGCTTACCTCCGACATTTTCCTCACTGGTCCAGCGGTGATTCCATTATTGCCAAGAGTGTCGGTATCATGTATCTGGAAGAAAGCCTTATCCGGCTCAAAACACACAACCCTGATGTAAAACTGGTCGTTGTCCTGCGGCATCCCGTTGAGCGCGCTTATTCCGCCTATTGGTACGCCCGTCGTCTGGGCTGGGAGACGATACCTACCTTTGAGGAAGCGATGGAAGCGGATGAAAATCGCTTCGGTGACAACTGGATAGCAAGGCGTTTTTGTGAATATTACACACGTAGCGAATATGTGACTCATCTGGAAATACTCTATCGGCATTTCAGAAAAGATCAGGTATATGTTTTGCTCAATGAAGATCTGGCCAAAAGAACGGAGGAGGTCTGTAATGATCTGATGTACCACTTTGGGTTCAGTAAGGAAGTAGCACTGGATAAAGGAAAAAAATACAACCGTTCGGCACTACCCAAATATGCTTTCGTGACAGATTTTCTCACGGACAGAAATCCCCTAAAGAAATACTTCAAAAAGTTAATGCCCACTCATCTGGGTAGGAAAATGAAAAATAAACTTTTGGATATGAACGAAAAAGAATTCAAACCTCCAAAAATCGATGCAGCTATCAGAGCGGCACTTTCGGAACGCTTTCGATCAGCGAACGAACGCTTGGCCACATTGATCGGTAGAGACCTAAGTCACTGGAACAAATGAATACAAAAGACCAACAAGCTTACTGTATAATAGGAGGTACGACCAAAGCAGGTACTACCTCATTGTTCAAATACTTGGGCGATCATCCCGAGATGTGCGCTTCATCAATGAAAGAGACGCGCTTTTTCCTCGAATTGGATTATCCATTGGACTCCAAGTACCGTTTTGAAGACGGTGTCGATAAGTACATGGAGTACTACAATGGTAGTGGCGAAGGTATCCGAGCCGAGGCTACCCCCGATTACCTTCATTCTGCACAAGTAGCGCGAAGGGCGAAGACCGTGCTGGGCAATGTGAAGTTTATCTTCACACTAAGAGAACCCGTATCGCGGATGGTATCCTGGTTTAACTTTGCTAAGCAGGCAGGGCTTCTGGAGCAGGAGTGCAGCTTCGAAAAATACATCACTCAGCAGATGGAAAATCCGCTGGGGACCGATCAACAGCACATGATGACCCTACAGCAGGGAAGGTATTCACTGGCTTTACAAAGTTACTATGATATACTCCCAAAAGAGGATATCCATATTATCTTTTATGAGCATATGAAATTGAACGTCAAAGGACTGATGCAGGGAATATGCCGTTTTTTGGATATCGATCCGGATTTTTATGAAACCTATGATTTCCAGCGATTGAACAAGACCATTAGTGTCAAAAATCAAGGCCTGCACAAATTGTATATGGAGAAAGGCTACAGGTTGAGACAGATGGTCCATGATAAGAAGGCTGTTCACAATACTTTGAGAAAAATCAACAAGTGGCTCTACCCTTTGTATATGAAGTTCAATGGAGGCGGTAAAGTGGCACCTTTTGAACTCAATGAGGAGATGAAAAGCCGCCTGCAAAGTTATTATGCAGAGGAATATAGCTATTTTATGAATAACTTTGATGATGTACCTTGGCCCTCAATAGCACTAAAGGACAAATAGAAGGAAAATAGGTAGTAAGGTCGAAAGGAGAAAAAACGCTGAGGGCAAGAAGTTCATTCTTCCGATATACAAACGACCATAACAACGTAATGAACAGCTCATGCAGGCACTGGCAATAAGAAATGACTCCTTGAAAGGAATACAATTGGTATTGACCATACTCGCTCTGCTATTGGTTGGTATATTGGCCTACTCCCAGAGTATAGTTGAGTATAGGTACACTGCACTTTGGACTGTTTTCTATGTATTGGGTGGAATTTATACGTTTACGAAATTATACAAAGGGCTTATATTTCACCCTTTTGTATTGTTGGGCAGTGCATACGTACTTCTACTGGTAATCGGTGCATTTATCTATGAACAGTACAAGCCTATCCCGCTAAAGGATTTTCCATTTAACCTTATCGGCATTGGTTATGCGGCATTGTTTTTGGGTACTGTATTGGGCGAGTCCCTGAGTATGCAGTGGACAGACCTGACCTATAACAAACACCCTCATAACGTACGGTTGATCTACGGACTGATAGCTTTCGCTATTCTAGTCAATATGTTCTTATTTGCGAAATTTGGAGGAGCACCACTATTCGCCGCTAAGGCCAATATCGCCAAGGTGGCCTTTCAGAAAGGCAACGGTATCCCCAACCTATTCTACATGGCACTGCCTGTTTTTTCACTTTTCATTCTCTATGATTCCCATCATAAAAAAAGGAGC
The DNA here is from genome assembly GCA_947492745.1 of uncultured Cyclobacteriaceae bacterium. Lineage (GTDB taxonomy): Bacteria > Bacteroidota > Bacteroidia > Cytophagales > Cyclobacteriaceae > Aurantiphycus > Aurantiphycus algarum. The sequence goes on along the minus strand of CANLOE010000072.1, from coordinate 2,363 downwards.
CTGTGGTGGTCCCACGCTTTTCTGGTATTGGTTATGGCCATTATACTACTCAGGGGATATCGCTCCAATACCCTCATCTGCATCGGAGAGTATTTATCCCTTTACATACTCTTGAAACAGAAGAAATTTTCTTTAAAGTGGATGTTGGTAGGATTTCTGGCCGTAGTTGTTTTTGTCAGCGCATTGGGGGCCTTTCGTAGAGACGATGATAGCAAAGGCTTGGACGCTACATTAAAGGAATTTTACATCGTTACGACCCACCGACCCGCCATGGTGGCCATTATTGCCAGGAACTTTACAGAAGATCAGTACTACCATGGCTCTTTGTACTACACTGACTTTAAAAAATTTCTGCCAGGGGCACAACATCATGCGAATGTGGACTTCAAATATGCTGTTTTCTCCAAGGACGATACGGATAGTGATAAAATGGACGATACGGCAGGAGTCACTCCCAGTTTGATAGGAGAGTCCTATATGAATTTTGGGCAAGTGGGCGCCTTTTGGGTTTTGCTCATCTTGGGATTTGTGCTGATCAGACTGTATAAATTGTTCTTGAGCAAACCTAGCTTCCTGGTCAGTGGAGCTTATCTCACCTTGGCATTTAACCTTTCCGGAAGTATGCAATCAGGCCTTGGACTGAAGTTCGTACACCTCAGCCAAATACTCTTCTTTGTGGTATTGATTGGTTTTTTCTATAATTTCAAGCTCAAAAACGGAAACAAAGAGCTGTTCAGTTAGCACACCCGAAAACCTGAGGCACTTTTCAGAAGCAATTCGGAGGGGACGAAGGGCTTTTTTATAACCTTGTCGATGCTCAATTGTATCTTATACAAACTTACATTTCAAATGTCGCCTATCTTCCTGTTCATTTTGCGCTACCCTGCGTTGAAAATCCTCACGATAGCGCTGCTATCCCTGTGGTTTTCGCCTTGTTTAGCCCAAAATGATCTGCGAAATCTTACACGACATTTAAAAAGCAAATTTGTATTACGCAGAAAATGATAATCAGTTTTGAGATAAACCCAAAATGTCCATTAGAAAATCTATTCCGGACTTAACTGACTTCAAATCAGTAACTGAATGCGTTTTTTGAATTAACCGTAGCGGTACTACGCTGAACCCAAGAAAACGCACTGATTCATTGCCATTTAAGTCCTCATGACGAAGTTCCAACGAACATTCTGGGATAAAATGAGTACTTATCTCAAAACTGATTTAGGCTAATTTGTAGGCGATAACCTGACTGATGACAGTTTTGACTTTTTCTTTTGAAAAGAACCCTGATTATGGATGATCGGGATCAGAACTGCGCACCTCCAAAGCGGTCGAAGGTAACGACCGGTCCCGCAGGTACATAAAAGCCTGAATTGGACCCGGGAGGTTTGAAAAAAGACCTGCTTTTCAGAATGCCACTACTCACCTTTTCTTTCTGACCAGTGGTGAATACGACCTCACTTCCGGCCTTAAAGATGCGCCTTGAAAAAAAGTCCGTATACCCATTGGGCAGTAGATTGCTATCGTTTTTCAGAACACCTCGCTTTACGGCCACCCTCTGTCTAAACTCAAAATATACGCGTGTCCCCGCTTTGAAGGTCACTGGGGAGGAGTCCGAGGAAGCCCCTGATACAAAAAGGCGTCTATCATTTTTCAAGGTGCCTTCCAAGACCCTGTTCTCTTGCCCTGTGGCATAGACCACTTCCGTTCCCGCTTTGAACACGATTTTATAAGCGTGGGTATTGGCTTTGGGAGCTCCCGAAGGAGCTAAATTGACATCGTACCTCAAAGTGCCCCGCTTGACCCTTCCTCCCTGTCGTGACTCAAAAAGCACCTCGGTCCCTGCTTTGAACGTTATCCTTTCGGAAAAATCTTCAGTAGAACCGGAAGGGAGCAATCTGGTGTCTGATTTTAGAGTACCTTGCCATATTTTACCTTCATTGTCGAAGTAGGCATAGGTATTTTTCTTGAAAGTAACGTAAGAAGATGATCTTCTGATCATCAATCGGGAATCTCTGTCCAGAAGAACCCAACCGGACCTGCGATGAGAGCCATCCTCCATTGGTTTCTCTTTTTTTGAAATGGGTACTTCCTGATTGGGACTAAGAAGTACCTCTTCGCTACAAGAACCTGCTGCGATGAGAACAAGAACGAATACTACTAGTTTATTCATGGTTTCCATATGTTAAATGGTTAAAAATAATTGCCGGCCGATAAACCCAAAAATCATGGACTAGATTTCCTTCTGCGGTTTTAAATTGTTGTAGATCGGTATAAATGGACATGTATTTTAAACCCAAAATGTCCATTAGAAAATCTATTCCGGACTTAACTGACTTCAAATCAGTAAATGAATACGTTTTTTG
>CANLOE010000071.1 GCA_947492745.1 uncultured Cyclobacteriaceae bacterium | reverse complement strand
GGTCACCGAGGTGAGCAGGTCCACCGTGATGCTGCCGTTCGGTGCGCCTGCCGTACAGGTGCTGCGGTCCGATTTGGTGGTGATGGAGATGGAGGGCGGTGCCGCATCGCCAATCTCCACGATGACCGCATCGGTGCTACAGCCCGTGGCATCGTCTATGGCATAGACCGTCCAAGGTCCTGCGCTTAAGCCAGTGAGCGCTACTGCATGTAGCGTATCGGTACCAGGGCGCACGCCACGTCCCTCTGACCAAACGAAGGTATATCCCGATGTGGAACCGCCGACACTGGCACTGGCACTGCCCGTGAGGGTAGCGGAGCAGTCGTCGTCCTCCGTGGTCACAGTGATGCGGCCGTCGTAGGGGATGCGCTCCACGGTACCACGGGGCGTCTCGCGGCAGCCCGTGGCACGCTCGGTCACCAGCAGGATGTAGTCGCCCTCCGAGAGGCCACCGATGGTCACGTCACGGCCCAGCGGGTCATCACCGTCCGCATCCGTACTGACGGCCCAGACCAGGTCGAAACGGCTGCGGACCTCCGCATCGCTCAGGCGAGTGCCGTTCTTACTGAGCACTGCGCGCAGCCGCCCGTTCGGGGAGGCACAGCCCGTCACATCGCCCAGTTTCGCTATCTCCGCGCTGAACTCGCGGCTGCCGCCGCCGATGGTAATGGGTGCGGGTTCCGAAGCGCAACCCGTGACACGGTCCGTGGCCACGACCGTATAGGTTTCCGAGTCCAGTCCCGTAGCGATCTGGCCCGTGGTCACCACCGAGTCGCCCACATCGGCCACGCCACCGAAGTACCAGGTAAAGTCCAGGTTGGGTTCGATAACGGGGCTGCCGTCGGCGTTCAGTGTCAGGTAGGCGAAGGCCGAACCGTTGCCCGGCACATCGTCGCAGGCCACGTTGTCCTTCTCCTTGGCCACTTCCAGAGAAAAAGGGTCCGATTCCACGGGCGCGCTCAGTATGTTGTCACCGTAGTCGCACTCGATGATCTCCGAACTGGCCCATTTTCCCGTAGGGGGCACGGGTACCAACGGTGCGGCGGTGCCGTTGTCGTTCAGGGCGATGAACAGGGTGAAGTTGCCCCCGGGGCCGCGGATGACGGGGTACTCGTAGTCACCGCTGCCGCCGTTGAAGCGGAAGGTCAGTATCTCGCCGTTGGTTTTGTTGACCCTGTCGGCACCCAGTGGGGGGCCGTCGAAATCGTCGATGAGCCTGGTCCGTACCGTGCGCAGCAATAGTGCGCCGGGCTGTTCGGGGTCGCCGCTGTAGAAGCTGACGGGAATCTCCGTGCCACGGGTCAGGGCGATGTCGCCACGGTTGGTAATCTGGAACTCGAAGCCGAAGTCGCGCTCGGGGCAGACGGGAGGCACTACCCTGAGGGAGTTCTCGATCACGGCCAGGTTCGGTACCACGTAGGTGGGACAGCCGCGCGCATCGAAGTAGGGACTCTGGTTCAGGAAGGAGTTCAGCGGGCGCGGGTTCTTCGGTCCGAAGGAGCAGACGACGTCACTGTCGTCATTGTAGACCAGGTGGTGCTTCTGCTGGACGATGGGCACTTTGAGATTGTCGTTGATGTTCACATTGAAGTAGCCGTGCTGGTTCCAGAGCCGGCGTGAGGGTACCCAGGGATCAGCGGCCGTCTTGTAGACACGCACTTGGGCATATCGGGAAAAACCAAAATTACAGAAATTTCTCGGTTCGGAAGCGGCATCGTCATCGGTACCGCAGATGACACAGATCTCTGTTTCTCCATCGGCATCCACATCGACCACCATGGGATAGTCGCGGGCCGTTCTGGAGATACAGCGGACGGAGGGGTATTGGTTGCCCGTATCGCCATCGATAATATAAAGGGAGCCTTCATCGCGATAGACCACTTCCAGCTTTCCGTCCCCGTTGAAGTCGAAGAGCGTACAGCCGGTATACCCCGAAGTCTGTTCCTTAACTTCTATTTTCCACTTGAGCGTCATGTCTTCGTTGAGAGCGTAAAGAAACCTTCCGGCAACATAGGAGACGTTCATCTTGCCGTCGCCATCGAGGTCGCCAACATTCAGACGGCCCGTACCATTCTCCCAACCATTTAGGTAGCGTTGCTTCAAGACATCATCGACGCAGGTCAGGCTGTCAAAACGGTTCAGGATATCAGCATATTTGAGGACAGTATTGTTCGTTACGTCCCAGAAGAATACGGTAGTAACCCCTCTGGAATCGGCGCCAGAGGCAAGTATATCGACATTACCGTCCAAGTTGTAATCAGCTACGCTCGTCATGCTCACTGGATTGTCGTTGAATCTCTTTACTCTATAATCACTGAGACTTTTTCTTACGGTCAGAAAACCACTATTTGCGGAGCGATCACCTAGATTGACGTCATAAATGGTTCCTCCGGCGACCAGTTCCAAATCACTGGCCGTGGTACCGTTGTCCATATCGATAGCGACACTTCCTCCATTGATACGGAGCATATCTCGACGTGACCCGCCACTGACGATAAGTGTTCCTGTCCTCGCATCGCGTATTTCATTACGGTAATAGAGTTCGGGGCGACCGTCACGGTCAAAATCCGCTATGCCTAAGGTTCCAGGATCGACCTCTATGGTTACCACCCATCTCAAGTTCAACTGGCAATCATAAGAAGCCAAACGCCACTCGTTTGCACCGATACTGGAATTGTAGAAAGAGCCATAGGTAAATATCTCACCACAGACATCCGTAGGGTCATTGGTATCGATGTTGGCAATAGCGATATCGTATCGAGGAGAAAGGACATCTCCGATAAAGCGCTGTAGTTCGATGCTTCCGTCCTGACCGTTAAGAATGGTCAGGGTTCTGGTCATCAGGTTATTGGTGACTACTTCTGGCATCCCATCTCCGTCCATATCACCTATGGCAGCTCTTCCCAGGTGGAATGCGGACTCGTCAGGGGAGGCCCAGTCCAGTTGCATGGAAAAATCGGGGATTTCTGCGGGTGCCTGTTCACACTGGGGGGTAGGCTGTAAGGGGGCGCCCTTACAATCATCGTTGAAGGTACAGTCGGCATCCCAACAGTCGATAAAACCGTCGCCATCGTTATCAATGCCATCATTACAGATTTCCGTCTGGGCATTGACCTCCGAAAGGAAGAGGAATAGGTAAAAGAATAGTAAGAGCGTAGATGTCCTTTTCATAATTGTATACGTTTCCCCCTTCGACCGCTATCCTTATAATTCATGGATGCGGTGAGGGGGTATTCAAGAAATTACAAACACCGATTAGGGTGTTATAAATATGGTTATACTGTTTAATATCTTAAAGCCGAAAATAGTAACCAGCAAAGCAGGTTATTGGGATATTTTATTTAAGAAAAAACATTAAATGAGGGCCAACTACTCCTTAATACTATGATTGTAAATGAAAATCGTAGATTTTTAATAGAAAAAAGCAATAAAGAAACTCTTTTTCAATCTGTGGCTGAAAAATACAATCCCTCTATTTATTATGCAAATTTATACGGTTTGTCTTTTAATGGGAAGTAGATATCGGGTATAGTGATTATCGAATGACGGTTAGACTTCCTTTTGTGGCGTTATCATCTCCTTCGCAGGTGATGATATAGAAATAGACTCCATTCGGCAGTTGCTTACCGTTGACGCTACCGTCCCAGTCGTTATTGTAGGGTTGTGCTTCGAAGACTTTAATGCCTTTTTTGTCATATACGGTCACAGCACATTGGGGAAACTTTTCGATGTCCTTTATTTGCCAGAGATCATTGTTCCGGTCTCCATTGGGCGAGAAGATATTTTTGGGGTTGAGCAGTTCTGTGACCCTGCCTCCAATAACATCGATAAATATGGACTCTGAGACGATACAGCCATTATCATCCGTACCTGTGGCGGTGTAAGTAGTTTCTGCGGTAGGTGTTGCTGTTGTTACGGCATCATTGGGCGCGCTCAACCCATCGGTAGGTTCCCAGCTTACGTCTCGTAGGCCTCCGACAATCAGTTCGGTACTTTCTCCCAGATCGATGGTAGGGGGGGTGGCGGTGAGCCGTATTCTAATGGTGGGAAAGTTGCCGACAAAAATAGAATTGGAGGTGACTTCACATCCACTTTCGGTAGTAACAGTTACTTTATAGGTAAACGCGGAATCGATTTTGATGCTTTTGCCCATAGCGCCGTTGTTCCAGAAATAATTGGCAAAATCTCCATCTACGGTTAAGGTACGCACTTCTTCTGGACAAAGAAGGCCAGGCTTGTCCATGGATATGGTCACATCAGGTCCTCCATCTTCAATAGTAATTGTTTTTGAGATTTCCGCACTACAGGAGGTAAGATCCGCATACCCGACTTTCAGGTTTACGATGAAATCTTGTATGCTGACGAAGCTATGGATGGGGTTTTCTTCAGTGGAGTTTCTTCCATCTCCAAAGTTCCAATCAAAGGAGAGGTCTTGGCCGGCAGCACCGGAAGAATTGCTCATAAACTGTACTTCGGTATCAATACAGGCTCGGTCAGGAGAGAAGCTGAAATCGGTGGCGGGTGGGTCGACTACATTGATGTTCTGAATAGGGGAGATGATGGGGTCGCACTCGGGAGCGGGCCTTACTTCCACGGTATAATTACCTGCAACACTTACATCTTCAAGTCTCGCACCGGTAGCTCCAAGGATAGCTTCGCCGTTCAAAAACCATTGGTAGCTTTCCAGACCGGGAGCTACAGAGAGAGTGGTGGAATTTTTTCCATTGCATAAAAGATCTCCAAAAGAAGATACGATGCGTATAGGTGCTACGGTGGCAGCGGTTACTACTGTGATGTTTTCAGCAACTTTACAGGTACCTCCGCCCAGTAGTAATTCCACCTTATAGGTACCGGCAAGTTCAGGGGTAAAATTGTTGATTTCCAGTATATTACTAGTGGAAATCTGTTCTGTGCCATCGGGAAGTATCCATTTATAGGAACCACTGGGGATACTGGTGGCTTCAAGCCTCAGAACGGAACTTTCACAAACGGGCGAATTGGAACTGGCTTCAAAAACAGAAGGTACACTCCCCTCCGAGGTGGTAATGGTAATCTGCTCTGAAGTCAAATTGCACTCCGCGCCATCTTTCAATTTGGGGCCTATGGCAGTCACCGTATATTTGAAGGTGCCTATTCCCACGTCCAATGTGTTGTCAGCGCCGTCTTTTACAATATTCCCACTTTCATCTTTCCAGACATAAGAGGTGATGCCCGCACTTTCCCCCACACTAATGGTCACACCACCGGTACAACTGTTCAATGGATTTTCCTGTTGAAAGGCAGGCTTTATGCAACTGATGTTCAGTAGTACAGAAACCCTGGAGGCAACGAGATCGGAGCCACCCGCGTCTCTTTTGTTGAAGACGATGTCGGGCTTGGAATCTCCGTTGACATCTACGACTCTTACATTTCGCGTATTCTCATTGATGTCGATTACTTCCTCGTCAAAACTAAGAGTGGTAGGGCTACTGAAATCGGTCGTGTTTCTTAAGATTCGAATTTCATCACCTTGGGTGTAGGCAATGACTAAATCCAGTTTGCCATCACCGTCCATATCTCCTAGGTCCAAACCCCAAGCGTTCAGGGTTTTTGCCACATCGTTCAGAACGATGGGATTCTCAGGGAATGCCACCCTGCCTTTATCCATACTTTCATTTAAGTAAACGGATGGTTTTTGATTGAAGTTGGTGACGATGATATCGGATTTTCCGTCTCCATTCAGATCACCGACCTTCACTACTCTATTGGCTCCTCTATATTTCAACCCGAGGGGAGCGGTCAATTGAATATTTCCTACGCTACTTTCATTATTGAGGATAAGTACTTTGGGTATGTTAGGGTCGGTATTGGTACCGTCACCGTTTATAGCGATGACCTCGGGTCTACCGTCATTGTTAAGGTCCTCTATAGCGATATCAAAAGCACTGGCATCACCTGCTGTCAAAAAGGGGATACGTACCGGAGCATCGAAGGCAAGGGTCGTTGTGCTGCTGGTATTTCGAAATACAATGATTTCCGATTTTTGCTTCACACTGTTGACCACAATGATTTCGGGCTTACCGTCCAGATCCAGATCACCTATGGCCATACGGCCTACATCGACATTGTCGGTGTCGTCTGCCGCCATATCCGGGATTTCTAGATTCAGAGGGGTACCACCACTTTCAATATTGGGTAGGATCAATACAACATTGTTCTCGTTGCTGGTTATCTTATTGGTTTTGGAGAATAAAAGGTCTTTCTCTCCATTTCCATCCAAGTCTCCACAGGCTACATTTAAGGTGTTTATACCGGCCGGTATGGCCTGAAGCCGTAGGTCCGCATCATCTATTGGACTGATATTGGTGAAAAGAGGGAAAGAGATGCTTTCTTGGTTCGCTCCCGCAATGTCGGGTTTATCATCTCCGGTAAAATCGCAGACACATAAATCGTAGAGATCTGTCTTGGTACCTGCTCCTGTAACATCAAAGTCCACTTGTTCTGCGAAGTTCATTTGCCCTGGTTCGCCGCCAAAGGTCATCATAAATGGGTGGCTGGAATAGGCAGTCAGTTTGGTCCTGAGATTTGTCACAGAAATCCGTTCGTGGGTCGCTCCTGCCGGAACACTTACCTTAATAGTGGAGTTATCGGCAAATTGAATACCTCCTTTTGCAGCTCCGAAATACACGATCATATCTCCTATGGAGGTACCGAAACCCGAACCCGTTATCGTAACAACCTCACCCACAGACCCTGAATTTTTGTCAACTCCACTGATGACGGGTGCCTGTGCCAGTATTTTAGAGGAAAAAAAAATCAAAAATAGAAGCAGGCCAATTTGGGTATATATTCTTTTATTCATAGTGACTATCTCTTCGTATCAAAACTGAGTAGTATCTTAAAATAAGTAATCTAACTCACTACAATCCAATCAATTATATGTAACCCAATTAGTTTTGTAATGCACTGAACATCTACGCTTTACTCTTATTTCTATATCAAAAAGTCAATCTTCTTCTTCTAGGATCGTCAGTACTTTTACATTCCTATATTGGGTAACGGTGCCTAGGTTTTTCGCTTCGGTCTTAGCATCCGATTTCTTATCCGTCTCATAAATATATACATAAAAGCGTTTTGTTGCATTATAAAAGAATACGCTTCCATTCAGTCCTTGTTCGATCAGTTCTACCCTGAAGTCATCCGCAGAAGAGAAGTCCCCGTAGTCTCTGATATAGACCAAATAGCGCTTCTTTTTTTGCTTTTTACTCAAATCGCTCACTGCAACCTCTTCTGTACGGTTGTAGCGGGCATTATGATCCGTATTGGTAGTATCCTCGGGAGTAAGAACGGATTTTATTTCTGTTTTCTTCTTTCTCTTTTTCCCTTTTTTATCGTCTTCATTCAGAGGTGCTACTGATTCCTGAATTTTTGCAAGTTCAGCTTTTCTTTCTTCCTCTTTTCTGGCCTCTTCCTGCCTTGCGGCCTCATTTCTGGCCTCTTCCTGTCTTGCGGCCTCATTTCTGGCCTCTTCCTGTCTTGCGGCCTCATTTCTGGCCTCTTCCTGTCTTGCGGCCTCATTTCTGGCCTCTTCCTGCCTTGCGGCCTCATTTCTGGCCTCTTCCTGTCTTGCGGCCTCTTTTCTGGCCTCTTCCTGTCTTGCGGCCTCCCTTCTGTTCTCTTCCTGCCTTGCGGCCTCCCTTCTGTTCTCTTCCTGCCTTGCGGCCTCCCTTCTGTTCTCCTCCTGTCTTGCGGCCTCCCTTCTGTTCTCTTCCTGTCTTGCGGCCTCATTTCTGGCCTCTTCCTGTCTTGCGGCTTCTTCTTTTCTAGCTTGTTCTTGTTTTGCTGCCTCGCGTTTTGCAGCGGCTTGTTTTGCTTTCGCCTCTCTTTGAGCCTTTAATTTTGCGGCCTTTCTTTTTCTTTCTTCTGCTTCTTGCTTGGTTTCTTTTCTATCTCCAAAACGAATACCGATTTGTAACTCATGACTTCCATTGATTAATCCTGTGACCTGTTCAGAGGAAGGTTCATAGGCATAACTGAAAGTAAATCCATTGTATTTCAGACCGGTATTGGCCGTTAAGCCCAGTTCTTGCCTGAATCCACCGCCTACCCAGAAGTATTTGCTCAAGTTAAGCTTTGCAAGAGCTTCATACTGATTGTTACCGAAACTACTGTAGTGGTACAGCAAATAGAGTTCGAGCGGCGCATAGCCCAAATCCAGTTCTTTGGCAGATAGCTTTCTTCTACTTCTAGAGGAGACTTTTGGTTTGAGTTTCTTTCTGTAATACACCATGCCCATGAGATTATCAAATGGTGATATATTGCCCAAGGCCTCGAAGCTCTCTGTATAAGCGAAAGCCTGTCCAAAAAGCTGGGGCATGACCAGACCAAAGTTGATACCGTCAGTTTCCAACTTTAGTCCGAAGTTGCCGGTAGGTTGTAGATTGTTCTCTAAGTAATTGAGTACAGCCGGGTCATCGGGCGCATCGACTCTATCGATATCTAATCCATTGGATATCAATCCTGCCGAAAGACCGAACCGTAACTTTACATTGTCGTTGAGCGGAACATGATAGCCGTAGGTGACCAAGACATCGTTAGTAGTGAGTAGACCTCTACTAAAAGTGGATATTTTCAGTCCCAAAGCTGCATTGCTACCGTCAAAAGGGGTTTGTAGGCTCAAAGTGGATACGCGAGGGGACCCATCAAAACCTACCCATTGCTGTCGATGATTGAAATGAAGCATAGTATAGCTCTCTATCCCCGCCTCCGCCGGGTTGTACAGGTAAAGATTATTATAATAATTACTGTACACAGGGGCATTCTGGGCTTGGGCAATAGAACTGACAAAAAAGGAAACTACTATAAGTGCAAAAAAATTCAACGTACTGCTCATCATGGCCTCATATTAATCAGGCAATTACAATTCTATTTATCAAAATGTAAAGCCAATATTAATCTCGTTCTTCAACTAAATTGATAACATAAAAAATTATTAATTATTGCTAAAAACAATTATAAACTCTATAGTATAATTTAAAAGTAAACAAAAAGATACTTTTTTTGACCTGTATTGAGTTATTTTAAATAAAAAACCTTTCTTAATTGGCTAATATAATGATTTTGAATAATTTCGTCCTTGATTAGTTCAATTTTCGCAAAAAGATGAATGTAAATAGTTGGTTTTAAGGTAATTTGTATCTTTGTATTACAAGGGAATTTTGTGATTGCTAAAACGTAAATTCATGTTGAGATTTTTTTCTATTGCTATTGCCATTTTTTTCTCTAGCGTATTGACATCTAATGGGCAACTGCTGATTGGACCCAAAGTAGGTGTTCAGTTATCCTACACTTCATTCGAAGACAAGACCAATCTGGAGAAAGTCGAAGTAAAGCCCCTCTTGGGGTGGAATGCAGGTGCGGCAATAGCCGTAGAAATGAAGAAAAGATATTATTTGCATTTCGAAATAATCTACTCTTTAAAAGGTAAAATAACAGAGGGTATTCTAGATGAACGCTTTAGAAACCAATCATTCAATCACCATATTGACGTACCCATATTTTTCAAAACAGATTTCAAGGCCAGGGTTGGCAAGAAAAATATTTATCGGTGGTACGGAGGAGTGGGGCCAAATATCAGTTATTGGCTCAGAGGCAATGGATTCATAGAATCCAGTGATATTGACGAAGATTTCCTGAATACGAAAATCAAATATAATGTGGTTTTTGGCGATCAGCCTACGGACTTGGGCAGCCCTAATTCGTTCTACGTGCCTCGGGCCAATCGTTTACAGTTAGGGCTTAACTTCGGTACGGGACTCGTGTTTGAGCCTTTTAATGGACAACGGCTCATTATCGATTTTCGTTATGAGCTAGGGCACACCTTTTTAGCTCAGGATGCGGGCTTTTTTGGAGGGGGCATAGCCACTACGGAAGATTTAAAATCACGTAATAGTGGCTTTCGTGTATCGACTGCGTACCTGTTCAATACCAAGATAGAACAACGACGAAAAGGAAAGAGTACCGTTAACAAAAACAAAAACAAGAAGAAAAAGAGGTTGAAAAAGAAGGGTAGAAGAAGGTAGGATTTGGTGTAGCTTTAGAAGCATATTATCTCCATCTTTCGTAGATTTGATGTTTTTTACACTAAAACTTACATGTAAAAAATAAAACATTACTCATTTTTAGTTAGAATATTTTATTGTAAATTTTTGCTTACTATTTTCATTATTGCTTTTAGTTAGGTTTTTATAGATTGATTTTCTATTTAGTCATTAGTCGTTATAGATTTTAGCTATTATTATTTTGTGTGTCCAACTCATCTATGCCATCGAATAGCTCTTTCTGTTTGTACCCTAACAGGTTTTGCTGAACGATGAGCTTGGCTAAATTCAATCTGACAGTGTACACATGATATTAGTATCTGATTTCCAGTGATTACTAGAGTATATTAATTGCCATCATTATAGGCGAAAGTATTTTTTTGGTGCGTAGTTTTATCGAAACTTTCGTAGATAGCATTGCTGTCTTTGCCTGTGGCCCCAAGCGGTGGGTATCTTTACCGGCGACTATCCTCAGGACAGTATTTCACACTTGCTACTCTGGAGTAAGTGATATCAAATCCTTATAGTAATCTTAAAACATTTCATCAGAATAGCCTTCGCTAATACATTTGATATTAAAACAATTACGGCAGTGCCTTTTTGAGTTTTACAACAGCTACGATTTCAAACCTATGATTTACCCAAATGATCAATAACCTTCCTGTTCCGAACATAAATTGCTTTAAACCCAAAATGTTCGTTGGAACTTCGTCATGAGGACTTAAATGGCAATACATCAGTGCGTTTTCTTGGGTTCAGCGTAGCACCGCTACGGTGAATTCAAAAAACGCATTCATTTACTGATTTGAAGCCAGTTAAGTCCGGAATAGATTTTCTAATGGACATTTTGGGTTAAAATCAGCGGCTTTACACTACGTAGCTTTGTCACTTATCCACTAAGCCACCTCACCTAAACCGTTGTTTTAGTGTATTTTATGCCCTCATGACGAAATCCTATTGATTAATTGGGTTTCAATGGGTTGAAAATCAGTGAAATGAATGTATTTTTTGAATTCGCGCTAATAATACTATACTGAATTTGGGAAAGCCCATGATTTGCTTGCTGTATTTATGAGCCCTCATAATGAAGCTCCAACTACATCGTATTCACGAGACCAATGAAACCGACAAAATGGTGAGCTGTTGTGCAATTCGGGCTGAGCAATGATTATACTGATGACCATACCCGACTCGTCTTTTACTTCATCTTTAGATTATTGATCGTTCATTGTTCCTTTTTTATCCAAGCACTTGAAGCTACTTTCTTGATGGCTTCGAGTTTGCGTTTTGCTTCCACTTTTGTTGGTATATTGGGATACCCTACATAGAACAGCGATGTACCTCGGGTATATTTTGATACGTTGTATCCTTTTTCATTGAGTTTTTTCACATAAGCGTCGGCATTGCCTTCGACCTTGAACCCGCCCAAGATGATACTGAAAGTACCCGAGCGACTTTGGGGGATTTCCCCTTCTTCACTTTCGGCAGGAGAGGAGGTGACCTTTTCTTCTACCTCTTTTATAGGTGTTTCTGTAGGTTGTAGTTCTGAGGAAGTGTTTTCCTTCTCTATTATTTCTGTAGGTTCTTCTTGAGTGGGTTCTTTATCATCAAAACCTTCGGAGTAAGCTTCATCGTCTGCCACTGCTGCTACCCCCTCCACTTCCGACGGGCTTCCGGTAAGCGTACCGGTAGAACGCTGGGTAAGGATTTCTGGAGTATCGGCGGAAGCTGGCCTCAGGTAAAAGTACCACAGTGAAGCGCCTACAGCTGCCACGAGAACCAATGAAATCGATACGATCCATCCTACTTTCTTTTGGCTGCCCTCATTTTCTTCGTCCACAAAAGGGGCTTCATCTTCTTCCTCAAAGTCTATGGACCCGAAGCTGTTTTCTTCTTCAGTACCGGACTTAACCCCATCTTCCCGACTGTCCGACTCATGCTCCTCTTCCTCTAGAACAGTATCAAAATCTTCACTCAGCGGAGTTATTTCATCCTTCTCCCGAGCAGTACTGTTACCGGTTTCGTTGACCTCAGTCCTCGGAGTGTAATCATTGTTATCCAAAAAACCTGCATAGTCTTCGATTTCTTTGATATCTTCCGGCTCCAGCCTATCTTCCCACTCCTCTATGGTCTCTTTTAATGGCTCTTCGTCTTCCAAAGTAGTAAGGTCGGGACTATCCATATCCTCTATGTTATCATTTTCGTTGGAGAGCTTTACTGTTGTCTCTTCTTTCTCCGGTGAATCGAGCACAAGGGCCTGATCTGTATTGTTAATGGCCATAAGATCATGCTTGTTCAGGATGATTTTATTGTGTTCGTCCGTTTGGATAAAACCTAATCCGGGAATTTCATGGGACTGTCTTTTATCCAAGGTTTTTTTAATGTCCAGAATGTATTCTTCGACGGATGCTCTTGCGGTCTCCAAGTCTTTACCTGTGAGTTCTACGAACTGTTTGATGACCAGCTCGTCATCGAACTTGATGTATTCATTGAAGAAGATAGTATTGGATAGTGCCTCATCCATGATAATGGCCCCCAAATCGGGTAAAATAACCCTATGATCTCTTTTTAGAACTTTTTTTATTGCTTCGATTACCATTCTGAATAGGCTTATAAGAACTTGTTGAAGTATCTAAAGGACTGTTTTGAGCTATCTCTCTTTGAATTCAATGAACACATGGAATTTACATGAACGACTTTTATCTCAAGCTTTCGCTTTCTCTGCCATGCTCGTTATTGTACATATTTCTTTTAACCGGAAGTATGCATACAAACTATGTGACAATAAATTTTAAAGATAATCTCAAAGCAGTCTTTAAAAAATGTATTTAAATAAAATTTAACAATAATTCAGCACTGGACCTAAAAGGTGATACGATTACAGTGCCAAATAAAACAAATCCGCTGTTATTGAAGTGATTTAACCCAGATCATGCATTGAAAAATCTACTGCGGATTTAAATACCTGCAAACCGGTCGTTGCACTACGTTTTTTGAATTCACCATAGCGGTGCTATACTAAATCCAATAAAACTCCCTGATTTATTGACATGTAAACCCTCGTTACGAAATTCCAACGCATTATCCGGCTTTAACCCAAAATAATTAAAAATAATCTAATCTATACCTTGATGTGTCATTATCATCACTGTTTTCAATGACCATAGTTGGGTTTTCCGCAGTACTATTATAGGTACAACAGATAAGGAAAACGGTAACCGAAGAGACCCTAAAAAAGAGATTACCGTATAACCAAAGGTCAGCCCCGAATTATAATTGGCTTTCCTACTTATAAACATTGATTACTTAACACGCTACTGAGAAGTGATCTGGGCTTTTTCTTTTACCTGAAAATTTTACATTTAGCATTCTTATTTTGTCTTTTTTAAGTTCCGTAGCTTTGGCTATGCAACGGAAAAAAGCCTTTATCAGAGCACAAAAGCCAAAAATATCGGTGCCAAACAAAAAGTCTAGATCATTCCTGGTTTTACTTTTTGATAAGAAACCTATTGTCCTAAGCAATTGACTCGTTTACAATTATATTTTTGTGGCAAAACACAAATAAAGATTCCCGATTGGAACACTGATTCCTGGAAAGAAAATAGTTGTTGCTCCATTTCATATCATCAAATCAGGTGATTATTTGTACCAACCTATTGGTAATGGCATTCTTATCGATATAAATGTTTGATTTACAGCAATTTACAATAATAAAATCAAAATTCAAATTTCTATGTAGGCTAAAAAATCATTCATTCTCATTTGCCAGATATTTTATTAGTAGTTCTTTCCATCCCATTATCTCAGCTACTCTCATAAATTCAGTCATGGGAAGGGCCATAATATGACAGTGGGCCTTCGATTTTGGATGGATAAAGTATAAAGATAGTGCATGCAAAAGCATCGTGTCCATCTGCCAATTTTCTTTGAAGAGCCTGTTCTGTTTGCTGCATCCATGAGGTCGGTCCCCGATAATAGGATGCCGAAGGTGGTTGAAGTGTTTTCTTATCTGGTGCATTCTTCCCGTCTTAGGCTCAGCCAGTACCAATGAGTAACGTGAAGTATTGTATTTTCCCAAGGGAACATCCAGCTCAGCTCGGGCCAATGTACTATAGGCAGTAAGGGCTTCCTGTCGCTTGCCGTCCTCCCGCATCAAAGGGTGGTCGATTTCTCCTTTATCTTGGGTGTAACCGCGTACTATAGCCAGGTATTTTTTTTTCATATGGCCATCGGCGAACAGCTGCTGTACCCAGCGGTGCGTATCGGGGTTCAGAGCGAATAACAATACCCCTCCTGTCTTACGGTCGATTCGATGTGCAGGGTAAACGGGTCTCTCGATTTGGTTTCTAAGTTCTTGTAAGGCAAAGACCTTAGCATCCGCGGCGATACTCGTTCTGTGTACCAAAAGGCCATGCGGCTTGTTGATGGCTATCAAATGCTCGTCTCGGTAAACTATTGGAAGTGCCATGGGGTATCAGTGTTGAACTTTTCGAGTGGCAGGTAGTATCGGGACCGCTCCTATCCTAACCTTATTCTTACTCTTGATCGTCTATTTCCAGTACTTCTAAGATATCGGCCAAAGCATCAAAGTCTTTCAACCCGGGCCTGATTTCATCTCCACCTTGTAAGGCTATACCATGGATACCGGTCTTTTTCAATAGCTCTTCGACATTCTGCCCTGACACTCCAAAGCCCAATAGAACGGAAAACGAAGCCGTCAATTCCTTGATCCGCTCGATAGCACTAGGGCCAATGCTATCGCTGGGGTCCAGCAATACGATGTAGGCTATCCTATCCGCAAAGGTATCCAGCAGTGCTTTGTAAGTGGGGATTTCCTGAAGTTCAACGGAAACTATGACAGGGATATTCACCGAGAAAATAGTTTCCTTTAGCTCTGAGGCATTGATTTCAATATAACCCAGTGCATACCCTTCTGTCATCTTCGCTGCTTCACTTGTGGAGATGCACTCTCCGACATAAGCTACTCCGGACAGCCATTCGGCAATCTCGCTGAACTTCTCCGGCGATGTATAATTGTGTTCCCCTTCCTTGAGACAGAACCCTAAAAGGTCGACCTCCATTCCAGCGCAATACCTTGCATCACTGAGATTGTTGATTCCACTTACTTTAACAAATGTCTTTAGGGCCATATCCGAAAACTTTACTTACAACAAGGTCGTATTTACAATGGGCATTGTTACCATCAATGCCTTAACCAAGATAAAGGTTCAAAACTAAGTGAATTTGACCTTTTACAATACCTTAACCATAATTAAAATTAAAAACCATGGCTGTAGAAATTTTAAAGGATGAAGATTTTAGGGATACCTTAGAAAGAAACGATAAGACTATAGTAAAGTATTTTGCCGGATGGTGCGGTAGCTGTCGGCTTTTTTCTCCCAAATTCAAGCGCCTGTCCAATGATGAGCGCTTTAGCAATATCAGTTTTGTAGATGTAGACGCGGAAAGTAATCCGAAGGCCCGTAAGTTGGCTCTAGTGGGCAATCTTCCCTTCTTTGCTTTATTTGAAGGAGCAAGGCTGGTTGACAGCATAGCTTCCGATAAGGAGGAGGTCGTCATCGAGTTGTTGGAAAAGTGGAAATAGACATTTCAATGTGTCTTCTGTACTGACTGCTCTTCGGAAATTTATAGAGCCTTAGCATAAGTTCCGGTATCATACACAGAATCAATTGATGGACATACTAATGCATAAACGGGAACAGTAAGCCGATGCGGTGACCGAAGGATTTTCGTGGCAATTTTCAGCATAGTTACTATTGTAGGATGAATGTTCTATACCCCGAAAACCTTTTCGGGTTTGTTTGCACTAGCGCTCAAGCCAGAATGTACATCAAATCTTCTGTTTCATATTTAAACCCGGATCATGCATTGAAAAATCTACTCCGGATCTAAATAGCTGCAAATCAGTCGTTGCACTACGTTTTTTGAGTTCACCATAGCGGTGCTATGCTGAACTCAATGAAAATCATTTATTTATAATTTTATAAAGACTCCATACGAAGTCCTATATCACTGACATTGACTTAGAGACTGTTTTAAAATGTATTTTTTTCTTTCTTATGTACTTCTTGATTTCGTTGAAATTTCCGCAAGCTAGCGCGACATGCTATCTTTGTCAATGGCTCACACGGCAGACCAGCCCCTTCACTGATAATGCCCTCGGGGCATTATTCGAACGCTCGGTCCTATCCAAAATAAGTGATCATAAATTCTAAAATAATATCTTCAAAACAGCCTCTTCAACTCTTCTTGCGACTTGCCATAGCCAATTCAGCATCGGAAACCCAAATTGTCATCCCATGGGCGGTTTTGTTCTCTACCGTTTCGCATCAGTCAGCGAGATACGGTCAACCATGACATGCCTTGAGTTCATATCGAAGATCGGCAAAGGGCAGGATGATGGGGTGCTGTACGGTCAAATGACTAAACCTTAAAACCTTCCTCTCGTTTACGGCCCTTAGCGTGCTTTTATCTGATATTCCTATTGGTTTGTACTCCTATGAGGAAACTATGCAGGGCTTTTCGGGTTTATTTTGGAAAAAGAACGAAAACTTCAATCTTTTTTGTTAGGTTGTAAGTGACTGTTTCTGGAATTACAATTAAATGTTTGTTGTAGCTTATTTTGGATAGGACTGAGCGAGAAAATACTGTCCTAAACTGTCTTAAGGACGGTAGTCAGTGAAAGGGCCCACCTAATGTGTGATAGATGGGCAAAGATAGCAGTGCTATTTACGAATTTTCATAGAAACTGTAGGCGGTCAAGTAGTATTTATGAAATGTGATGGGGAACGTGCTTATCCTGATATAAATTTGTCCCCACAGATCAATCGAACACACATAAAATAGAAGATATACCGTCCAAAACAGTCTCTAGGACTTTTACTTTATCATAATGAAATCAAATTCATATCTATGGTATATATTATTGGCAGCCGTGTTTTTTTCCTGCGGAGACGATGAATCCACTGTGGAAACGATACGGGACGGATTGGATTATCTGCCACTCAAAATAGGTACTTTCCGAGAGTATGATATTTCTACTACAGAATACTCCCTCGATGGAACCGTAGTGGAAGAGACCTATCAGTTAAGGGTGGAAATAGCGGAAAAATTCCAAAATCAAGAAGGAGGGGAGACCTTTGTGATACATCGTCAGAGAAGAGAAGAGAGTAATCAGGAGTGGGGCTCTGATCGAGTGTGGTCGGCAAGGTACGAAGAGGGTGCTGCTATAGTGATAGAAGAGAATGTTCCTTTTGTAAAACTAAGTCTTCCTGTATTTGAAGGGGCTATGTGGGATGGAAATGCACTGAATACGCAGCAGGGGGATGACTACCTTCTTACTGATGTGGCGAGACCTTTTTCGCTGAGCGATGGTACCCTTTTTGATAATACACTTACTGTATTGCAAGAAGACAATAATGACTATATCGTCGCATTGGACCGCCGAAAGGAAGTCTATGCTAAGGATATAGGGCTGATATTCAAAGAAAGCACCCAGCTGGATTTTTGTAGTACACCGGAGTGCGTGTTCAGTCCCGATACGGTTATCAATACAGGTTTCATTTATAAACAGCAGTTGTTCAGTCATGGGAAATTATAGGTTTTTATTTTGGGTATGCTTTATCTTCACGCTCTTTCCATCTTTGGTAAAAGCACAGCAGTGTACCTATGTGGTGACCTTCACCGACAAAGATAACAGTCCTTACCGAGCCGCCCAAGCGCTGGACTTCCTGTCGCAAGAGGCTATTGACCGGCGCAAAGAACCTATCAGCTCCGAGGATTTCCCTCCCAATCCCCGCTATCTTCAAGGATTGACTGATTCGGGGGCAAAACTCCGTTATCGTTCGAAGTGGATGAACAATGCACTCGTAGAGATGGACAGTATGACATTATCTATCGTAGAAGCCTTGGATTATGTCGCCACTATCGTACTGGCAGCTCCGGCATTGAAATCCGACAATACGGGAGGTAGGGTGACCAAGTCCCGTATGACGGACAGAACAACGAATGACAATCAGTTCAATGTCCGGCAAAATACCTCACTTGGCATAGACCTGATGCATGAGCGGGGATTTAAAGGTGCAGGCCTGAAAATAGCAGTTTTCGATGGTGGTTTTCCTGTGGTCGATACTGCCCCTGCCTTCGGGCATTTGAGAGATACCGACCGTATAGGACTCACCCATAATTTTATAGATGATACGACGGATGTATACCGCTATGATAAACATGGCACGCAGGTTTTCTCTGTTTTGGGAGCCTATTTGTCGGAAGACTATGTCGGCATAGCTTATGAAAGTGATTTTATGCTGTTCATTACCGAAGACGTAAGCCGCGAGTACCGTATCGAAGAGTATTACTGGCTCTATGCCGCCGAGATGGCCGACAGCGCGGGCGTGGATATTATCCAGTCCTCTTTGGGCTATAATCTTTTTGATGATAGGTCCATGGATTATGATTACGATGATCTGGATGGCAATACCACCATTATCACGAAAGCAGCGCAACTGGCCGCTGAAAAAGGTATACTCGTAGTTACCAGTGCGGGCAATGAAGGTAATAATGCTTGGCGTCATATTACAGCACCGAGTGATGCCAGAGATGTGATGGCCGTTGGGGCCATGGGCCGAGGAGAACTTATAGCGTCCTTCAGTTCTGTGGGGCCCACCGTCGATGGACGAACAAAACCGGATTTGGTAGCACTGGGGACGGGTGTAGCCACTTTGCCCGTCTTTGGTACTGGTATCAGGAGCGGCACCTCTTTTGCAGCTCCTTTGGTAGCGGGGCTTGCCGCAGGTGTATGGCAGGCCTATCCCGAACTGGATAATCTGGAACTCATGGCATTGCTGAAAAATTCGGCAGACCGCAGCTTTGCCCCGGACAACACCTTTGGCCACGGTATACCTCATTTTCAAGCAGTAGTTAACTTTAGAGAACAGGAAAACATCGATTTTAAGGATGGTTTTATTGTCTACCCCAATCCCACAGAAGGGAGGCTCTTACATATTCGCGCCAAAAGCGTAGGAGAATGGCCTCAGGTCCGGTTTAGAATTATTGATACCTTAGGAGCCGAAGTCATGTCCGGCACTTATGTTTTTGACTGGTTGGGGGCAGAACGGAATTTTGACCTGACCGCTTTGGGGCATGGGATGTATTTTGTGGATATCCTTGTGGGAAAAGAAATTTTCAGGACCAAGATTATCCATAATTGAATCGAGAGTGGGTGGACATCGTTTCTTCGATGGTATCCAGAATCTAAGTTATTGGAGAATAGGTAAAGGAATGGTTCCTATGGATATCATTGCTTTCGAATACTAAGAGACTGTTTTGAAGATATTATTTTAGAATTTATGATCACTTATTTTGGGTAGGACCGAGCGTTCGAATAATGCCCCGAGGGCATTATCAGTGAAGGGGCCGGTCTGCCGTGTGAGCCATTGACAAAGATAGCATGTCGCGCTAGCTTGCGGAAATTTCAACGAAATCAGGCACCAAAAGAAGTACATAAGAAAGAAAAAAATACATTTTAAAACAGTCTCCAAAAAGTCTCTAAGTCGGACGGTTTTGCCCACGTAAAGAGTATTGAAAAGGCAGGACTTTCGGGAGGATATCAGGTTTTCTTATCGGGTAGATGTAATCAATTGGACTTCCTACAAAAAGAGGTGTAAAAAGTTAAGCGACATTTTTAAGTTTTTGGTTTAGTGAAAATTCTTCCATTTCAAGGAGAGTTCTGTTTCCAATTGCTGAATGTATTCTTTTATTGTTATACCATTCCATATACCATTCAACGGCCTTGTACAGCTGATTGAAAGAGGTGAATTTTTCTCTGTACAGCGCTTCATATTTAACCCGGATGATGTATTAGAGCTTAGTTATGAGGGTTTAAAAAGCAATGAATCCGACAAAACGCATTCACTTTACTGATTTGCAGCTATTTAATGCCGCAATAGAAGGGCTAATGCATGATGCGGGTTTAACCCAAATTGATGGATAGAAATCGTGATGAGCGTATCAATAGCAAAATACCGGCCATTTGGATTCGTTCGGCATAGCACCGCTATGGTGGATGAAGACAGGTGGGCAAAGCTTCCGGTATGAAGCTATTTGTGCGCGGAATAGGTTCTCTATTGATCATTTTGGGTTTAACCCAGAATGTTCGTTGGAACTTCGTCATGAGGACTTAAATGGCAATGAATCAGGGCGTTTTCTTGGGTTCAGCGTAGCACCGCTACGGTGAATTCAAAAAACGCATTCATTTACTGATTTGAAGCCAGTTAAGTCCGGAATAGATTTTCTAATGGACATTTTGGGTTTAATGCTTTTGAAGAAGCTTTCAGCCACAGCGTTATCCTAACAGTTGCCTTTTCTGCTCATACTTTGTGTTGTTTTCCTATTGAAAGAAAAAATGTTTCCGGTTGGATGATCGGCGTACTGTATACCCCGATCGGAATGAAGTATGAACCCATCTTTGATTACCCGATTACTTCTGGCATGGATCTATGCTTTGAGTACGGTGTTTTTAGCGGTCATGCCCTTATTTAGGAACCAATCTACCACTTTTCTATCTGCTATATCAATCATGGTAGTCAAATAATCCCAGTCTTTGTTGACTCTGATGTAGGTGATACCCGAAACCCAAACGCACCCTGTTTCTTTATTGGTAAACTTTCTGTTCATTATGCTTCATTCAACGTTGACAATCCTCGGGATAGCGCTGCTATCCCTGCGGTTCTTGTCTTGATTGAAACTAAAATGACCCGAGGAATCTTATACGACATGTGAAGTCAAAATTTGTATTATATCCATCTTTTTTTGTCAATATTAATGTGTAAAATCTACATGCCCTGCCTCCTTGTCCTTGAAGCATTACAGTGATTCCGGGACTGCCATGACGCTGATAATTATCATCATAAATGATACGGATCCCAGCTTTGAGTTCTTCTTTTCCGGAAACATGTACATTTTTTTTCTTGCATGCCATTTGTAAAAAGCATTTTACTTACCTGCATACAGGCACACATCTTCTCAACCGAATAACGATCCAAATTACGTTGAATGAATCTGTATTTCATCGGTCGCTCTTGGAGAAGATTACGGAACTTAAAAAAGACAAGATAAGGGTGCTAAATGTAAAATTTGCAGGTAAAGGAAAAAGTCTAAATCACTTGATTTTCTATAGGCCCTAATGACAAGTCTACCCGTAATGATTTAACATTATCCGGATTTTCTCTTAGGGCCATTACCTGTAACGTTTCCCAAAGAGATTTTTTATTACAGACCACTCCGGTCAGGTTGAATGATTTTCGTATCGTCTCACGAAAGTGCGGTCCATGGAGCTTTAGAACAGTTCACCGACATCGATACGAGCGATAAAGGCAAATATCGTTTACTTTGTTTTTTTACAATCTTAAACTACCTACACTGTAGACCAAGCTTTGGGATTTTTTCGGTCGTTTTATCGACTCCGGCTTTTTACTTTTTTCTTGGGCTATGGAGTTCAGTGGAGGTCATAACCACCAATTTCTCATGAGAATACATACGATAGTAAGCAGCATGGCTTTGCTGAAAGCCTTATTTTTATTGCTTATCTTCCCACAACTAGCGATGGGGCAGCAACTAGGGGACCCAGGCTGGTCCTTCGATAACAGTAAGTACGACAGTCGTTTTCCCACCATGCGCGAGTGGGCGAAGGCAGGGGTGCAAGGAGGTATCCCGTACCGCGCAGCTACCCCCATACGCAAGACCCTTCAGGCTCGAAATCAGAATATGTCCTCTGCCATACAGTCGGCCATCGATGAGGTGTCCCGCGCCGGTGGTGGTGTGGTCCTGCTCAAGAACGGTACCTA
Source organism: uncultured Cyclobacteriaceae bacterium (assembly GCA_947492745.1). GTDB lineage: Bacteria > Bacteroidota > Bacteroidia > Cytophagales > Cyclobacteriaceae > Aurantiphycus > Aurantiphycus algarum. The sequence continues at coordinate 16,722 of CANLOE010000071.1, read as the reverse complement.
TCCGATTCACGATCAGATCAGGATGAAGTCCAATGTTATCCTCAGAGGGCAAAACAAGGATAAGGTTCTCTTAGAGGTGTTCATGAGAGATCAGGGACCTAGAGGTTCCAGTATGAAGGCTGCTTTTTATTGGAAAAACATCAACAAATCGGGACTGGAAGACTTTTCGATGATCCTGAATGTCGACTACCAAGGGAAGCAGATGTTTCCTCTGGACAAAGACTGGCCAGCGGACCGTTTTCTCAAATTTTCATCCAGAAATCAGACTTTCCAAAACGAAAGGGTATACCATGACCGTAAGAATTTCAAGTTTCATACCGTGAAAAATATGGATATCGGTTTTGTGGATATGGAGGGCAAGAACAAAAACTGTTGGCTGGACAACTGTAACTTCAGGGACTCCGGTACTTCTCCCATCGACATCGGTAAGAGTAGCGAACACATCACGGTCAGGAACTGTCTCATCGCGGGAGCATTTCAAAAAGGCGGTGGCGGTAGTGGCTATTTCAACTGCTCCGGGCGCTATGTACTGATGGTAAAGAATACGGTCAGTGGGATACGTCACTGGGCGATACAGTTGGGAGCAGAATACTGCGTCGCCTATAATAATATTAGTAAGGTAGATATCAATTTCCACCAAGCGGACAAAGGTAAGAATCTTGTGGAGAACAATAAAGTACACATACCGTTCTGGCATAACTGGAATTGCTTCCAGGCTGGATCTCCCTCATTGCACAAAGATCCGGGTAAAGGTAACATGTTCTTCAATAATGATTGTATCCAAAAGCAGGACGGTCGGGTATATACCGATAAAAAAGTGTATACCTTCAAGGGTAAGCGTATAGACGTTCTCGACACTCGCCCTCCTTCGGGAGGAACCTTATATGCCATGACAAGAAAGAACGCCGGTGGTGTTAACCCTGGCAAGCCAAGGGAAGTGATCGCCGATGGTAGCTATCATATCACTGCACCTTCCAGTGGGCAGCGTTTGCTGTCGCGTTCTAATGAGCAGCACAGTGCCATCATGCACAATACCGCCGAATTCGGTGATCAGGTATGGATTTTTGACCGTGTGAAGGATAACATCTATACGATAAAGAACAAGGGTACGAACCGTTACCTCGAAGCCCCTAGGGGAGCGTGCAGCAACGGGGCCGATGTAGCTACTTGGACGAGTGCCGGTAGTGACCATCAAAAATGGGAATTGGTGGCCCATAGCGATAACACCTATAGTCTGAAACCCCTTCACTGCTCCACATCGGCTTTGGACAGGTCCAGAGGGGCCATCGATGCCAATGTACAACTCTGGGGCTATAACCCCTCCAATGATAACCAGCGATGGACCATCATCACTGCGGAGTCTTCGGCCAGTAGAAAAAGTGCGATGAAAGAAGGACCGATCATGAGCATTTACCCTAATCCCGTCGTAGATGAACTGTCCATATCCGGGTTGGAGGCAGGTGACCTCATCCTCATCCATGACCTGATGGGAGTTAAAATGAAGCAGCTATCGGTACAGGAGGCTACGGAGTCTATCTCCGTAAACGATTTGAATTCCGGTCAATACATCATCTCTATTTCCGGAAAAGCCAAGTTTCAGATGATCAAGAAGTAATAAAACTGTCAATCTGGGCTTGAAACATAGTGACAGAAGAGGCTGTATCAAAAGTGGTACAGCCTTTTTTTACACCAAATTTTGTATGGACTACCTTGATTTCAACCCAAATTGATCGATAGAAATCGTGATGAGCTTATAAATAGCAAAATACCGGCCATTTGTATTCGTTCGGCATAGCGCCGCTATGGTGAATTCAAAAAACGTAGTGCAACGACCGGTTTACAGCTATTTACATCCGCAGTAGATTTTTCAATGCATGACCCGGGTTTAAAACAGTTTCTCAGAGCTGATTCCCAATCCATTTTCACTTGAGTATTGAAAATCTCTATAAAATCATACCATTGTTGAAGACAGAGATTTACAATTGTTAGGCATATTTTCTGTCAATATGTACATTAAATATCAAAAAAATAATGCTAGTTTTGTCTTACATGATAGAGACAAGTGAGAAAGTAACCGATAGAATAGGTTCGCCCCAGGGAATGGGGCGCCATTGGATTCATACCATTGCCCGGCACAGTAACTGGAAACGCACTGGTATCAAAAACTACTTAAGGGATGAAATCTATGCCGACAGATCGGCATGGGTTCGCTTGGCGGATTTTGGTCTTCTGGGGCTAGGTGGTGGTTTTTTTGTTGCTGGCATCGTTTTTTTCTTTGCCTATAACTGGGGTGCACTGAGTAGCTTTGTCAAACTGGGGATGGCAGAGGCTGCCCTATTGGTAGTGTTAGGGCTGTGGCTATGGACCTCTCACAGGATGCTCAAACAAGTGGTATTGATCATGGCCGGTGTGATGGTAGGGGTACTCTTCGCGGTACAGGGCCAGATCTACCAAACGGGAGCGAATGCCTATGACTTTTTTCTGGGTTGGTCCATCTTCATCTCCTTATGGGTATGGGCGACCCGATATGCTGCATTCTGGTTGCTCTATATGGTACTCATCACTACAACACTGTTGCTCTACAGTGAGCAGGTAGCTACTGCTTGGCCTAGAAATACGGTCCTTATCCTTTGTTTTATGGTCAATGCAGCGGTCCTGACATTCTGGGAGCTATGGCAGTATGGGGCGGGCAAGGCTCAGATAAGCGTCTGGTTCCTAAGGGTGCTGGGCATAGCTTCGGTGGCTTTTCTGACCTTTGGTCTTTGCTACACTATCTTTTCAGAAGGACAGTCCGCTCATGACTACCTGTTATGGGTGGGTATACCCTGGGCTATGGCGATGCTCTATATCAGCAGCCAACAGAAAAAGCTGTTTTACATGGCCCTGCTCACCTTTAGCACTATCATTGTTCTGGTGAGCTTGGTGCTCCGCTGGGGTATCGATAAGGACATCGACGGGGCCGGTCTATTCCTAGTGGTGGGCAGTCTGGTACTCGTAGCGATCTCCCTAATGGTCTACGGCATGGTGAAACTTAATCGAAAATGGCATGGATGAAAAGCATAACCCGCACACTACTGCATCGGGCGAAGGAGGGGTTCCTCCAAAAGCCAACGGTTTGTTTTCGGACAAGTCGATAGGGCACAGTGAACTGGACAGGCTCGCAGAGCAGGAGGGGGACTATTTCCACTATGATACCGTTCCTCTACTGGAGCAGCTGAAAATAGATGCGCTTCTGTACACCCATATGCCCATAAAGCTGCTTACCATTCTGGGAGGTCTACTGTCAGGACTTTTCTTTGGAGGGGCCTTTGTACTGATGAACCTATGGGAAGTGAAGGAAATCGCCACTGTTTTCGGCTATATACTCATTATAGGCAGTGCTGTTGGGGCTAACCATAAGGGCAATGTCTTTGTCGATACACTGGCCGTAGTGGGGCTGCTATCGGGAGGGATACTCTTCGGGTATGGTTTTGAGAAAATCTTTGATGACCATGTCTCGGTAAGCTTAGTGTTGATGGGCACATCGATTTTGGTCTGCTTGATTTCCAGGGCCTATTGGATTGACTTTATTGCTGCCCTGACCTTTCACTTTGCTTTTCTATACCTATTCTTCGTCGAACACTGGGAAAGCATGATCTACCTGTATTCCTTCTACCTGACAGGCTTTTTACTGACGCTCTATATGTTCGAGGCAAAATGGCTCACCGCCTCTAAAAAGAGCAATCTTCTGTACCGGCCACTACTGATGGCTACGGTATTGGGATTTATCGTATGGCTGACAGTGATGGGGCATGCGACCGCATTACTGGAAGAAGAGCTGACAAGAGAGTCCTATGTTACGGCTGTATTCGTAGTCTCCATAATAGCGGTAGTGTACCGAATCACCTCTGTTTTTCTATGGTCATCGAAAAAACAGCTGATGCTCATCGTCGGACTTCTCCTCCTGTTGGCACCGACGTACTATTTTCCTTCTTTAGCGGGTGTGGTACTGCTTTTTCTCTGTACTTTTCACGTACAGCACAAGGTGGCCATGGTGATCAGTATCCTAGGATTGCTCTATTTTACCTCGCTGTACTATTACGACCTCAATTATACGCTCCTGACCAAGTCCATCGTACTTATGGCTATGGGACTGTTCTTGCTCATGACCTATGCTATTGTTCACCCTAGACTGAAAGAGAAGAGATGAAAAACAGGAAAAAATATCTGACTTGGACCATAGTGCTCAACGCTATCGTCTTCCTGATCTTTTTCAATAGGATGGTCTTCATGAAAGAACGTACCCTATCCGAGGGGAGGCTCGTATTTCTGGCTTTGGCCCCTGTCGACCCCCGCTCCCTGATGCAGGGAGACTATATGCGCCTGCGCTACGAGATCACCGATAATGTCAGTGTTGCCCACATCCCAAAGCGTGGCTATTGTCAGGTAGCACTGGATGAAAGGAATATCGGCAAGCGGGTGATCGTAACCACGAAGGACAGAGGTGCGGAAGACTCGGACAGGGAGATATGGATACGCTATTTTTATAATGGTCACCGCCTACAGCTGGGAGCGGAATCCTACTTTTTTCAAGAAGGGGAGGCATCCAAATACGATAGTGCGGCCTATGGAGCGCTACGCGTGGATGATCAAGGTTATACCGTGCTTTTCGGCCTCTATGATAGGCATTTGAAGCGAATAGAGTGAGGTAAGTAGTCTTATGCTCCTATACCCTCAAAGCAGGACTTATACAAACTTAGCTTTTAATCCGGATCATGCGCTGGAACTTCGTAACGAGGGTTTAATACAAATTTAGGTTTTAAATGTCGTATAAGATTCCGCTGGTCATTTTGTTTCAATCAAGGCGAGAACCGCAGGAATAGCAGCGCTATCCCGAGGATTGTCAACGCAGAGTGAAGCAAAATGAACAGGAAGATATGCGATATTTGAAAGCTAAGTTTGTATAAATAGCAATACATCAGGGAGTTTTATTGGATTTAACATAGCACCGCTACGGTGAATTCAAAAAAAAACGCAGTGTATCGACTGATTTTCAGTAATTTAAGACCGAAGTGGATTTTCCAATGCATGATCCGAGTTGAACCCAAAATGATCAATAGCCTTCCTATTACGAGCATAAATTACTTCAAAATCAGCTGTTTTACGCTGCGCAGGCTCGTCACCTTAGTGATGCACTAAGCCTCCTCTCCTAAACAACGGATTCTATTGCACTTTATGTTCTCATAACGAAATCCTATGGGGCAATTTGGGTTGAAATCCAAATTTGTATTATTTGGATATAGGGACCCAAAGTTGCTCGTTATTGGTCAAAATGACCTTTTCCATAAGAACCATACCAAGGCGAAAGATCCCAATGACCACTGTCCGGTATGTTCTTATTATTGATGAGAGCCGCTCCTTGGGTGCTGTATTCCACCACCATACTTTCTATATCGGTCCAAAAATCAAGTTAGCAAGAAGTGGGTTTACGACAATCCATCAGACGTCTATATTTGTATAAAATTCAAGGATATGAACGAGCAGCAACAACTGAATTATCATCGTATAGCGGACGCTATCCATTTTGTGAGGGAAAATTTCAAAAAACAACCATCCCTAGGAGATATCGCAGAAAGCGTACACTTGAGTCCCTATCATTTTCAGCGACTGTTCAGTGATTGGGCAGGTGTCAGTCCCAAAAAATTCATACAGTACACCTCTGTCGAATATGCAAAGCGGCTGTTAAAGGAACAACAAGCTACTTTGCTCGATGCTGCATCACAAACGGGCCTCTCGGGTACCGGAAGACTGCATGATCTTTTTATCAGTATCGAGGGCATGACTCCAGGGGAGTTCAAGAATAAAGGAGCACGGCTTTCCATAAACCATAGCTTTGCCGAAAGTCCCTTCGGAAAACTACTGGTAGCTTCGACGGCAAAGGGCATTTGCCATATGGCCTTTATCGAGGATGAAAAAGAGGCCTTGGAGGTCTTGAAAGGCCGCTTTGCCAATGCTGTCCATCAAGAGTACTTCGATTGTCTACAGCAGGGGGCTCTATCGGTATTTCAGGGTGACCGCAACCAATTGGACCAAGTCAAATTGCACCTTAGCGCGACTCCCTTTCAATTGAAAGTATGGAATGCATTATTGAAAATACCAGAGGGCCGATTGTCCACCTATGGTGACATTGCAAAAAGAATAGCCTCTCCTAGAGCCTCAAGGGCCGTAGGAACTGCTGTTGGCAGTAACCCCGTGGCTTTCTTGATTCCTTGCCATCGAGTGATACGGGCATCGGGAAATATAGGCGGCTATGCCTGGGGCGATATCAGAAAAACGGCCATGATCGGTTGGGAAGCTTCCCGGCAGTAAAGAATCGATGCATGCTTCCCTGATTCGCCGGATTCTGGTATTCGTGGGAAGTGTTTTCCTTTGGGCTATTTCCCTTATTTACCTCAGTTCAGGAGCCTATTCGTCACACCATAAAATCAAAACAAAAATACCATGAAAAAACAAACATTTATCTTGATTCACGGGTCTTGGCATAGCGCCTGGAACTGGCACAAGGTGACTCCCTTACTGGAACAGCAGGGGTATACCGTACATGCGATCGACTTACCCGGAATGGGTAGGGACAAAACACCTATTGAAGATGTGACTCTAGAAACTACGGTGCATCGGCTTTGTGAACTGATTGACAGTATCGATGGGAAAGTAATCTTGATAGGTCATAGCAAAAACGGCATCATGATTTCCCAAGTAGCCGAGTATCGCCCGTATAGAATAGAGAAATTGATTTATCTGGCCGCTTATCTTATTCCTAATGGTAAAACCCAAAAGGAGTATTCAGTTCAAGATACCGAGGGTTATCTAAAAGGGTATGTGGATATCCATCAAGAAAGTAGATCGCACACCCTCCGAGCTGAGATATTCCAAGAAGGGCTTTATCATGACTGCGATACCGATATTACCGAAATGGCCAAGGTAATCCTGAGCCATGAACCCATAGAATCGGGAATGGTCCCGTTACACTTGACCGATGAAAATTATGGGAGTGTCGCGAAGTACTATATCGAATGTACTCAAGACCGGGCGGTAACTCCCTTTATTCAACAGAAAATGTACACGGAAACACCATGTTTAAAAGTATATAAAATGGATACGGGCCATTCGCCCTTTTTCAGTAAACCAAAAGAACTGGTGCAGCTTTTCTTGGAAATCGCCCAATCGGCCCCATAGAAACCGGGGGCGCTTATCTCTGACACAAATGATTCGAGGCAAGGAGTGTTATGAGGTAGCAAGCCTCCCTGAGATACATTTCACCATTACCGCTCTATTATTTGATAACGAAAAACAATGATAAAAGACAGAATCGCTGCCTTGGACTGGGACAGCATTACAACAGAACTCCATACTCAAGGTTACAGTCTTGTGGCCCATCTACTGACCGAGGACCAGTGCGAAGAACTGATAGGTCTCTATGAACAATCGGAGCCGTTCAGGAAAACGGTGAATATGGAACATCATCGGTTTGGCAAAGGAGAGTACAAATACTTTGCTTACCCACTCCCGAAAATCATAGAAGAACTGCGCGAAAACACCTATCCGCCCTTGAGCCTAGTGGCGAACCGTTGGATGGAAGTATTGAAAATCAGTGTATCATACCCCGATTCGCATGAAAAACTGAAGCGTCTATGCAGTCAAAACCAACAAGACAAGGCCACACCACTATTATTGAAATACGATAAGAATGGATTCAATACACTTCATCAGGACCTATATGGTGAGATATACTTTCCTATACAAGCGGTAGTTGCTTTGAGCGAACCGGAGGTAGCATATACGGGAGGGGAGTTTGTCCTGACGGAGCAAGTGCCACGGGCGCAATCAAAGGTTATTGTTTTGAATCCCAAAAAAGGAGATATGATCTTATTTGCAGTCAACTTTAGACCGATCAAAGGTACAAAAGGGTACTACCGTGCCAAAATGCGACATGGGGTGAGTGAAGTACGAGACGGTCATCGACGTACCTTGGGAATTATTTTTCATGATGCAAGGAGCTGATGGTAGCCCATATCGAAATGAATTCAAGTGCGGTCCGAAGTCTGATCAAGAAGGGGGCCATAACCTTCGGCGGAAATAGGAAATTGAAAATCTATGGCAGGCTAGGCTGTAAGTCCGGCCAAAGGATGAAAATAGAAAACAGGGTATTTTTTACGGATGAGGTGGAGGCAAAGAACGAAGGTTATCGCCCCTGCGGGCAGTGTATGAGGTCAGCATATAAAATTTGGAAAGAAGAATCCACTCCTCTCATATAAACTGATATGACATGTATCGCTTTTGTTTTTATGGGTAACGAATAGGCCTACGATAGTCAAATGAAATTCACAAGAAAGACACCCAGCTCAAGATTTTACTTTCTCTATCCTCATAACTGCTCTTTATGATGTATGGTTTTGTGGGAATTTCTATGAATAGTGCTGCTATCTCGGTCAAATGATGCTCACGCGGCAGGCCGGACCCTTCGCTGGCTAAATCCTCAAGGACATTTTCCCAATGCTCGTTCCTACTCAAAACAAACGACAACAAACTCTTGATTTTTTTTTAAACTTAATTGCGGACCCCGATAAGTATATGTATCTCATGAAGATAATAAACTTATATAGAAGTGGGTTATTGATTTTTAGGTAGTTTATGCTTATCTTCAAGTAAGTGGCCGATATCAAGTAAATTTTATAGCGTACAGCGTTCCAATAACAGTAAATCATGCACTTCCTTCCTTATTTCACCTCGGTCCAATGCTCACTGTGTTACTTCACAAAACTTTCTGACCTAAAGAAAATGTAAACCTAATTTAATCTCGAAAACTGAACTTTTTTCCATATAGTAGGTTTACTATTATGTAGGATAGTTAAATTAATTTTGACATTTAATTTACTTTTATTTTTTATGCAGCTATTGTTTCGATGGTACTTTAAAGTTCTTTTCAAATTTAAAAGATATTTGGCCGAGATTTTGACATCAGATGATTCTGATGAAGCAGTAGCAAGAGGATTTGCATTAGGTACATTCATTGCTATCTTACCTACGCCGGGAATCAATATTCCTATATGTCTTTTGCTGATGTTTCTATTCAAAAAAATCAATAAGTTGGGTGTATTTCTCTCATTGGCCATCTGGAATGCCTTCACCATGATACCGCTGTACTGGTTGAGCTATGAGCTCGGGCAGTGGATTTTTTCCGATGCTCCCATTACATTTTTTGATATTGATTGGCTAAATCGGTTTATGACTTATGGTCGCCATTTTCTTTTTGGCAATGTTATTATGGCGGGTTTTATCGCTACTTTATCTTATTTTACCATTGTAATGATGGTCAGGAGATTCCGGAAGGTTCGGTTTTCCAAAAGGATGCGAAGAAGAGCGGAAGTCGCCATAGGAGTGAATTGATGAGCAACCTCCTCTCATAAGGTCTATTTTTTTGAATAATTTCCTGGCGTGTATTTTTTTACCTTTGTACGTATCGTGTTACTGTAGTCAAGTGGGGTCAGCCTGAAGGGTATTCGTCTTAGCGATTGTTTAAAAACATATCCTTTACTTTCTTGTGTATCTCTTTTGACCTTCGATTTTGTTGAAAATCCCAGTAGATAGCATGCTGTTTTTGCCGACTCTGAGTCCGGAACAAGCGATATTAAACTCGAATTGTGCCTTGGCTCATCGTTGTGTCTGTTCTAAATGGTTTCGTGAATACGCTCGCTGTAGTCGGAACTTTGTTAAACCCGAATCATGCGTTGGGACTTCGTAACGAGGGTTTCAATAGCAATATATCAGGGAGTTTTATTGGATTTAGCATAGCACCGCTATGGTGAACTCAAAAAACGTAGTGCAACGACCGGTTGGCAGCTATTTAGATCCGCAGTAGATTTTCCAATGCATGATCCCCAGGCTAAAAGGGTGTAAATGCAATATGCCAGAGTGTTATTGGGTTGGCGTAGTGTCTCCATGGTCATACTCAAGATAAAGTGAATGTCCCGCTAAGCACTTCGATGGTATCACAATTAGAGCGATTTTGGCAAGGTCATCAGAAAATTCAAGGTGAGACCATATTATCGCTAATGCTGTTCTTTTCTGTCCCAAACCCAATTGCTATTTGGGTATAATTCAAAAAACATATCCATTTTACTGATTTGAAGCAGTTCCTTCCTAAGAGACCACTACAGGATGAGAGATAAACCCAAAATGTTCGTTGGAACTTCGTCATGAGGACTTAAATGGCAATAAGTCAGTGCGTTTTCTTGGGTTCAGCGTAGCACCGCTACGGTTAATTCAAAAAACGTATTCATTTACTGATTTGAAGTCAGTTAAGTCCGGAATAGATTTTCTAATGGACATTTTGGGATAAATCTTCAATAGGGCTCCAAAATAGTCTCTGGCCGGAAAATCGAAAGTTTTGTCTATTTATATCGGCCTAATCACTACTATCATTGCTATCTTTGGCCGACCAAAATAGATTTAAGGGCCTAGAGACTGTCTTGAAGTATATATTTTGTTTTCTTGTGTACTTCTTTTAGTTCATAAAGAAACCATTTAGACTTTTGTCCTATAGCGAAAATTAAAGACTTCTTGTCTTACTGAAGCCTTTTTTTGAGTGGTATAGCCAAGGTTACGTCGCGATGGAAAGTCAAAATCAGGGTGAAACAAGCTGAATTTGCAGCCGAAAGAAATTCGAAATGACTTCACTATCAAAACAGTCTCCTAACCACCCCTTAATTTCCTTATGTATGTCGTTTGTTTTTTAAAAAAAACAGACAATTTCACAATGGTCGCGTTAGTACAACCTTAATTGAAAATCGATTTTCGAACATGAGCAAAGGAGAAATAGCACTGAGCAGAAAGGATGGCAGCTTCAGGGCAGGTTTTTGTATAATGAACAAGAGCCTGGCGGACATCAGCAAAGATTCTTGGCAACTGCATCCCGATGAGACTTCTTATTATGAGACCTTAAAATACGATAAGAGAAAGGTCAGCTATCTGCTGGGTAGGATCACTGCCAAAACAGCTGTCAGGGAATTACTTCGGCAGGATATCGTCCTACAGTCCTTTTCTGTGGTGTCAGGTGTGTTTCAATTTCCTGTGGTTCGTCACATCCCAACACACAATGTACAGGTCAGCATAAGTCACTGCGATAACTTAGGTATAGCGCTGGCTTTTCCGGAAGAGCATCCCTTGGCAGTAGATATTGAACGTATCGATGAAGACAAGATAATCACCATGAAAAGCATCATCTGCGTAGGAGAAGTAGAGAAGGTCTCCGAATGTGCTTTGACAGAGGCTACGGAAGCTACGGTACTTTGGACCATCAAAGAGGCACTATCAAAAATATTGAAAACAGGTCTGACGGTAAATTTCGAGTTGTTGGAAATAGAGTTCATTCAAAGAGAAGGAGCGATACTGACGGGTATTTTTAAACATTTCAGCCAATACAGGTCCATTTCACTGGTCGTGGGTGAGCATGTATGCTCTATAGTACTGCCCAAGAATACGTACACTGATGTGGAAGCTATCCGAGAGGGACTGGAGAAGAGCTTATCGACGAGTGGACCATGGTAGCACCGACCGGGAAATTAAACGTAAAGATGTTCAAGGTAGAGAGGTTTTTCCTGAAAAACCAGTGTTACCTGATTTATAATGACAGCAAAGGAATCCTTATCGACCCCGCTTGGGAGTATGATTTCATCAATGATTTTCTAAGGGACAATCACATAGAACTATTGGCCGTTCTACTGACACACTCTCATGAAGACCATGTAGACCTGGCCGATAAGTTTGCCAGTGTTCATCATGTCCCGGTATATATGTCGGCAGAAGAAATAGACCATTACGGATATACGGGTTTCAACCTCTATGAAGTCTATCATCTGAAAACTCTGGTCATCGATTCTTTTAGTATCGTTCCTATAGTCACCCCTGGCCATACGCTGGGCAGTGTTTGCTATCTGATAGAGGACCATTTATTTTCAGGAGATACTGTTTTCATAGAAGGGGTAGGGATATGTGATACTTCCGGTGCCGAGAAAATGTTCGACTCGGTTCAGTTTCTGAAAAACTACCTGTCCAGTGGTACCCGGTTCTGGCCGGGGCATTCTTTCGGCGAATCGCCGGGAAAAGACCTAGCTTATCTCTTGAAGAACAATATCTATTTCCAATTTGAACACAAGCATCATTTTGTGGATTTTCGAACCCGAAAAAGCAGACCTAATCCTTTTGGGTTCAAATAAGAACTGTTACTAGCGGTAGGCGAAGGGCATGCCCTTCGCAGAACGATATACTCAAGGTAAATTTTAAAATGGCTGACCCGGTAGACACTTCGATGGTGTCACTTTGTGGGTGATTTGTGTCAAGATCATAGGTGAATTCGTCATTAGTGGATTCAGATGGAAATCATGTTTTCTTTAACCCAAAATAATCGATAGAAATCGTGATGAGCGTATAATACAAATTTAGCTTTCAACTATCGCATATCTTCCTGTTCATTTTGCTTCACTCTGCGTTGACCATCCTCGGGATAGCGCTGCTATTCCTGCGGTTCTCGCCTTGATTGAAACAAAATGACCCGCGGAATCTTATACGACATTTAAAACCTAAATTTGTATAAATAGTAAAATATCGGCCATTTGGATTCGTTCGGCATAGCACCGCTATGGTGAATCCAAAAAACGTAGTGCAACGACCGATTTGCAGCTATTTAGATTCGCAGTAGATTTTTCAATACATGATCTTGGCTTAAGGCTATTCTTTTTTGCCCTAAATCTATCGATTTCAGGTGTAAATCATTGATGATTATATGTTTACTTCCTATTACCGAAATAGTCGCAAGATTATTTTTGAGAGGAGACAGAGAAAAACCTATAATAGGCTTTCATGGATAGAAATGTCCATTTATATAATATTTTTATAGAAAAATTTACTCTAGGGCAGTTATTTCATGCTTATTGATTAATTTAATAAGCTTATATACTTAGTTATATTGACTTTATTTCGGGCATTTCATTGAATCCGGGACATCGTTGGACGCAATCCGAATTTCAGTAGTTCATTTGAAAATTTTTCTGTCCGAGCGCAGCGTTTTCAAAATTTTCCACGTCCCACAGGCTGGCCCGAAACCCCTATGGGTTTCGTCCTGCTTAATTTTATCGATAGGACCGATCGTAAAGAAAGGGCGCGGGGAACCCTTTCAGCGAAGGGGCCGGTCTGTCGCGTAGGAGTAAGCGCCCGGCCGGTTAGAGGCGAAACGGACCAAAGGGTAGATACAAAGATGTCCTCTACCCTTTTGGCAATGAAAAGGTGTTTTTCGGCAGGAATGTATATGGATAAGTGTCAAAATGAAGCAACATGGATAATCCTATAGCTAAGCATATAAGTCCAACGGATCATATATCGACAAATTGTTAAAATAGTTGGTATATCTATGTATATAAGTCTGTAATTTGATTTTCTGTATCAATACTTTATTTAATTGTCGAAAAATCAAGTCAACCTGCTCTTGGTTGATTTCTTTACTATACGAAAACAAACCAAAATACACACACAAATCCTTTGAAGATGAAATCACCCTCTTTCCTAAAATTGATGAAGTTGAGTTACGTTTGTTTATTTTATATAGGCATATGCGCCGCCTGTAGTCCTCAGGATAAGGAAACCAAGGTCGAAAAATATGCACTCAACACCGCCGAGAGTGGCGGCCATACCTATGAGTACGTAAGCAACGACCCCTTAGGAGTAAGGGTATATACCTTGGACAATGGACTAAAGGTCTATCTCAGTGATTATAAAGCGGCACCTAGGGTACAGACCTATATAGCCGTAAAAGCAGGAGGGAAGAACGATCCCGCCCAGGCGACAGGTCTGGCGCATTACTTGGAGCACATGATGTTCAAAGGTACGGCAGACTTCGGTACGGCAGACTGGCAGAAGGAAAAAATTCTACTGGACAGTATCGAGCAGATGTTCGAGCATTACCGTACACTGACGGATGAGGCAGAACGAAAAGCCTATTACCGGAAGATAGATGCCGTTTCCAATGAGGCTTCCAATTATGCCATTGCCAATGAATATGATAAAATGCTCTCCGCCATCGGAGCAAAGGGTACCAATGCCTATACCACTACGGACAGGACCGTATATATAAACGATATCCCGGCCAATCAAATGGAAAACTTTTTGAGAATAGAGGGTAACCGTTTTCAAAAGATTGTCAACCGCTTGTTCCATACAGAACTGGAAGCGGTCTACGAAGAGAAAAACCGTTCTCTGGACAATGATGGGTGGAAGGTATACGATGAGATGAACCGCTCACTGTTCACCAAGCATCCCTATGGAACACAATCCGTCATTGGGACCATCGATCATCTGAAAAATCCGTCCATTTCCGAAATTGTCAGCTATTTCAATACCTACTATGTCCCCAATAACGTGGCCATCTGTATGAGTGGCGATCTCGATTTCGACAAAACGATACAACAGGTGGACAAGTATTTCGGTGAGTGGAAAGCCAATGAAAAATTACCTCATTGGTCCAAGGTCAATGAAAGTCCCATATCCTCTCCGATTGTAAAAGAAGTTATAGGGCCTGAAGCGGCTTCACTGAGTCTAGGGTTCCGCTTTGAGGGCCGAAGCAGTAAAGAGTACCAGATTTTGAGACTGGTGGACATGCTATTGAACAATAGCAAGGCAGGACTGATAGACATCAACCTGCTACAAAAACAGAAAGTACTGGACGCGGGTACCTATACCAATGATATGAACGACTATACGGCCCATGTTCTCTATGGTACTCCCAGGGAAGGACAGCGCCTAGAGGAAGTCAGGACACTGCTGCTGGAGCAGGTAGATATGATCAAAAAAGGGGAGTTCGAAGACTGGTTGTTAGAAGCTGTTCTCAATGACCTAAAACAGCGTCATATGCGGCAAATGGAAAGCAATCGTTCCAGAGCTTCAGAAATGGTGACCGCCTTTACCAATGACATGGATTGGAAGACCTATATATCAGAGATGGAAGTACTGGAAAGTATCAGCCGTGAGGATGTCATTGACTTTGTGGAAAAACACTATGGGGACAATTATGCCGTTATTTATAAAAGAACAGGCAAAGATACCACGGTACAAAAGGTTGTCAAGCCCGAAATCAACAAAGTAGCCCTGAACAGAGAGCAAAAATCCAAGTTCTATGAGGAGATATTGGATACCGAAGTGGAAAAACTGAAACCCGTCTTCGTAGATTACGAAAATGACCTCCAAAAAGCAAAAATGGACAAAGGTATAGAACTGCTCTACACCCATAATAAAGAAAATGGCCTGTTCAACCTCTATTACCTCTCCGAGCTGGGTAGTAATAATGACCCCAAGATGAAAATAGCAGTGGAGTACCTGGATTACCTAGGTACAGAAGAGATGAGTAATGAAGCCTTTAAGAAAGAGTTGTACAAGCTGGGTTGTGACTTTTTCGTATCCGCTGCCGAAGATAGAACCTGGATAGGTCTCTCCGGATTATCGGAAAACATGGAAGCTGCAGTGAAGCTGTTCGAGGCCTTACTGGCCAAGCCCAAAGTGGATGAGGTGGCGCTAAAGAATCTTATAGATGGAATCATGAAGGAGCGCGAAAATGCAAAAAAGAGTAAGAATACTATTCTTTTCAGTGGTTTGATGAACTATGGCATGTACGGTGCACGCTCACCCTTTACCAATGTACTTTCCAATAGTGAATTAAAGACCTTACGGGCAGAAGACCTCATCGATATCATCAAAGGCTTTACCAAAAAAGAACATCGGGTCATGTACTATGGTCCCAATACTGTAGAGAAAGTGATAACTGTGCTATCAAAGAACAGAAATCTACCCGAAAACCTGGACCCACTACCCGAAACCATGGCCTATGAGTTACAGGATGCCGATCGATCTACCGTATATTGGGCCGATTATGATATGGTTCAGGCGGAGATACTCTCTATTAGCAAAGGAGCAGCATATGATGCCGAACGGGTACCTGCTGCCCGCCTATACAATGAATACTTTGGTGGCAGTATGGGGTCTATCGTTTTTCAGGAAATTCGTGAAGCCCAAGGCCTGGCCTATTCTGTATGGGCCGGATATACGGGAGCGGATAAAGCCAAAGGACATGATTATTTTGTGTCCTACGTTGGCACACAAGCGGACAAGCAAGAAGAGGCCATGTTATCCCTGAACCAGATTGTAGAGGATATGCCCAAGTCGGAAACGACCCTGAATACAGCAAAAGAGGCCATTTTGAACAAAATCGAAAGTGAGAGGATTATAAAAACGGGTATTTTGTTCAATTATCTGGAAGCCGAAAAGAAAAACCTCGATCATGATATTCGGAAAGACGTCTATGAGCAAGTGCCTAAAATGGACTTCGAAGCACTGGAGGCGTTTCAAGAGCAGTATATCAAAGGAAGTAAGTACAATATCATGGTCCTAGGGGCAAAGGACAAACTTGATTTCGAGGCCCTAAAAAAGTATGGACCCGTGAAAGAACTCAGTTTGGACGAGCTGTTCGGTTATGAACAGGGACAGAAAGTCATACAGCAGCAGTAGTGTAGAGGAGTAGTTGCCTACGGCGTATCCGAATTTCATTGATACTTGCTGATAGTAGCATAAACCCAAAATGTCCATTAGAAAATCTATTCCGGACTTAACCGGCTTCAAATCAGTAAATGAATGCGTTTTTTG
>CANLOE010000070.1 GCA_947492745.1 uncultured Cyclobacteriaceae bacterium | reverse complement strand
AAAGATCCTCCGAAAAGGTAAAGGATCTCTGTACTTTCAATGCGCTACTGAAAAATTCTCGCTCCCTTTTCCTACAAGCTTAAGTTAACACTTTTTCCTTAACTAAACGACATTGACAATCTGGGGTAAACCACTGACTTTATTGCACTTTATGTTCTCATGACGAGTTCCTATTGATCAATTGGGGATAATTGTATTGATGGCAAAACGAAGAGACATAACAGTAAAAGAGAGCCTTTCCTGCTACCATTACCTTCAGCAAATCAGTCCCCGATAGCCATTCGTTCCCGGGCAGATTCACCTTTCCCTTATGAAATCCAGTTCCCTAAGCACCGTACTCGCCATATCGGCAACTTGGATAATGACGTTCCCCATCTGAACCCTGTCTTACAGCTTTGGAAATTATCACGCTATCAGAAAGAAGAACAGGCACATACCTATCTATGACCGAAAAAAACAGGTATGGCAGGAAAAAACCTATGGCACCGCCTACAAGAGCATATATAGCCAACAAAAATTACTGAAATTCAGACACTAAGGCGACAACCTGTAGCTATTTATGACTTGCTCAAAATGGACACCCCTATAAGTATCCCCCTTACCTACACTAGGACTTTGCAAAGACCAATATCCATTCCGACTTCATGGGAGCCAGCTCCTTGTTGAAGGCACTCAACGTAAGATTGCAAAATATTCGGCTTCCGTGCTGCTCAAATAAGCATCCGTCAAAAAATCACCCTGTCCCCCTTGTACTCACAAAAACCCAATGGCTCAACGGGTGCCTCTATAGTACAAAGTCTCGTCGCCCCTTATCCTAGACAGTCAATGAAGCAAGCGATGGGATAATGAGTGACAACCCATCCATGCTACAGCATTTCATACTTGGTAGAGGTAGACACTAACGAGACCTCGACCTGACACTTTCCCAAATCGTGTCGATTACTCTTCAGATCAAGGGAGGGCCTAGCGCTGATGGAGTCCCATAAACTTCCTCATAAAAACTATGTAGAGCAAAGTGTAGTAGCGGGGTCACAGCACTCAAAACATACTTCACCGAAGCATTTGTCCATTGGATAGAAAATGCAGCTATCGATAAAATACAATCAAATATCATTACAAAAGTTTACTTAAATTAGACTAATAAATTGCTTTAAACCTTAAAGAAACATGAAAATACATAAACCATTGAATAAATTCAAGAACATAATTCTTGCAATAGTTCTATCAACACTCTACTGGCATGGAGCTGTGGCACAGTCCTTAACCCAGCAAGCGAGGAACAAGATCAATACACTGACCGAACTCATCGACAAAGCAGAGGCTCAAAACATACAGACAGAAAAGGAACGCATGAAGATAAGGGTTGCAGAGCTCTATCTGATCTATGCGGACTGGGACGATGCCAATGTCGACGTTAACAAAGAGGCATTCAGAAAATACAAAGCTGTCAGCTATACTTCCGATCTAACGATAAACGAGCTTGCCGAGCTTCTTCCCGACAAGCAAAGAACCGATGTGATAGAACTATTGGAAGAGGCCATCGCTGAGCTCAATAGCCTCCTCCGAGGTGAAACGATACGAAAACCATCGAACGAAATCGTTTGGGACAATATGGAAATAAAAGACAGTCGCGTTATCAGCAATGGCAAGCCTGTTTTCATCAATGACTGGATATTCAAGACTCCTAAAATCAATGAATTCGATACCCGCGAGTATTTTGGCAATGTCTCAGGGTTCTATTTTACTCCAACCCACATCCAGAAGAACTCCAATGGAGAACTTTCACTGAAAAGTTGGGTAAAAAATGCACTGGAAAAAGCCAAGGACAATAACTTTGGTGATCCATTTATAGGACAGAACCTGCCTCAGTTTATCATAGATGATTATCCTGAAATTCTCGATGGGAAAACACAACACACCCGTTTTAACATTGACCACCCCGAAGTCCGCCCCATATTCGAAGCACTGTTCAAAGAAGTAGTCCCCGAGCTGGCCGGAAAACAGGCATCCGCTATTGGTTACGGACTGACGAACGAGCCGCACTGGAACACCTCCGGTACATGGGCGATAGTGGACATTTCCGATAATACCAAGAAGAAATTCTCCAGTTGGCTCAGAGACAAGCATGGAAGCCTTAGAACGATGAACGAACGCTGGAAAACAAACTTCACCTCTTTTGACAAGGCGGCATTTAGTATCCGGACCCCTATTCCCAAGAGCATAAGAGGTACGGCAAAATGGTACGATTTCATGCGCTTCAATCAGTGGAGAGTAACCCAGTGGTTCGATTTTTTGCATAGCGAGATAAAGAAGCATGATCCCAATGCAAAGACCCATATCAAACTGATACCGGCGCAGTGGAGCGGCAATGCACGAGATAATGGACTCAATTTTGAGGAATTGACGGAGATGACAGAGCTGATCGGTAATGACGCCAGCACATCGGATGGTCACAGTTACAAAAGAGTTCCTTGGATGGAAGATTACGATATGGATTGGATAGGTATGGCCATGTCCTACGATTTTTTCAACTCCATAAAGCCAAATGCCGTCAATTACAACTCCGAGGGACACATGATCACCAATTCAGCTTATACGGACCTGTTCCAAGAGCCATCTTACGTTTATGCCTGCCACTGGCTCGCTACGATACAGGGCATGGACATCAACAAAAACTGGGCATGGCACCGTTTGAAAGATGGGGCTTCCGACCCCAACTGGACCAGTACCGGCCAGGTGGGCCAGTTACCCAAGACGCTGGCCACCGTACACAGCATGATCATCGATTTGAATGCCAACAGTGAGGAAATGTCACTCATCCAGGAAATGCCCGCACCACTTCGCCTCTTTTATTCGGAGACCTCGGCCATCAATAAAGCGGATCATATGACACAGACCCAAGAACTCTATGAGTCCTTGTTTTTTGAAGGGCATCGCATGGGCTTTGCTACGGAAAAAATCATCGACCGCAACCTACAAAAATGGAAGGTTCTCATCATTAGCAATACAGAGTACGTGAAAGAAAGTGAACTGGAGGCACTTCAGGCCTATCTGGACAGAGGTGGTATTATCCTAATAGACACCAAAAGCCTTATGATGGACGAATATGGAGAACTACACACCTTGAAGCTGAGCAGCAGCAATGGTCAACTCATTACCGTCGCCGACGAGCAGATCAAAGATGAGGCACTGCGTATTCTCAAGGAAGAGGGAGAAAAGCTAATTGTCGAAGTCACCGAAGACAATAAAAAGAGAACCGGCTTCAAGGGAGTGGTACATCGTTCCATAAAAACAGCAGACGGCAGAAATATCATCACTCTGGTCAACTTGGGAAATGAAGATGCTACCATCACACTTAGTCTAGATGGAAGCACCTCATCGCTACCTATCATGAACATGATCAATGGGGTCGCGAAAGAAAATAACTTTACGATGCAACCTGAAGATGTTCTATTATTGGAAGTGGGCGGAAACCGTGGTATTGACAACAAATACAAAATCATTAGCGGAACCTACACTATCCAAAACTCCCACAATGGAGAGAACCTGATAGGACCTGATAGGGACAATTTCAATGTCAGTCTGTACGATGCGGGAAGTTGGGAAGACCAGCAGTGGATATTCAAGCATGTGGGCAATAGCCAGCATACCATAAAGAACGTGGATACGGAAAAGTTCCTTGAAGTCTATAATGGTGGCTGTACTAATAATACCAATGTCAAAACATGGAAAGAATCCGTACATGACCATCAAAAATGGTACATACAATCTATTGGAGGGAAATATTACCTGAATCCTGTCCATTGCCCGTCCATGGCGCTGGACAAGGGCAGTGGAGATAAGGGAAATGCCAAAGTGCATAGCTTCAACAAAAACTTCCAGAACCAACAATGGAAGCTGCTCCCTGTCGGTTCCTCAAGACGACTAGAGGATATCGTAGATAAAAGTAAGGAAGAGAAAGGCTTTACTCTGAGCATATTCCCTAACCCTGGTAATGACATCATTGAACTGAAAGTAAACGATACCATCGGAGATGAGAAGGTAAGGAAGGTCACACTGGAAACAATGACCGGCAAGGTGTTGCAATCTTTTGACGCATTACCTCATGAAATATCCCTCAAAAAATTGAGGGCAGGAAGTTACCTGATCAAAGTCATCACTGAGGATGGTCTGATCTATGAGCGAATCAACAAGCTATAGTATACTGCATGCAGTATACGATGTTATCACATCATGGACCGACCTCAGGGGTCGGTCCATGATTTATTCGTCCAGAGCAAAACCCTTAAGCGCAAAGGCAACGTAAAAACACTTCTCCTTAACAGCCGTCCTTGATTTATACAAACTTAGCTTTTAAATATCGCCTATCTTCCTGTTCATTTTGCTTCGCTCTGCGTTGACAATCCTCGCGATAGCGCTGCTATCCCTGCGGTTATCGCCTTGATTGATACCAAAATGACCCGCGCAATCTTATACGACATTTAAAACCCAAATTTGTATTATACTTTCATATCGACGCCCCAATGGAAATTCCACACCAAATTTTAATGACAAAGTAGCAAGAACTACCTTAAACATCTTATATTTATTTTTTTAGCGTCCATTTTCATGCTTTTGAATGTCATTTTCTATATCTTCTGCATTTGTTTTGCGATACAGTCTCTGTACCTTCTGTGTTGGGGAATATCCATTACTTCCCGAAAAATAGCAGAAAGTGTAGCTGGCGAGCTGCCACCGATATCGGTCATAGCCTGTGCCAGAAATGAGCTGGAAAATCTCAAAATACTACTGTCCCATTTGAACTCCCAAGTATATCCGACCTATGAAATCGTAGTGGTAAACGACAGGTCCGATGACGGTACCTGGGACTACCTGCGTATAGAAGAGACTCAGAACGAAAAGCTAAAAGTAGTGACCGTTGAGCATCTCCCCGACTCCTTCAACGGAAAAAAATACGCACTTAGCTTAGGCATCAAAGCAGCAAAGCACGAACACTTACTACTGACAGATGCGGACTGCCTGCCCAACAGTGATCACTGGATAGCGACAATGGCACGAGGGTTCTACAAGGAGAAAGAAGTAGTACTGGGTTTCTCCCAATACCAAGAAGAAAAAAGTTTCCTGAACCGTTTCCTCCGTTATGAGACCCTACATACAGGCATGCAATACTTGGGTATGGAAGCCTTGGGCATGCCCTATATGGGGGTAGGCCGTAATCTAGCCTACCGCAAATCCCTGTTCATGAACAACAAAGGTTTCATGAAACATATGAAAATAACGGGGGGAGATGATGACCTTTTTATCAACGCGGTAGCACACAACAGAAATACGGAATCAGTATTAGGCCCCACAGCCCTGACGCTTTCCGTTCCCAAAAGTACCTGGAAAGCCTTTTTCCGACAAAAAATACGCCATCTGTCCGTCGGAAAACATTATCGTCGAAAAGATAAAATCATTTTAGGCATTTTTTCGTTAACAAAAGTACTGTTTTGGATATTAGGTATGGTTTTAGCATTGCTGGGAACACAACTTTACCTAACTTTAGGCAGTTTGGTAGTATACATGGTACTACTTCAGGGAATTTGTGTCGTAGTAGCCAAAAAATTCGGAATCAGGGCGGACGGCTATATTATCCCTATTTTGGATATAGTATATATCCTCTACTTCGTAGGGATAGGAGCGATAGCATTGTTTTCAAAAAGGATTAGATGGAGTTAAAAAAACAATTTTCAGATAAAGCATTACAAGATTTCAAGTTAATCGATCAGGCTACTTTAGAAAAAGATCAGCAGGCCTATGCGATGCTAATGGAACGGTACAAGAAACCCGTCTATCATATGATCTTGAAAATGGTGAGGAATGTAGACGACGCTGAAGACCTCACAATAGAAGCCTTTGCTAAGGCGTTCAAGAACCTTCACAAATTCAAAAAGGACTATACCTTCAGTACTTGGTTGTTCCGTATCGCCACCAATAATGCCATCGATTTTATTCGGAAGAAGAAATTGGATACCATGAGTCTGGATACCTCCTTTAAAGATGATAATGGAGATTCGGTAACCATTGATGTCGAAGATAATAATCTCAACCCGCAGGAAGAGGCTATAAAGAGCCAGAAAATAGAACTCATTCAGATGTTCGTCACCAAGCTTCCGGCCAAGTATCAGCGTCTGGTACGTTTGAGATACTTCAGCGAATATTCCTATGAGGAAATCGCCAAAGAACTCGACGCACCCTTGGGAACGGTCAAGGCACAACTGCATCGCGCACGTGAATTGCTCTATGATTTGGTCAAAAACAAAAAAGAACATATTTGACCCAGTACTCTGCTGACCATTCATTTGCATGGAATGCATTTATTTCTTCGGAGTCTTTTGCTATGTAGTGTCAATAATATGTTATGATACACGTCTAAATGAAGCTTTTGAATAGGCAACCTTTGACATCAAGATTCACCAAATGTATGGACCCACCGACTCAAGGCAAACCGTACTGAGAATCTTTTTTCTGTTCTACCACTATTGTATCCTATATTCTTTCGTAGTATGATGCATATCAAAACCGGAACTCCCACAGAAGTTGTAAGTATATCACATCAGATTCCAGAACTGAAAAATCCTTATCCTGAAAGTGAATACATCAAGCGTATAAAGGGAAAACCATACCTGATACTCATCGCTATGATCGATACGGAGCCAGTGGGTTTTAAGGTAGGATATCAAAAGGCAGAGGGAGGACCTTTTTATAGCTGGATGGGAGGTGTGAAACCTGAGTACCGACGAAGAGGTATAGCCTATGCACTAGCAAAAGAACAGGAAAAATGGGCCGAGGCCAATGGATTTGAAAAAATACAATTCAAAACGAGAAACCGCCTCAAGGCAATGCAGATATTTGGACTGAGAAATGGTTTTGACCTTATCCGGTTGATCCCCAAAGAAGACATCAACGAGTATCGCTTGGTATTCGAAAAAACATTGAAAAAAAGCCCTTAAGTTCAGCTCTGGCAAGGCCCCCATTTCTACCAACTAGCAAGGACCTCCATTGCAGGTCTGCTGACCATAGGAATACTGCTCACCGCATCTTGATGAACCACAACTACCACCTATACGGCAACTATAATCATTGATAGTGTGAATATCACCGGGAGGGTTACATAGATTGCCTATAGTAAATCCGCCTTTGATGGTCTCACGCTATTTCTCGTTGGACAAAGTCACCAAGCTCTGTACCTTGAGCTGTTTCAGTTTCATTTTTTCATAATTGCTTGTGTGTTAAGGTGGGAAAACTATCAATCATAAGATAACCAAGAAAATAATACAAATTTGGGTTTTAAATGTCGTATAAGATTCCGCGGGTCATTTTGGTTTCAATCAAGGCGATAACCGCAGGGATAGCAGCGCTATCCCGAGGATGGTCAACGCAGAGTGAAGCAAAATGAACAGGAAGATAGGCGATATTTAAAAGCTAAGTTTGTATAAGATATCCCTAGTGTTTGTGGGTGACTCTTCTTTCACCTTGTTGTTTGTCCGGCAACAGCCCAACACATAACTAACTACAAATGAGAAATTTGATGAAAATCAGTTTTTACCTTTGTTTTGCTAAAGGGTGGAAAGGTCTTTCTTTAGGGTTCTGTACGAAAAGGGAGCCTAGCCAATCCCGCAGAAGCACGGATAGCGACGAACAATCCTATAGGACCTATATTCCAAGAGCAAAATGATGTTGGGTGACAGTATGCAAACGAATTGTTCATGACGGGTTACTGCTATCCACCCATTGTAAGTAGGAAATAGCCATTTTTCAACGAATGAAAAAACAGAATGTCAGGAAAAATCAGTTGATATTCGCATCTTTGTTCTTTGAAAAACCTTATGATGAGTCCAGAACAAAGCCATTCACTGATTCCCCACTACTTTCCCTCTCTAAGTGAACAACAGCTCCAGCAGTTTTCCGAATTGGAAGGACTGTACCGAGAGTGGAACGATAAAATCAACGTTATCTCCAGAAAAGATATCGATAAACTGTACCTAAGGCATGTGCTTCACTCGCTTGGAATAGCCAAAGTACTGGACTTTCAAGAAGGAAGCCATGTATTGGATGTAGGCACAGGCGGCGGCTTTCCGGGCATCCCCCTAGCCATTCTTTTTCCTCAATGCCGCTTTCACTTAGTGGACTCCATAGGAAAAAAAATAATGGTGGTCAAAGAAGTCGCCAAGGCACTTCACCTGAACAATGTAAAAGCAGAACATGCCCGAGCGGAAAACCTATCGGGAGAGTATGAGTTCGTAGTCAGTCGTGCCGTCACCCGCCTAAAACCTTTTTACCAATGGGTGAAAGCCAAAATACAAAAAGAACAACGTCACCCGCTGAAAAACGGAATATTGTATCTAAAAGGGGGAGAACTCCAAGAAGAACTCCAAGAAGTCAAAAAAAAACACCGCCTTTATTCGTTGTCGGACTATTTTGAAGAAGATTTCTTCGAAACCAAGTATGTTGTGCATGTACCTATATATCCCTAGGCCTATCCTAAGGAAAGCTACTTAATAAGATTGAGTATATGGGAGCTTTGTTGTAAATTAACGTGTCGCTATCGATAATTTACTTAACGCTGGGTCAGATCATGGCAATACTACTTCTGAGCTGAACAACAATGTAACCCCAAATCCTTTCCCGTAAAACTGGCTATCACGTATCGAAAGGTCTATCTACCATGAGCAAAAAGTTTTTTCCACTTCTTTTATACATCTTATGTCAGTGGACATGCCAAGGTCAGGTAATCAATGATAGTTTGAAAAATGCCATCCCCATAGCACTTGAGAGTTTCCTGTTTTCCAGTACAGCTGGATGTACGGTAGAATGGACCTGTGTCGATGAAAAACTGACGGGAAAGTGCATCAAATATCACAATGATCAATGGTTCTATATCCGCCCCTCACAGGACGGCGATTACTTCATCAATATCTCCGGCCAGAATTGCCGAGACCAAAAGGGGGTTCAACTTGTGGTCGGTACAGGCGAGCCTTGCGATAGCAGCTATTCCATCCTGAGCTGTACCTCATTGGCAACACAGGACGATGTCTTTGTCCCACTGGAAAGCCTGAGTGCCAATGTCAAGTACTGGCTGAACGTAGACGGCTATCTAGAAGATAACTGCCGGTTCTATATCGAGTGGAGCCGTAGTCCCAAGGGCCTTCCAACTTCCGCTAAGTCCACCGTCACTATGGACATCAAAAACCGCAGCCGAGCAGGTGTATTCTGTCTCGACTGGAAAATCAGCCCCGAACAGGCAAACTCATGGAGCCACTTTGAGCTGTACCGAAGAGAAAGGAGTGAAAAAAGACACCTTCTGAAAAAGACCATACCCCTTCTCAGCAATGCTAAGGGTGACCACCAACGGCACTACACTACTTGTGACAGTACCGATCAGCGTCAGTACCATTACCGTCTACTGGCCTACCCTAGGCAAGGGCCACCACTAGTGCTGAAGAGTTTTCTCAAAAAGAAAGAATCGGACCCTATGGAGCTTCATGGAAATAGTCTTCCCCTCCATCTGAATTATAAAAACGGGACCTCCATCACAGTTTCCGTTAGGGATGCCCGCAGAAAGACCTTACTGAAAAACATTGACTTTCTATACAAAAAGAAACTCCACGAAACTATTTTACTCGATATCAAAACACTTCGGGTAAGGGGTATCGAGCGATTGGAAATCGACATTAGGGACAATGACAATGAGGTCAGGCAACATTACCTCTACCGTTTGAAATAACGACAGAAGGTAAGGGCACTTTCAAGCCCAAGAATAACACTCAAGTGCAAAAGACATGGCAAAGACCCACCGGGAGATATCTCCCGACATCGTCGCTTTTTTCAGCATTTCATAATAATTGAGCTGTACTTTCAGATAGGAATGCTGCACTACACAAACAATACAAACTTAGCTTTCGAATAGCGCATATCTTCCTGTTCATTTTGCTTCACTCTGCGCTGATAATCCTCGGGATAGCGCTGCTATGCTGCATCCAATAAAACTCCCTGATTTATCCCAAAATGATCGATAGCCTTCCTATTACGAGCATAAATTGCTTCAAAATCATGTCTGATACCCGGGAGTATTCACCGCATTGTAGTTCGCATACCCTGCTGTTCATCCCTTTACGGGAATACTTCAGCGGATAAAATTTGGATACAGTAGCTATGGTTTTTCAACATCATCCTCAGCATCACCCTAAAGTACAGAGGCAGGGGCATAAACATAACATCGTTTCGAGACAGAAGCTAATCAAAATCGGGGCTACAGGCCTTCGGGAATTTTCTTAAGAATAACGGCACGCCCCTTCAAAATCACCATCGGATTTCTTACCCAGAGTCCCGATCAGCACCGGCCCACACCTTTCTACTATCACATAATCAATAGCTTACCTTAAGCTTTACGGACCTAAATCACTACCCACTCCAATTCATGCTTTCACTACAAATCACTACTGATATGGAGTGGATGAAAGTACCATTCCAGCCCAAAGCCAGAATGGCACGATTTTCAATAAAAGCCAACTCTGTATATTGTGATGAATTGTTTATTTCCGGGAAATCCAGTAAGAAAAGGTAAAATCAGTGAACTGATAAAAAATCTTCATATTTACACTATCAGGATTGTTTATAAAAGTAAACATTCTCCGAAAGCGATTACAGGATGATACAGGAAAAATCTCCGACTGTATATCCGCAGGCTACAATATAGAAAAAAACAATCGCAAATCATGCAATGATACCGCATTTGGAGAAGAATGAACAAAGAACATGAAAAAATACCTTATAGGCACGCAAGCGGCCCCGCTAACAGTACCTTGAGAAGGTGTTTCCGCTTCCACCGACCACTACCCGATACCGAAGAAGGATTTTACGAACTTATGGCCATTCCGGAAAAGTGAACAGGAGCGGATAGCGTTCATTTCAAGTCTATTTTTTTATAAAAAAATCGCTGCTCTAGGATAGTAATTTCGATTATATTTGTAGTTACTCCCAATTCTGACAAGCTAAAATCAAGAAAGTAATATGTATCTGATTTTTGATACGGAGACCACCGGTCTGCCCAAAAACTACAATGCACCCATTACCGATCTGGACAATTGGCCCAGATTGGTCCAGATAGCGTGGCAATTGCACGATGAACGCGGTGCATTGGTGGCCGCTCAGAACTATATTGTGAAACCTGAAGGCTTTACCATCCCCTACAATGCAGAGAAGGTACATGGGATCTCTACCAAGAGAGCTCTAGAAGAAGGGCATGACCTCAAAAAGGTCTTGGGACTCTTTGCTACTGACCTAGAGAAATCACAGGTCATCATTGGTCACAATATAGAGTTTGATGTCAATATCATGGGCGCGGAGTATATTCGCGGTGAGGTGAAAGGCCCTTTACTGGACCTTCCTACCTTGGATACAAAAGACGAGTCCACAGAGTACTGCGCCATACCGGGAGGGCGTGGAGGCAAGTACAAGTGGCCTACCCTGACCGAGCTACATCAAAAGTTGTTCGGCAAGGGTTTTGGGGATGCGCACGATGCTGCTTATGATGTGGACGCCACGGCCAAGTGTTTCTTTGGGCTATTGCAAGAGCAAGTGGTCAAGCCATTGGACGGTACTCCCCTATCGGATATCGTCTATGAGTCCCCCGAACTGGATGCTGCCAATTTTGCGAAAAAAGATGTGGGCCGCAGAAAAGGTAAAGGCGGTGATAAAGCTGCCGCTGCCAAAATCATAAAGCCCTACTCCCACTTGCACCTGCACTCCCAGTTTTCCGTACTACAGGCCACTCCAAACATCAAGTCACTGATAGCCAAAGCCAAAGAATATGGAATGCCCGCTGTAGGACTGACCGATCTGGGCAATATGTTCGCGGCCTTCAAGTTTGTCAGGGAGGCTATGAACAACGACCTCAAACCCATCGTAGGCTGTGAATTTTTTGTAGCCGAAGAGCGTAAAAAACTGAAGTTCACTAAAGACAACCCCGACAAGCGTTTTCAACAGGTACTTATCGCCAAACACAAGTCAGGTTTTTTGAACCTGGCGAAGTTGAGTTCGCTTGCGTATATGGAAGGACTCTACGGGATTTATCCACGGATAGACAAGGCACTCATCGAGCACTATAAAGAGGGCATCATCGCTACTACGGGCAATCTACAGGGAGAAATCCCCAATCTGATATTGAATGTAGGCGAACATCAGGCCGAAGAAGCTTTCCAATGGTGGCATGACGTATTTGGAGATGACTTCTATGTAGAACTGAACCGCCATGGATTGGAAGAGGAAGAACATGTCAATCAGGTATTGATAGGCTTTGCGGACAAGTATGGTGTGAAAGTATTTGCAGCCAATGACTGCTTCTACTTGGACAAAAGCGATGCCAATGCGCATGACGTCCTTCTTTGTGTCAAGGACGGAGAGATGAAATCCACTCCAAAGGGAAGAGGGCGCGGTTTCCGCTTTGGCTTTCCCAACAACGAGTACTATTTCAAATCCCAAGAGGAGATGAAGACCCTCTTCAGCGATTTGCCCGAAGCCATAGAGAACATCTCCGAAATCACGGATAAGATAGAAGCCTATGCCCTGGATAGGGATGTACTGCTACCGGCCTATGATATCCCCAAAGAATTTGCCGATGCCGAGGACCTGACGGACGGTGGTAAGCGGGGTGAAAACAATTATCTGCGGCACCTGACCTATGAGGGTGCCAAGAAACGCTATGCGGCCATCACTCCCGAGATACAAGAGCGACTGGATTTCGAACTGGCCACCATTGCCAATACGGGCTATCCCGGTTACTTCCTGATTGTTCAGGATTTCACCTCTAAAGCAAGGGAGATGGGCGTCTCCGTAGGGCCGGGCCGGGGTTCGGCCGCAGGTTCGGCAGTGGCCTATTGCATCGGTATCACCAATGTGGACCCCATCGCCTATGACCTGCTTTTCGAACGTTTTCTGAATCCGGACAGGGTATCACTACCCGATATCGATATTGACTTTGACGATGAGGGTCGCGAGAGCGTCATCAATTATGTCATCGACAAATATGGACAAAACCAAGTGGCCCAGATCATCACCTATGGAACCATGGCGGCCAAATCCTCCATAAGGGACTGCGCCCGTGTCATGGAACTACCACTGGGGGAAGCCAATGATCTGGCCAAACTGGTACCCGAGCGGCCAGGCACCTCACTTTCCAAGGCCTTCAAGGAAGTCAAGGAGCTGGACGAGATCAAGAAGGGTGCCGGACTAAAGTCAGACGTGCTCAATCAGGCCACCATTCTAGAAGGCTCGGTCCGAAATACGGGTACACATGCCTGTGGGGTCATCATTACCCCCGATGATATCACCAAGTACATTCCCGTCTCCACGGCCAAGGATTCGGAAATGCTCATCACACAGTTCGATAATAGCGTGGTAGAGAATGCCGGCATGTTGAAGATGGACTTTTTGGGTCTCAAGACGCTGACCATTATCAAGACCTCACTGAAAAATGTAAAAAAACGGCATGGTATCGACATTGACATTGACACTATACCACTGGACGATGAAAAGACCTATGCCCTATATCAAAGGGGAGAGACCAACGGCACCTTCCAGTTTGAATCTCCGGGCATGCAAAAGCACCTTCGTGCGCTCAAGCCCGATAAGTTCGAAGATCTCATTGCCATGAACGCCCTGTACCGTCCCGGGCCGATGGAGTATATCCCTAACTTTATCGCTAGGAAGCACGGTGAGGAGCCGATTACCTACGATATCGATGCTATGGAAGGCAACCTGAGCGAGACCTATGGTATTACGGTATACCAAGAGCAGGTCATGCTTTTATCACAGAAACTGGCCGGGTTCTCTAAAGGTGATGCCGATGTACTTCGTAAAGCGATGGGTAAGAAGATATTTGCCCTACTGGAAAAACTAAAGCCAAAGTTCATCGACGGGGGTAAAGAAAAGGGACATGATCCTAAAATACTGGAAAAAGTGTGGAAGGACTGGGAAGCCTTTGCGGCCTATGCCTTTAACAAGTCGCACTCTACCTGTTACTCACTGGTCGCTTATCAAACGGCCTATCTTAAAGCACACTACCCGGCCGAGTACATGGCAGCGGTACTTACCCATAACCAGAGTAATATCGAAAAGGTCACCTTCTTTATGGAGGAGTGCCGCAGCCGGAGTATCAAGGTACTCGGGCCGAACATCAACGAGTCGGGCGTACACTTTGAAGTAAACAAAGAGGGCGAAATACGGTTCGGTCTGGGCGCCATCAAAGGGAGTGGAGAAGCGGCTGTAGAGTCCATTATTTCAGAAAGAGAAGAAAACGGTCCTTTTACGGATATCTTCAGCTTCGCAGAACGCATCAATCTAAGAACGGTCAATAAGAAGACCTTTGAGTGCTTGGCCATGTCAGGTGCCTTCGATGGTTTCGATGCCTTCCATAGGAGGCAGTACCTCGTAGGACCAGAGGGAGAGCCTACCCTCATCGAGAAGCTCATCAAATATGCCAATAAGATGCAGCAAGAGGCCGATAGTGCCCAAGCTTCCCTCTTTGGCGGCAGTTCGGGAGTAGATACACCCAGGCCCAAGATCCCACCCTTGGAACCCTTCGGGGAAATCGAAAAGCTCAATATCGAAAAAGAGGTCGTTGGACTCTATATTTCCGGGCACCCACTGGATGATTTTGACTTTGAAATCAAGAACTTCTGCAATACGGAGCTCAGCGCCCTGACCGATGTGGAAGCCCTCCAGGGTAAGGAAGTAAAACTGGGCGGTATCGTCTCCTCTTTCGCCCACAGGACTACCAAGACGGGCAAGCCCTTCGGTACATTGACGCTAGAAGACTACAACAGCAATCACACTTTTTTCCTTTTTGGTGATGATTATATCAAGTTCAAGGAGTACCTGATGCAGGGCTGGTTTCTATTTGTGCAGGGAAGGGTCGAAGCACAACGCTGGGGCGAAAAAAGGCTGGAGTTCAAGGTCAAGAACATCGAACTCCTGAGCGAACTTCGGGACAAGCGCAGCAAAGGACTTTTGGTCAATGTAAGGGTACAGGATATCAGCGAGGAGCTGATCGACAGGTTCAGTACGCTATGTGAGGAAAATGCGGGCGAATGTAGCCTAAAATTCAACATCATCGACCCAGAGGATAACATCGTGGTGGAGATGATGTCCAGAAAGTACAAGATCAACCCCAGCAACACACTTATCGGACAGCTGAACGCAATGTCGGAAATACAGTACAAGGTATTGGTATAATAAACATTCAAAAAATAGAAATAGAAATAGAAATACAAATCAATGATATACATAACGTTATACAGCAAAAGATAGTCTTAAAGAGCTGCCTTTTACCACTTTAACCCAAATTTGCATAAAACCTGAGCAGCGTAAATCACTGATATTGAAGCAATTTATATTCGTAATAGGAAGGCTATTGGTCATTTTGGGTTGACCAAAGCGATGATTACGGAAGCGCTATTGAAAACCAAAAGGTATTCAATAGCGCTCTATTTTTTAATTTGTACCTTTGGACAAATATCCTTGATCAGAAATCGGTTTTGAGCAAAGCGCAAAATGTCGCTCACAAAAAGCCCTCAATAACAGCCTTTACTAGCTATTTGTACACTCTAGACTCGTTTTATCAACGTTTTCACGTTACCCTATTTCTCATTTGATTTTTGTTCGGGTACAATAGTCAGCAAAATGACCAATTGACTACTTATAACATCCGAAGAGTGTAATACTCCGTTATTATAAAAAAAGAGAAACAAGAATACTCAGTATTATGCTAAAAGAGCATGAATACAACACTTACTAATAAATACTTTCCTATATTGAGAAACAAAAATAGAGTACATATTTCTATCCCCACTCATTATAAGATTTTATTAGCGGCAAGTAAAAATTTAATGTAATTCAGTAATTCCTAATACAAAGCCACTTATCAAGTGTCAGCAGTTTTGCAATAGTATTGTTTTAAAATTCTTCAAAACAATGTATAGGAACAATTTATTTTATATTTGCGTTGAGTTCTTGATTCAACTATCAAATTTCATATATAAATATTTAAAGTAATGGGTAAAGCAATTGAAATCACAGATTCTAATTTCGAAGACATCATAAACTCTCAGCAGCCGGTATTGGTTGATTTTTGGGCCGAATGGTGTGGACCTTGTAAGATGATCGGTCCTGTTGTCGAAGAGCTAGCTGGTGACTATGAGGGTAAAGCTGTTATCGGAAAAGTAAATGTTGATGAAAACCCTAATGTTTCTGCAAAGTTTGGCATTAGAAGTATCCCTACACTGTTGGTATTCAAAGGTGGGGAAATCGTAGACAAGCAGATTGGTGCGGTTCCCAAAGGTGTATTATCTCAAAAATTGGAGGCGCAAATTGCCTAAGCAGCAGCTAATAACGAAAATCAAAAGGCGGTACTCATCAGTAAGTATCGCCTTTTTTTTGATGTAGAGACTGTTTTGGAATTATCTTAAAAACCTATTATCGATTATTTTCTACACCTCTGGCCATACCGGATGTCTATGGTCAAGGAAAACTATTGTCCTCTTTTATGTCCAAAAACAATTAGTTTATGGCAGTTAAGAATAGCCTTAGAGAAAGCTGGGTTTCACCCTGAAAGTTCCCAATGACCATTTCACTTATGTCTTTGACAAAAGCGTTCTCAAAGTGATGCCACCGAAGCATCTGCCGGATTACCCATTTTATTTTACCTTGAGTATGAAAACCGTTCCATCAGCGATGGATTACTCTCTAGGTCCAAAATCGATTCCTCCAATAAGAGAAAAGCTTTTCTAGGAAAACCAAGCCCTTAACTTAACGGAAATCCGATGAAGAGTATACAAAAAAAGCTTCCAGCAGCTCATATTTTCGGCTTCTTTAGCCCTTTCCGTTTTGAAAACGTTCTTATTGACATTCCTTCACAATCCGGAAGACATACTGTCCCTTCGCCAAATACATGAAAAACTATTGATTCAATGCATTTCAAACCTTTATCATAAAACCACAACGCAGAATCGGAGTTTGATTATGTCAAAATAGTCTGTAATACAAATTTAGCTTTTAACTATCGCATATCTTCCTGTTCATTTTGTTTCACTCTGCGTTGACCATCCTCGGGATAGCGCTGCTATCCCTGCGGTGTTCGCCTTGATTGAAAAAAAATGACCCGCGCAATCCTATACGACATTTAAAACCCAAATTTGTATAAGATCTTTGATGGAATCCTCATCAAACAACCTTGTATGATCAGGCCACTTCTCTTGCTTTATTCTCGATTCAACTTTCTTAAGTATATAGACTGCAAATCTTTGAAACGACGGACACGTTACACTATATTGAATGACCGAACTGCACAAAGAGGTTTAAGCACAACAATTGATTATGAAGAAAAAAGAAAGTGATCTTACCAAAGCTATATTAAAAAAGAAATTGAAAAATGCTGTTAGAAGTGACAATGGTTCTAAGATCACACGCTTTAGCTTGGCACTGGTCAGTGGCATGGTACCTTTCTTCGGTGGCGCACTCGAAGGTATCGCCAATACTTGGTCAGAAATCGAAAACGAACGTTTTCGTAATGTAGTCCAACAGTGGCTGGAAGTTCAAGATGCCGAAATCCTAAAACTTACCGATACCATAGAAGAAATCATGTCTCGACTCGACCTCGAAAACCCCATAATACTCGCTAGAGTACAGAGTGGAGCCTATTTGCATTTCCTAAAGAAGAGCATACATCAGATACAACATAATCATCAAGAGGAAAAAAGAAAAATGGCGCGCCACCTTCTCATCAATGCTGCCCAACATCGATTCTGTACCGATGAACTCGTAAACCTCTTCATCGACTGGATAGACCGCTATAACTTGGGACATTTTGCTGTACTTGCTGAAATCCATCATGCTAAAAAAATCACTCGCCAAAAAATATGGCATAATCTGAACGGCCCAAAGGTCTCCGAAAATTCGCACGAAGCGGACCTTTTCAAATTAGTGCTGCATGACCTGAGCCTAGGTCAGCTCATTCGCCAACATAGAACCGTCGATGCGAAGGGCAATTTTATAGTCGAAAGTAAAAAGAAGAAAAAAATTAGAGCTAATGAAAGTGCAAAACGCTTGAAATCCGCATTCGATAATGAAAAAACGTACGAGCTTACCGCTCTTGGCGAAAAATTCACTGTTTACATTTATCATCAAAAGAGGTAAATACAGAATTTTATATAAGTAAATAGTCATTTTAATCCCTATTTCAGCACTAACACATCTTTTTGATAAAAAAATGGCAAGAAGAAGGAAGTTGACACCCGAGATTTTCCATAATTAGTAAATAAATCACTCTTCAAGTAAAAAGAGTGTATATTTTTGAGACAAATTTTTAATATTGAGAATTTAGGGCAAAATTTGTAATAAGAAAATAAAATAAAAACATTTAAAAATATGCATCGAATACAAACGGTAAAAGATGCAGGCTATCAACCAAATCCTACCTCGCTTACGTTATTCAAATAGTTCCCTAATCTACCTTTGGTTGATAGTTAAAAAGGGAGGCCTCGTCAGCCTCCCTTTTTTTTTGCAAGCCCAGTTAAGGACTCCTATTCTCTACCTACTTCCTCTTTGCGTGTCTTCACGGATTGCAGTGGTTTAGACTTTTTGTCTGCCACCGAGAATTTTGGCTTTTGCGTCCTGATGAAGGCTTTTCCCCATTGCATAGCCAAAGCTACGGAACTTAAAAAAAGACAAAACCAGATTGTTGAGTGTGAAGTTTGCAGGTAAAAGAAAAAGTCTAAATTACTTCATTATTTTCCCGCTCCTCCATCTCTATCACACTCAACATACTCCGCCTCATCATCGAATGGATGGAAGTGACTATTGGCGCTAAGATCATCTCCATGTGTACCGAGACCTTGTTTTCAGGTACCCGAAGGAAATTAATGTTGAAATCACAATCTCATCCAGAACCACATCCTTTACTACTATTGATTTCAGTGAAAAATTAAAGCTCAAAAAAATCAATAGTTTAAGAGACTGTTTTGAAATTATATTTAAAATTTGTTATCGCTTATTTTGGATAGGACCGAGCGTTAAAAGAAGAACATAAGAAAATAAAAGATACATTTTAAAACAGTCTCTAAGTAAACCTAGAAATGTTTGGCAGGTCAGATTAACGCTTTACAATTTATAATTATACACTGATTTATTTTTTTTCAATAAGAAGACAATGAGAATTTGAGCTAAAATCAAAGCACCTTGTCTGCCATTTTTATATTTTTGAACCGCAAATCATATTAGAAAGTCTTACTTTCGATATTAATTACTAACCTAGGCTGCCCAATATCAATCTTACACTAATGAAAAAGATAAACTTCAAACAAGAGATATTACCACATATGATTGCTATGATGGCATTTCTGGTAGTGACCTTATTTTTTTTCAATCCCATCTTTTTTGAAAACAAAAGCATAGACCAGCATGATGTGGCTCAGGGTTTGGGCGGTGGCCAAGAGGCCAAGGAATTCAGGGCAACCTATAATGAGGAAGCCTTATGGACGAATAGCATGTTCGGTGGCATGCCTGCTTATCTTATCAACGTAGCCTGGAGCGGAGATATGCTGAAATACGCACAGAATCTGATTTCAGTTTGGATGCCCAGCTCTGCACAGGTTATATTTTTATCATTGCTCTGTTTTTATATTTTGTTATTGGTGTTTGAGGTCAGGCCCTATCTGGCCATAGCGGGAGCGATAGCTTTCGCCTTTTCTTCCTTTAGTATAATCAGTGTACAGGCAGGGCATATATGGAAAGTACGGGCCATCGCATACATGCCTTTGGTACTGGCCGGAGTACACCTTCTCTTCAGATCAAAGCACAAATTGTTCGCGACGGCCCTTACGGCATTGGCTATAGGTCTGGAAATAAAAGCCAATCACCTACAGATCACCTATTACCTCTTTTTGCTGATGATTTTTTATGGTATCGGTCTATTGGTCTATCACATCAAAGAAAAAAAGATGCCCGTTTTCATCAAGAGCATAGCTTGGCTTCTACTGGCATTGGCATTGGGTATAGGGAGCAATCTGGGCAACCTGTGGGCCACTTATGAATACGGACAATACTCTTCGCGTGGCAAATCCGAGTTGACGCAGAACGGTGGTAATGCCAAAAGTGGGCTGGAAAAAGACTATGTCTTCCGATGGAGCAGTGGTAAGCTGGAATCCATGACATTCCTGATTCCCAACTTTTATGGCGGAGCGAGTGCGAACCTATTGGTAGAAGATAAAGATGGTGCAACACTAAGGGCATTACAGAGAGCGGGCAATCCACAACAAGCACAGCAGCTTGCCCGCTATACTTCGGCCTACTGGGGAGAACAACCGGGCACTGCGCCTATTTATGCCGGGGCAGTCATATGTTTTTTGTTCGTACTGGGCCTATTAGTGGTGCAGAAGAGTACTTCGCTATGGATATTAGCGGCCACTGTATTTTCACTCTTCCTCTCATGGGGCAGTAATTTTGCTTTTTTCAATGACCTCATGTACGAATACTTTCCTGCCTATAACAAATTCAGAGCGGTGACCATGATTGTTTCCGTCACTATTTTCTGTCTATGTTTATTGGCCAGTCTGGCCGCTGAGAAAACCCTGAGCGAACTCCATGATAAAAAACTCCATAAGAAATTATTTATCGCTTTGGGCATTACCGGAGGTCTATGCTTGCTCTTCTTAGTGTTCAAGGGAACATTCGATTTCCAAAAATCCTACGAATCACAGCTACCGGGCTGGTTGGCTTCCGCTATGGCGGAGGACAGGGCCGAGCTGTTCAAAAACGATATCATCAGGTCCTTGCTCTTTATATTGGCCGCTTTTGGTATTCTCTTTGCTGCCACCAAACATAAAATCAATGTAACGGTTGCCAGCCTCGCCCTAGTAGTGCTGGTCAGCTTGGATTTACTAGTGGTGGACAAGCGTTACCTGAACAAGACCCATTTTAAGAAAAGAGCGAAGAAAGCTTTCTTTGTGGCCTCGGCCGCAGACCAAGTCATTGCCGCCGATGATGCGCCCAGTTTTAGGGTGGTCAACCTGCTCAATCCATGGAACGAAGCCAAGACCTCTTATCATCATCAGTCTGTAGGTGGATATCATGGAGCCAAGCTGAAACGCTATCAGCAACTCATCGACCGCTGTCTTGGAGAAGAGGTCAACGGCGTCATCGCTAACCTACAGCAGGGCAAAGCGGACAATAAAGATTTCAAAATCCTAAATATGCTGAACACAAAGTACTTTGTGTTCGGTCAAGAGAAAAATAATGTACTCGTTAATTCGGGGGCCAAAGGAAACGCTTGGTTGGTGAAAAGCATTAAAAGTGTCGCCAGTGCCGATGAAGAAATCAAAGAGGTCTGTGGTACACTCGACCTGAACACGGCCATCATCAATACCAATCAATTTGACATCACTTCCGGTTCCTATAATGACCAAGGGTCCGTAGCACTTAAAACCTATCAGCCCAATCACCTGACCTACGAAGCCGACCTACAAGGGAAAGGACTGGCGGTATTTTCAGAGATTTACTATCCAGAGGGCTGGAAAGCCTATATCGATGGTAACGAAGTGGACATACTCCGAGCCAATTTTGTGCTGAGAGCCATGGAAATACCCAAAGGCAAGCATCAAATCGAGTTCAAGTTTATCCCCAAAGTTTATGCTGTGGGCAATACAGTAATGATGATTTCCAGTAGTCTGCTCCTACTTTTGTTTTTGGGAAGTATAGTTATGGTCTTATTAGATAAAAAAGTATAGTATGTCAGCACAGATAGCCGTGTCAGTTGTCGTCTGCACTTATAATAGGCAGAAATACATTGGTGACAACCTGCTTCATTTGAAACAGCAATCTATCAGCCCGGAATGCTACGAGGTTCTGGTCATTAACAATAACAGTACGGACAATACGGCCGGCATATGCCAAGATTTCATAAATGAGAATAAGCTGTCGCACTTCCATTACTTCAATGAAACACATCAAGGGCATACCTATGCCCGCAATAGAGGCATCAAAGAGGCCAAAGGGCGGCTCATTGCCTTTATAGACGATGATGCCATGGTCGATGTTGATTACGTAAAGAATATCATTGCTTTTTTCGATGACCACGCGGAGACCATGGCCATCGGGGGCAAAATCGTCCCCATATATGAAGGAGAGCCACCGCAGTGGATGTCCGTCTACCTCCTACCATTGGTAGCGGCATTGGACATGGGAGCCACAGCGAAACCGTTCAAAGGGACCAAGTTTCCCATAGGGGCCAATATGGCTTTCAGAGAGAGTGTTTTTGAAAAATATGGCCTGTTCGATGTCAATCTTGGCCGCAGAGGCACTGGGCTGGAAGGCGGAGATGAAAAAGAACTGGTATATCGGCTCAAGAAAGATAGGGCATCAGTATATTATGTACCCGAGGTCTTGGTACGCCATGTCATCCCCGAAAAACGATTGCAAATGGACTATATCAAAGGTTTGGCAGAAGGCGTTGCCAAAAGCGAAAAGAAGCGCCTGGAAGGTCAGGGCTTTATGGCAAAACTCCAAAAATTTATCAGTGAGTCCATAAAAGTCACCGGAACCATTGTTTTGGCACTATATTTTGGTCTTAAGGGGCAGTTTCCCAAGTCAAAAATGCTAATAAAGTTTCGATACTGGGTACTGAAGACCACATTGACTACTTAATCCTTTTATCTCACCGTGTTCAAGTCCAAAATACAGGTTTTTATTGAAGAAACGGCCCAATCGTTGATGAGCCTAGTGAAAGTTATGCTTTTGTCCCATTTCTTTGTCAAGAAGATAAAGGCAGGGAACGAAAGCTGCGTGCTATTGGGCAACGGTCCCTCGCTCACAGGATTTCTAGAGGAGGGCGAAACTTTCCTAAAAGGAAAATCTACATTCTGCGTGAATTTTTTTTGTAGAACAGCGCAATACACTTCGATTAGACCGAATTATTATGTATTTGTTTCCTTGGAGTATTTTGAAAAGGGAGAAATCGAGTCTTGGAATGTCGATCGACAGCACACATTGGAAACCATCGTCACCAAAACTGATTGGCCCATGACCCTACTGGTCCCCAGCAAGGCCAAGAAAAGTAAGGAATGGCAGAAAATCATCAGTGCCAATCCCAATATCACCATTGCCTATTTCAACACGACTCCCATAGAAGGCCTACAATTCATCGACCACTGGCTATTCCGAAACGGTCTGGGCATGCCCAGACCACATAACGTTCTTATACCATCGCTTATGGTTGCGCTCAATGCCGGATACAAAAAAATTTACGTCACGGGTGCCGATCATTCTTGGACAAAAGAGATCCACGTCAGCGAGGAAAACGAAGTGCTATTGCGCCAAAAACACTTCTATGGAAAACAGACCGAAAAGGAGAAAATCAACAAAAATACCGATCGTCCTCAACCTATGTATGTGGGAGGTTCTACCAGAAAGCGCCGTCTGCACGAAGTCTTGATGAAATTCGTCCATTCTTTCGGAGCCTATTGGCAACTCCGGGCCTATGCCGATGCGATTAACGTCAAAATCCTTAATATTACACCTGGATCCTTCATCGATGCTTTCGAACGACTGGATTTCAAGAAAGAGGGGAAAAGCAAGAACTAGTTACCCCGCTGCGGCCCAACACAGTACCGCTAACCGTGTTGGAGCAGACCTACTTCATACTAGCGTGACTTGGGAAAATCATACGGGATTATATATGAAAAACGAACAACTGCGCAAGCATCTAAAGTTTACCTTACGGCATCGCTGGCGACTGAAATGGCACAAAAGACGGTTGGCCCACTGCGGAGAAGGGGTATTTTTCGATAAAAATATTGAAATCCTCCGCTTTCCCGGAAATGTCAGCATCGAAGCCCATGTCGTGGTAAAAGAAGGTGCGCGCATCTGTGCTTGCAATACGTCGGCAAAGATCGGCATAGGGGCCAACACCACTGTGGGCTACCATACCTTTATGTTTGCCTCCAATAGGATAAGCATAGGTCATGACTGTTTGATTGCCCCTTTTGTCTATATCGTGGACAGTGACCACAGCATCGAGAAAGGGAGCTATATCAATCAGCAGCCCAACCAAACAGCTCCTATTACTATCGGGAATGATGTATGGCTAGGTACGGGTGCCAAAATACTGAAAGGGGTTACTATCGGTAATGGAGCCGTAGTTGCTGCCGGGGCCATCGTAAAAGACGATGTGGCACCGTACAGCATTGTAGGAGGTGTCCCCGCAAAAAAAATCGGAGAACGCCCTACCGCCGAATCACATTAATCGAAAAGAATGAAAACAGGTATCATCGTATTATGTCGCTATAACTCCAGCCGATTACCGGGCAAGATACTCAAGACCATTCAGGGAAAGGCGGTATTGCAGTACATCATGGAAAGACTACAGTGTACCGTCCCCGAAGGGAATATCGTCGTAGCGACCTCAGTAGAGCCTTCTGATAATCCCATCGCCGAATACTGCTCGGCCAAGGGCTGGAACTGTTTTCGGGGCGATCTGGATAATGTCTCACAACGATTTCTGGGTTGTGCGCTGAAGTATGAAATGGAATATGCCGTAAGGATCAATGGGGATAACCTATTTCTGGACCCCGAACTATTGAGTTCTATGCTAGCTATAGTCGAGGGAGATCGTTTTGATTTCATCACCAATGTAAAGGACAGGACTTTTCCCATAGGCATGAGTATCGAAATCGTCCGTACCCCGTTTTACAAAAGCCTTATCGAGCGCTTTGCCGAAGATGCTTATCTGGAACATGTCACGCTCTACCTCTACGACCATCCTGAAATAGGAAGAAGGCAGTATGTATATAATGAGCGATGCCCGGAAGCAAAAGGGTTGAAGCTGGCCGTAGATGAGGCGAAAGATTTTGATCTTGCATCAAAGATTATCGGGAAAATGAATAAATTGCATACATTTTATGGTATTAAAGAGATATATCACCTTATAACATCGCTGAATGAGTAACTGGAAAGGGAAAGTAGGGCCACTGCTGATCGCAGAAATCGGAGGTAACCATGAGGGTAATTTTGACTATGCCCTGAAGTTGACCGAACTGGCCTGTGCCTCCGGTGCCGACTATGTAAAATTTCAAATCTACACGGGAGACACTTTGGTAAGCCGTATGGAAAGTGCCGTTCGCAACGAGCATTTCAAAAAATTCGAACTTAAGCCAGAGCAGCATATTCAACTGGCCAAAGCCTGTGCCGCAGCCGGTGTT
The DNA here is from genome assembly GCA_947492745.1 of uncultured Cyclobacteriaceae bacterium. Lineage (GTDB taxonomy): Bacteria > Bacteroidota > Bacteroidia > Cytophagales > Cyclobacteriaceae > Aurantiphycus > Aurantiphycus algarum. The sequence goes on along the minus strand of CANLOE010000070.1, from coordinate 13,650 downwards.
GGTTATATGGCGTCCGTATGGGATATGGATGCCCTAGATTGGATAGACCCATATATGTCCATCTATAAAATCGGTTCGGGTGACCTGACGGCTTACCCTGTCCTGAAAAAGACCGCCTCCAAGAACAAGCCCATTATCGTATCCACAGGATTGAGTACCCTTGATGAGGTCAAAGGCTGTGTAGAAGAACTGCAAGGTTACAATCCTTTGTATAAAAAAGCGGAAAACCTAGCTTTGCTACAGTGTACTTCGATGTACCCTATACCAAAAGAAGATGCCAATCTACAGGTCATGCAGTCCTTGAGAGAGGCTACAGGCATGACCGTAGGCTACTCGGACCATACAGAAGGCAGCATGGCCCTGGAAACTGCCGTGGCCATGGGAGCAGAGATCTTGGAATTCCACTTTACCGATACCCGAGAAGGCAAAGTATTCCGCGATCATAAGGTATCCCTGACCCAAGAAGAGGTCAGGGCGCTCCAAACAAAAATCGTAGACCTAGATAAGCTGAAAGGCAATGGCGTGAAAGCACCCCTGACCATAGAAGGAGACCACCGAGTGAGTTTCCGTAGAGCGGTCTATCCCATAATGGACATCGCTGCGGGAACGGTCATCGAAGCACAACACCTGACCACTTTACGGCCCAACCATGGCATAGACGCAAGAGATTTTGATAAATTAATAGGGAAAACAACAAAACAACATATCAAAACACATCAAAAATTAGATTGGTCACTGTTTGATTAGAGAAAAAAAAATGATTTGGTATAAAAAAGAAGCCCTGAGCCCTTCCGGCTCCCTACGTACAGAGCAATGGATACGTGAAGAAGGAAAATCCGTAAGTGAATTTGAAGTCATGACCTATCTAGGTAAGAAGACGGACCTACTATCACTGAAAAAGAATATTGTCGAGAATATCAAAAAACAACTGGAGTACTATAAAAGCTCCCGAGAAAAAATATATCAACCGGAAAACCTAGAAGCAGTAGAATGCTGTCCGGTATGCGGTACCAGTGCCGATAATACTACTGAACAGGTCAATATCTATGGGGCCCGATATGCTAGTTGCAATAACTGTAGCCATGTATATGTTCTGGAACGGCCCACGCAGACCGCTATCGAAGGTTTTTATCTCAATGATGTGACCTACGCGGCAACATATACGGACAAAAAGGCAGCAGAATCCAGACTGGAAGCCATCGCGGTACCTTGGCGGGACTGGACCATCGAGGTGTATACGAAAATCCACGGTCGCCCACCCCGTAAGATTCTGGATGTAGGTTCCGGTGCGGGACATTTTGTCGAAGCTTGTAGAAGAGCGGGCATAACCGCCGATGGGATAGAACTGAGTGAGTCCAGCCGTCAGTTTTCGAAGGATATCTGGGGTATCGAACTCGATGGGAGTGACTTTACCCAGGTTGCCGAAAAATATGAAGGCTATGATATCGTTACCTTTTGGGGATTACTGGAACACACTCCCAATCCAGGCTATATTCTGGAAAAAGCCTATCAGGTCGTTTCTAAGAGTACCCATGGGATGGTCATCTCCAAAGTACCCCGATGGAACTCCTTGAGTGCTGCGATACAGACCCTCTGCAACGACTCTGTCATAAGGCATTTGGACCCGATGGGGCACATCATGTGTTTTACCGATAGCTCAGCGGCTGAACTGTACCATAAAAATGGATTTTCACCGGCCGTAGCTTGGTACTATGGTATGGACGTCTACGAGACATTCATGCAAATGGGCACACATATCGACGCTTATGATATCCTGACCAAGACGGGAGGACTACAGGTCGATCTGCAACAATATATGGACGAGGTCAAGTTTTCCGATGGACTGACATTAGTAGGAGTACCACACAAAGACTGAAATGAGCCAAAAGAACCCACTGGTAACAGTATACATTACCAATCATAATTATGAACACTACATAGAGGCTTCCGTGGAAAGTCTGCTCCAGCAGACCTTTCATGATTATGAGGTCATTATTATAGACGATGGATCCACGGATAACTCCAGGGCCATTATCGAAGGGTATACAGACCATGAAAAAGTAAAGGTCATTTTCCAACAGAACAAGGGGCTAAACGTGACCAATAATATCGCTATGCGTACTGCCAAGGGCAAGTACATCATGCGTTTGGATGCCGATGATTATCTGGACCCCAATGCCCTGCTGGTCATGGTCAATCTACTGGAACAGGATGACGAGCTGGGACTGGTATTTCCAGACTACTATATGGTAGATAAAGATGGAGAGGTGATGAACATAGAGAAGAGACATCATTTCGAAGAAGAGGTGACCCTGTTCGACCAGCCCGCCCATGGAGCCTGCACCATGATACGTCGAGAATTTCTGATGAAGCTCAATGGCTATGACGAACGCTACGGCTGTCAGGACGGCTATGAACTCTGGGTAAAGTTCACCAATCACTTCAAGGTTAAAAATGTCAATACACCCTTATTCTATTACCGGCAACATGGTGCCAACCTAACTTCGAATGAGAACAGAATACTCGGTACCCGGGCCAAAATAAAAGCAGACTATCTCGACCAGCAGGGTATCGGGGACCCAACAGTAATCAGTATTATCCCTATTCGGGGAAACAAGAACTCAAAACAATTCCTGGCTTTTGAGAAGTTATCCGAAAAGTACCTCATCGATTGGAAAATAGATGAATCCCTAAAATCCAAAAAAGTGACACATATTGTAGTCACCTCACCCGATGCCACCATAGGGGACTACATCCAAAAACAGTATCCCCATACGGAAAAACTCAGTTTTGTACAACGGGATATAGAACTGGCCCGACTCAACACAAACCTGCTCGCAACCATCGAACATGTACTGGGGACACCTCGCATCAGTGACCTGTTACCGAAATCGGTCATGATACAGGCATTGGAGTTTCCTTTTATCAATGCGGCCATTATCGATGATGCCATCAATACCATGGAGATATTTGGAACGGACTCTCTCATCAGTGTCCGTCCGGATACCAGCCTGTTCTTCCAGCACCATGGTGCTGGTATGACCCCTATTCTCCAACAGGACAAATTTACCAAACTGGAACGTGAAGCCCTCTATCGCTATACGGGTGGGCTCAGCTTATCGAAAACCGATTATTTCACTCAACACCAAAAGTTTATCGGTGGGCAGGTAGGGCATATTGTTGTCGATCAGAAAGCAGCACATGGCATATTTACCCAGCATGACCTGAAACTGGCTCACTTCCTCGCCGAACAGGATAAGGACCGGTAGTTTGGGAGTCGTCAAAAAACAATCGGTATACGCCACCTTCTATTCTTACATAGGAGTGGTTTTGGGTTTTGTCTCCATGGCCCTGCTTTTCCCTCGTTTTTTGAGTACGGATGAAAACGGTGTACTCCGACTATTGGGTTCTTATTCTGTTTTGTTTGCCCAATTTGCCTCTCTTGGTTTCAATAATGTAACCATCAAGTTTTTCCCTTTTTTCCGCCATCAGGGAAAGGGCAACCGTGGTTTTTTTGCTTTGTCACTTACGATTGGGCTACTTGGTTTTCTTCTGTTCCTACCTTTGTTCTTTCTGACCAAGTCTTCCATTCTTGAAGATAGTATGACACAAAGCTCTTTGTTCAAGGATTACGTGCTTTACGTTATCCCCCTGACTTTCTTTACACTCTTTTTCAATGCACTGGACGCTTACCTTCGTTCACTGCATCAGTCTATCTTTGGTACGGTACTGAAAGAAGTGGTTCAGCGGTTGTTCATCTTCACATCGATACTCTGCTATATCTTTGATATTGTTGACTTTGGAGGTTTGGTACTATTATATACCTCGGCACTGATATTACCGGCTATCCTCCTGTTTTTTTTCTTATGGTACAAAAAAGAACTCTCGCTTCGACTGGACCGCAGCCTGCTGGACTTCGATATGAAAAAGAACATGTTCAAGGTCAGTATCTTTGGCTTCGTGACAGGGTTCAGCCTTGTCGCCGTGTTATCACTGGACAGTATTATGATCGATTGGCTTATCGGCACCTCCTCTACGGGCATATATGCCATCACCTATTACTTCGGAGCACTGGTAGCGATTCCATCCCGTGCCATGAAGAGGATAGGTGGAGCTGTTATTGCCGATCATTTCAAGAAAGGTAATGAGCAAGTCGTCCTGGATCTCTACCAAAAAAGCTGCCTCAATCAGGTTATTCTGGGTACATTACTGCTCTTGGGCATCTGGTGCAATATCGACAATGTCTTTGAAATCCTACCCAAAACATTTTTACCGGGAAAGTACGTCATCTTGTTCATTGGACTGACCAACTGGACGGTAATGATGGGAGGATTAAGTTCCATGGTCATCGCTAATTCGGAACATTACCGCTACAATGCCTACTTCTCTTTTCTACTCGTTATCTTAGTCGTCATTAGTAATTATGTACTCATCCCTCCCTTTGGGATTACCGGCGCTGCCATGGCCTCATTGATTGCTATGATTGTTTTTGAACTAATGAAAGTTGGACTGATTTATCTCAAGTATCGATTCCAACCTTATGATGGACGTATCGCTATCATCATCGCTATCGCTATCGTCACTTGGTGGATTACTTCTTGCCTTCCCAACCTTGGCAGCCTTTATTTGGACCTGCCACTAAGGAGCCTGCTCGTACTCCTGCTGTTTGGGTTACCTGTTTTTCTTCTGAGGCTGTCCGAGGATATCAATGAACTGATCATCAAAGTAACCCGGTCGATAGGACTCTATTGAACCCAAAATGATCAATAGAGAACCTATTCCGCGAATAAATAGGTGAGAAATTCTTTTTCTACATACAAGGTGTGCATGATAAAACGTCAGGGAAAGCCCATAGAAATATCGCAAAGGAAATCACCTTGTCCCGATGACAGGGGCAACAGCACTATGTGGCATGGAACAACTGTAGCAAAACAATTGACCTGAAGCTATCCTGACCTAAGATAGCTTTCGGAGGACACTTAGAGACTGTTTTAAAATGTATCTTTTTCTTTCTTATGTACTTCTTTTGGCGCCTGATTTCGTTGAAATTTCCGCTAGCTAGCGCGACAGGCTATCTTTGTCAATGGCTCACGCGGCAGACCGGCCCCTTCACTGATAATGCCCTCGGGGCATTATTTTAACGCTCGGTCCTATCCAAAATAAGTGATGACAAATTCTAAAATAATATCTTCAAAACAGTCTCTTAGGGTTCATGAAAAAATAGGCCTACCTGCCGTTTCGGTGATGGTTTTTTGTTTTACAATAGTGCCCCTTCATCCGATAGGCTGTCTTCTTCCTCCACAGAAGACTCAAGTACTTCGGGGGCTTGGAGTTCTTCCAGTATTTCTCTCATTTCGGGAATAAATACTGAATTGGCAAAATCGGAATTACTGATCAAGTCACTTAAAATCTCTTCTTTCTCCGTGATATCATCCATCTTCAATGCCTTCTGAGCAAATTTCGCCACGGCTATATCCACTGTTTCCTGTGATACGTTACTTATTTTGACCCATCCTTTATCTATCCATTTTCCCTTGGACCTTTTCCCTTCCACAGGTGCCCACCCGTCTTGAGTTGCTGGTTTGATAGCTACAATATCCATTTTACTGAATTTCTTCCCGGACTTGGTAAGGAGGTCCGGTCGCTTGTACAACTCTGTATCATTTTTGAACACGGCGGCCTTACTGTCCGTGATGATGTATGCGGCAAAACTCCAGCCCTCTTTGCCGTCCTGCAAGCGGATTTTTGCATATTCTTTTTTGTCAACGGTCTGTTTTTCTTCCAGATAAAAAACCGTCTCACCAATGCTAAGGGAGGTCAGCCATTTTCCTTTGGCACCTGCACTTTCACGTACGGAGGTATCTTCCCATATGCTGATAGCTTGAACACCTTCGTTTTCAACAACTTCTTCTTCAATACTATTCGCAGTATCTGTTTCTGCACCGGCAAGGACCTCTTCTTCGGGGACATCACTGCTCTGCGAATCCGTTTTTGAATTACAGGCAAAGCCCAATGAAAGAAAGAAAATACAAATAATAGCGATGGTACAATCGTTCATTTTTTTCATAATCTTATTTTTCATGGAAAACAACTGTGGTTCCACCTAAAGGCATATAGTTATTCCTTTGGGATTGCCTATTGCTGTCTTTGGTACGAGGGATAAATGTATCGTTATTTTGGCTAAACATAAAAATACAAAGAATTATTTTTATGTTTTTTTTGAAACATAGAGGGTTCAACGAACTTGCCTACCTCCCACCCAAAGTAGTTCAGTGCAGCATAACAGGAATCGACCCCTCATAGGAGCTTTTATCGGCAAAAACCTTTACCCTTGATTCCATTTTCTCATAAAGCCTCCAAGACACTGTAAAACAACACATTAACCGACGAAAAATTAATCATATAATGTGTGCCGGACATTTGGTTTCATAATGATGAATGCTTATTTTGCTATAGTTTATATGATTGTAACAAGTTCCGGGTTACGATTCTAAAAGTATTAATAGGTAATTACTCTTCGTTTTTCTATTTTGAGGTATAATACTCGCTCATTTTTTGAAAACATTGATCGAATCAAAATAGCTGTGCGGGGTTTCGAACATTGTCTCTTTGAATAGAAGTGATTTAGACTTTTTGTTTGGCACCGATAATCTTGTTTTTTTGTATCCTGATGAAGGCTTTTTTCTATTACATAGCCGAAGCTAAGGAACTTAAATCAAACAAAGTCAGAGTGCTAAATGTAAAATTCGCAGGTAAAAGTGAAAGTCCAAATCACTTCATAATAAGCTAGGCTGTGTAGGGAAATATGGGTTCCGGTTATTTTTTAGTATAAAATAAGCCAAACTTATTTTCTGTTCTTTGAAGGACTGTTTTGAAATTATTTTAAGGTTGTCCTCTCCTATTCTATATAGGACCGAGCGTGAAAATAATATTCCGGGGATTTGGCCAGTAAAGAGGCCTGCCCTGTGAGCCATTGACATAGGTAGCTGCGCTATCTGCGGACTTTTGATGTAGTTATATACAAAAAAACACCCATAGCGATGAGCATGGAGGAGAAAGTACCTGGTCTGAGGTGAACGTTGCGCTCCTGCGAGTTCCATGTATTCGCAGGAAATCAATAAATACATATGAAAATTAAAATTACTGTTCAAAACAGTCTCTAAAAGCATTATATTTTTCGGTAGCTAATTTTTATCATCACCACGGATTATCCTTGATGTGAAACTGTATCTGTTATTTTTTCCAATTTGTCTATCAGCCGCCATTGGCAGTGTCGCCTTCGGTCAAAGCTATCCCGACCCTATAGTAATTCTCGAATCAATAACCGAAGAAGGAATGCCCCTTAGTACCAATATCACTGTCAAGGTCGATAGTTTCGGGAAGGCCGATTTCAGGCGCATGCATTACTCCAACACATTCTCACCCGCAGGTGAGGACTTCGGGTTTGAACCATCACTGACCTATTGGATGAAATTTTCCATTCTCAACGAGTTTTCTTTTGATAAAGAACTGTACCTCAATCTTGATAGACAAAAGAATTTCAATTACGGTACGATATACCTATTTCATGAAGGCACACTTCTGGATAGTACCCATGTAGGAACCTACGTGCATGAGGGTAAATTGAAGTACCCTAAAGCGAGGTTCTATTATAAATTCTTTGCACAAAAGGGGGAAAAGTTAGATTTTCTTTTAAAGATGCGAAACATAAACCACTACCCTCTTCGGTGGGATATGAATATAAAAGAGGCTGAAGACCAGTGGAACCACCAAAGCTTCGAAAGTATATTCATCATACTGTTTTTTGGGTGTTTACTGGTATTGGCTGTATACAATCTATTACTGATTATATTTTTCCAACAACGCATCTATTTGTACTATTTTCTGTATTTGATAGCAGCAATAGTATTTTCCATGTATCAAAACGACTTTCTCTTCCGATTACTCGGTGACTTTCCCAAATTACCACCTCTCCTTAATGTGCTCAGTGAAGACTCTATAATCATACTGTATTGTTTATTTGTATGCGATTTTTTTTGTGCCAAGTATAAATTCCGTAAAGCGTATACCCTGATGAAAGGGGTCATGCTATTCAGTGCCACGAAAATGATAGTCAACACATTTCTAATGCTATCGGACATGAACCTCTACGTAGCGGATTTGATTGTCCTATTACCATTGATCCCCACATTGTTGGTCGTTGCTTATTGCCTGTATCTGTTCTCGGACACTTATGCTCAATCCAAATGGTACCTGATATCGGGAAGTATCGCTTTGCTACTATCAGCTATACTCGCTGCCACATTAGGCTTGCTCATTATTTTTGGAAAGATAGATATGCAGTACCGCTCCATCAGTATCCTTGTGGAAATAGGGATATTAATAGAAGCATTATGCTTCTCTTTGGCGCTGGCAAAACGCAATAAAGAAGCAGAGGTAGCACGGCGCGATGCTCAGAATAAGGTCATTACCATCCAACAGGAAAATACCCTAAGTCTGGAGCGAAAGGTCCATCAGCGTACCGAAGAACTCTCCGCAATGAACGAGGAACTACAGCAACAAAGTGAGGAAATCAGTACTGTCAATGAAAACCTCGAAAACATTGTCAACACGCGCACAGAGCAGTTACAAGCCGCTGTAGAGACACTACAACGTCAAAACGAGAACCTAGAGCAGTTTTCTTATATTGTCTCCCACAATATCAGAGGGCCACTGACCCGTATCCTGGGCTTGACGGATCTGTTCAACTTGGTACCCGTAGAAGATCGTGAAGAGATTATCGTCTATTTGATCAACTCCGCCCAAGACCTAGCTGTTCTTGCTCATGACCTAACTACCATATTGGAGGTTCGGAACAAGAAAGAAATCTCCTATGAGTCGTTTGACATTGCCGAAACTGTCTCCGGTATCATGGACGATCTGAAAGTCCTTAATCCTAACCTGCCCATAAACATCACCTACGATTTCGCTTCACAGCCCACACTGATCTCCAACAAGGCCTACATAGAAGACATATTCTTTCATTTACTTTCTAACGCTATCAAATTTCGTCACCCTGAACGAGAGCTGGATATCAGGGTAAGTGCCCACATGGATAATAACGAAATCTGTCTTTCGGTAAAGGACAATGGCCTCGGACTGGACCTGGACAATACCAATCTATACAAGATTTTCGGACTGTACCAACGCATGCATGAACACCGAGAAGGCAAAGGTCTGGGATTGTTCCTGGTTAAAACAAAGGTAGAGGCCCTAGAAGGGAAAATCGTGTTGGAAAGTGAGGTGAACAGTGGTAGTATATTTAAAATATACCTAAAGGTCAATACCTGAAAGAGTGCAAAGCCGTCGCGTGCAACTCATGTAAAAGTGACATGATAAAAGTGGGATGTAGAAAGCATTGGTAAGCAAAATTCTATCCGTATAATTCTGTTGATGAATCGATCTTTAGGGGTGGATAAGGATAGTATATGGAAATTATACAAACTTAGCTTTTAAAATCGCCTATCTTCCTGTTCATTTTGCTTCGCTCTACGTTGACCATCCTCGGGATAGCGCTGCTATCCCTGCGGTGCTCGCCTTGATGGATACTAAAATGACCCACGGAATCTTATATGACATTTGAAATCCAAATTTGTATTACCTTTCACAACAATTTCCTCCTGCTCAAAAAAATCACTTTATCCCAAATTGATCAGTAGGATTTCGTTATGAGGGTATAAAGTGTAATAAAATCAGCAGTTTAGGTGAGGAGGCCTAGCGTATTGTTAGGGTGTAAAACCTGCGCAGCGTAAAACCGCTGATTTTGAAGCAATTTATGCTTGCAATAGGAAGGCTATCGATCATTTTGGGTTTATAACGCAAGTCCAACGAGATTTTCCGGGTGGACATCGCTCAGTGCAACTCTGATTTGGAAAAAATCCAGAGGCTACACTGTCGAATCGAGTCTTTCTTTGTAATTTCGAACATTACTTCAACATTGGATAAACCTTTTAAGCTATACCGTTCTTCCGCAGGTTCGGGCAAGACCTATACCTTGGCCAAAGAATACCTGAAGCTGGCACTGACCCGCCCAAAATACTACCGTCACATACTGGCCGTAACCTTTACCAATAAGGCTACGCGTGAGATGAAAGACCGTATCATCGCCTATCTATACGGTTTTTCGCAAGGTCAATCCTCGCCGCTGGCCGATGAGCTATGCGCTGCTTTACAATGGGACTTTCAAAAATTAAAAACCCAAAGTCAAAAGGTACTCTCCACCATGCTCCACGGCTATGGTCACTTTTCCATAAGCACTATCGATGCCTTCTTCCAGAAAGTAATCCGTTCTTTTTCCAAAGAGGTCGGTCTGCACGGTAGTTTCAAACTAGAACTGGACCAAGACAAGGTACTAACGGAAGTCATCGACGAACTCATGCTGGAGATAGGGGACAACGTTTTGTTAACGGACTGGTTAGTTCAGTTTGCACAGGAAAAAGTGGATGAAGGAAAGTCCTGGGATATCCGAAGGGATATCAAAAACCTCTCCTTTGAGCTTTTTTCGGAAGATTTCAAAAGTTTTGAAGGCCAGCTCCTTCAACTATCATCTACAAAAGGTTTTTTCGAATCATTTCTGGAACAGGTACAGAATATCATCAAGGACATAGAAGTCCACCTTCAGAAGATAGGACAACATGGCCAGCAGCTCATAGAATCCCATGCTCTGTCTTTGGATGATTTTTCCAGAAAAGCCCAAGGACCCGCAGGGTATCTGTATAAATTTGCTCAAGGTACGTTCACGGATAATAAAGGATTCTTGACATCGGCCAATTCTTATGTAGCAAAAGGTTTGCTGGGAGCGGAAGGATGGTACACCAAAACCTCAAAGAAACAAACGCTCATCGAACAAGTAGTGCAAGGCGGTCTAATGGATGTGCTGGTAGAAGCCATTACAGTTGCCGATACTTACCGAATGAGCTATGAAACGGCGCGGCAGGTAAGGCGGTATATCTATACCTTCGGTATATTGATGGATATCACCCGAAAACTGAAGGACTACAAGGAAGAGAATAACCTTATGCTCATCTCTGATGCGGCACACTTCCTTCAGGAAATCATCGCCGATAACGAAAGCCCATTTGTGTATGAGAAAGTAGGGGCATTCTATCATCACTACCTCATCGACGAGTTTCAGGATACCTCAGGTTTTCAATGGGGCAATTTCAAACCCTTAATAGCCGACAGTCTCGCACAGGGTCAGACCAACCTCATTGTCGGAGATATAAAACAGTCGATCTATCGCTGGAGAGGAGGCGACTGGCGGCTATTGCTCGAAGGTGTCATGAATCAGGTGGGCGCCTCACAGACCGAAGTATTGAACCTAGACACCAATTATCGGAGTGCAAGGCAGGTCATTGAATTCAACAATCACTGTTTCTATCAGATGACGGAACAACTGACACAGCAGTTAACAGCGCGATGGGAACCTATGGAAGACAAGGAACTCAAGGCCTCACTGACGACTTCTACACTGAAAATAAAGGAGGCCTATACGGACGTAGCACAGGCCTGTCCTGAAGGAAACGACAGCAAGCCCAGTGGACAGGTAAAAGTGGATTTTTTTGAAGAGAAAAGAATAGAGGAAATCACCGGTGAAGAAATACACTGGAAGGATGAGGTACTGAAAACAGTCCCTGCACTTTTAGAGCAATACCAAGATGCCGGTGTAGCGATGGGGGATATCGCTGTATTGGTTCGGACGGCAAAAGAAGGGAAGATAGTAGCGGATTTTCTGATGGATCATAAACGTTCGGACAAAGCCAGAGCGGGCTATAGTTATGAAGTTATTTCCAGTGAAGCTTTATTTTTGGAGTCCTCCCCTACCGTTCGCTTACTACTTCACCTATTTACCCACCTGGTACATCCTTATGACAGTGTGGTCAAAGCCAATATCGTTTATGACTATCAGCATTACATCATAAACAAGGCCGATAGTGACCCACATCAACTCTTTTCCTCCATCAACAGCTCCGAATTCGAGACATGGTTGCCCAAATCATTCGTGGAAAGAAAAGTATACCTCCACCGAATACCCTTATACGAATTGACCGAAGAACTGATACAGTGCTTTCAGCTGAACCGCTTTTCCAGCGATTTCGCTTACCTTCAGGCCTTTCAGGACCTGGTACTGAACTTTGAGAAAGACCAGCATGGTGGTATCAGTGCATTTTTGGACTGGTGGGACAAACAGGGGCATAAACAGTCCATACAGGTTTCCGAAACAGACCATGCCGCCCAGATCATGACCATCCACAAGTCCAAGGGGCTACAGTTCGAAGTAGTACTGATCCCCTTCTGCGACTGGAACCTGGACCATGATACCCTGAAAGACAATATACTCTGGTGTTCCAGTAGCAAAGAACCTTTCCGGTCAGCAGGCCATCTCCCCCTTCGCTACGGTAAGGCTCTTGCAGAGACTTTTTTCAGAAGGGATTATTATGAAGAGATGATCCGTGCGACCATGGACAACCTAAACGTACTCTATGTCGCCTTTACCCGTGCCAAGCGCCTTTTACAGGTATTTGCTCCCAGCGAAAGTAAGAAAAAGGGAAAGATCTCCGAACTATTACTGGACATGGTCTGTAGAGAAGGCTTTTTAGTAGGCAGTGAGTGGCAGGAAGAACAGCAATGCTTTCAGTACGGTCCCGGCATCAGTCCCCTAAAGAAAGAAAAGCCCAGTATATCGCCCACTTCAAAAGACAGCTTAGAACTCAAGACCTACCCCAGTCATAACTGGCGGGGCAAACTGGCCATACAAAGGCAGAGCAAAGGTTTTTTCGAAAAAGATCAGGTCAATATCAAGGTAAAGGTCAGTGAAGGAGTACTACTGCACCGCCTCATGTCCAAGATACGTTATAAGGAAGATCTTTACAGTGCACTGGACACGCTCTATTACGAAGGACTCTTCGATGAAGATGAAAAATCCATGCTAGAGGAGCGTATTCTGCACTTATGGAAGAACCCACTCATCGAGTCTTGGTTTCAACCTACTTGGCAGGTCAAAACAGAAGTACCCATACTACCTAAAACGGGAGAAATGAACCGCCTTGACCGCGTTCTCTTTGATAAAAAGAATGTCGTTATCATCGACTATAAGACGGGAGACATGAGGCAAAAGGACCACTGGCAAGTAAAGGAATATATCGAACTCTTGAGGCAAATGGGGTATGAACGGGTACAAGGTTATCTGTTGTATATCAAGGGGCCAACAGTGGTCCCTGTCGTGTACCGATGACAGTAGTACGGACTACGAATACCGTAGTTTGGAATTTATGTTCGATGTGCAATACACGTAATGGAAGAAATACATCTTCTTACAAAGTTCTACCCCAGAACCCTTATCGGTCTGCCTGCACCAAACTCAATACCAACCCACCGCTACCGCTTGGCACTCTGTTGGCTCTATACCTTAGCCGTACAACAATAGGCCTTCTTATCTCAAATCCTGACTTTATTTGCTTTATCCCAAAATGATCAATAGCATTCCTATTCCGAACATAAATTGCTTCAAAATCAGCTGTTTTACGCTACGCAGGTTTTATACAGATTAATATTTTTAATGTCGTATATATTGATTAATTTCCAAGATGGGAAAGAAAGTACACTTCGAAG
>CANLOE010000069.1 GCA_947492745.1 uncultured Cyclobacteriaceae bacterium | reverse complement strand
TCAAAAAACGCATTCATTTACTGATTTGAAGCCAGTTAAGCCCGGAATAGATTTTCTAATGGACATTTTGGGTTAAAATCAGACCATTAAAAAGCATAAACCCGGATCATGCGTTGGAACTTCGTAACGAGGGTTTAACCCAAAATAATCAATAGCCCTCCTATTGCGAGCATAAATCACTTCAAAATCAGTGGTTTTACGCTGCGCAGGCTCGTCACCTTAGTGATACAAAAGCCTCCTCACCTAAACCGCTGATCTTATTGCACTTTATACGCTCATCACGCAATCCTATTGATCCATTTGGGTTTAAATATCCATAAGGGAGTTTTATTGGATTTAGCATAGCACCGCTATGGTGAATTCAAAAAACGTAGTGCAACGACTGATTTGCAGCCAGTTGGATCCGCAGTAGATTTTTCAATGCGTGATCCGGGATAAACGCTCATACGAACCATCGGTCGCACCTTCTCTGTATAGTGGCCACCGGTATGGTCAATGATACTTTCATCTCGGAGTCCTCAGTGCCCCATGTATAATTATACTCTTTTTATCCGTTTTCAGACTTATATACATAAATATACCAACTATTTTAACCGTTGGTCAATATATCGTCCGTTGGACTTATATGCTTGGCTATAGGATTGTCAATGTTGTTCCATTTTGACCCTATCCATATACATTCCTACCGAAAAACATCTTTTCATTGCCAAAATGGTAGAGGACATCTTTGTTTCTACCCTTTGGTCCGTTTCGCCTCAAGCCGGCCGGGTGCTTACTCCTATGCGGCAGACCGGTCCCCGCGCTGAAGAGGTTCCCCGAACCCTTTCTTTACGCTCGGTCCTATCGATAAAAATTAAGTAGGACGAAACCCATAGGGATTTCGGGCCGGCCTGTGGGAGGCGGAAAATTTTGAAAACGCTACGCCCGGACAGAAAAATTTTCAAATGAACTACCGGAATTCGGATTGCGTTCAACGATGTACCGGATTCAATGAAATGACCGAAATAGAGTCAATTTTTCACATCTCCACAGTTGCTCGATTTACTCACGATGGAGCACGAATCAGGATAGTTCAGGTGCAGAGATGTTTTTTTCAAAATGGATGTAATACAAACTTAGCTTTCAACTATCGCCTATCTTCCTGTTCATTTAGTTCACTATTGTGTTTGATTCCAGTGGTGTTCATGAACCTTCGGTTTTGCTTCACTCTGCGTGGACAACCCTCGGGATAGCGCTGCTATCCCTGCGGTGCTCGCCTTGATTGATACTAAAATGACCCGCGCAATCTTATACGACATCTGAAACCCAAATTTGTGTAATTTCCACAGAATTTAGAATAACGCGTGCCTGTTCTACCAAGGCCTATACACCGAAGTGATTTAGACTTTGTTATTTGGCACCGGGCATTTTGACTTTTATGCCCTACCGAAGTTTTTTTTCTGTTACATAGCCGAAGCTACGGAACTTAAAAAAAGACAATATCAGGATGTTAAATGTGAAATTCGCAGGTAAAAGAAAAAGTCTAAATCACTTCACGCACTATTTTCCTATTTCAATTTTTGCTCAAGTATAAATACATGATCTATTAGGGCATAAAATTTTGTTTTTCATTATTCCTTTTTTTACATTTGAAATAATTATGATTATGACAAAGAAATTAAATTCATTTTGGTGGTGGCACTTATCCATATGTAGATAAGCAGCACCGCTATGTAAAAAATATAATATAAGAAAGGGTTTGCTGTTAGCAAGCCCTTTTTTTATTTCTTTTATATTCATCCCATAAACTAGGACTTTGAAAAATCAGGTCTGTCAGAGGTGAGTGTAAGTTCATTTTAATAAATAATGATGGAGAAAATAGTACTGAAGACCACTTATAGGAAAATGCTTTCCGACCAACAGACTCCTGTAAGTATTTACCTGAGGCTTAGGGACAAATATGCAAATAGCATTTTGCTGGAGAGTTCGGATTACCATGGAAATGACAATAGTTTCTCCTATATCTGTTGCCAGCCGATAGCGACCTTCGAAGTGAAGGGAAAGCGGGTCATGTGGCAGCTTCCCGGTAAAGAGCGTATGACGAAAGAGGTTACCGATAGCAGTGAAGTACTTCTGCTGTTATCGGACTTCGCCAATACTTTTGAATCGGATGAAAACCCTTTCAAATTTATCAACAACGGGCTTTTTGGCTACATGAACTATGATGCCGTACAGTATTTTGAAGATTTGGACCTGAGCGATGCCCAAGACGATATACCCGATATACTGTACAAAGTTTATCAATATGTGGTGACTATAGACCATTTCAAGAACGAACTTTACGTTTTTGAGCATCAGCCCGAAACAGAAAAAAGTACGGAAACAATAGAAAGTCTGCTTTCTCTGATCAAAAGTCAGAATTCTCCCAGTTATGGGTTTAAAGTCCATGGAGAAGAACGGTCCAATTACGATGACGAAGAGTTTATGAAGATACTGGACCAAGGCAAAAAGCACTGTCTTAGAGGGGATGTCTTCCAGATAGTTCTTTCAAGACGTTTTGAGACCAGTTTCAAGGGAGATGATTTCAATGTATATAGAGCCTTGCGCTCGATCAACCCCTCTCCTTATCTTTTTTACTTTGACTATGGCGACTTCCGTATCTTCGGATCATCTCCGGAAGCACAGATTGTCATCAAAAATCATCAGGCCAGCATATTTCCCATCGCGGGTACTTTTCGTAGAACAGGCGATGACACAGCGGATACGGAACTGGCAAAGGCACTGGCGGCAGACGAAAAAGAGAATTCGGAACATGTGATGCTGGTCGACCTAGCGAGGAACGACCTGAGCAGAAATGCGGAAAAAGTGGTTGTTGAGGTATTTAAAGAGATACAATATTACTCTCATGTGATTCATCTGGTGTCCAAGGTTACGGGAAGCCTTACGGAAAACACCCCTTCTTTAAGAATGGTAGCCGATACTTTCCCCGCAGGGACCCTATCGGGAGCACCGAAGCATATGGCCATGAAGCTGATCGATAAATACGAGAATGTCAACAGGGCCGCTTATGGAGGAGCTATCGGTTTTTTGGGCTTTAATGGAGACTTCAACCATGCCATTATGATTCGGTCTTTTTTAAGTATGGACAACCAACTTCGCTATCAAGCAGGTGCGGGTGTTGTGGCCAAGTCATCAACGGCAAGCGAACTGCAAGAGGTCAACAATAAATTGGCAGCATTAAGAAAAGCCATCGCCATGGCCGAGGAAATCAACTGAGGGAAAATTAGAAAGCACTGAGAAACCATGAAAATACTAGTTTTTGATAATTATGATTCTTTTACCTATAACCTTGTATACCTTATAAGAACATTAGGTTACGGAGGTAATATGGATATTGTAAGGAACGATAAGATAGCTTTGGAAGCTATAGACAACTATGACAAGATACTCCTCTCTCCAGGCCCCGGCATACCCGATGAGGCAGGGATATTGAAACCTTTGATAGCAGAGTACAGTGCGAGTAAAAGCATTCTCGGAGTATGCCTAGGTCATCAGGCGATAGCTGAAGTCTTCGGTGCCAGCCTTATCAATATGCCCTTGGTACTGCACGGTATCGCCGACCAGATCAGTGTAGAAGATACGGTGGACATACTTTTCGAAAGACTGCCCCGCCAGTTCAACGCCTGCCATTATCACTCATGGACCGTAAGGCCCGACTCCATTACCGATGTACTCCAGGTTACTGCTAGGGACGAAAGTGGTCATATCATGGGTCTGAAACATGTCAACTATGATGTAAGGGGGCTACAGTTCCACCCGGAATCCATACTGACCGAGCATGGGGCTACGATGATCGATAACTGGCTGAAGTGCTGATCGGCAAGCAATAGTAGGGTGGCACTGCATGGGTTTATATACCTACGCATTTGAAGTGTCTAAAAATCCAACGGAATAACCGCGTCTGTTCGTGGAATGAAAAATATGAAATAAAGAACTAATGAAAGCGATACTTAACGAACTACTGGAATACAAAACCTTGGACAAAGCAACTTCTAAGGCAATATTAATGGATTTGGCCCAGGGCAAGTACAATAGCAGCCAAATGGCGGCTTTCTTTACCGTATATATGATGCGTAGCATAACCGTGGAGGAATTGGAAGGTTTTAGGGATGCCATGCTAGAGCTGTGCCTTCCGCTGGACATAGATGCCTATGACGCTATCGACCTTTGTGGTACGGGAGGCGATGGCAAGGATACGTTCAATATCTCCACACTGTCCTCTTTTATTGTCGCTGGAGCAGGTCAAAATGTGGCCAAGCATGGTAACAATGGTGTTTCTTCCGTATGTGGGTCTTCCAATCTATTGGCCTATTTCGGTTACGGGTTTACCAATGAGAAGGACGAGCTGATACGTAGTCTGGACGAAGCCGGGATATGCTTCCTACACGCCCCTTTGTTCCACCCGGCCATGAAAAACGTGGCCCCTATAAGAAAAGAGCTGGGTGTCAAGACCTTTTTCAATATGCTGGGTCCTATGGTCAACCCTTCTTTTCCCAAAAAACAACTGGTGGGCGTATTCAGCTTGGAACTGGCCAGACTTTATGGCTACCTATACCAACAGACCGATAAGGAATTTTTGATACTCCACGCTCTGGATGGTTATGATGAAATCTCCCTGACGGGAAATTTCAAAGCTATCGGTCCAAAAGGGGAAAAAATCATCGCCCCCTCCCAACTAGGACTATCTACATGGTCTGCCGAAGCACTTTCCGGAGGGGCGACCATAGAAGATTCGGCCAAGATATTCGAAAAAATCTTGAGAGGAGAAGGAAGCCAGGCTCAAAATGAAGTCGTCACGGCCAATGCGGGCATGGCGCTGTACTGTGCGGGCAAGGCCGATGCCATGGACAGTGCTGTCGATCTGGCCAAAGAAACCCTAGCTTCCGGTAAAGCATTGGATACTTTCAAAAAACTGATCGAAGGTAAGAAAACCACAGTGGCCACGGATAATAAATAAAGTATAGGAGCCACCCTACACCGGTATAGTATGATACATTGTAATGACCCTATTAGAAACTGATAAAACGTCAACCCAATTATGGATACGAACATATTAGATAAGATCATAGCGCATAAAGTAAAGGAAGTAGCCGAAAGAAAGAGCCTCTTCCCGACAAAATTACTGGAAAAGAGCATTTATTTCCCCTCAAAGACCGTATCGTTAAAGAAGTACGTGACCCGAGAGGACATGTCCGGTATTATCGCCGAGATCAAACGCCGCTCTCCGTCCCAAGGTGATATCCACCCCAATGTATCCGTGGAACGAACTTCCATAGGCTATATGCAGGCGGGAGCTTCGGCCCTATCCATTCTGACGGATAAGACGTTCTTTGGAGGCACTTCCGAGGACCTGACATTGGCACGGAAGTACAACTTCTGCCCTATACTTCGAAAGGAGTTCATTATCGACGAATATCAGATTGTAGAGGCCAAGTCCATCGGAGCGGATGCCATCTTATTGATTGCGGCCGTATTGGATACTCCCAAGATAAAACAGCTGTCCACTTTTGCACAATCGCTGGGCTTGGAAGTACTGATGGAAGTGCATGATGAAGCCGAATTAGGGGGCAACCTGATGGAAAGCATCGATCTGATAGGCGTCAATAATCGTGACCTGAAAACATTTAAAGTGGATATAGAGAATTCCATACGTCTATCCTCGGCTATACCGAATAATTTCGTAAAAGTGTCCGAAAGTGGCATTTCCAAACCCGAAACGATCGTAAAACTGATGGGACATGGTTTTAAAGGGTTTTTGATGGGCCAGAACTTCATGGAAAACAACCGCCCAGAGAAGGCCTGTGCAGATTTCATCAAAAATCTGAAGGCTTTGAAAGCAAAATCAGTGGCCTAATACCGGTACGGTACCACAAAACAAGTAGGGAAACTTGACCTCGAAAACGTTGTTTTATCAATAACCATAAGAGGTTTCACTAAAATACAAACCCTCAAATGATACGAAAACGAATCCATAGCAGTTTTCAATAGCTTCAGATAAGTAAAGTTGGATGTGTTTTTAGCATTAACCATGACAGTACTACAAAGAATCCAAGGAAAATTCAAGATTCAATGCTCTTTGTGGACGATGGCCTCATCACAAAACTACAGAGCATAATGCAGGTCAGAAGAAATGCTACAATAATAAAACCAGTGCCTTTGGCAGGATCAGTAAATAGAGTCGATTATGCAAAATGTTAGATTGAAAGTTTGCGGAATGCGCGAACAGGATAATATACAGGCAGCCATTGACGATAGTTTGGGCTATATGGGCTTTATCTTTTATCCGAAATCATCAAGGTATGTAGGAGAGGATTTCGATAGACAAGTACCGGAAAGTCTCCCGGAAACAGTGAAAAAGGTAGGCGTATTTGTCAATGCCGCTATGGATTTCATTCGGGAAAAAGCAGCGGAGTATCAACTGGACCTATTGCAACTACATGGAGATGAGTCCCCGGAATACTGCGCCCTATTGAAGGAGAAAGGTCATACACTGATCAAGGCTTTTGGTATCGATGAAGGTTTTGATTTCGCAAGGCTGAAACCCTACCGTCCCTATGTTGATTATTACCTGTTCGATACTAAAGGTAAAGAGCGTGGAGGAAACGGCTATACTTTCGACTGGAGCCTACTTCGGCACTACGAGGATACAAAGCCTATCTTCCTCAGTGGGGGTCTGAGTTTGGAGAATATCGTACAAATCCAAGATATCGAAGGACTTCCCATTCATGCCCTGGATGTGAACAGTAGGTTTGAAGTCAGCCCTGGCACCAAGGATATAACAAAACTGAAAAAATTATATAATACAATAAAAGACCTGAAAACAAAGGGTGGATAAAACAGAAAACCACTACAGGAAGTTTTGGGAATAGAAGTAATGATGTAGGTAAATAAAAAAAAGTAAAAATACGATGAAACATGCAGTAGATGAGAGAGGGTACTACGGAAAATTCGGTGGTGCCTACATTCCTGAGATGCTTTACCCTAATGTGGAAGAACTTCGCTTACGCTATCTATCCATTATGGAAGAAGAAAGCTTTCAGAAAGAGTTTCAAGCTTTGCTAAAGGATTATGTGGGACGACCCACGCCTCTATTCCTGGCACAACGACTCTCTGAAAAGTACGGCAGCAATATTTACCTGAAAAGGGAAGACTTATGCCATACCGGAGCTCATAAAGTGAACAATACCGTAGGTCAGATTATTTTGGCCAAAAAACTGGGCAAGGAAAAGATCATCGCCGAGACGGGTGCCGGCCAACATGGCGTGGCCACGGCCACGGTCTGTGCCCTGATGGGGATGGAATGTATCGTGTACATGGGAAAAGTGGACATGGAGCGACAACAGCCCAATGTAGAGCGCATGAGAATACTGGGTGCAAAAGTGGTCGCTGCGGAGAGTGGCAGCAAAACCTTAAAAGATGCTACCAATGAGGCCATGCGACACTGGATCAATCATCCTGTCGATACACATTACATTATCGGTTCCGTGGTGGGGCCACACCCCTATCCGGATATGGTGGCCAGATTCCAGTCGGTCATCAGCAAAGAAATACGGACGCAACTACTGGAGTCCACGGGTAAGGCCCTGCCTACACATGTGATTGCCTGTGTCGGTGGTGGCAGTAATGCTGCTGGTGCGTTTTATCACTTTCTGAACGAAGATTCGGTAGAACTGATAGCTGTAGAGGCCGCGGGTAAAGGTAACGATACGGACGAGTCAGCAGCGACAACGGTACTGGGAAAACCGGGCGTACTCCATGGCAGCAAGACATTGCTCATGCAGACTATGGATGGACAGGTCATCGAGCCGTATTCGATTTCTGCGGGGTTGGACTACCCAGGGATAGGCCCCATCCATGCCCATCTATGCGATGTAGGGAGGGTCGATTTCATGTCCGTAACCGATGAGGAAGCAATGAGTTCGGGTATCGAAGTCAGTCGTTTGGAGGGGATTATACCCGCCATAGAAACGGCACATGCCTTCGCTGTACTGCCTAAGCTGACTTTGACAAAGGATGACACCGTGGTCATCAATCTTTCCGGTAGAGGGGATAAAGACTTAGAGACCTATATCCAGTGGGGTAAGTATTGAGTATCGCAGACCCGAGAAAACACCTTTCAAAACAGCCTCCAAAGCCTAAAAATCAAGTATTATGATAAATACAACAAAAATAAACCGTATTGATAAAGCATTTCAGGAAAAAAAAGAGCGATTGTTATCCATTTATTATACTGCGGGCTTTCCACAGTTAGAGGATACCGTAAGCATAGCCACCGCTCTGGAATCAGCGGGTGCCGATATCATCGAGATAGGCATGCCCTTCTCCGATCCCGTGGCGGATGGTCCTACGATACAAGGCAGTAATAAAATAGCCTTGGACAATGGTATGTCCATCAAAAAGCTCTTCGAACAGTTAAAAGGCATTCGTGACAGCGTTCAATTGCCCATCATACTCATGGGGTATATCAACCCTGTAGTACAGTACGGAGTGGAGAATTTTTGTAAGGCCTGCCAAGAAATAGGTATCGACGGACTTATTCTTCCCGACTTACCAATGCAGGAATATATGGAGGAGTACAAAACCTTATTCGAAAGTTATGGACTCTATAATATTTTCTTGATCACACCTCAAACCTCGACCGCACGAATCCGTGAAATCGACGATAACTCCAAAGGGTTTATCTATATGGTGTCCTCAACCAGCACTACGGGAGCAAAAACAGGTATCAGCATGGAACAGGAGACCTATTTCAACCGCATAAAAGAACTGGACCTCAACAATCCTACGCTCATTGGATTCGGGATATCCAATAACACTACTTTTGAAAGGGCCTGTGCCTATGCCTCGGGGGCCATCATCGGAAGTGCCTTTATCCAAGTGCTTTCCCAAAAGGAGCCTCTTGAAGAAGGGATTACTACCTATATCAGAAGTGTCAAGGGCAATGGATAGATAGCGACGAGTACTTTCAAAATTTCAAGAAAAAAATCAATAACGAAATAGCCATGATCATACAACTCGAAAATACAGTACAAGAAAGCCACAAAGGCGCCATTATCGATAAGGTCAATGAACTGAAGTACAAGACGACAGAGGTCAAAACACAAAAAGGGGATTACATCATCGGGATAGGTAAAAGCGACTTTGACATACGTGACTTGGGTCAAATGGAGGGCATTGCCGATATTCATATCGTATCCGATGATTACAAACTGGTTTCGGCGAAGTGGAAGGTACAAGCGACCTGTATCGACCTCGGCGATGGAGTAAAGATAGGAAGGGATAACTTTGCCATCATGGCGGGTCCCTGTTCTATAGAAGGTGAAGAGCAGATCCGTCTGACCATAGAGCACCTCAAGGCAAATAATGTCAAGATCATGCGTGGTGGTGTCTATAAGCCCAGAAGCTCTCCATACTCTTTTCGGGGTATGGGCGTGGAAGGTCTCCAATTATGGTACAAGGCCGCTAAAGAGGCCGGCATCAAAATCATCACTGAAGTAATGCAGGTATCACAAATAGCAGAGATGTATGACTATATCGATATCTACCAGGTCGGCGCCAGAAATACCCAGAATTTCAACTTGCTGGATGAACTGGGGCGAGTGGATAAACCCGTCATGATCAAGCGAGGAATCTCCGGGACTATCGATGAGTTACTGTATTCTGCTGAGTATGTCTTCTCTGCGGGTAATGAAAAACTTTTACTCTGTGAGCGGGGAATCCGTACCTATGAGAAGGCCAGTCGTAATACCTTGGATTTGAATGCCATCCCTATCCTAAAGGAAAAGTCCCATTTGCCTGTTATCGCCGACCCCTCGCACGGTATCGGTATTCGACATCATGTCGAACCCATGGCCTTGGCCAGCATTATGGCAGGGGCAGATGGTATAATCTATGAAACACATCAGAAGCCCGAGGAAGCTTTTTCGGACGGTCAGCAGACCTTGGACTTTGCAGAGTCTTCGGCATTGATCGACAAAATGAGAAGAGTCGAAGCCTTAAGGAGCGAATTCTAATATCAGGAATCGTACACTCAAAATATAATAAAATAGGTATCCATCAGATGCTTCAATGGTGTGGAGTGTCTAGTTTTGTTGGTACGAATTAAAACAGGCCATAATCTATATATTTGACTTATGGCAAAGAGATATGACAACGATTTTAAAGTGATAATTTCAGAGCTTTTGACATCGGGCCGAAAGGTGAAAGAGGTCAGTGAAGAATATGGTCTGAGTGGCGGAATGATCCGCCGTTGGCGTGCTGAGTATGAGATGAGGTCGGGAGATTTTTCAAAGAGGAATGAGCCATCTGCTGAAAAATTGTAAATCAGACGTTTAAAGAAAGAATTAAGGGATACGGCCCTTGAACGTGACATCTTAAAAAAGGCCGTGAGCATCTTCTCCAAGAGCGACAGATAAGATATATGTTCATTGATGAACACATATCAAGGTATCCTGTTGAGAAGATGTGTGTGTGCATGAAGGTAAGTAAGAATGCCTATTACCATGGGATGGGACAAAATGTACACCTAAACCGTAAACACCCAAAATGGGGTTAAAGGCCAGGGCAAAGCAACTCTTTGAACAGAGCCACCAAATCTATGGCAGCTACCTTATCCACAAGAAACCGGAACGCGAAAGGCTACCGTACTCTCGCTCATACATTGCCCTATTGATGAAAGAGATGGGATTCAGGAGTGTGCTAAAGAAAAAGTTCGTGGTCACTACCGATTCGAAGCATGTCTATCCAGTGGCCGAAAATATATTGAACCCGGACCATGCTTTGGAACTTCGTAACGAGGGTTGAATGCAAATATACCACCTCAGGTATGGTAGCCCTCATAGATATCACAGATATATGTCGCAGCGGCATGAAAAGGGGAATTAACTATAAATACCAGCTCGTTTTCCCTGACCTTAACTATGTACCGATGATGTAAAACGGTCCCACCTCTACGAACGCCTCCACGTTGGGAGTTTCTTGTCCGTAAATTATTACTGGTGAATCGTTATTAGCACTTGCGGAGTGTCTTGTTTCCCTATTTAATTTCCCTTGACTATACTTCTGTTTATTGGCCATTTCCTTTGCCACAATTGTCGAGAGAGAGAATAGATTTGACAAGATTGCTATTCAAAAACGATTTTTTAGTTACATTTGCCCTTAATGGATTTCTTGTTTCCCCAGTTCCTATACGGCCTATTTGCGCTTTCCATACCTATTATCATTCACCTTTTTCACTTTAGAAAGGTCAAGAAGGTCTACTTCTCCAATACGCGTTTTCTTAGAAAGGTCAAGGAAGCAAGTCAATCCCGCAAAAAACTCAAGCATTACCTCATACTGGCGTCCAGGCTCCTATTCCTCTTCTTTTTGGTCATGGTTTTCGTACAGCCCGTGATCAATAAACAAGAAGCGGGTCTAGATGGAAAACAGGTCAGCATCTATTTGGACAACTCCATGAGTATGGGCAATGAGATTGCCAATGACACTCGCGCACTGGATGAGGCCATACGCTATGCTCAGGAAATCCTCGATTTCTACCCGGTAGGGACTCGCTTCCGCTTGTTGACCAATAGTTTTGCTCCCTTTTCCAATGCGGAGAAGAGCAAGGCCGAAATCGAAGAACATCTCACAGAGCTTCAGCTGACGGGCATTACACGTAGCTTTACAGAAATAGAGCAGCGGATGCTGCAAAGTGGAGGAAGCACAGAGAGCAGTGCTACAGGTAAAGAGTTGTTCTGGATCAGTGATTTCCAAAAATCTACGGGTGGAAACCTTGCGGACCTCGCCTATGATACATTGCACCGGTACCATTGGATACCGCTGTCTTTCTCCAATGACATCAATATATATGTGGATTCTGTTTATCTGGACAACCCATTGATGATCAATAAAAAGAAATCAAGTCTCAAGGTCGTATTGAGCAATGATAGCGATAAAGAAGTGAGTAGCCTTGGCGTGAAGGCCTTTATCAACGATATCCAATCCGCGACTACCACAATAGACATCCCTGCCAAAGGCAAAACCGAGGCTACCTTTGACCTCGCCTTTGGGCTAAAGAAAATCAATCGATGTAAGATCGGTTTTGAGGACTTCCCCGTTACTTTCGATAACGAATTCTACCTTAGTATCGATTTGAGTGAGCGGATAAGTATTCTCGAAGTCAAGCATCGAGAAGCCAATAATGCGCTGGGCAATGTATACGGCAATAAAGAGCTGTTCAACTTCAATTCCGTGTTTGCGGATAACCTCAATTACAGTCAGATCAAGAATGCCGACCTACTGATCATCAATGGACTGGAACATATGGATCCCTCTCTGAACATCGCACTGAACGAATACCTCCAAAACTTCGGAAGTCTGGCCATTATACCATCGGCCCGTGCAGAAGCAGAAGCCTATCAAGCACTGATACCCCAGCGCATCACTTTACCCGAGGCATCCAAAGAACCACAGGAACTGGCTGCTCCCGACCTGCGTAACCCTTTCTTCGAAAATGTGTTTGAAAACACCAATGAGAACTTCTCTATGCCCAGTGCCGGCCGTCGGCTGGCATGGGGGCGAGACCGACAGGCGCTGCTTCAATTTAAAAATGGTATGCCCTATCTATCCTCGTTTAAAAAAGGGGGCAATGTATTTCTTTTTGCCAGTCCACTGGAGGATGAATACACTTCACTACATCGACATGCTATATTTGTACCTATTATGTACAGGATTGCGGTAAGCAGTAGCAAAAAGCAAAAAGCGTTGTACCATACGCTGGACGAACAGAACCTGACCCTAAGAATGGATTCTATATCCAAAAACGATATCTTCAAGCTGGTGCGGGAGCAGGAGGAGGTAGTTCCAGAGCAAAGAGTCCTGGGCAACAGACTGATTATCGGTTTACCCAAACATACCCTGAGTGCCGGTTTCTATCAGTTGTCGCAGAGGGATAACTTATTCGGTGAGTTGGCCTTTAACAATGAGAAAAAAGAATCCTTACTGGCGCAGCATGAGCTATCGGTTCTGGAAACTGCCGCCCAAGGCAAAACCAATGTACAGGTCTTTGCCACGGAGGATGCAGTGGCCTTCAAAAGGGTCATCAAAGAGCGCTATGAGGGTACACCACTATGGCGCTACGCACTCATACTGGCATTATTATTTCTATTCGTAGAAGTGCTTTTAGCCAGATTTCTAAAATAATCACAGACAATCACATTGAAAATCCTGATCAAATCGGCGGAAATCATCGACCCATCTTCCATACACCACGGAAAGAAAAGAAATGTACTGATACAACAGGGGCGTATAGTGACCATCAGCGCTACTGATAAAGAAGAGCAGACCGACCGTACCATCGAGGCTAAGGGGATGAAGCTTTCCACTGGCTGGTTCGATATGCGAGCTACCTTTGGGGACCCCGGTCATGAGTATAAAGAAGGGCTCCTATCCGGCAGGCAACTCGCCTGTGAAAGTGGGTTTACGGGCCTCGCCCTTTTGCCCAATACGGACCCTTGCCTACAATCCAAGAACGAAATCAGTTACATTCAGTCCGATAATACGGGAAGCCTGACTCAATTGCATGCCATAGGCGCAGTTACGCAGGATACCAAAGGCAAGGAGCTAACGGAAATGATCGACCTGCACCATGCGGGTGCAGTGGCTTTTTCAGACGGACAAACCCCCATATGGCACACCGATATCCTGTTGAAGTCACTACAGTACCTCCAAAAATTTGATGGATTGCTCATCAATAGGCCCGAGGACAGTCATTTGAACCGTTTCGGTAGCATGAACGAAGGCATCAGTAGTACTGTTCTAGGGGTGAGAGGCATGCCCAAACTGGCCGAGGAACTGATGGTAAGTCGTGATCTGGACGTGTTAGAGTATACGGGAGGGAGATTACATTTCTCCAACATATCATCAGCAAAATCCGTAAAACTAATAAAAAAGGCAAAAAAAGAGGGGCTTGCAGTTACCTGTGATATCGCTGCCTATCAAACTGCTTTTGAGGATAGTGCTTTATTGGATTTCGATACCAATTATAAGGTGATACCGCCCTTTCGAGAAAAATCCGATAACCGAGCCCTTCTTAAGGGACTGAAAGAGGGTACTATCGATGTTTTGGTATCAAATCACTGTCCTCAAGATCAGGAAAGCAAAAAGCTGGAATTCGATTTGGCAGAATTTGGCATCATTGCCCTCCAGACCATGGGACATCACTTGGTACAACTGAGCGAACACCTCCCTCTGAACGAACTTATCGATAAGGTATCCCGTGTTCCACGGCAGTTACTCCGCTTACCCGTCCCCAAAATCACCGAAGGCAGTGAGGCCAACCTGACACTCTTTGCTCCTAAATGGGAATGGGACTATTCGGAAAACAATAATTGCTCTAGGGCCGAAAACTCCCCTTTTTTAGGAAGTACCCTAAAAGGCAAAGCAGTCGCGACCTTCAACAATGGCCTGCATTGGATTGATTCCAATCTATAAGTACAAGTATATCTGGATATTATCCGTAAAAGCTGATATAACTATGACCTCCAAAAACTTTCTATATACCATTCCCGTAAAATACGGTGTTTATGGAGCTTTATTGCTCATTGTTCTCTATAGTGTCATGTTCTATGTAGGCAAACATCCCTTACCTCCCGGATTTGCCGATGTGCGCTTTCTATTGGTACCCATATTCATTTTCTTCAGCATCAAGGAGTTCAAGGATTATCGAAATGATAAAATACTCCATTTCTGGCAAGGCCTGCTCATTGGTTTCCTGGTCAGTTTCGTTATTGGGGTCATTACAGCCTTGTTCATCTACGTTTTTGCTCAATGGATAGCTCCTGACTTTCTTGTCCAATATATCGAAGAACGTATCCAGCTGATGCACATGATGCTCGAAAACAAAGTGGCGCTGGAAAAAACGATGAACGAGGAAATGGTTCAAGAACAAATGCGATTGCTACCGCAGACCACTTCTTTCAAGATTGCCTTGACCTATTTAGGAAAAACAATACTTATAGGAATCCTATTTAATATCATTATTTCAGTAATTTTAAGGAGACAACCAAAAAGATTTACTTGATTATGACTGAAGAATTACAAAACACGATAGAAAATACACCCTCAAAAATAGTTCATGGTGTGAAGACGGGAGGCATCGTAGGTGGTGTCATGGTGGTAATCTCCCTATTGCTCTATATTGTCAATCCCAGTACTTTTGCCGCTAGCTGGCTCAACCTTTCTTTGTTGGTCTTAAGTTTTGGCATAGTGATCTATTTTGGATTGCAGTTTCGCAAGCTGGTCGGAGGCTATCTATCTTTTGGGGATGCATTTGTACACGGTTTTATCAGTTTCCTGATAGCGGGATTTATGGGTACCCTGTTCAATATCCTATTGTTCAATGTCATCGACCCAGACCTGGCTCGTCTCATTATGGATACCACTATTGACAATACGATAGCTTTATTTGAAAAATTAGGCATGACAGGCAGCCAAATCGATGAAACCGTTGAAAAAATGGAAAAAGACATGATTGATGGATTTAAGCCTTTAGGGGCAATAAAGAATTATTTGATTGTCTCGATTTTTTATGTTATCGCAGCGCTCATCAGTGGCGCTATCGTCAAGAAAAAGAAACCTGAGGAAAAATTTTAGAATTTATGTCACAATCATTGAATATCTCGGTAGTTGTTCCCCTGTATAATGAAGAAGAATCCCTACCTGAGCTGTGCGCTTGGATACATAAGGTCATGGGCCTGCATCAGTATACATTTGAGATCTTACTGGTAGATGACGGCAGTAGTGACCGTTCTTGGGAAGTGGTGCAGGAGCTATCCATCAACTACGAAGAGGTAAAGGGGTTACGGTTTAACCGCAACTATGGTAAATCAGCTGCATTGGACATGGGGTTTCGAAACAGCACCGGTGAGGTCATCATTACCATGGATGCTGACCTACAGGATAGTCCTGAGGAAATCCCCGGTCTCTACGCAATGATAAAGAAAGAGGGGTATGACTTGGTCTCGGGCTGGAAAAAAAAGCGTTATGACCCTATCAGTAAGACGATTCCCTCCAAATTCTTCAACTACATTACCCGTAAGCTTTCCGGTATTCGATTACATGATTTCAATTGTGGCCTGAAAGCCTACCGACAGGATGTCATCCATCGTATTCGCGTCTATGGAGAAATGCACCGATACATCCCCGTTATCGCCAAATGGAATGGTTTCACTAAAATCGGAGAAAAGGTAGTACAGCATCAAGAGCGCAAATACGGTACGACAAAATTTGGACTGGAGCGCTTTATCAATGGTTTTCTCGATCTGCTCTCCATTACTTTTGTTTCCCGTTTCAAAAGAAAGCCTATGCACTTTTTTGGGGGATTAGGGACACTTTCCTTTTTCTTTGGTTTCATATTTACCATTAAGATACTTTTCGATAAGATGTTTACCATTTATATTTCCAAGGAACCTATAGAGCGGGATGTTACCGAGCAACCGCTCTTTTTCCTAGCTCTTGTAGCCCTTGTTATCGGTGTGCAATTGTTCTTGGCCGGTTTTCTGGCCGAAATGATGGCCATGGATGCTCAGACTAAAAGCGAATACCTCGTTATTGACAGTGTAGGGGTACCTTCGATCAAGACAGATGCCGGAAAACAGTGAAATTATGGTCAAGTATTCTATAGTGATCCCTGTCTATAACCGACCGAAGGAAATAGAAGAGCTGCTGGAAAGTCTAACACTACAGGACTATACCCATTTTGAAGTATTGATTGTAGAAGACGGTTCGACAGCTACCTGTGAGGATATTGCGGCCAACTATAGTGACCGTTTGGATTTGAGGTACTACTTCAAAAAGAACAGCGGACAGGGCTTCAGCCGCAATTATGGTTTCGAGCGGGCACGTGGAGATTATTTCATCGTTTTCGACTCTGATTGCCTTATCCCCCCCCATTATCTTCGGGCCGTGGATACTGCTCTGTCATATCAATGGCTGGATGCCTATGGCGGCCCCGATAGGGCCGACAGTAGTTTTACTACTGTCCAAAAAGCCATCAGCTACTCCATGACCTCCCTCTTTACTACGGGCGGAATCCGCGGAAGAAAAAATCATGTAGGCACATTTCATCCGCGTAGCTTCAATATGGGTATCTCTAGGGCTGTCTACGAAAAGACCAAGGGCTATATCATCACCCGTATGGGAGAAGATATAGAATTTAGTATCCGTATCATCGAGCATGGATTCAGTACGGGTTTGATAGAGAATGCTTTTGTATACCATAAACGGAGGACAAGCCTGAGTCAGTTCTATAAACAATTGCACTTCTTCGGTCGCGCCCGTATAAATATCAGTCGCTATTACCCAAAAGAACTGAAACCGGTCCATACCTTTCCTGCATTTTTCACCCTAGCACTGGGTACTTACCTGATCAGTGGGCTACTCTCCCCCGCTCTTTTCTATCTGGGCAGTGTTGCTTTTGGCACCTACACATTGCTGCTGTTCTTCGACGCACTGGTACAGAATAGGTCCTTGTCCGTGGCCTTAATGAGTATTGCGGCGGCTTTCACTCAACTGACTGCTTATGGTATAGGTTTTATGAGTGAAAGTGTCCGCAAGCT
The DNA here is from genome assembly GCA_947492745.1 of uncultured Cyclobacteriaceae bacterium. Classification (GTDB taxonomy): domain Bacteria; phylum Bacteroidota; class Bacteroidia; order Cytophagales; family Cyclobacteriaceae; genus Aurantiphycus; species Aurantiphycus algarum. The sequence continues at coordinate 22,010 of CANLOE010000069.1, read as the reverse complement.
CCGCAGGAAATAGAACTCGGTTTTTCGGATAGCTCTGGCAAATTCGGTCATGAAGCGATAAGTAATTGATCAAGAAACGATACTATGGAATAAGTAAGCCAAGGAGTCAAAATGATTGACGATGCATCACCTAAAAAAATATTATAACTATCTGAAAAATAGAAGATTAATTAAATCTAAAATAAATCGATAGCACTTTAGATCGAAAAAACCTATCTTAGTGGTAGGGTTTTATGCGCAGGGCGCGTTTTATCTGTGTATGACCACAGTAGTAAAGATATGAACAGTGAACTAAACGATGATGTATTTTTGGCACGATGGCTTAACGGAGAGTTATCCGAAGAGGAATTGGCCAAGTTCGAGCAAAGTGCCGATTTCAAACAATACCAAAAGATTGTTTTAGGTACAGAGGCGCTGAGCGGACCTGATTTTGATGAGAGTGCTCTTTTCGAGAGTGTCAAAGACAAACGCAGGTTACATTTGGAAGAGCCTAAAAAGGAGGGTAAACAGATTCTTTTTGGTACTTGGGGCTACGCTGCCGCCGCTGTCATTACTTTATTAGTGGTTTTCTTTCTGTTCACTTATACTGGAAATAGTCTACACAAAAGTGATTTTGGAGAACAACTGTCCATAGCCTTACCCGATCAATCAAAAGTCATACTCAATGCCAAAGCCCAGGTCACTTATAATGAAAATGATTGGGAAAATGGGAGAAGCCTTGACCTGAAAGGTGAAGCATACTTTAAAGTAAGCAAAGGGAGCAAGTTCAGTGTAAATACACCTAAAGGAACAGTATCGGTACTCGGTACTCAGTTCAATGTGAGAACGATGGACGGGCTGTTAGAGGTGACTTGTTATGAAGGTAAAGTAAGTGTGACTCAACAGAATAAAACACATATCCTTACTGCCGGAAAAACTTTTCGTCAATTGGAAAACGGAGCAGCACGTCTGGGTGATGTGAAGGAATTGAATCCCGGATGGATAAATAACGAATCTTCTTTTGACAGTTTACCGCTGAAATATGTCCTAAAATCAATCGAAAACCAATACGGCATACAAATTGAAGGTAAGGACAGCATAGATGACTCCATAATTTTCACCGGTACTTTCCCTCATGGGGACTTGAACTTAGCATTAAAAACAGTATTGAACAGTCTCGATTTGACCTACACCCTAAAAGACGAAAAAACAGTATCGATAAGTGGCTAAAGCAAAGTTCTACATACTCTTTTTCATTTTATTATTTATTATTAAAGCCGCATTTCCCCAAAGAAGTGCGGTTTCTGTTAAAGTACAACCCCTAAAAGAAATTCTAGAAAATGCAGCATCCTACTATGATGTCCGGTTTTCCTATGTGGATTCTCTGGTCTCCGATGTCCAAGTAGAATTACCCTCAAATACAGTCATCCCATTGACCAAGTTTCTTGACCTAGCGGAAAAGGCTTCCGATCTACGTTTTGAAACGATTGACGAACGGTATGTCATACTGCGGCCCTTTCGAGCCGATGATAGGGTAGATATCTGTGGACAGGTACTCGATGAGAAAGGTAAGGGACTGGAACAAGCCAGTATAATAGATGCCCTGGGCAATTATAGCGTACTTTCAGATAGAAAGGGCAATTTTCGCCTCAGTGACGTCCCCTATGGTTCAGTATTTTCTATAAGGCATCTGGGATACCGAACAAAGAACGTTGACTCAAGAACATTGCACGGCAGTCAATGCCCCCAATTCCAGATGAAAGAAAAGGTATCTTTCCTTCGTCCTGTAGTCGTCAATGCTTATCTCAGCGAAGGAATCACCAAATCGAACAATAAAATAACACTTCACCCAAAAGAACTGACATTGCTCCCCGGGCTTATTGCTCCCGATATATTGAAGAGTATACAGTTGTCTCCCGGAGTTAGTAATCCGTTCGAAACCATAACGGGCATCCATGTGAGAGGAGGCAGTCCCGACCAGAACCTGATTCTTTGGAACGGTATCAAAACCTACCATCAAGGACACTTTTTCGGTATGATATCAGCCTTCAATCCCTATGTGACCGATAAAGTCGATTTCATTAAAAATGGCACCAGCGCTGCCTATGGTGAGCGCGTCTCCAGCGTTATCGATATCAAGAGCGAAGAAAACGTCGCGGAAGACTGGTCAGGAGGAGCTGGGTTCAATATGTTGTTTGCTAATGCTGCCCTAACAGTCCCTGTTATCAAGAACAAGCTAAGTATCTCTATTTCCGGTCGCCAATCTTTTACCGATCAGTGGCAGTCATTTACGTATAACCGATTTTCCGATCGTGTGTTTCAGAACACAAAAATCAATGACACTGATAATGGTCAAAATAGAGATACCAATAACGAAGTGTTCTTCGCTGACTGGAACAGCAATATCATCTATCAGGCTACTCCATCGGATAAAATTCTGTTCAATAGCCTATATCATGATAATCAATTGGATTTCAGCAGTTTAAGCAATTTCGACACTCAACGCTATGAGGACTTACTCAGTACGGAAAACGAAGGTTACAGACTACAATGGCAACATAAAAAAAAGGGAAAAGGGACTCACTTTTCCCTAAGTAGCTATTACACAAGGTATCAGCTTCGCTATGAATTTAAAAACATATTGGGTAGCAATACGGACATCTCCTCAAAAAAAAATCGCGTCATCGATTATGGACTTCACTTTGACCTCAAACAGCCTATAGCCACAAAACACATCCTCAACTTTGGCTATCAGATGTTTCATAACGACGTGAACTATGCTTTTGAGGAAATCACACCGAATTACGATATCGTTTTGGACAGAGGTATGGGCAGAGTTACCACACAGGCACTGTATACAGAGTATAACTATATCAACACGGATAAGACCAAGTTACAAGCAGGCCTTCGTTTCAACTGTTACACCGAATTAGAAGAATACTCTTGGGAACCACGACTGTTCTTTCAACAGCGCTTAAGCCCCGCTCTACGGGTCAATGTCTCTGGAGAATACAAGAGTCAGGTAATGAGCCAGATAAAAGAATCCGTAGTCAGTGACCTTTCTCTAGAAAGGCAGGTATGGACCCTTGCCTCTAAGGACAAATTCCCCATCATCGATAGTTATCAACTGACTTTGGGAAGTACATTGGACAAGAACAATTGGCTACTGGACATAGAGACCTATTATAAGGAAATAAATCAGATCACCACGCTTACTTTTGGTTTTTTAAATCCTGTGGATAATAATTTCAGATTGGGAGACAGTCGTATCATGGGACTCGATTTTCTGGTCAAAAAGCACTTAGGTAATTATAAGACATGGGCCAGTTATTCTTATATCAATACGGAAAACAGGTTCGAAGGGCTAAATGATAATCAGCCTTTTCCAGGCAACTGGAACATCGAGCATACCGTCAAATGGTCACACTTTTATGATTTGAAAAAGCTGAAATTTTCCTTGGGTTGGTTATGGCATACGGGCAAATCTTTTACGGATGTAAATGCCGTCACTGACCAAAAGGGACCCATTCGTATCAGTTTTCAGGACATCAACGGAAACAATCTGCCGGACTATCATCGACTGGACTTTTCGGTCAACTATTACCTCAATATCGGTAAACGCAATCGCTTTCGTTACCATATGGGTATATCCTTACTCAACCTTTACAACCGTAAAAACCTACTCAGCAGAGAGTTACGAATTACTCCCTCGCTCGCCAACGAGTTTATCGATACACGGGCCTACGGTTTGGGTTTTACTCCTAATTTAGAGCTTAGGATATCTTGGTAGGATTCGGAACAGTAGAATGGTAATTTTATCGATAATCGTGCATTTATACAAACTTACCTTTAAAAGGCCACATCTTTTCCCGTTCATCTTGTCCCATCCTGCGTTGAACCCGGATTATGTATTATACAAACTTAGCTTTCAAATATCGCCTATCTTCCTGTTCATTTTGCTTCACTCTGCGTTGACAATCCTAGGGATAGCGCTGCTATCCCTGCGGTTCTCGCCTTGATTGAAACAAAATGACCAGCGGAATCTTATACGACATTTAAAACCTAAATTTGTATTAAACTCAAATTGATCAATAGGATTTCGTCATGAGAGCATAATTGCAATAAAATCAGTGGTTTAGGTGAGGAGGCTTTTGCATCATTAAGGTGACGAACCTGCGCAGCATAAAACTGCTGATTTTGAAGCAATTTATGTTCGGAATAGGAAGGATATTGATCTTTTGGATTAAACCCAATATGTCCATTAGAAAATCTATTCCGGACTTAACTGGCTTCAAATCAGTAAATGAATGCGTTTTTTGAATTCACCGTAGCGGTGCTACGCTGAACACAAGAAAACGCCCTGATGTATTGCCATTTAAGTCCTCATGACGAAGTTCCAACGAACATTCTGGGTTTAACTCAAATTGATGATTTTGGGCTAAATCCTTACTGCTCGGATGCCGGAGACTCAGTGGGCTCTTCTACCATGGCATCATGTTCTTGTTTCATCTGCTCATGGTCCGACTTGATCTTCTCATGTTCGATTATCATTTTTTCGTGTTCACCTTTCATTCCTTGGTGTTCTGCCTTCATGGCCTCATGCTCGGTTTTCATCTGCTCCATTTTTACTTCTCCAGCGGCATGCTTTTGCTCTAATTCTTCATGTTCGTTGATCAATGTCTCATGTTCATTGATCAGGTTCGTGTGACGGGAAAGAATAGCTTTATGCTCCTCTTCTATTACCATATGAACACTATCGGTGCTACCGGTACTATCACTCGCCATGCTGTGATGGTCTTCGATCATCTGTTCGTGTAGGGACTCCATAGTCATATGGGAATCCTCCATCTCTTTATGATCGTTTTCCATCTCTTCATGTTCCGAGACCAATTGCTTATGCTCTGCTGTTTCAGCTGGATTGGACTGACAAGCACCCAATGCGATACTTAAGACAATGGCGATAACTAATGTAGGTTTGTTTAATTTCTTCATTTTTTAATGATTGTTTTTTTTAAAAATCCTTTAAAAAAATGACTTTAGCAATTAAGTACCGCCCCAAAAGTGCATTTTTCGATTAAAATCATTAGAAGTCGTTAAAACACTTGATTTGAACGAAGGACAGCCGCCCACCGCTCATATCACCAGTACCAAAATTATCGGAAGAAATACCATAGAATCAGCAAATAAGATCAGGGAAATTGATCGAAGTATACGCCCCGGCATAGAAAATATTTGTTTCCGTTATATTAAGTATTGATTATTGGGAGCCTTTCTCCAAGGCTTGCGTACCTTCAAAAAAAAGGATTACCTACCCTGAAACAATAGCGTCCGGGCATAATCAGAAGTCAACTGAATATCATCAGTAGCCTTACCAAATAAAAGAGGCTAACAGGTTGATGGTAAATAAATAAGACGCTATTCATGCAACTTTGTTGCAATTAAAGAGAAAACACAATACTATTGTACTAAATATATAAAATGAAAGGATAGGATTGATAAAAGGTCCTTGATATGGTCTTAAAGAATCCTCAAAATTCGAATTATGTTGGAAGCTATCCAATTGTCGAAAAAGTACGGTGATAGAAACGCACTTATCGACTTGAACCTTACAGTAGCACCTGGAGAAATATATTGTCTATTGGGCCAGAATGGTGCGGGCAAGACCACTACCATCAATCTTTTTCTGGGATTAATACAGCCGACAAGCGGCCAGGCCCTCATTGATGGACAAGAGGTAAAGCGAGGAGCACTTACGAACCAAATGATTGCTTACATACCTGAAATCGTACAGCTCTATGGCAATATGGACGGTATTGAAAATCTTGATTTTTTCAGTAGACTTGCGGGGTTCCGGCATACTAAGGAAAAGCTGAGAAGTTTACTCCTGAAAACAGGTCTCGCTGAAACAGCACATACCCAGAGACTCTCCTCCTACTCAAAAGGGATGCGCCAGAAAGTAGGCATAGCTATAGCCCTCTCTAAAAATGCAAAGATCATTTTTATGGATGAGCCGACCTCAGGGCTGGACCCAAAAGCAAGCGATGAATTTACCCATATCTGTCAAGAGCTATCCAAAGAAGGAAAATCCATTTTGATGGCTACTCACGATATCTTCAATGCCGTAAATGTTGGCTCTACTATAGGCATCATGAAAGAAGGGAAACTTATACATAGGACCAGTACTGAGGGAATCAGTGCCGATGAACTACAACGATTGTACCTCAAGACCATCTGATTATGCTATTACAGGAGTCTCAGTTCGCGTGATAAATAAATAGAATAACAAAAAGTAACCATCAAAACCGTTTACCGAATGAAATCAAAATACTTATTTAGTTTGCTATGCTTGTTGATAATTACTCTGGATGCCCATGCCCAGCTACGGGTTACGGGCCGTGTGATAGAGCTTGGCAGCACCTCTCTACCCGGTGTGACGGTATCCTTGGCCAAAGGTTCTACGGTCAAGGGTGATATTACTGATAACAATGGAGATTTCGATATCTCATTGGAAGATACCGGAGAGTACCAATTAGAGGTAAGGTACGTAGGTTTCGTAACCTACCGTCAAGTATTGGAGGCCAATGAAAAAAAGGTGTATGACCTAGGAACCATTAGTCTCCAAGAAGATGAACGACAGCTACAGACCGTGGAAATCACGGGACGCACACAACAGGACTACAACAGTGATTACTCCTTTTCGGCTACCAAGACAGCCATAAGAAATAAGGACCTGCCACAGTCCATTATATCAGTCACTAAGGAGTTGATTGCCGATAGGCAAGCTTTTCAGATTGCAGATGCTGTAAAGGCCGTAAGTGGGGTATCGAATTCCAGTTTTTACAATCATTTCAACATACGTGGCATCAGTCAGAATGAATCGGGTCAAATCGTGAATGGTATGCGTACCCGGCAGTACTACTTTCTACAGCCCATTACATCCCACATAGAACGAATAGAAGTACTTAAAGGTCCCGCATCCGTTACTTTCTCCAGTGTGGACCCTGGAGGAAGTATCAACATGGTCACCAAAAAGCCTTTGGCAGAAGACCGTAAGGAAGTCAGTATGAGTGTCGGCAGTTTCAGTACGCTACGCGGTGCCTTGGATTTTACCGGACCACTGGACAAAGAGAACAAGCTCCTGTACCGACTGAACGCGGGTGTTCAGAGAGCGGAGTCCTTTAGGGACCTGGTACAGAACAATGCCCTACTACTCGTCCCTTCCATCAGTTATGTACCGGACGAGCGTACGGCCATCAACGTAGAGTTGATCTACAGTAGTAACCTGGGCAATCTTGACCGTGGACAGCCCATCTTTGGAGCTGCCGCAGGAGAAACAGACCTGTCCAGTACTCCTATAGCGTTGAACCTGGGCGCTACCAACGATCATTTCCTTTCCGAGCAGATGATCATGACCTCCAGTTTATCCAAGAAGTTCTCAGAGCATGTCAGCTTCAACGGTGCCTATATGAAACAGACCTGGCGGGAGGACCTTCAGGAACACCGCTCGGAAAACAGGTTTGCCCTTGATGCTGCCGGAGACCCTATCAATTCACTGATAGCCCTACGTTATTCTCAACGACAGCAGTTCTGGGATATAGATAACCTGAACGCTTATTTCAATTTTAACTTCAAGACCGATGCTCTCGCACATCAGCTACTGGTAGGTTATGACCTGCACAGCTGGCATCAGACCAATGGTGGAGGCCAGAATTCGGCTCGCGGCTTTCTGTTGAACGATGGCAGTGCCACTCGAAGTTACGATCCTGCCGATGCTGCGAATTTTCAGATGATAGCCTTCGGTGACGCGATGATACCTCGACCCAATGTCAACCATTTCAACCTTGCCAACCCGGCGAACATCATCAAGAATACGCAAGACTATGTGATGAACTCGATTTTTGCCATCCCTCCGAATCTATCGATGACGCATGCCGTGTATGTACAGGAGCAGCTCAAAATGGGAAAGCTGACCGCACTGATCAGTGGCCGCTATGAAAGGTTCACGGACATCACCAATTACGAACAACAAGATGAGCAGACTTTCAATAACGATGCCTTTATCCCTAGACTTGGTTTGACCTATACCTTGACCAAGAACATCAATGTATATGCTACCTATTTAGAAGGCTATCAACCTCAGTCCAACACCGTGGACCTCATGCCCAGTACGGTAGCTTTTTTCTGGTCTCCCAATTCTGCGGCACAGTTTGACCCGCTCATCAGCGACCTGAAGGAAATAGGTGCCAAAGGTTCCTTTTTCAACAATGATATAACGATGAGCATTGCTTTTTATGAAATCAACCAAGAGAATATCCTGATCCCATCAGAAGAAGAGCCTGACTTACTGGTACAACGGGGTGCTGACAGAAGTCGTGGTTTCGAGTGGGACCTAGCGGGTCACCTTTTGCCCAACCTACAGCTCAACGCCTCCTACAGCTATATCAATGCCGAGATCATGGAAGATGACGATGAGTCATTGGTAGGACAGCGCAAAGAAAACACTCCTATCCATAGTGCCAATCTCTGGTCCCGATACGATTTTGGATCGCGAGGAGTATTGGAAGGTCTGGGTATCGGGTTAGGGGTACAGCATAGCGGAGATAAAATACCTTGGTATACCCGGGACTTTATCATCCCCGGCTATACGCTATTGGATGCAGCACTATATTATCGCCCTGTAAAATCAAAGATGCAGCTAATGGTGAAAATCAACAATATACTCAACGAAACGCACTGGAACGGCGCCATTAACTTCACCCGTTTGTTCCCGGGAACTCCAAGGAATGCCCTACTGACGGTTACTTACAAATTCTGAGTCTGAAAATGCGGATAGATATAGTATTACTGATCGGCAAGCAGTTTTGGGCCAATGCCTTCAAGACAAGAGCAATGTACCTGCTGCTGTCCATTATGGTGGTCCTTCTAATATACTCCACTCTTAGCGGTATCCATTATATCGGTCACAATCACTTTCGTACCGATCATCAGGAAATGGCGCGCAAAAGTTGGGAGGACAATCCGGACAAGCACCCACACCGCATGGCACATTTTGGTACTTTTGCCTTTCGGCTAAAGCATCCTTTGAGCCTGTTCGATTTCGGTATGGAAAGCTTTACGGGCAATGCGGTATTCCTGGAAGCACATCAACAGAATATGGTCAATTTCTCCGAAGCCGGTCTGTCCAGCGGACTTCTCCGGTTCGGTGAACTCAGCATGGCCATGGTTCTCCAGACTATTTTGCCATTGATCATTTTCTTTGTGGGCTATGCTGCTATAGTAGCGGATAGGGAGAAGGGTACCTTGAAGATTCTACTGACGCAAGGGGCCACTTGGAAGGAGATTTTGTTCGGCAAGTCCCTCGGTCTGATGATGATGGCTTTTCTTTTTGGTCTGTTGTTTCTAATGGTACTGATGGGTATACTCGTCTTCAATGGTGTGGACACATGGGACGAATGGGGCCGGTTCGTAATTATCGCCGTAGCCTATCTTTTATTTATTTTCATTTTATGCCTGATTACGGTTGCAGTCTCGACGAATAGCCGTTCTTCCAAAAATGCGCTGATCAAACTACTGGGAATATGGCTCTTGATGTTAGTCCTATTACCTCGAACATCGCAAGCGCTAGGAACATACCTCTTCCCTACCCCTACCAAACTGGAGTTTCGCTCGGCCATAGAAAAAGAGGTCATCAAAAATGGGGATAGCCATAACCCCGACGATCCGCACTTTCTGGCACTCAAGGATTCTGTGCTCAAAGTACACGCGGTCAGCTCCGTGGAAGAACTCCCCTTCAACTACGGTGGTTTTGTGATGAGTCAGGGAGAGAAATTGACTGCCGAAATTTACAACAAGCATCATCATCGATTGCTGGATAGGTATCGGGACCAAAACCAACTCAATCAATGGCTGGCCTTGATCAATCCCTATCTGGCACTGAAAAACCTATCCATGGCCCTTTCCGGAACTGACTTCGAAGCTTATGTTGATTTTCAGCGGCAGTCGGAAAGTTACCGGTATCAATTGGCCCAGAAGATGAACCGACTTCAAATGGAGCATATCAGTGCAAAGAAAGTAAGTGGCTCAGAAGGAAAAGCACATGTGGTCGATCGTGCTGAATGGAAATCGTTTCCCGATTTCCAACATCATTACCTGGCCAATAGTACGGTGTTACGGAACGGGACCGTTTCCATAGTATCACTGGTACTCTGGACCTTCATCGCTATAGCGATGCTGATGTACCTATCCAAAAGAGCTAAAGCGATATAGAGATGTATACATTGATGTTCAGACAATTCTTCAGGACGGGCACTTGCACCATAGGTCTTGTGCTATTATTACTACTCGGCAGTGCCAGTATAATGATAGGGAAACAGTTCTTGGACCAGCAAGAGAAAAGTGCCTCGCAGGTAGTTCAAAAACAATCGGAACATACGGCAAGGAACATCGACTTTCATGGTGATGATATCGGTCTACTGCTCTACTATTTAAAATTTTCCCTGGTCAATCGACCTAGCCCCTTATCAGGCCTTTCCATAGGACAAAGAGATCTGAACCCTAGCGTACAACACATCACCATACGTACACTGGAAGCTCAGAAGCACGATACGGACCTGGTCAACCCTGTAGGCTTACTTTATGGTAATCTGGACTTCAGCTTTGTACTCATCTACATTCTTCCTCTTCTGATCATTGCTTTTACCTATAACCTGCGCTCCGAAGAAGAAGAGGTGGGTACTTGGCGCTTGGTCAGTATCATGTCTCCATCAAAGTTCGGCTTTTTATGGGGCAAAATGTCCGTAAGGGCAATCTCCATACTTGTGGTGGTCTCCGTACTTTTTATCATTGCGATAGTAGTACTGAATATACCTTTCGGGTTTTCACTTCTGGCCTTTTCATTAACAACCCTACTTTATCTACTGTTTTGGTTTGCGCTGTGTTTTTGGGTCATATCATTAGCGCGCAATTCCAGTTTCAACGCACTGTTATTACTGACGTTATGGCTGGTTATGGTAGTACTGCTGCCTGCTGCACTGAACAATCGGATCAATACCAAGTACCCCGTACCGGAAGCACTGACCACAATGATAGCACAGCGCGACGGGTATCATGAAAAATGGGATATGAACAAGCGGGAGACCGTAGCTAAGTTTTATCAGCACTACCCCCATCTGGAGTCTTTTGACTACCCACCGGAAGAGGGGTTCAACTGGCTATGGTACTATGCCATGCAGTTTCTAGGAGATGACGAATCAAAGGAAGAGAGTGCCCTGATGCAGACCAAAGTATCAAAAAGAGAAAGTATCAGTAAAAAATGGGGGCGTTTCATACCATCGATACATGCTCAGCTAGCTTTCAATGATATCGCGCAGACAGGTCTGGCCAATCATATGGAATTTCTCAATGCCACCGATGAGTTTCATGAGCGTACCCGTCTATATTTTTATCCAAAGATATTTTCAGAGGCCAACGCACAAGATGTGGACTGGGAACAGTTCGAAGCAGAGTTCTTTCAACAGCCGGAAAGAGTAAAATGGGCGCATCTGGTCAGTCCACTGCTCATCGCTATACTCTTTGTGATAGGTCTCATTTTCATCAACCGGAACAAGGACTAAGTCGGCATCTGTTATACTCAAGAAACAATGAAATGGGAAACCTTATCGGCAATGGCCAAGGAGAAAAATCCGCATCGTATTGAATCGTTTCGGGGAGACTTGTCTTTATTGCCTATTAGAAAATAGTGGCTACTTAAGTCAGCGAACCATCTTGTCCCAAATCAATTGCGTTTAGGTATAAATCAACGACAAACAAGCTGAATTTGTATCCGAAATAAAAAACCTAAACCTCTTCTGTTTCCTTAAACCCAAATTGATCGATAGGATTTCGTGATGAGGGCATAATTGCAATAAAACCAGCGGTTTAGGTGAGAGGGCTTAGTGCATCACTAAGGTGACGAGCCTGCGCAGCGTAAAACCGCTGATTTTGAAGTGATTTATACTCGCAATAGGAAGGCTATCGATCATTTTGGGTTGAAACCAATATGACCCGCGCAATCCTATACAACATTTAAAACCTAAATTTGTATTATACTATTGATAGTCAATATTCTGTAAAGGTTCACAAAATCAAATTCGATTTTGACTTTTAAGGTATGATCAAATCGGCAAAATTTCATTTATCATCAGGCCGGCTCATCAACCCTTTCCACGTTCTGTTGGAATCTAGAGAACCTGTTGAATTTCAGCGAAATCACTTACAACATAAAGCCCCACCTGTAGCACTTAAATTTAAAGTAACTGATTTACAATTAGTTACGACTAAATACGTTATTATCATGGTCATTAAGTAATAATACTGAACTTCGCCCATTACTACTATGTAGCCAATGAGTTCTCAAGGGTAAGAAACTATATTTATTTTTGTAACAAGGGCCATGAGACCCTAAAAACAAAGGTCACTCCTTAAAAAAATGAGTCCACTTTTTTGCTATTTTTTTAACGTGAACAAATTCAATTTTATAACAAACACAAATCTTCAAAACAATACCAATCGGAAATGATTCTGAACTAAACTCCAAATTATGAAAAATAACTATTGTTATCTGATTTTACTTTTTTTATGCAGCAGCATGGCATCACTACATGCCAAAGATATCTATGTTTCGGACTCGGGTCAGTTGGCTACTGCCTGTTCCGAAGCAGCTTCGGGAGATGTTATTTTCCTTTCGGCGGGTACCTATACCGGCCCCTTCGTTCTGAACAACAAATCCGATGTAACCTTGAGAAGCTATAATGGGACGGTCTATATGGAAGGAAGCCCTTTCGCTACTACAAGTGGTATCGCTGTGTTGAAAATCACGAACTCCAGTACCATATCGGTGCAGAACCTAGTATTCAGAAACAATTGGGGTAATCTTGCCGATGGGATCAAGGTCAGTGGCTATGGCGATAACATCAGTGTTTCCGGTTGTGAATTCTATGACATTGGCTGGACTACGGGAAAAACAACCATGCCGGACCAGAGCAAGTCGGCACATGCCATAGTCGTTGTAGGCTCTACTCCTACCTCTATCAAAAATGTATATATCGGGAACAATAATATCCATGACTGCATCACGGGATATAGTGAGAGCGTGACCTTGGTCGGGAATGTCGAATTTTTCTTGGTAGAAGGAAATAGACTTAATGGAAATACCAACATCGGCATCGATGCGGCAGGTCATTTTTCATGGACAGGCGCTCCCGATGATGTGAACTATGCCCGAAGTGGTATTATCAGGGGCAATACGGTAAGTAATTATGCGGGACCGGAGGGGCTGGACGCCGCAGGTGGTATCTATACCGATGGAGGGAGTTATAATCTGATAGAAAACAATACCGTCTTTAACTATAAAGTGGGCTTTTCCATAGGATGTGAAGTACCCGGAAAAACGGCCAATGGCAATATACTTAGAAGTAATCTCGCCTATAACTGTAGTCTTTCCGGCCTGTTCCTAGGATCCAATACGACCAGTTCCGTCAATAACTCGGAAGTTTATAACAATACTTTTTACAAATGTGGGACGGGAACCTTTGACAATGGTCAGATAGCGCTCCAGAACAACTCTGGCAGTACCATCAAGAATAATATCCTCTATCCTACTGACGGTAGGCTGGCCATGGTACAGATGACCGGTACCAGCAGCAACAGCAAGACTCAGGCCTACAATCTCTATTGGAGAGAAAATGGAAATACTACCAACCTGTTCTTTAATGTCAACGGAGAAACCAATACCATCACACAAAATCCACTGTTCGCAGACCCAAGTATAGCAGATTTTACTATCACCGATTCCTCACCCGCTGTCAATGCAGGCGACCCTTACTATACTGGTGCCGAACAAGTCGACTTGGCCGGAAACAGTAGGATACGCGGGTCCAGAGTAGATATCGGAGCTTTTGAGACCGCTGTTCCAGCGGAAGATACGACCCCCAAGATCATCATTGATGGTGAGGGAGAGGATTGGTCCGAAGTGGCCTATAGTTCTACAACAGGATCTGGAGGAATCGAGAGTATCAAAGTCGTGGACAATACTGACTATATCTATATTTCCTTAATGGGAAACCTTGATGTCAATTATCAGCTGTTTTTGGATACCGACAACAGCTCCACTGCGGGCGACAACGAATACCTCCATGAGGATTGGCCCGATACGGGTTTTGACTTCATGATCGAAAATGGATACCTCTTGGCCCATACAGGTCAGGGCCCTAACTGGTCTTGGATGAATCTGGGTCCCGTCAGTGTTTCCCGTACAGCTTCGTTTTTGGAAATGGCTATCCATAAGTTCTCCTTGGAATCCCTGTGTGACAAAATCAATATTGGTGCAAAGAACATCAGCTCGGCCTGGTCTACCTCAGGGCATATACCTGTCGCCAGCGGACCGGCGATATCCTATACCTTAAGTGTTACATCAAGTAGTTTACGACAGTCAATGGGCACTTTTTCATCAAGTCAAATAAAGATGTACCCCAACCCTCTAAAGGACCGACTTTACATAAGGATGCCTATAACAGCCTCAAGCAGCGTGGAGGTCGGCATTTACAATCTACAGGGAAGACTGGAGACCGCTGACTACAATGAGATGATGACAAATAACGATGGGGTGATGTTCATCGATATCCCTGAGGAGTTAAAGCCCGGCCTACATGTTGTAAGGGTCATTGTAGATGGAAAAACGAACTACAGTCAACTGGTTACGGTGATGAAATAACCCCAAATTGATCAATAGGATTTCGTGATGAGGGTATAATACAAATTTGGGTTTCAAATGTCGTATAAGATTGCGCGGGTCATTTTGGTTTCAATCAAGGCGAACACCGCAGGGATAGCAGCGCTATCCCGAGGATGGTCAACGCAGAGTGAAGCAAAACCGAAGGTTCATGAACACCACTGGAATCAAACACAATAGTGAACTAAATGAACAGGAAGATAGGCGATAGTTGAAAGCTAAGTTTGTATAAGTCCTCATGACGAGGTTCCAACGAACATTCTGGGATAAACAAAACGGTTCAGGTATGCCCCGAACCGCTATTGTTTTCATACGTTATTAGGAACCGTATTATTCCTTGGTCCTTTGATAGTAGGTGACCATACTCGCTTTTGCCAGTGTATTGTTCCAGAGATAGTATCCAACTGTAGCGGGATTGGTATTTTCATTCAATCCCAGCTTGTCGGTTTTCAGTGCATAGACCGTAATGAGGTATTGATGTAGGCCGTGACCTTCAGGAGGACAAGGTCCACCATACCCCATCGCGCCATAATCCGTGATACTCTGGACTGCTCCTTCGGGGCTTAAGTTCAGCTGTTTATTTCCCGCACCGGATACCAACTCACGTACGTTCGCCGGAATGTCGAACACCAGCCAATGCCACCATCCACTCCCAGTGGGCGCATCAGGGTCGTACATGGTCACGGCAAAACTCCGAGTACCCTCAGGAGCATTTTTCCATGATAATTGAGGAGATCGATTTTCTCCCGTACAACCAAAGCCATCAAACTCTTCCTTCAGTGTGGCTTCTCCTCCTAGATCGCTACTGGATAAAGTAAATGTACTCTGAGCAAGTACCGTGCTTGATACTGTGAGCATTAATGCTAAAATAAAAGTTGATTCTCTCATGATATCTGTTGTTAAAGTGTAAGAACAAAATTATGAGAGGTACCTATAAATGTGGGGGCCAGATCAGCTCAAAAAGTGTTGATAAAAGTTCAATCCGGCGGGTATTGTTTCGGGGTGACTCCAAATTTTGCTTTGAAAGCTTGAATGAAGGTCGATAGACTTTCATATCCGACTTCCTCGAAGATGTCCGACGGCCTTTTGGATGTGTTTTTCAGTAAGAATGCAGCGTGTTCAAGTCTTTTCTCTTGAAACCACCTGCTGGGAGAACTGTTGAAGTGTTTTTTAAATTCTCTTTTGAAGGTCGATACACTCATATTGGACAGAAAGGAAAGCTCTTGGAGTGTCAATCTGTTCAGTTGGTTACTCTCCATGGTCTGCATAAACCTCTGATTGTGGCCATCACTATTACTGACCATGGAGTGTAAAAAATCCATACCTTTTAGCTCTATCAGATATAGCATGATCTCTTCGAACTTAGAGCGCAGGATTTTTTCCTGAAACGCCCCTGATAGTCTGGAGATATCCAAAAGGCTCTGGGCAAATCGATCTATAAATGTATCGTAACAAAAAGAGTACGTAGCGTAGTATGTCTTGAAAGTGGGCTTTTCAAGTTCAAACTTTCTAATGAAGGCCAATGCCTCTTCGTCGGAGAAGAAAAATAGAATACTTCTATACTCTTTGGATTCGTTGGAAACTTTTTCAGTCATCAAGCAATGTCCGGACCGCATCAATAGAAATTGGGTATTGTCTATTGCATAGGAAGAATTGTCAAAATAGACTTCTTTGGTCCCGTCCCGAAGAAAACTAAAAGTGTTTTTGTTCAGTACTATTTGTTGTCTGGAGACCTCCTTGGTGTTCTTATAATCAAAAATAGTCATCGGCGAAGAGGGATTCAAATTCAGTTCGTCCGGTAAAGTAATCGTTTTCATCTGTTCAAATTGTCCTTACCGTCTCCTATACGGAGAATAGGCAGTTGATAGAGGTGATAGGCTATGCATTTCGGTCTGACTCCAAACCAAATATAAGGACTTGACTTTTAATGTGGAACAGACAGCGGAAAATCGATTCCAAGTATAATGTATCCATTGCCGATAGGCACGTTCAACCCAAATTGATCAATAGGATTTATTGATGAGGGCATAAAGTACAATAAAATCAGTGGTTTAGGTGAGGAGGTCTTTGTATCATTAGGGTGTAATACAAATTTGGGTTTTAAATGTCGTATAAGATTCCGCGGGTCATTTTGGTTTCAATCAAGGCGATAACCGCAGGGATAGCAGCGCTATCGCGAGGATGGTCAACGCAGAGTGAGGCAAAACCGAAGGTTCATGAACACCACTGGAATCAAACACAATAGTGAACTAAATGAACAGGAAGATAGGCGATAGTTAAAAGCTAAGTTTGTATAAAACCTGTATAGTGTAAAATCGCTGATTTTGAAGTAATTTATGTTCGGAATAGGGAGGCTATTGACTATTTTAGGTTAAAAACAAAAATCCAGCCTAGGGGTCAGGTATATCCAGTCCCAGTGGCATGTATTTAACCCGGATCATGCATTAGCCCTTCTATTACGGCCTTAAATAGCTGCAAATCAGTAAAGTGAATGCGTTTTTCGAATCCACCGTAGCGGTGCTACGCTGAATCCGATAAAACACCCTGATTTATTGCTTTTTAAGCCCTCATAACTAAGTTCCAATGCATGATCCGGGCTTAAGGTAAACCGTCGTCGAGTAGAGTTTGCCCTAAAGCTGTCTATACCACTGCGCATTAAGGGCATTCTTCGAGTATAACAACACATTGGTACTCGTTGATACAGTGGTATATACAATTTATCAGTAAATTTTGTTGAATTATACATAGCATCACTATACTCAATTATAAGAATTCCTATCTCTGACCGATCTGAAGTTGTTCAGCACCGGAATAGAAAGTTCTTTCTCATCACTGCCTCTGACTCTATCTTTTGAAAGATGCCGATCAAAATCGGCCCATCCCTTGAGCATAAAGACAAGCCTAAGCCTACAGTGGAGAAAAAAACCTCCTCGGCATTGGATACCCTGTTATGCTCATAAAAAATGAAATAGGAGACCTTTTGGGCAATGGCCATGGAGCAAAATCCACATAGTGTTGAACCGTTACCGGTAGAACCGTCATTAGGATTTTTGGATAATAGTGGCACTTAAGTCAATGAATCACCTTGTCCCAAATCAATTGCGTTTCGGTACAAAAGAAAAATGAGCAGGACGCAACAGGCCCACTTAGGGAAAGTTCAAGGACTTATCAAAGCATATCAGAATAGCATCGGGGAAAGGTGGTTTCCGTCCAAAAGAATCCTATATTTGTTAATATACGAATGATTTGTACGCACACTGCTTTTTGACAATACCTTTCCATTGCCTATTTCCTACTTTACTTTCATTTGAGTGTAAGAAAGCTCACACCCCTCCCTCTTTGGGAGTATCTTCGTCCTCCGGTTTCTCATCTACAATATTGCCATCTTTATCTACATAGGCTATCATGTCGTCCAATGTGCCTGAAGTATGGCCGCGTTCAGCCTTTTTCTGCTGCTTCTCCAGTTTCTTTTTTTTCTTCTGTTCTGCTCTCTGTTTTTTCAAAAATGAATTAAAGTTCTTTCTTCCCATATATTATCTTTATAAGTGTTTATGCCACACATTCATGGACTCTATACCATCACCGATGAGTGTATTGTTGACCAAGGTACCACTAAAATGGAAACCCTCTCGGGCAAAGGCCTTGTTTATACCATAGGAGGTGGACCGTGCTATGGTATAAGCCGTCTTCATTCCTTTTTCTGCCATGCATATCATCATTTCACTAAGCAGGTGATAGGACAGGTTTCTACCTCTATATTTTGGTAGCGTGGCAAAATCCGTCATTTCTACATTGTGCGAAGCTACATCCATTTCCGCTGAGGAAACAGCAATCACCTCTCTTTTATATTTAACTCCATAATATTGCACATGGTTATGAAAGGTTTCCATTATATATGCTTCTTCAAAAATAGGAAAAGGGTAAAACTGAAATACCCGCCGATAAATCGCTGCAATAGTAGGGATATCCTGTTTCCCCAATCGGACAATCTCATATCCGGTAGCTAATTCTTGCTCCAAACCCTTTTGGGCAGTCATAGCAGTGTACTTTACCTCATCTATCGATTTTCTTTCATTATTGGTCAAGAATTTCCTATTAGCGTTAAGATACTTTCCCATAAAATAACCCTGCTCCGTCCCTTGGTACAACTGAGGTACGATGGCCTCGATTTTCAAATCATAGTCCAAAAATAAATGATGAACACTATCGGGTACCTTTACGAAAATCTTTGTGTAGCCTTTTCGTAGTGCTAGGTCATGGAGTCGGTCCATAAGGCTTTCCACGCTCTCTTCCGGGTGTATTTTCATTAGGTAAACCCTATCGTTAGCGGGACCATGCTGCACTAGAGACCTGGAAATCGTTTCTATGCGATCGAATTTCATTAGGCAAGGAATTTTTAGGTCAAAAAATATATTTTATCCGATGTCGCTATACCGTAAAGGAGCCCGAGTCCAGGCTGGACAGGGCCGGCAACTCCTTATGGACCGAACGGCAACCCGGGCTGTTCTGTAGGTACCCCGAGTAAATTATTTGTTGGACAATCAGTATAAAGCCCTATTGAACGGCCTTTGATGTCAAATTAAGTGAGCAAGCAATTTTACACATAATGACGATGATATCCAACGAATTCATTCAATAGCGTTTTTTACATTATGGCAAAAACATGGAATTAAATATTCGACGAAAAAATCATCCAACTGAAAAAGAGCATTTTATGGACGTTGAAGACTTTCATTGTCATTTCAAGGGAAGATGAATGAATAAAAATAGCGAAAGCAAAAATAGGAACATAATTGTAATCAAGTATTTGACAGTAAAAAATTCCACATGTTATCATTATGGCATGACAAACGCTCTACTATCCCTTTATCCCTGGTCATGCATTGAAAAATCTACTGCGGATCTAAATAGCTGCAAACCGGTCGTTGCACTACGTTTTTTGAAGTCACCGTAGCGGTGCTACGCTGAATCCGATAAAATACCCTGATTTATTGCTTTTTAAACCCTCATAACTAAGCTCTAATACATATTCCAGGTTAAATATTATCATTACATCTATGATATTAGATATTTTGAATAAGACCGAATGTCAAGAAAATGTCACGAGGATTTAGCCAGCGAAGGGACCGGCCTACCGCGTGAGCATCATTATCAAAAATAGCAGCGCTACCTGCAAAAATTTCCGCGAAATAATACGCCAAAAGGTTACGTACAGGAATGAGCATAACGGAGACAGTATTCAACCCAAAATAATCAATACCATCCACACGAAACCCTCATGTACCCTTGTTACGATAGCGCATGAACAAGAGCTTGAGGGTCACTTCCGACCATAGAAAGACAAACACCTATATCGGAGAAAAATTGAGGATAACTTTTGAAACAGTCCCTCAGTCGATAATAGTCACTTTTAATTTCAGTAATTCAGAATCCCTGTAATCAAAATCACTAATGAAATCATCCATTGGACTATTGACAATTCTCCATAGGTTTTCATCGAAATTGAGATCGAACAAGGCTATAGCTTCATACTGCCCTACCTGAGGTGTATTTGTTATTACCACGTTTATCGTACCACTTTCGCCCGGATCGACATTCCTACCCTCACTTACGGACAATGTGGCCATAAGAATATTATCCAATCCAGTAGCGGGGGTTATTACATTCGTATATTCGTTCGGACTCATCGCTGAAATAGGGTAGTTTCCTGCGTTTGTCCAAGTGGCCACTCCAGCGCCGGTATAGGTATCTCCTAGGTTCAGATCGGGAATGAGCAGTTCTTGTACTGTAAAGGAAATGGGATGTTGTGTGTCCACCATTATTCTATAGGTCACTGATTTTGAATCCATGGCATTACTGATTTTAAAATCTACCGTATTGGGGTATTTGAAGTCTATACTTTTTCCAGTCTCTATCGGGTAGTCTTCAAAATCCTCATCGTTGACACGGTACTGTATTTTTGAGCCATTGTATTTGATAGCTGGTGTTATGTCAGAAAAGTCTACTGTCTTCGAAAACAAACATATCAAAAGAGAATCGGCCCGCAAGCTCGGTCTAGCTTCTTTGATGAGGTTGATATCCGTAAAAGCGGAATTATCGTTAGCCAGTAATTCAAAACTTGAAATAAAAAGTCGTTCTTCTTCGGGAGTAGGAGCTATGACTATTTTTACGTTATAATGGATTTCTTTTTCCACATCACTTTTGGATGTGATCGTATACTTTGTAAAATCCGTTGTCGAAAATAATTCTTGGATTCCTACCGATGGAAAGACATTAAATCTGTCCAAGTCTATATTGACCGATTTAAGTGTCAGAAGAGGTGAAGTCACTGTATGAGGTAAGGTAATGATTATTTCACCTTCGTTCAGCGCTTCATTATTCTCGATTTTTGGTTGTGTGATATTGATATCCAAGTATTCAATCTCTTTCAATGGAAAATCTGTAAGCATAGCTTCTTCGAGATTGGTTTCTTCTTTGGGGTCAATGGGTTCGCTATTATCTGATTCGCAACCCAGAATCAATGCGACTAAAATGAATGCCGGAAAAATTCTTGTCAAATTCATGGTACACTAGGTAGTTACTTAATAATTGGTTATAAATGTATTACGAATAAGTCTAAGCATAATACAGCAATAAACTATGAATATGTAAATAAATAATAATATCTTAATACATAAATGTACACAATCATTATTTTAAAATTCACAAATAAAATCATTAAAACACATTTTCAATACTTTACATACTATTCGAACCTACCTACTATTTCAGTATAGTAACTATGGAAATAATGACTTTAAGTTATTATTTTGACCACAAAGCAACTGTTCTCCTTATGTCTCCACCCGAGGAAACTGTGCCGGTAGCTTAGAAAGATGATATTTTTCGGATAGCGCATCGTATTAGCGTTTTTACTGTGTTTGTCCGCTCAAATTTTCTTCAAAACGGGCACTGTCAATTCACTGTCTATGTTTCCGGTGTTCAATGTAGTTGTGGGTTCAAACAACATTACACTGACTTCTTCCGGTGCATAGGGCCTGTGTTCTACTCCTTTGGGGGTAACTACAAATTCTCCCGAGTTCAATTCCAAAGTTCTATAGGTCATATACAGTTTCCCTTCGATTACATAGAACAATTCATCTTCCTGTTCATGCCTATGCATAACAAACTCGCCTTTGAGCTTTGCTATTTTAACCCAAAATGTCCATTAGAAAATCTATTCCGGACTTAACTGGCTTCAAATCAGTAAATGAATGCGTTTTTT